>NZ_JBXARO010000005.1:0-497376 GCF_058808315.1 Caulobacter sp. GW821-FHT11E11
AGGTCTTCGGCAGAGCCGGCAGCTTCTAAAGAAACCACCGAAACCAGTCAAGCTATTTTTCGAAGAAACTTCGAAGCTTTCCTGGATCGAAATACTTGGAAGCCCTTGCGAACCTCTTCAGTATTTCTTGGAGGGCGGCTTCTAACGAAGCAGAACTCCCAGGTCAACCAACCTTTTCACTTTTGTTTTCTTGGAGGCCAGAGCCACTTCAGAGCGCAAAAGGTGACCGAGGCGCGCCGCTTGGGAGCGCCGTAAGTCAGAAGAGATTCGATTGAGGCTGCGGAACTTAGCGATCCACTTTCAGAAACGCAAGCCCGAAGGTCTTGCTTTCGTCCGGTGGGCCGTGGCCCCGAAGCGAGGGGCGGCTTCTAGAGGTCGATTTCCCACCCGGCAAGCGGGGAATCGCGATTCCATCCCCAGACGGCCTATTCCCCTGTGCATGAACGCTGTGACGCGGGACTTGCATCGCGGCCCCGCCTCCCTCAGAAGGCTGAGCACTCTGAAAGCGTCGCCAGTGCGCGGCGCTTATATAAGGTAGCTGGCGTCCATGTTGTCCCAGAAGGCGCGTTACGCCCTGCGCGCGATGATCGAGCTGGCCCGCGAAGACGGGCAGGTGACGGCCGGCGAACTGGCCGAACGCGCCGATGCTCCGCGCAAGTTCCTGGAAGCCATTCTTCTGTCCCTGTCGCGTGAGGGCCTGGTGGTCAGCCGACGCGGCAAGTTCGGCGGCTATGTGCTGGGCCGTCCCGCCGCCGAGATCAATTTCGCGGAGATCATCCGTCTGGTCGACGGCCCGCTGGCCCTGACGCCCTGCGTCAGCCGCACGGCCTTCCGCCGTTGCGAGGATTGCCGGGACCTGGCGACCTGCGCCCTGCGCGAGGCGTTGCTGCGCGCACGCGACGCGACGGCCGCGGTGCTGGAAGGCTACAGCGTGGCCGACGCCGCCAAGGGCGTCGGCGCCGAGCTGATCGAAGGGTGATCCCCTTCCCTCTCTCTATATAGAGCGCTCTCTATATAAGGAGCGCCCCATAGAGAGTGTGATCACCCAGCCGAGATATAGGCCTTGAGCCCATCGGCCTCAGCCTGGGCTTCGCTGATCTTGTACTTCACCAGATCGCCGATCGAGACGATCCCGGCCAGGCGCTCGCCCTTCACCACCGGCAGGTGGCGGATGCGGCGGTCGGTCATGCGCTCGAGCAGCGTATCGATCGACTCGTCGGGCTGAGCGAACACGACGTTGGAGCTCATGCAGCCGGCGATCGGCTTGGACAGGGCCGAAGCCCCCTCCTTGGCGATCACCCGCACGATGTCGCGCTCGGAGAGAATCCCGACCACGGCCTCCTTGTCGTCGACCACCACCATGGCCCCGACCCGTCTTGTATGAAGTAACGCCGCCGCGGCGCCGACGGTCTCCTGCGGGGAGGCCGTGAACACGAGATCACCCTTGTCCTTGAGGATCTGAGAAACCAGCACTGCGCTTCTCCCTTGTTCTTTGAAGAACGAGGGTCTCGCAAAGAAGCCGCAGGATCAATGGGGGATCAGCCGCTTCAACCTCTTAAACTATAAGAACAACCGCTCACGCTTCCGGTTGAGCTGGCGGACCGGCCCAGCGGGCGAACGGACCGATCAGCAGAACGCCGACGACGAAGCCGACCAGATGCGCCTCCCAGGCGACGCCCGTCGCGCCCATGGCAAGCAGGCTGCCCGTGACCGCCATGACCAGGTTCACCACCAGCCAGCCGAGGCCCAGCGAGATCACGCGCGGCCCCAGGATGGGCCCGACCTCTCCGCGATAGTCCATGATCCGCGCGGCCGCGCCCATCAGCGCCGAGACCGCGCCCGAGGCGCCGACCGCCCCGCCCAGGCTGTCCGGATTGATTATCGCGTAGCCCAGACCCGCGAGCGCCCCGCTGGCCAGGTAGAACAGGCAGAAGATGCCCCCTCCCCGGCCATTTAGTCCCAGCAGGCGCGCCACGGGGGCGCCGAAGGCCAGGGCGAAGGCGGCGTTCAGGATCGCGTGAACCCACCCCGTGTGCACGAAGAGCGATGTCACGACGCCCGTCCAGCGGCCTTCCCAGAAGTCGTGGGGGATCAAGGCCAGGGACTCGATCGTCGCGTCGTCGGCCTTCAGCAGCAGGATATGCGGAACGATAATCGCCGCCGCGGCCAGCAGCGCGGGCCAGGGCGCGTTGAACATCGGCTCGGGACGCTGGTCGGTCATGGCTCTCTATCTAGGGGCTTCCGCGACGATTCGAACCAGGCGGCGATCGTGAGCCGGCGCTTAACCATTTTTTCTCGACCTGCTTGGTATCCCTCAGGCTGTACCTTTTTGGCACGAGGGTTGCTTGCCCTTCGGTGTCGACAGTTCGCGGAGCCGCGTATGGCCTGGCATCGGAAAAAGAAGATCAGCGTCGCGACGGTCGCCGTCGCTGCACTGCTGGGCGCGTGCGGCGTCGCCGCCGCCCAATCGATGACGACGAACTCGGCCTCGATGAACGCCGGCTATGGCCGCAGCTCGGGTCAGGAAAACCGCATGGTCGAGTATTCGACCCGCGACGCCAACGGCAACCGGGTGATCGTCGACGGCGTCATGCTGACCGGCTCGGACCAGAGCGTCTATTCCTCGAGCCGCAGCAACGGCTCGCTGGACGCCTATTCGGGCGTGGGCGGCCTCGGCGGCTATGCCGGCTCGACCGCGATCGGCAACAACCTGACGGTCATCACCCAGGGCAACAACAACACGGTCATCGTCAATTCCAGCCAGGTGAACAACGGCAACGTCACCGCGGGCTCGAATGTCGTGAAGGCGGGAACCGCGCAATGAACTTGAAGCGCACGGCGCTAGCCCTTGCCCTGATGGGCGCGACGGCCCTGGCCGGTTGCGGCAGCGTGCCCGTGGCCTCGACGGCCGGCAACTACGCCCAGCCGATCGGCACCGCGCCGGTCACGGCCAATCCGACCGACTATTCGGCCGCCCTGGTCTGCCTGAACCAATATGCCCGCGCCAACCACGTGGCCGCGCCGCGCGTCGCGATCGGCCGGATCGCCGACTACACCGGCAAGGAAGAGTCCGACGGCTCGGGCCGCAAGATCACCCAAGGCGCCTCGCTGATGGCCTTCTCGGCCTTCGCCAAGGCCGGCATGCCCATGGTCGAGCGCTTCGACACCTCGGTGTCGGAGTTCGAGCTCAAGTACGCCAACAACAAGCTGATCTCGGATCGCCCCAACAGCGCGCCCGACGCGCCGGCGGACTACCGCAAGATCCTGGCCGGCCAGGTGCCGGGCTCTGACTTCTATGTGGTCGGCGGCATCACCGAGCTGAACTACAATATCCGCTCGGCAGGCGTGGACGCCTATGTCGGCGACAAGGCGACCGACGGCCTGAAGGGCAACTTCAAGCGCCGCGTCTTCATCATGAACGTCGCCATCGACCTGCGGATGGTCAACACCCGCACGCTCGAGGTGGTGGACGTCATCTCCTACCAGAAGCAGGTCGTCGGCCGCGAAGTCAGCGCCGGCATCTTCGACCTCCTGGGCGGCACCCTTGTCGACATCTCGGGCGGCCGCGGGGCGCTGGAGCCCATGCAGCTGGCGGTGCGCGCCCTGATCGAACGCGCCGTCGTCGAGATGAGCGCCAACCTCTACGGCATGCCCGGCCCGCAAACCTGCCTCCGCTACGACCCGTTCGGCGACGCCACGGTCGGCCAGACGGGCGCCTTCGTGCCGGCCTACGACAATCTGGGAACGAACAATGCGCAAACCCGCGATGACCCGTCTCGCTGGAACGCTCGCCGCGATCCCGATGTGCGCGATGCTAAGCGGGGTCGCTACTAGTCCGGCGTACGCCCAGACGACCTCGCCCAGCCCGGTTCTCAACAACCAGCTGAACCTCGGCGAGATCTTCTCGGAGCAGACCCTCAACGTCCAGACGGTGTCGGACGGCGTGACGGCCAGCACCACGGCCCAGGCCAACGGCGTCTCGGTCGGCGTGACCAATGCCGACGCCGCCGTGACCTCGTACCAGGACAACCAGGGGACCGTTTACGGCCACACGATCGTCGACGTCGGCGCCAATGCCGGCGCGACCAGCGCCGTGCGCTCGACCGCGGTCGGCAACTCCGGCTCGCTCTCGGCCTCCAACGGCACGATCTCGGCCTTCGCGGTCCAGACCAACTCGGCCGAAGTCACCGCGCGCGGCCAGGTCGAGGCGGCCAATGCCGAGGCCGCCGACCTGACGGTCTCGACCCTGGCCATGGGCAATAGCCAGGGCGTCAACCTGGACAACAGCGCGGCCGGCCTGCGCATCAGCCAGTCGACCACGGCCAATGTGCTGGCCGACGGCGGCGCGATCGTCCAGTACGTCTCGGGCACCAGCGCGGTCACCGCGACCACCGCCGGCAACAACATCAATATCCAGGGCGGCAATCAGTCGGCGGCGCGCGCCATCACCGACCAGGCCAACACGGCCGAGGTGACCCAGGCCAGCAAGTTCACCGCCTATGGCAACAGCTACCTGACGGCGACGACCGCCACGGCGACCGGCAACAACCTGTCGGCCACCAACGAAGGCCCGCTGATGGACGTGACGTCCAACCAGTGGAACACCTCGTACGTGCGCGGCCAGGCCGAGGGCACCTCGTACCAGTTCGGCGCGGCCCAGACCCAGGCCTACGCCGCCGGCAACTCCTCGCAGGTCAACAACATCGGGACCGAGCTGGTGCTCGACAACCTGCAGACCAACAACGGCGGCGGCGTGGAGGCGACGGCCAGCTTCGAAGGCAATGACGGCTATGACGCGGTGACCACCGCCACGGCCATGGGCAATGCGGTGACGGGCTATGTCTGCTCCAAGTGCAGCGGCCGCATGACCGTGACCAACAACCAGACCAACAGCGCCGACATCGGCGCCAAGTCCAGCACCACGATCAATGCCAGCGGTCGCCAGGTGACGGGCGTCTCGACCGCCATCGGCAACAACGCCAGCTTCAACGTCAGCGCGCCGAACTAGGCGCGCCCCCTCCCCTAGCGCGACACCGACGCCTGAGGCAGCGCGGCCAGGTCGGCCTGCACCTTGGCCAGATCCTTGTCGGTGATGGCGCCGCCGAACTTCGGCGCAAGGGCGCGAAGGCTCTGGGTCTTGAACTTGTCGAACATCGGATGGCCGGTCAGACCCGGAATGTCGGCGTCCAGCGCCGCCTTGGCGGGCGGCGTGGCGACCAGGGTTTCCAGCGGCGTGTCGATGCTCAGGGCCTGGCTGGGCGCCTCGGCCGACGGCGGCGAAGGCGGCGCGGACTGCGCCAGGGCCGTGTTCGCGCCGGCAAGGGTCAGGACCGCCGCAGCCAGGACATGACGAATGGCAGGCATGGGATCTCTCTCAGGAACAGCGCCGCGATCCGCTTGGATGGCTGGCGCGGGATAGCGCGATGAATCCCGAGGACTGGCGGTTCGCCAACCTGAGCCATTCACCTGTGTGCGCCGTTCCTCAAGGTGCTGCTTTTCTGAGCGCCGAACGCGCCAAGCGTCCGAAGGACGAGCGAGGCCTGCGGCGTGACTTCAGTCCGCGTTGACGACGTTGTAGCGTTGCAGCTCGTCGCCCGTCAGGCAGCGCAGGGTCGACTTGTCGGCGCCTTGGAAGGCGTCAGCCTTCTGCTGGTACATCACCTCGGTCAGCAGGCGGCGCGAGACGCCCATGCGGATAATGAAGTCGTTCTCCTCGGACGCCAGCAGGGCCGAGGCCTGCTCGCGGCGGGCGATGTTGTTCAGGGTCGGGGCCGCGTCCGTGCCTTTGCGTGTCACGTCGACATAGGCCTGGTAGTCGATGCTGCCGGTGATCGTGAACATGTGCACGGCGAAGGCCGCGTCACGGTCGACCACCCGGATCGCCCCGCCCATGAAGGCGAAGTTGCAGGCGCTGGCGCAGCCCCAACCGGCCGGCACGCGGGTCGGCACGCCCATTGAACGGATCATCTTGCCGATCTTCAGGCCCTCGGCCGCATCGCCGCCGCTGGAACCGATCCAGATCTCGTCGACCGGCTCACTACCCTCCAGGGCGCGCTCCAGCTGGGCGGCGGCGCCGGGGACGATGGCGCCGCTGAATTTCATGACGCGGTGACCGTTCACCTTGGCCGACTGTACCTGCACCGGACCCGACAGCGGACCGAACACCTTCTGGATGCTCGGGCAGGTCGGGTTCTCGGCGTCCAGCGAAACGGCCTGGGCGGCACCCGCACCGAACAGCAGGACAGCGCAGGCGGCCAGGAGGGCGGCGCGCGTCATGCTCAGCCCGCTTGAGCCAGGGTGAAGCCCTGGGCGCCGACGGCGCGGCACAGGGTCTTGGTCACGGTCGTCTCTTCGCCGCCGACGATCACCACGTCACGAACAGCGCGGCACAGGCCGCCGTCGGCGCGCTTGTTCTCGCTGAGCACGGCCGACGTGCCGCTGACGTCCGGACGGCTGGTCGAGGTCCACTTGACGTTCGAACCGACGCCTTGGGTCACGGCGCTTTGGGTGGCGGTGGCGGCGGCGGTCTGCTCGCCCGGGTTCAGCAGGCAGGCGATCTTGTCGGTCAGCAGGGCGCCGATCACGACACCGACGACCTCGGCATTCTTGACGCCGGTCTTCTTGGCCAGCGCCGCGGCGCCCGCGCCGACGGCGGCGCCCATGGCGGCGTTGCCCGAAGCGCACGGGGCGCCCTTGGCGGCCGTCGAGGCCAGTTGGGTCAGGCCTTGCGGGAACGGGGCGGCCCGCGCGCCGGCGGCGGTCAGGGCGGCGGTCGCCGCGATGATCAGAGCGGTGCGGTAACGCGACATGGGATCGAGGCTCCGGATTCGTGCAAACGTTTTATATCGTGCGCGATGTATTGATTGAACGCCGTGATGTGTCGAGAGCTAGACGGCCGAAATGACCGGCCTGCGACAACATGCCCCTCAGACGCGAAACCCAAGCCCAGCATGGGTTTCCGCAACATTTCATAACAATTGGCTAGGCCTGGACGCCGTCCAGCGAACGCCCCGCGGGCGCCGTCTGCCCATCCGCGCGCCCCTCGCTCCAGAGGGTGATTTTCAGCAAAAGCTCGCGCGGGTTGATCGGCTTGCCGACATGGTCGTCCATGCCGCTGGCCCGGTAGAAGGCGACCTGGTCGGGCAGGACATTGGCGGTCAGGGCGATGATCGGCGTCGCGGCCGCCTCCCCCGCCAGCAGGCGGATGGCGCGCGTCGCGGCCAGGCCGTCCATGCGCGGCATCTGCACGTCCATCAGGATCAGGTCGTAGCCGCCCGAGGCCGCCGCCTCGACCGCCGCCAAGCCATCAGCCACCACGTCGACCTCGTGGCCCATGGCGCGAACCAGGGTCCCGATCAGCTCGCGATTGGCCTCGTTGTCGTCGGCGACCAGCAGGTTCAGCGGCCGCGCCGTCCCTGGCGCCGCCTCGGCATCGTGACGCTCGGGCGCGACGGCGACCGGCAGGTCCAGCACGCACCAGAAGCGCGCGCCCTGGCCGGCGATGCTGTCGACGCCGATCTCGCCGCCCATCAGCTGGACGATCTCCTTGCTGATCGCCAGGCCCAGACCGGTGCCGCCGAACTTGCGCGCCACCTCGGGTCCGGCCTGGGCGAAGCGATCGAAGACCGTCTCCAGCATGGCCGCCGGCACGCCGACACCGGTGTCGGAAACCGCCAGCTCAAGACGCGCGAAGCCGGGCGCAGCTCCCACCCGGTGCTTGGCGCTCAGGGTCACCGACCCCGAGCCCGTGAACTTCACGGCGTTGCCCAGGAAATTGACCAGCACCTGGCGCAGGCGATCGCTGTCGCCCTCCACCCATTCGGGACAGGCCGGATCGACGCGCAGGGCCAGATCCAGGCCCTTGGCCAGGGTCTGGGCCTCGAACATGCCGGCGACCTTGTTCAGCAAGGCCCGCAGGTCGAACGGCCGCGCCTCCAGATCGACGCCGCCGGCCTCCAGCTTGGCGAAGTCCAGGACGTCGTTCAGCGTGTCCAGCAGCACCGTGCCGGCGTCGTGGATCCGGCCCAGGCGCCGCTGCTGCTCGCCATTCAGCGGCGAGGCGGCCAGAAGGTCGGTGAAGCCCAGGATGCTGGTCAGCGGCGTGCGCAGCTCGTGGGACATGTTGGCCAGGAAGTCCTGACGCGCGGCCATGGCCGTCTCGGCCAGCTCGCGAGCGTCGGCCAGGGCGGACTGGGCCTCGACCTCTTCGGTGATGTCGGTCTCGTTGACCAGCACGCACAGCTCGCCGGTCACCGGATCGGGCGTACGACGCGCGGCCAGGCCATGCCAGCGCTCGCCCTGGGCGGTGATGACGCGATAAGCGCCCTCGACCGCCTCGCCGGCCAGGGCCGAACTCCACAACGCGCCGCCGGCGTCGCCATTGGCGAAGATCTCGGCGAAGCGGACGCCCGCACCGGGATAGCTGGCCAGGGACGCGGGATTGCCGAAGATGCGGAAGCCGTCGGCGTCGTACAGCGACACCAGGGCGCTGGTGTGCCGCAAGGCCTCGATGGCTCGTTGCTGCTCGGCCTCGGCCTCGACCAAGGCGCCTTCGAACAGCATGGCGTGGCCGCCGCCCGGCAGGGCGATGCGCGAGATGGTCGTGTTGGCCGCCACCGGGACGCCGTTCGGATAGAAGGTCCAGCGCTCCTCGACGGAGGCCCCGCCCTCGATGCGGACGGCGATGTCCTCCATGCGCGTGCGCACGGCCGGCGACTGGTCGGAGAAATCACGGGCCAGCAGCGCATCCAGCGAGGCCGCGCCCCACAGGTCCAGCGCCGCGCGATTGGCGTAGACCTTCCGCTTCTTGACGTCGTCGAACACCCAGATCGGCCGACGCAGCTGATCGAAGCCCAGGCCCAGAAGGCCAGGGAGATCAGAAGCAGCAATCTTCTGCGGGTTCGACGTCAAGGCGAGTACTTGTGCTCCGTAAGGCCAGGTTCGTAGCAAGGTCAGGCTTGGCGGGCCGTTAACAGGCTAATTTGTCACGCCCGCCGATCGCCGTTCCTTGACCTGTATCAACCGTAAACTGGGCCGTGATTTTGGCGTTTCCTCGGCGCATTGCCTGCTATAGGGCCCTCACCTGCGCGACATTCCGCCGCTCCCAATTTCAAGACTCAAGTTCGAAGACCCATGGCCTCTCCCACTCGCGCGCCCGTTCTCGCCCTCAAGGACGTCCGTCTCGCCGACGGCGCCAAGCCGCTGTTCGACGGCGTCGACCTGGCCTTGGAGCCGCGCGTGCGCGCCTGCCTGGTCGGTCGTAACGGCGCGGGCAAGTCCACCCTGCTGAAGATCCTGGCCAACCAGGGCATCGAGGCCGACAGCGGCGAGCGCGCCGTGCAGCCGGGCGCCAAGATCATCTTCGTCAGCCAGGAGCCGGAGATCACCGGCGACACCCTGCTGGACTACTGCACCGCCGGCGGCGCCGAGGACTATGAGGCGCAAGCCGCGCTAGCCGACTTCGGCCTGGATCCGGAGAAGAGCACGCAAGGCCTGTCGGGCGGCGAGAAGCGCCGCGCCGCCCTGTCGCGCGCCTTCGCCGAGCAGCCCGACGTGCTGCTGCTGGACGAGCCGACCAACCACTTGGACATCTTCGCGATCCAGACCCTGGAAGAAGAGCTGGCCAATTCGAAGTGCGCCGCCCTGATCGTCAGCCACGATCGCGCCTTCCTGAACCGCGTCACCCAGCGCACCTTCTGGCTGGAGCACCGCAAGGTGCGCCGCCTGGACAAGGGGTTCGGCGAGTTCGAGATCTGGAGCGAACAAGTCCTGGCCGCCGAGGCCGACGAGGAGCGCCGCCTCAACAAGGTGCTGGAACGCGAGAACGCCTGGCTGGCGCGCGGCGTCCAGGGCCGCCGGGCCCGCAACGAAGGCCGCCGCCGCGCCCTGATGGACCTGCGCGCCCAGAAGAAGGACCTGCAGGGCGACAAGCGCGGCTCGATGTACATGGCCATCGAGAGCGCCGCGACCTCGGGCAAGAAGGTGGTCGAGGCCAAGCACCTGACCAAGAAGTTCGGCGATCGCGTGATCGTCGAGGACTTCTCGACCCGCATCCTGCGCGGCGACCGCGTCGCGCTGGTCGGCCCCAACGGGGCCGGCAAGACCACGCTGGTGCGCCTGCTACTGGGCGAGCTGGAGCTGGACGCTGGCACGGTGCAGCTGGGCACCAACCTGGAGGTCTCCTACATCGACCAGGGCCGCATGGCGCTGTCGGACAAGATCACCCTGTGGGACTTCCTGACCCCCGGCGGCGGCGACTCCATCCTGGTGCGTGGTCAGCCCAAGCACGTGGCCGGCTACGCCAAGGACTTCCTGTTCACCGAGGCCCAGTTGCGCCAGCCGGTGACCAGCCTGTCGGGCGGTGAGCGCAACCGCCTGCTGCTGGCCCGGGCCCTGGCCAATCCCACCAACCTGATGGTGCTCGATGAGCCGACCAACGATCTCGACATGGACACGCTGGACCTCTTGGAGGACCTGCTGGCCGACTTCGACGGCACCCTGATCCTGGTCAGCCACGATCGTGACTTCATCGACCGCCTGGCCACCTCGACCATCGCCATGAACGGTCACGGCAAGGTGCTGGAGACGCCCGGCGGCTGGAGCGACCTGATCGATCAGAGCCCCGACTTCTTCAAGGGCGCGCGCGGCGCCAGCGTCGGCGCGTCGTTCACGCCCGTGGCCCGCGCCACCAAGGGCGCGGCGCCGGCTCCGCCCCCCGTCGCGGCCGCGCCCAAGAAGGCCGGCAAGCTGACCTTCAAGGACCAGCGCCGCCTGGAAGAGTGCGAGGCCCTGATCGCCAAGAGCCCGGCGATCATCGCGGCGTTCGAAAAGACCCTGGCCGATCCGAACCTCTATAGCCGCGACCCGGCCGCCTTCGACAGGACCATGAAGGCCCTGGACAAGGCCCGCGCCGACCTGGAGCAGGCCGAGCTGGAATGGCTGGAGCTCGAAGAGAAGAAGGAAGCTCTGGCCAACGGCTGATCCTCGACGCTCACCCATGCCGGGAGGGCGGCCCTCTTGAATTGTGCGGCCCGCCATGCATTGTCAGCGCGCCTGAACGTCAGTCCGAGAATGCAAGCCTGGGGAAATACAATCGCTTAGAGGTCGGCGCGGGTCGGAGACATCCTGCGGCCAAACGACACACGAGGCGATAACCGGGCAACTCCGTCACGCTCAGGCGTATTGATGGTGGCGTCGTACCCGCGAGGCGGCGGGGCGGCGCGCGTTTGGCGTGGTTCCCGAACCGTTCGGCCGTCCCACGTCGGACGCCTGCGTGAAGACGTAGGCTGCATTGGGGGACGAAACCGGTATGCCGCACAGGCTGGCCGCGCAGGAACGTAGACGCCAGGGCGCCCTGTTGCTGGCCCTGTCGGTCGCCGTCGTCGTCAGCCTGGCCTTCAGCGAATACCTGACCCGCACCGCCCTGGGCGTCGCGGCCTTCTGGCCCGCCAACGCTCTGCTGGCCGCCGGCCTGATCACCCTGACCGGCTCGCGCGGCCTGTCGCTGAGCGTGGTCTTCGTCGTCTTCCACCTGATCATCGGCCTGCTGGTCGGCGACACCCTGCTGCGAGCCCTGCTCTACGTGGCGATCGACACCGGCGAGGCCGTGGCGATCTGGGCCATCTGCCAGCGCTTCTGGCGCGGGGCGCCGCGCATCCGCAGCCTGCGCTCGCTGGTCCTGCTGCCCGCCGTCACCACCCCGGTCGCCGCCGTCGCCGCCCTGGTCGTCGCCGGCGTCCTGCACCTGGGCTATGGCGAGCCCTTCCTGCGCGGGCTGACAGACTGGTTCCTGCGCTGCGGCCTGGGCCTGGGCGTGGCCTTGCCCGCCACCCTGGTGCTGATCGACGCCGAGCACCGCCGCACGTTCCAGCGCAGCTGGCGCGAGCAGCTCTTGCTGATGTTCGCCGTCGCGGCCGTCACCCTGCTGTGCGCCCACCCGGCCTCGGGCGCGCCGCCGTTCCTGATCTTCCCGATCGCCCTCGCCGCCGCCTATCGCCTGGGCGCGCGCGGCGCGGCCATGGCCAGCGTGGTCGTGGCGGTGATCACCCTGCCCATCGCCCTGTCGGGCGCCTCGCCGCGCTTCAACGCCATCCTCGGCCCCGTCGCCCAGGCGCGGACCATCCAGGTGTTCATCGCGGTGCTGTTCTACACCAGCCTGGCCGCCGGCCTCGCTTTGGCCCAGCAGGACCGCCTCAAGCGCCTCCTCCTCCGCCGCGAGCTGCTGACCCGCGCCGCCCGCGCTCGGGCGCTGGCCGCCACCGAGGCCAAGACCGAGTTCCTGGCCACCATGAGCCACGAGATCCGCACGCCCCTGAACAGCGTGCTCGGCTTCGCCCAGCTGCTGGCGACGCGGGAAGACCTGCCGCCGGACGTGCGCCGCCAGGTCAATCTGATCGACAGCGCCGGCGCGGCCCTGCTCACCGTGGTCAACGACATCCTCGACTTCTCACGCGTCGAGGCCGGCCTGATCGAGCTGCTGCCCCAGCCGACCTCGGCCGCGACCTTGTTGCGCGACACCGTGGCGATCATGGCCCCCGAGGCCCGCGCCAAGGGCCTGACGCTGGATCTGGAGATCATCGACCGGGTCGACGCCCTGCACGACCTGGACGCCGATCGCCTGCGCCAGGTGCTGATCAACCTGCTGAACAACGCCGTGAAGTTCACCGACGAAGGCCGCATCGACGCGCGGCTGATCGTCGAGCCCGGCGATCTCGAGGACCGCCTGCGCTTCGAGATTCTCGACACCGGCGTCGGCATCGATCTCGACAAGCAGGCCCTGCTGTTCCAGCGTTTCTCGCAGGCCGACAGCTCGATGAGCCGGCTGCATGGCGGGGCGGGGCTTGGCCTGGCCATCTGCCGGGCGCTGATCGACGTGATGGGCGGCAAGATCGGCGTCGACAGCGTGCCGGGCCGCGGCTCGTGCTTCTGGATCGAGCTGTCGGCCCCGACCGCCGAGGAAGTCGCCGTCCCCGAGCGGCCCAAGGTCACCACGCCCGGCGCTGCCAGGATCCTGATCGTCGACGACCACCCGATCAATCTGGAGATCGGCGAGGCTCTGTTGACCCTGGTCGGCTGCCAGGTCGACGTCGCCGAGAACGGCAAGCAGGCCGTCGAGAAGGCCATGATGGGCGACTACGACGTCATCCTGATGGATATCCACATGCCGCAGATGGACGGGCTGCAGGCGACCCGCGCGATCAAGGCCTTGCCCGGCCAGCGCGGCAAGGCCCCGATCATCGCCATGAGCGCCGACGCCCTGCCCCGCCAGGTCGAGCGCTGCTACGCCGCCGGCATGGTCGACCACATCGCCAAGCCGATCCAGCGCGAGGTGCTGTACGCCAAGGTCGAACGCTGGCTGAACCACAGCAAGGGTTTGGACACGCAAGCGCACTAGCGGCGCGGCGCGGTCCTGCTTAACTTCCTCCCCGAAACGGGGGAGACCTTTCCGATGCAGCGTCGCGCTTTCGCAGCCTTGGGCCTGATGGCCCTGCTCGCCGCCTGTTCACCCGCCAAGAAGGAAGCCGCCGCGCCCGCCGGCGAGACCAAGCTGAAGCTGGCCACCGACTGGCGGGGCGAGGCGGAGCTGGGCGGCTATTACCAGGCGCTGGCGACCGGCGAGTACAAGAAGCGCGGCCTGGACGTGACCCTGATCCAAGGCGGCCCGGCGGTGAACGTGCCCCAGCTGCTGGCCACCGGCGCGGTCGATGTCGGGGTCGGCTCGAACAACTTCATCGTCATGAACCTGGCCCAGCAGAAGACCCCGGTGAAGGCCGTGGCCGCCTTCATGCAGAAGGACCCGCAGGTCCTGATCGCCCACCCGGACCAGGGCATCAACAGCATCGCCGACATGAAGGGCCGGCCGATCCTGCTGTCGGACGCCTCGATCACCGCCTTCTGGATCTGGCTGAAGGCCAAGTACCAGTTCAGCGACGACCAGGTGCGCAAGTACAACTACTCGTCCGCGCCGTTCCTGGCCGACAAGCGGGTGATCCAGCAGGGCTACGCCACCAGCGAGCCGTACCTCATCGAGAAGGAAGGCAAGATCAAGCCGGCGGTCTTCCTGCTGGCGGACAGCGGCTATCCCGCCTACGGCTCGATGGCCCTGGTCCCCGACAGCCTGATCGCCAAGAACCCGGCGGCCGTGCAGGCCTTCGTCGAGGCCACAGCGGCGGGCTGGAAGTCGTACCTGTACGGCGACGCCAAGCCGGGCGACGCGGCGATCCTCAAGGACAATCCGGAGATGACCCAGGACGTCCTCGACCAGGCGCGCGAGAAGATGCGGTCCTACGGCATCGTCGGGAAGGACGCCGAGATCGGCCAGATGACCGACGCCCGCTGGGCCGAGTTCTTCAAGGTCGCTTCGGAACAGGGCGTCTATCCGAAGGACCTGGACTTCAAGACCGCCTACACGCTGCAGTTCCTCCCCAAGGGCGAATGAGCTCCATAGCTAGCCTCTCCAGCGTCGAGGTCGACTACGCCCGGGGCCGCGCCCTGGGGCCGGTCGACCTGTCGCTGACCTCCGGCGAGATCGTCGCCCTGGTCGGGCCGTCGGGCTGCGGCAAGTCCACGGCGCTGCGGCTGTTGGCGGGCCTCGAGCAGCCCACCCGCGGGACCGTGACCCGCGCCGCCGGCAAGGGCGAGACCTCGGTCGTCTTCCAGTCGCACACCCTAGCTCCATGGCTGTCGGCGCGGGACAATGTCGCCTTGCCGTTGGAGCTGGCTGGGACGTCCAAACGGGAAGCCCAAGCCGCCGCCGAAGAGGCCCTGCGCAAGGTCGGCCTCGCCGCCGCGCTGAACGCTCGCCCCGCCCAGCTGTCGGGCGGCATGGCCATGCGCGCGTCGCTGGCCCGCGCCCTGGTCACCCGCCCGCGCCTGCTGCTGCTGGACGAGCCCTTCGCGGCGCTGGACGAGATCACCCGCCGCGCCCTGGCCGACGACGTGCTGGCGCTCGCCGCCGAGCTGGCGCCGGCCGTCGTCTTCGTGACCCACAATGTCGAGGAGGCCGTCTACATGGCCCGCCGCGTCGTGGTCATGTCGCCCGGCCCAGGCCTTATCGCCGGCGAGGTCACCGTCGACGGCCCGGTCGTCCGCCCGCCGGGCCTCCGCACCACAGAAGGCTTCCGCGCCGCTGCCGAGGCGGTGTCGACCCTGCTTGCCCAGGCGACGGAGCGCGCCGCGTGAAGCGTATCCTGGCTCCGCTGATCCTGATCACCGCCCTGCTCGGCGGCTGGGAAGTCGCCTGCCGCGTCCTGGCGGTGCCGGCCTATCTGCTGCCCGCGCCCAGCGGCATCTGGACTGCGTTCCTGGGCAGCTGGCCGCTGCTGCTGGGCTCGGCCTGGGCGACGTTGTCGACGGCCCTGCTGGCCCTGCTCATCGCCAGCCCGATCGCCTGCGCGCTGGCCCTGGCCGTCAGCCTGAACGGCCTGCTGGAAGACGCCGTGCGGCCGATCGCCGTGACGCTGCAAGTGACCCCGCTGGTCGCCATCGCGCCGCTGGTCACCATCTGGGCGGGCATCGACCATCCGGAGCGGGCGGTGATCGGCCTGGCCGCCGTGGTGGCCTTCTTCCCGATCTTCTCGGGCGCTCTGACCGGACTGAAGGCGGTGGATCCGGACCTGGCTCGCCTGTTCGATCTCTATGGCGCCAGCCCGTGGCAGCGCCTGATCCGCCTGCGCCTGCCCTCGGCCGTTCCCGCCCTGCTGGAAGGACATAAGGTCGCAGCCGGCCTGGCCGTCATCGGCGCCGTCGTGGCCGAGTTCGTGGCCGGCTCGGGCGGGGCCCAGGGCCTGGCCTGGAGAATCCTGGAAGCTTACAACCGCTTACAGACGGCCAAGGTGTTCGCGGCCCTGGTGACCCTGGCGGTGCTGGGCGTGGTGCTGCATGCGCTGATGGAGTTGCTGGAAAGTCGACTCCTCGCCGTTTGGCGCGGTCGTTAGCGCAAGATTAAGCGGCGCGCCCTACGACGGAAGCTGTAACCTTCCGCCCGGACCCGCTCATGCGCGCCGCCGTTCTCATCGCCGTCCTTGCCTGCGCCGCTACCGCCGCGCACGCCGAAGGCTCGCGCGAGAGCCGGTACGGCCCCGCGCCGGAACGCGCTTCCAAGCCCATGAACGGCCGCGCGCCCGGCTATACCGGCCAGACCTATACCGGTCGCAGCCTGGGCTGGAGCGGCAAGCGCGAGATCGCACCGCAGGCCGCTCAGACCGCCGCCCGGACTCAGCCCTGGTGGGCGCAGTCGGCCCCGCAGGCGCCTCAGCCGCCGCAAACGCCGCAGGCCCGCACCGCCTTCCAGCCGCAGGCTCCGGCCTACGCGCCTCAAGCCCCTCTGCCGCAGAGCATTTACGACGCCCCGCAAGCTCCGACCGCGCCTGTGGCCCAAGCTCACGCCTATCAGCCCCCGCGGCAGGCCAGCCTGCCCGGCGGCCAGATCGGCGCGCGCACCTATTCCGTCGGTCGCCAGTTCGGCATGACTCCTGACGCCATTCCCGACGCCGGTCCGCCGCGCATGGTCCTGATCGCCCCACCGGCCTCCGCGCCGGACGACGAGGACAAGCCGCGCGACGACGATGACCGCGATTGGCCGAGCAAATCCAAGAAGGACAGCGACCAGTAGATGCAGTCGCGCCTCAACGACCTGATCGCCCTGGCCAACGAGCCCTCCAGCGCCAAGCGCCGGGAGCTGCTGCGCGGCGTCACCGACATGCTGTTCGCCGCCGACGGCGCCAACGCCGTCGAGATGGCCCTGTTCGACCAGGTGCTGGGCCAGTTGGCCGGCGAGATGGAAGAGGCCGTCCAGGTCGAACTGGCCGAACGCCTGGGCGAGGCCCCGGCCGCGCCGCGCGGCGTCACGCGCACCCTGGCTTCGGGCTCGATCACCGTGGCCGAGCCGATCCTGCGCAGCTCCACCGCCCTGACCGACGAGGACCTGGTTCACGTAGCCCGCACCAAGGGCCAGGATCACCTGCGCGCGATCTCGCAGCGCCCCAGCGTGTCCAGCACCGTGTCCGACGCCATCGTGGCGCGCGGCGACGACGACACCTTGGGCGTCCTGCTGCGCAACGAAGGCGCGGTGCTGTCGCGTGAGGCGCACGAGACCGTCGTCGACCGCGCCGCCGCCAACCCGGCCCTGCACGACGCCGTCGTCGACCGTCACAGCCTGCCGGTCGACCTGCTGAACGAGATGTACTTCGTGGTCGAGGCGCGCCTGCGCGACCGGATCATGGAAAAGAACGCCGGCGTCGATCCCGCCGTGCTCGAGGCGGCCCTGTCGGCCGGCCGCAAGAAGGTCGCGGTCGAGGACGGCGCGCTGCCGGCCGACCATGCCGAGGCTGAGGCCGAGTTCCGCACCATCCGCGCCAAGGCCCAGGTCTCGCCGCAGATGCTGGCCAACATGCTGCGCGGCAAGAAGACCACCCTGTTCCTGGTGGCCCTGGCCGACATGGCCGATGTCGATTTCCACACCGCCCGCCGCATCCTGGACCGGCGCGAAATGGACGCCCTGTCGGTGATCTGCAAGGCGGCCGATTTCGACCGCTCGCTGTTCCTGACCTTCGCCCTGCTGATCCTCGAGCCGACCGACGACGTCATGCTCAAGGCCAAGAGCTATGGCGAGCTCTATTCCGCCCTGCCGCGCGAGTCGGCGCTGCGCACGATCCGCTTCTGGCGCCTACGCCGGCAAACGGGCGACGTGGCGGCCGCCTAGACACCTCTCGCGTCGAGGGAATAAGGCGCAAACCCGCCGCTCTCGCGCCTTGCGTGCGCCATGTGGGACAGCCAAGGTGCGCGCCTTGTCTACTCCTGCCCTGGATTCTCGATGATCAGCGCTTCGCGCTTGGCGCTCGTCGCCGCCGCCGGCCTTTCGGTCGCCGCCTGCTCGCACCTTCCCAAGCCTCACCTGCCCGATCTGCCTCTGCTGAAGAAGGAAGCGTCCGGCCCGGCGATCCCGGAGGCGCCGCCGCTGGCCGGCCCGAAGGTCGCCGACCTGAAGCCGGGGCAATGGGCCCAGGAGATCTCGGACGTCGCGGTCGATCCGTCCTGGCGCTTCGGCACGCTGCCCAACGGCATGCGCTACGCCATCCGCAAGAACGCCACCCCGCCCGGCCAGGCGTCCCTGCGCCTGTGGTTCGACGCCGGCTCGCTGATGGAAGCCGACGACCAGCAGGGCCTGGCCCACTTCCTGGAGCACATGGCCTTCAACGGCTCCAAGAACGTGCCCGAGGGCGAGATGGTCAAGATCCTGGAGCGCCACGGCCTGGCGTTCGGGGCCGACACCAACGCCTCGACCAGCTTCGACGAGACCACCTACCAGCTGGACCTGCCCAAGTCGGACGACGCCACGGTCGACACCTCGCTGATGTTGCTGCGCGAAGCGGCCGGCGAGCTGACCATCGCCCCCGACGCCGTCGACCGCGAGCGCGGCGTGGTGATGTCCGAGCAGCGCACCCGCGACACTCCCGGCTACCGCGTCGCCATCGCCACCCTGTCGGCGCAGATGGAAGGCCAGCTGCCGCCCAAGCGCATCCCGATCGGCAAGACCGAGATCCTCAAGTCCGCGCCCGCCCAGCGCATCCGCGACTTCTACGAGGCGTATTACCGCCCCGAGCGCGCGACCCTGGTGGCCGTCGGCGACTTCGACGTCGACGCCATGGAAGCCAAGATCAAGGCCAAGTTCGGCGACTGGGCCGGCAAGGGCGCCAACGGCAAGAACCCCGACCTTGGCCCCGTGGCCAAGCGCGGCCCGACCGCCAAGCTGCTGGTCGAGGCGGGCGCGCCGTGGTCGGTGCAGATGACTTGGACCCGCAAGCCCGACGGCCTGCTGGAGACCAAGGCCGTCGACGAGCGCGACACGCTGGAGAACCTGGCCTTCGCGGTGCTGAACCGCCGCCTGCAGGCCATCGGCCGCTCGGCCGAGCCGCCCTTCATCGCCGGCGGCGCCTTCAAGGGCGACCAGTACGGCGCGGTCCGAGTGACGACCTTCGGCGCCACCGCCCAGCCGACCCGCTGGCGCGAGGCCATGGCCTCGCTGGACGCCGAGCAGCGCCGCGCCGTGCAGTACGGCGTGCGCCAGGACGAGCTGGACCGCGAGATCGCCAGCATGCGCGCGGCCCTGGTCGCCGCCGCCGCCGGCGAGGCCACCCAGCGCACGCCCGGCCTGGCCAACCAGCTGGTCGGCACCCTGGGCGACGGCGAGGTGATCACCTCGCCCAGCCAGAACCTGGCCTTCTTCGACCAGTTGGTGAAAGGCCTGACCGCCGAACGTGTCAGCGCCGTGCTGAAGTCGTCCTTCGCCGGCTCGGGTCCGCTGATCGTCATCGCCGCCCCGGCGACTATCGAGGGCGGCGAACCGGCGATCCTCAAGGCCTATGACGAGGTCAAGAGCCAGCCGGTGACCCCGCCAGCCGCGCCGGGCGTGACGGTCTGGCCGTATTCCAGCTTCGGCCCGACCGGCAAGGTCGCCGAGCAGAAGGACGTCAGCGACCTGGACGCCGTCTTCATCCGCTTCGAGAACGGGGTGAAGCTGACGGTCAAGCCGACCAAGTTCCGCGACGACCAGGTGCTGGTGAAGGTCCGCGCCGGCCACGGCCTGCTGGACATGCCGTCCGACAAGCAGAGCCCGCTGTGGTCGGGTAGCGCCTTCATCGAGGGCGGCCTCAAGCAGATCAACGCCTCCGACATGGAGCGCGTGCTGACCGGCAAGATCTGGAACGCCAATCTGGGCGTCGAGGACGACGCCTTCGTGCTGAGCGGCCGCACGCGTCCCGAGGACCTGTCGACCGAGCTGCAGGTGCTGGCCGCCTTCGCCACCGAGCCCGGCTGGCGTCCGGAGGCCTTCAGCCGCGTCAAGACCGCCTACGGCACGGCGCACGACCAGCTGCAGAGCACGACCGGCGGCGTCATCAGCCGCGACCTGGGCGGGCTGATGCACGACGGCGACCAGCGCTGGACCTTCCCATCGCGCGAACAGATCGCCGGCGCGTCGCTGGCCGAACTGCGCACCATCGTCGACAATCCGCTGACCAAGGGCGACCTGGAGATCGTCATTGTCGGCGACACCACGGTCGAGAAGGCGATCACCGCCGTGGCCGACACCTTCGGCGCCCTGCCCGCCCGTCCGGGCGACCCCGCCCTGGCCGGCGCCGAGAAGGCGCCGTTCCCGGCCCCGGCGACCGCGCCGGTGCTGCGCACCCACAAGGGCCGCGCCGACCAGGCGGCCCTGTTCATGGTCTGGCGCACGGACGACCTGTTCTCGAACCTGCAGCGCTCGCGCGATGTCTCGATCCTGGGCCAGGTGGTGCAGCTGCGCCTGATCGACGAACTGCGCGAGAAGCAGGGCGCGACCTACTCGCCCAACGCCTCGTCGACGTCCAGTGTCACCTTCAAGAACTGGGGCTATCTGGGCGTCAGCATGGAAGTGCCGCCCGAGAAGCTGGACGGCGTGGTCGCCTCGATCCGCAAGATCGCCGCCGACCTGCGCGACAAGCCGATCACCGACGACGAGCTGGAGCGGGCCAAGAAGCCGCGTATCGACTCGATCGAAAAGGCCCGCGTGACCAACGAGTACTGGCTGGGCACGCTGTCGGGCGCCCAGGACGACCCGCGCCTGCTGGACGCCACCCGCTCGGTGGTCGCCGGCCTGACCCGCGTCACCCCGGCCGACGTGCAGCGCGCCGCCAAGACCTATCTGGGCGACGACAAGTCGTGGCTGCTGCTGGTGAAGCCGGAAGCGGCGGCCCCGGCCGCGGCGAAGTAGGACACAGCAAAAAGGCCCTCCCGATCGGGAGGGCCTTTTCAGTTTTGGCCTTGGCTTGGCGTCCTAGTAGACGACCCCGCCGACGCCGCCGTCCAGGCTGAAGCTGGTGGTCAGGC
The DNA here is from genome assembly GCF_058808315.1 of Caulobacter sp. GW821-FHT11E11. Classification (NCBI taxonomy): domain Bacteria; kingdom Pseudomonadati; phylum Pseudomonadota; class Alphaproteobacteria; order Caulobacterales; family Caulobacteraceae; genus Caulobacter; species Caulobacter sp. GW821-FHT11E11. The sequence goes on from NZ_JBXARO010000005.1 coordinate 20,866, forward strand.
TCTGGCGTTCCTGCACCGTCTCCTCGCGGTAGGCGGTGTACTTCTCGGTGGTGATGATCGTCAGGATCTTCACGCCGGCGCCGAAGCGGCGCAGCAGCGAGCGCTCGTTGCAATCGCGGGCCGGACGTTGCGGGCGGCAGGTCAGCGTGCCCTGGCCCTGACCGGCGCCAGGGACGTGGTAGAGCGACTCGTTCTTCTGGCAGATGTAGGTCTGGCCTGCGCCGCCGGTCGAGATGTCGATCTGGCCCGAATAGTCGGCGATCACGTACTGCATGCGCGAGCCGGCGATGCAGCGATAGAGCTCGCCGTCATACAGGTCGTCGATGTCGCGGTCGGGCGTGACCTGCGAGGCCGGGTGGGGCACGTCGCGGTCGTCCAGGCAGACGGCGCGGATGATCACGCGGCGCGTGCGGGTGCGGGTGGCTTCATAGGCCTGGCGACGGCGAGCTTCGCCGCCCTCGACGTTCAGGCCTTGGATGTAGCCGCTGGCCATCGGGCCGGAATAGTAGCCGCCGTGACCGCCACCGCCGTAGTAGTTGACGGTGCCCGAGGTCGAGCCGGCCAGCGAACCGGCGCCCGAGGACGCGCCCGAGCTGGCTCCGGCGTTAGCGGTCGCCGACGCATTGGCGTTCACGATCACGGTCGCGCCGATGTTCACGTTGACGCCGGGAATGTTGACGTTGTGACCACCGCCGCAGCAGCCGGTCGGCGGCGCGGGCGGTTTCGGCGGGGCCGGAGGGGGCTTGCAGCACGCCGGTGGAGTCGGCGTGCAGCCGCTGTTGCACTGCGCCCAGGCCGCACCGCCGATCAGCAGCCCGCCCAGGAGCGCGCCCAGGGCGATCACCCAGTTCCGCGTGTTCAGTTTCGGCGCCTTCATCGGCGGTTCCCTTCGCATCGGGTCGTTCCGCTTATGGTTAAGCAAGAAACGGGCCGAGACCCGCCGTCCCGCTGGATTGCGCCAGAATGGGACGGTCAGGGCCTTGGCCCGGTTCTCCCAGCAAGCCTCGTGCGGCCGAAAAACAGCCGTGAGTGACCCGCCAGGGGACGACGATGTTCCATCCAAGCACGGAACGGTTGATAGACTATTGGCGAGACAAGAAGGGCGACGCCGCCCTGCCCCGCCGCACGGACGTCAATCCGGGGGATTTCCTGGAGCTGCTGCCGCAGGTGTTCATCCTGGGCCGTGACGGCGGCAAGCTGCCGTTCCGCCTGGCCGGCGGCTTCGTTTCCGACCTGCACGCCCGCGACCTGCGTGGCCAGGACGCCTTGTCCCTCTGGGCTTTGGCGCATCGCCTGGAGCTGAAGAGCGCTCTGGACGTCGCGCGCAAACGCCGCACGCCGCTGGTGGTCACCGCCGACATCCGCGCCCACGGCGTGCCCTCGGTGGGCATGGAGGTGCTGTTCGCCCCGCTGCAGGGCGCGAGCGGTGAGACTGATCGCTTCCTGGGCCTCTACACCCCGATCGCCATGATGGCCCGCTTGATGGGTCGCCCCGCCTATGAGCTGGGCATCCGCGAGATCAAGCCGCTGGGCGACGGCAATGCGGACATGCCGCGCCTGCGCCTGGCGACCTTGGACGGGCGAGCGATCGCTTAACGACCGGCTTCGTCCAGCCGTTTCCAGACGTCACCCGGCAATTCCAGCCGGGCCGCGCCCATCAGTTCGTCCAGCTGCTCGACCGAGGTCGCGCTGGCCAGCGGCGCGGTGATGGCCGGGTGAGCCATGATCCAGGCCAGGGCGACCTGGGCCTGTGAGGCGCCGACTTCCGCCGCCGCCTCATCCAGGGCCGCCAGCACCGCCCGCCCCTTGTTGTTCCAGTAGTCGCGCAGGATCGTCCGCGCCCGCGCCTTGCCCTCGAAGTCGGCTTCGGTGCGGTACTTGCCGCTCAGGAACCCGGCGGCCAAGCCATAGAACGGGATGATCCCCATCCCCTCGGCCTGCGTCAGGTCCGCCAGCGCGCCCTCGACCTGATCGCGGTCGACCAGGTTGAACTTCGGCTGGATAGTCTCGTAGCGCGTCAGGCCCTTGGCCTTGGACGCTTCCAGGCTGGCCTTCAGCCGCTCGGGCGAGAAGTTCGAGGCGCCCACCGCTCGCACCTTGCCGGCCTTCACCAGGCGGCCGAAGGCCTCCAGCGTCTCGTCGATCGGGGTGTCGGCGTCGTCCTGGTGCGACTGGTAGAGGTCGATGTAGTCGGTCTGCAGGCGCTTGAGCGAGCCCTCGACCGCCGCCTCGATATTGGCGGCCGACAGGCCCGGCTGCTTGGGCCACATCGCGACCTTGGTCAGGATCAGCACCTTGTCGCGCTTGCCGCCAGCCTTGAGCCAGCGCCCGATCACGCCCTCGGATTCGCCGCCCTCGTGGCCCGGAACCCAGGCCGAATAGACGTCGGCCGTGTCGACGGCGTTGAAGCCGCCGTCGACGAAGGCGTCCAGCAGGCGGTGCGAGGTCGCCTCGTCCGCCGTCCAGCCGAACACGTTGCCGCCGAACACCAGCGGCGCGGTGGAAAGGCCCGAACGGCCGAGCGGACGGTGACGCATGCGAGCTTCCTCTACTCGGCGGCCACGGCGCGGCCGTCCTCAAACACGGGTACGTCTAGCGCGCCCAGCGGGGCCTTGCCCAGCAACAGGTCCGCCGCCTTCTCCGCGATCATCAGGGTCGGGGCGTTGGTGTTGCCGCCGATCAGGTTGGGCATGACCGAAGCGTCGATGACCCGCAGGCCCTGCAGGCCCTGGACCTTCAGCTGGTCGTCGACCACCGCCAGCGGATCACCGGCCACGCCCATGCGGCAGGTGCCGACCGGGTGGTAGATCGTCTCGGCCTTGGCGCGGATCCAGGCGTCCAGGTCGGCGTCGGTGCGGACATCCGCGCCCGGCGCGTACTCGGCGTCGCGATACGGATCGAAGGCGGCCTGGGCCACCGTCTCGCGGGCGATGCGCACGCCCTCGCGGATGGCGCGGCGGTCCTCGTCCGTGGCCAGATAGTTGGCCAGGATGGTCGGATCGGCGAACGGATCGGCCGAGCGCAGGCCGACCTTGCCCCGGCTCTCGGGCCGCAGCTGGCAGACGTGCAGGGTGAAGCCATCCTTCTCGACCACCGTCTTGCCGTGGTCCTGCATGATCGCCAGCACGCCGTGGATCTGCAGGTCGGGCCGGTCCAGATCGGGCCGCGACTTCAGAAACGCCCCGCTCTCCAGGAACTGCTGCCGGCCCAGGCCCTTGCCGAAGACCATGTAGTTCAGGCCCACGCCCAGCTTGTTCAGGCCCTTGTTGGCCGAATAGGCGGTCTTGAGGTTCTTGGCGGTCCACGAGACGCAGACGTCCAGGTGGTCCTGCAGGTTGGCGCCGACGCCCTTGGACTCGTGGACCACGGCGATGCCATGGGCCTTCAGATCCTCCGGCGCGCCGATGCCCGACAGCTGCAGGATATGCGGCGACTGCACCGCGCCGGCGCTCAGCAGCACCTCGGCGTCGGCATAGGCGGTCTGTTTTTCGGCGGCCTTGCCGACCACGTAGTCGACGCCGACCGCCCGGCCCTTCTCGACGATGATCCGGGTCGTGCGCGCCTCGGTCACGACGGTCAGATTCGGGCGCGACAGGGCCTGCGTCAGATAGGCCATGGCCGCGCTCCAGCGCTTGCCGTCATGGATGGTCAGGTCGTAGGGCCCGAAGCCCTCCTGCTGGAAGCCGTTGAAGTCCTTGGTGGTCTTGTAGCCTGCCTGGCGGCCGGCCTCGACCAGGGCGCCGTAGAAGGGACTGTCGCTCTCGCCCTTCGACACCCGCAGCGGACCTGCCCCGCCGTGATAGGCGTCGCCGCCGGCGTGGTGGTGTTCCGAGCGCTTGAAGTACGGCAGCACCTCCGCATACGACCAGCCGGTCAGGCCCATCTGCCGCCACTGGTCGTAGTCGCGCGCATGGCCGCGGATATAGATCATGCCGTTGATGGCCGAGGATCCGCCCAGGCCCTTGCCGCGTGGCCACCACAGCTTGCGGTCGTTCAGGTGCGGCTCGGCCTCGGTCCAGAAGCCCCAGTTCTGCTCGCCCTTGTCCTTGATCAGCTGGCCCACGCCGGCGGGCATCTTGACCAGGATCGAGCTGTTCTTGCCGCCGGCCTCCAGCAGCAGGACCTTGATGTTGGGATCTTCCGTCAGCCTCGCGGCCAGCACGCAGCCGGCCGAACCGGCGCCGATGACGACGTAATCAAAGCGTTCGCTGGCCATGGCCCCGACGCCCTCCCTCGAAGGTTATCATTGTTAAGCCAGAGATTGGTCCGGCTTTTCGCGCCGCGCAAGCTTCCCCGGCGACCAATGTTCTTCAGTCGGAAAACGCGCGTTCTAGCTTCCGCTCAACTCGATACAATGCCAATACTACCTATGGACGAACGGATGCGGTGCGCCGCGCCGTCTCGCCGCGAATGACGCCTCCTCGCGGCGGGCTCTTCTCGCGCAGTGCCCGCGCGAGGAGCGGGAGCGCCGCCCTCATCCCCCAAGCAGCGGGTGGCGCTCCCAAGCTTCTGACATTTTTCTGGGCGCGCGACGGGCGCCAAAACCAGCGGCCACTTTTGGCTGTCGCGCTTAGGCGACCACCTTCAGGTCGCGGACATAGCGCTTCCAGTTCTCGACATAGTGCAGGGCCGAGCCCTGCAGGATCATGGTGTGGTGCTCGCTGACCTCGCGCACCACCTTGCCCGGCGCGCCCATGACCATCGAGTTGTCCGGGATCTCCTTGCCCTCGGTGATCAGGGCCCCGGCGCCGATCAGGCAGTTCTTCCCGATCTTGGCCCCGTTCAGCACGATCGACCCGATGCCGATCAGCGAGCCGTCGCCGATCGTGCAGCCATGCAGCATCACCATGTGACCGATGGTCACGTTGGCGCCGATGGTCAGAGGCACGCCAAGATCAGTGTGGAGAACCGAGCCGTCCTGGACATTGCTGTTCTCACCGATGGTGATCGGATCGTTGTCCCCGCGCACGACGCTGCCCCACCAAATACTGGCGCTCTTCTTGAGAATCACATTGCCCATCACGCTGGCCGTCGGCGCGATCCAGTATTCGTCCTGTGCCGGAAGCGTGGGCACAAGGGCGCCCAGGGAATAGACAGTCATCCGTATGCCTCGTTTTCTTGGGCGCGATTTCTCGGTTAACCCCTCAGAAACCACGATGCCCCATTGTAGTCGTGCGATTCGAGAGGGAACATTCCTCCAGCGGGATGATTCTTCTCTCGTAACGGGTCGGGGGCGACCACCGCCATCGACCCACCCGCTGACGAAGAAGGTGTCGCTCTTGGCGTTCCGGCGTACAGCACCGCCTATCGGAAGCCCCTCCGGGCCGCCTCGCCGCGCACGCGACTTCGTCTCCATCTTCCAGCTCACCGACAAGGACGACGCCTTTTGGCCTCGTCCTTTTTTATTGCCCTCATGGAGGCTTTGATGACCAAGCGAGCCCTGAAGCGGATGGCGCGCGAAGGCGCGTATGAGACCGGCCAATATGGTGATGACGCCAAGGTGCGTCGCCTGCCGATCGATGTTCGCGAGCGTGGGAATGCGTGGAATCCTCTCGGGCACGACGGCGCGCCCAATAATCCAGAGCGCGATCAGAGCTACCTAAAAACCATAAAACCAAAATCGCCAGGCCAGGCTCAGTTGATGGAAGCCATCGACGAGAAGAACCTGGTCATGGCGCTGGGTCCGGCCGGCACCGGCAAGACCTACATCGCCATCTCCAAGGCCGTCGAAGCGCTGGAAGCCGGCAAGGTCAGCCGCATCGTCCTGTCGCGCCCCGCCGTCGAGGCCGGCGAGTCGATCGGTTACCTGCCGGGCGACATGGAAGACAAGCTGGCCCCTTATCTGCGCCCACTCTACGACGCCCTGACCGACCGCCTGTCGGTCAAGCGCATGCGGGCCCTGATGTCGGAAGGCGCCATCGAGATCGCCCCGGTCGGCTTTATGCGCGGCCGCACCCTGAACAACGCCTTCGTGGTCATCGACGAGGCCCAGAACTGCACCTACATGCAGCTGAAGATGCTGCTGACGCGCCTGGGCTGGCACTCGACCATGGTCGTCACCGGCGATCCGAACCAGTCGGACCTGCTGCCCGGCATCTCGGGCCTGGCCGACGTGGCCCAGCGGTTCGAGGAAGTCGCCAACATCGCCGTGGTCCGCCTGGCCGACCGCGACATCGTCCGCCACCCGCTGGTCGCCGAGATGCTCGGCGTCCTGTAAATTTGTAACAGCGGTTTGAACTGAGCACTTGAGTTTGGGGCGGTCGGACGTGCAAGGTCCGGCCGCCTTAATACTTTTTTGGACATGTTCATGGCCGACCTAACCGCGCCGCGCACGGAATTGACCCTCAGGGGGGTCCTCCTCGGCGTCCTGATTACCCTCGTCTTCACCGCCGCCCAGGTCTATCTGGGCCTCAAGGTCGGCCTGACCTTCGCCACCTCGATCCCCGCCGCCGTCATCTCGATGGCCCTGCTGCGGGCGTTCAAGACCTCGACCATCCAGGAAAACAACATCGTCCAGACGATCGCGTCCGCCGCTGGCACGCTGTCGTCGGTGATCTTCGTCCTGCCGGGCCTGCTGATGATCGGCTGGTGGTCGAACGTGCCGTTCCTGCCCACCTTCGGCGCCTGCGCCGTCGGCGGCATCCTGGGCGTCATGTACACCATCCCCCTGCGCCGGGCCCTGGTGACCAACTCGAACCTCCCCTATCCCGAAGGCGTCGCCGCCGCCGAAGTGCTGAAGGTCGGCACCGGCTCGCGTGAAGGCCAGGCCGAGGGCAAGGCGGGCCTGGCCGCCGTCAGCATGGGCGCGATCGCTTCGGCCCTGTTCGGCGCCCTGGCCGCCGCCAAGCTGTTCGCCGCCGAGGTCGCGGGCTACTTCAAGTTCAAGGCCGGCGCGGGCGCGTCGGGCCTGGGCGCCTCCAGCTCGCTGGCCCTGATGGGCGCGGGCCATCTGATGGGCATCACCGTCGGCGTCGCCATGTTCGCCGGCCTGTTCATCGCCTGGGCGATCCTGGTGCCGATCCTCACCGTCGCCACCCCGATGCCGGGCGCGGACGCCGCCACCCACGCCCTGACCGTCTGGAAGACCCAGGTGCGCTTCCTGGGCGCGGGCGTCATCGGCGCCGCCGCCATCTGGACCCTGGGCAAGCTGGTCGGCCCGATCACCGCCGGCCTGAAGTCGGCCCTGGCCGCCGCCAAGGCCCGCAAGAGCGGCGATGGCGACATCCCCCGCGTCGAGCAGGACATCCCGATCGGCATCGTCGGCCTCGTCTCGCTGATCCTGATGGCTCCGGCCGGCTGGTTCCTGGCCCACTTCCTGGTCGGCGGCCCGATCGCCAGCCTGACCGTGCCGCTGGTCGCCATCGGCATCGGCTACCTGATCGTCGCCGGCCTGCTGGCCGCCGCCGTCTGCGGCTACATGGCCGGCCTGATCGGCTCGTCCAACAGCCCGGTCTCGGGCATCGCCATCCTGACCGTGCTGGGCGCCTCGCTGATGGTCGGCATGGTCGGCCGCGGCGTGGTCGGCCCCGACGTCACCAAGGCTCTGATCGCCTACGCCCTGTACGCCACCACCTGCGTGCTAGCCGTGGCCGTGGTCGCCAACGACAACCTGCAGGACCTCAAGACCGGCCAGCTGGTCGACGCCACCCCGTGGAAGCAGCAGGTCGGCCTGATCATCGGCGTCATCTCGGGCGCCGTGGTCATCCCGTTCGTGCTGGAACTGCTGAACCGCTCGAACGGCTTCGCCGGCGCGCCCAACCTGCAGGCCATCTCGGACGAGCCCCTGGCCGCGCCACAGGCCACCCTGATCTCGACCCTGGCCAAGGGCGTTCTGGGCGGTGACTTGAACTGGACGCTGCTGGGCGTCGGGGCCCTGATTGGCCTGGCCCTGGTGGCCGTCGACACCATCCTGCGCAAGACCAGCAAGGACCGCTACAGCCTGCCGCCCCTGGGCGTGGGCCTGGCCATCTACCTGCCGAGCTCCGTCACGGCCCCGGTCGTGGTCGGCGCCGTCGCCGGCTGGCTGTTCGAGAAGATCGTCGCCAAGGACCGCGCGGCCGAGCCGGCCAAGCGCCTGGGCGTGCTGATCGCCTCGGGCTTCATCGTCGGCGAGAGCCTGTTCAACGTGGCCCTGGCCCTGCTGATCGTCACGACCAACAAGGGCGAGCCACTGGCCCTGCCCTTCGCCCCGCCCGAGCATGTCGGCATGATCCTGTCGCTGATCGCTGCGGCCTTCGTGGTCATCGGTCTGTACCGCTGGGCCCGCAAGGCCGGCGCCAAGGCGCTGGAAGCCTAGGGTAAGACGGATGTTGAAGGTCTGGGGCCGCCGCTCCTCCTTCAATGTCCAGAAGGTGCTGTGGCTCGTGGGGGAGCTTGATCTTCCCCACGAGCCCATCCCCGCCGGCGGCGACTTCGGCGGACTGAACGACCCTGACTTCCTGACCATGAACCCGCACGGACGGGTGCCGGTCATCGATGGCGACGGCGTGGTCGTCTGGGAATCCCACGCCATCCTCCGCTACCTGGCCGCCCACTACGGCGGCCCGGCGTGGTGGCCCGAGACCCCCGCCGCGCGCGCCGAGGCCGACGGCTGGATGGACTGGGCTCAGACCGCCCTGCAACGCGACTTTCTGACTGGTGTCTTCTGGGGCTGGTATCGGACACCCGCCGCCGAACACGATACGGCTGCCATCGAGGCCGCCCTGACCGCCTGCGCCCGTCACTTCAGCCTACTGGACAAGATCCTGGCCGACCGGCCGTTCCTGGGCGGCGAAGCGCCGAGCCTGGCCGATATCCCGACGGGCACGCACCTCTATCGCTACTACGAGCTTGAGATCGACCGCCCGAAGACGCCGAACGTCGAGGCCTGGTACGCACGTCTTCAGAGACGCCCCGCCTATCGCGACGCCGTCATGGTCCCGTTCGATGAGATGAAGGGCCGGCTGGCCTACTGATCCGCCGGCTTCAGGATCGTGAACCGCACCTCTGCCCGCCCCCGATAGCCCAGCGACTCGTACAGCCCGATCGCCGTGGTGTTGTCGGCGTAGCTGTGCAGGAAGGCGTTCTCGCCAGTCGCCAGGATCCGCGCCGTGACCTCGCGCAGCAGGCGGGCGGCATAGCCCTTGCCGCGATGGTCGGGGTGGACGCAGACGCCGCTGGCTTCGGTGAAGCCGTCGGGACGCATGCGTTCGCCCGCCATGGCGACAAGCTGGCCGTCCACGCGCACGCCGATGAAGCGGCCCAGTTGGTGGGTGCGGGTGAAGAACGGTCCTGGCTTGGTCAGGGTGGCCAGCGCCAGCATCTCGGCCGCGTCGGCGTCGTCCAGCGGCAGCATGTCGAACGCGACGTCCCAAGCCGGCGCGACGGTCTCGGCCACCATCTGCAGGCACAGGGTGTTGGACACGATCTGCGTCCCGGGCGGCGCCGGCGGGGTGTCGAGTTCGACCAGGCCCACGGTTCCCATCTCGCGCACCAACGCGCCCAGGGCGGCCAGGTTCTCGGGGCTGCGATCGACCGTGGCGGCGAACAGGCCGTAGTCCGGATTCATCCGCACCGCCCCATCGCGGCGTACGGCCAGATGGCTCTGACGGCCGTTCAGGGTGGCGAAGACGGGGCGGTCGAGGATGTGGGCGCTCATGGGCCTGATCTTTCACGTTTGGGCGACCACGGCCAAGCCTGCTCTACTCAACCGGAAATGTTGTTGTGCGACGCCGCGCCGACTAGGGTCGCGGGCAGCTTCGAGGAGACGCCGTGAAAGCCGCCGCCCTGCTGATCGCCCTGGTCCTGTGCGTCGGGACCAGCGCCCGCGCCGCCCCGCCGGAACCGCCCATTCCGACCCCGCCGGAGCTGGACCAGTTGTACGACGGCTATGACCTGCGCACCGTCTACCAGCTATGGCGCCATTGGATCGAGCGGCAGAAGGGCGAGGTGACAGAGGCGATGATCGCCAAGCCCGACACCATTCCCGACGAGACCGCCATCGCCGCGCCGCTGATGGTCTTCAAGGGCTTCGGCGACCTGGGCCAATTCATCAGCGGCGATCTGCGGACCTATTGCCGGCCGACGCTGCCCTACGGCTTCGACCGCGCGACCTGCCACTATGTCCTTCGCTCGGCGACCGTGCCGATCCACGTCGGCTTCGCCGACGACGCGCCGAGCCGCTGGATGCGCAAGACCTTCGAACCGGCCCGGCTGGCCGTTCACCTGAAGGCCGAGGGCCTCTCGCCCAATACCAACTGGTGGATGGCCGATCGGGCGCGCCTGTTCGCCCGGCATCCTTCGGCCGCCGAGATGCTGCGCGCGGAAGGCAAGATCGCGCGGATCGATTCCCGCCAGTGCCCGGCGATGGCCAAGGCGATACTGGCCATGGAACGCAAGACGCTGGTCGCGCCGGTCGATTTCTGGACGGTCGGCGAGCCGAGCACCCTGATCCCGCCCCAGCCGCACGCCGCCATCTGGACCTACAAGCTCGAGCTGATGGTGGGCGGCCGGGGGGCTACGATCGAAAGCAGCAGCCCCTGGATCACCGACGTCGTCGGCCCCGTCTTCGACGCCGCGCGAAGCTGCGGCATGCGGGTCTAGCAGTAGGCCGCGATCAAGGCCTTCACCGCGCCCACCACCGCCTTGGCCGGCTTGTCGTCGCCGTCGAACATCTGGCTGGACGTGAAGACGCCTTCGATCAGCAGCATCATGGCGTCGCCCATGACCTTGGGATCGGACGCGCCCATCTCGGCCGCCTTGGCCTGGAGCCGCTCGCGCAGCTGCTGCTTGTGGACCTGGGAGACCTGGCGGCCGGCGTGCTGGCGGTCGGGATATTCGACCACGGCGTTGGAGAGGTTGCAGCCCCTATAGTCGTCGCCGCCCGACCGGTCGGCCAGCACCTGGAAATAGGCGATCATCTGGGCCTTGGGGTCGCTCGGATACAGCGCCTCGGCCGCCTCGAAGCGGTCCCAGAAGCCGACCTCGACCTCGCGCAGCACGGCGGCGACCAACTCGTCCTTGGACTTGTAGCTGCGATACAGGCTGGGCTTGGTCACGCCCGCCTTGGTGACGATCTCGTCGACCCCGACGGCGCGGATGCCCTCGCGATAGAACAGCTCGCGCGCCGTGTCGAAGATGCGTTCGGCCGCCCGCGGCGTGGCCGCGTACGGCCCGTTCAGTCGTTCTTCTGGGGTTCTGTCTGACATGGCTCTTGACGATGTTACTTACCGGTACGTATAGAGCTCAACAAGCCCGTACCGATCGGTTACATAGAGAGGCCGCATGACGACCGCCAGCACCCGTCAGACCCGGCGTCCGTTCGGGCAGAACTACGCCTTCGTGGTCGCCGGCGCGATCTTCTTCGCCCTGCTGGCCGCCGCCGCCCTGCGCGCCGCGCCAGGCGTGCTGATGCTGCCGCTGGAGAAGGCGTTCGGCTGGGACCGCGCCTCGATCTCGCTGGCCGCCGCCATCGGCATCTTCCTGTATGGCCTGACCGGCCCCTTCGCCGCCGCGCTGATGAACTCGTTCGGCCTGCGCAAGACCGTGACCCTGGCGCTGGTCCTGATGTCGATCTCGACGGGCCTCTCGGCCTTCATGACCGCCTCCTGGCAGTACGTGGCGACCTGGGGCGTGATGGCGGGCTTCGGCAGCGGCGCGGTGGCCATGGTGTTGGGCGCGACGGTGGTGAACCGCTGGTTCGTCGCCCGGCGCGGCCTGATGCTGGGCCTGCTGACGGCTTCGACGGCCACCGGCTCGCTGATCTTCCTCCCCGGCATGGCCCTGATCGCCGACCACGGCGGCTGGAAGCCGGTGGTCGTCACCGTCTCGATCGTCTGCCTGCTGCTGGCGCCGCTGATGTGGCTGCTGATCCCCGAGCGGCCCTCGGACGTCGGCCTCAAGCCCTATGGCGCGCCGGACGACTACGTCGCCCCCGCCCCGATCAACGCCGGCAGCGCCCTGACCTATGCTTTCGGCGCCCTGGGCCGCGCGGCCAAGACCCGGACGTTCTGGCTGCTGTTCCTGGGCTTCTTCATCTGCGGCCTGACCACTAACGGCCTGGTCGGCGTGCACATGATCGCCTTCTGCGGTGACCGGGGCATGCCCGAGGTCAAGGCCGCCGGCCTGCTGGCGCTGATGGGCCTGTTCGACCTGTTCGGCACCACCGCCTCGGGCTGGCTGACCGACCGCTATGACAGCCGCAAGCTGCTCTTCGTCTACTACGTGCTGCGCGGGCTCTCGCTGATCTACCTGCCGTTCTCGGACTTCTCGGTGGTCAGCCTGTCGGCGTTCGCGGTGTTCTACGGGCTGGACTGGATCGCCACCGTGCCGCCGACGGTGCGGCTGGCGACGGAAGCCTTCGGGGACCGCGACGGCCCCATCGTGTTCGGCTGGATCGCGGCGGGCCACCAGCTTGGCGCGGCCACGGCGGCCATCGGCGCCGGCGTCATTCGCGCCAGCCAAGGGCAGTATGTCGAGGCCTTCATCATCGCGGGCGCAGCGGGCCTGGTGGCCGGCGTCGCCTCGCTGATGATCCGCCGCGCGGCGCCCAAGCCGGTGATGGCCTAGGTGCGCGCGGGAGGTCTCTTAGTCCAGGTCTTCGGCCAGGATGGCCATTTCGAACATGAACGAGCCGTCTTCGTCCTCGTCCTGGAAGACCACGCCGATGAACTCACCGGCGACTTCGACCTCGGCCGAGTCCTTCTGCTTCGGACGCGGCTTCACGGCGATGTGCGGGTTGCCGAAGGTGCGCTTCAGGTGCTTTTCGAGCTTGGCGACGGTCGTGGCGTCCACGGGGGGCCTCTTGTTCTAGCTGAGCGCCCGGGAGCGCGTTATCGGGGCGAAACTAGCGTCCGGGGCGATAGGCGCAAGCGCTTCCGGCGGATGAGGTGTGGACGCTCCTTCCGCCAGCAGCCAATCGCGGAACAGGACGGCCGCTTCGGTGGCGCCGTCGGGCGGGGTCACGGCCACGATCAGGGCGCGTCCGGGGGTGAAGCCCAGCGGCGCGACCAGCCGTCCGCTGGCCAGGTCCCGCTGCACGAAGGCCCACGGCCCGATGGCCACGCCCATCCCCGCCGCGGCGGCCTCGATCATGTAGAAATAGTGGTCGAACTCCTGCTCGCTGACCGGCGGCGGCAGGTGGTCGAGCGCGAAATTGCGCGCCCAGTCCGACCAGCTCTCCATGAAGGTGCGGGTCAGCAGGCGCGGCATGGCGCTGATCCGCTCGAGGGTCATGGGCGCCGACGCCGCCAGCTCCGGCGACATCACCGGCCCGTGGAAGTGCTCCATGAACGGCGTGACCACCGAGTCGTAAGTCACCACCGTGTCGGGCGAGCGCATGCGGATGGCGAGATCGATGCCATCGTCCCTGAAGTCGAACGGCCCGTTGGACTCGGCCACCCGCACCGGGATGTCGGGATGCGCGGCCTGGAAGCTGGGCAGGCGCGGGATCAGCCACTTCATGGCGAAGGTCGGCAGGCACGAGACGACCAGCGGCCGGGGCCCTGCCTCGAGCGGACGCGGCACGGCGGCCTGGATCTGGTCGAAGGCCGGCGACAGGGCCTGGGCCAGCTTCAGCCCCGCCTCGGTCATCCGTAGTCTTGAGCGCGGCCCTTCGGTCAGGGGCACGCCCAGGTGTTCTTCCAGCTGGCGGATCTGGCGGCTGACCGCGCCGTGGGTCACGCACAGCTCGTCGGCGGCCAGGGTCATGCGCCCATGCCGGCCGAACGCCTCGAAAGCGCGCAGGGCGTTGAGCGAAGGCAGTTGACGGCGTGCCATGTGAAGAAACCTCACAGAAGGCCGACCGATAAGTCGTTATCCGGGGAAGCGCAACCGGAGGATAGTCGCGCGCATGTCTTCCGCCGATCCCCGCCGCATTACCTTCCCACAGGTCCTGGCCCTGATGGCGATCTGGACCGCCGTGATCTACGGCCTGACGATCAAGTCGCCGCCGGACGTCGAACAAATCTCACTGAAGGGGAAGGTCCAGGCCTGCGCTTCGAAGGAAAGCTGACCCCCAGATAGGGGTTGGGCCCCGGCGCGGATCGCTGCCGGGGCCCAGGTCCGCCCACTAGGTCGGGGGGGCGTAGAGGGGCGGACGTGAGATAAACGCCAGCCCCCGAACGCGGTTCCACCACCTATCGGGGAGTCGTAAGTTTTATTTCGAACAGCTTCGGCCACAGCTTGCCGGTCACGAACAGCCGGTCCTTGGCCGCGTCATAGGCGATGCCGTTGAGCACGTCGTCCTTGGTCCCGGTGACCCCGGCTTCCTTCAGCAGGCCCGCCAGTTCGATCCAACCGGTGACGTTGCCGGTCTTCAGATCGATGCGGGCGATGCGGGTGGTCTGCCAGACATTGGCCAGCAGCTCGCCCTTCACCCATTCCAGCTCGTTGAGGTTTCGCACCGGCACGCCGTGATCGGTGACCTCGATGCGGCCGGTCTCCTTCAGGGTGTCGGGGTCGAGGAAGCGGATGAACGAGGTGCCGTCGCTCATGATCAGGCGCTTGTCGTCGCGGGTCAGGGCCCAGCCCTCGCCCGGATAGCTGAACTCGCCGATCCGCTCGAAGGTGTCGATGTCGTAGATGATGCCGATCTCGTCGGTCCAGGTCAGCTCGTACAGCCGGTTCTTCCAGTCGACGATGCCCTCGCCGAAATAGCGGCTGTCGACGATGCGCTCTTGTTCGGAGACGCCGGTCTCGAGGTTCCACTTGCGGATGAACGACCGACCTTTCAGGCCCGTGCTCTCGAAGATGAAGCCGTCGCGGTAGAACAAGCCCTCTGTGAAGGCGTTGGTGTCGTGCGGATAGGCCTTCACGACGGTGTAGCCGCCGACCGGAGCGGTGGCGGCCGACACCGGCGCGGGCGCGCAGGCGGTCAGCGCGACCGCCAGCAGAACGCCGCTCAGACTACGAAGTAGGTTCACCTAGATCTCGTAGGAATAAACGGTCTCGGCCAGGGTATGGTCCATGGTCCGGGCCGGCTCCTCGCAGGTCGGGCAGTTGACCAGGCGCGCGGGCACGCCAGCGGCCGTGCAATGGGCCGGCACCGGGCGCAGCACCACCGAACCCGAGGCGATCTTGGCGTAGTCGCCGATGGTGATGTTGCCCAGCACCTTGGCGCCGGCGCCTAGCAGGACGCCCTTGCCGATCTTGGGGTGACGGTCGCCGCGATCCGCGCCGGTGCCGCCCAGGGTCACGCCGTGCAGCATCGAGACGTCGTCGCCGACCACCGCGGTCTCGCCGATGACGATGCCGGTGCCGTGGTCGATGAACACGCCCTTGCCGATCTTGGCGGCCGGATTGATGTCGACCTGGAAGATCTCGCTGGCCCGGCTCTGTAGATAGAAAGCCAGGGTCTCGCGGCCCTCGTTCCACAGCCAGTGCGACACGCGATGGGTCTGCAGCGCCAGGAAGCCCTTGAAGAACAGGAACGGCTGGACATAGCCCTTGCAGGCCGGGTCGCGCTCGAACACCGCCTTCAGGTCGGCCTCCGCGGCCTCGACCAGGGACGGATCGCTCTCGAAGGCGTCGGCGGCGAACTCACGCGCCGTCATCGCCCGCATCTCCTGGTCCCCCAGCTTGCGGGCAAGCTGGAAGGTCAGGGCGTCGGCCAGGTTGTCGTGGCTCAGGATCACCGCGTTCAGCAGCGACGCCAGCGCGGGTTCGTCCTTGGCCGCGTGTTCGGCCTGGTTGCGCAGCGCCACCCAGACCGGGGTCTCGGTGTCGGACGTCACAACTTCCAGAGGCTTGGCCATCGGGCTCTCCCTTCCCTGCAGCCGCATACATAGAGCATCTTCAATAAAGATGCTCCTACTCAGAGAATGAGCGCGGCCAGTTCGGCCGGAAGCTCCCCTCGGACCGCCATATGGTGCGTTCTGAGCAATAGCGCCACCGTGATTGCGTCAGGCATGTGACCGGCGGTCGCCGCCTCCAGCGCTTCGCGGAACGGAACGCGGGCGACGGCGAAGTCTTCGGTCTCGTCCGGCTCGCCCTGCGCGGGCGACAGATCCATGGCCAGGAAGCCGTGGCAAATCTCGTCGGTGACCGAGTTGGAGAGCTCCATCCGCAGGATCTGGCGCCAGTCGGCGGCCTGCAGGCCCACCTCCTCGGCCAGTTCGCGCTTGGCGCCGTCCAGCGGATCCTCGCCGTGCGGCGCGCCGCCTTCGGGCAGCTCCCAGCTGTAGTTGGCGAGGCTGAAGCGGTTCTGGCCGACCAGGGTCACCGTGCCGTCCGCGTGCAGGGGCACGACGCCGATCGCCTGGTTCTTGAAGCCGACCTTGCCGTACAGCGCCGGCCGGCCCGTGGGCGCGATGGCCTGGTACTCGGTCAGGGTGATCCACGGATTGTCGTAGACGACCTTGCTGGACGAAACGCCCCAGGGGTTTCCGTGCGGCTTCAGCCAGGACGGTTTATCCGACATTCCCACCTCGAACTTATCGCCCGCGCGCCGCTTTTATCGGTCGCGCCCGGTTCCATCTCGGCCCCGCAGGGCCTACCTGACGCCCTTACAACGCTTCGGAGAGATCGTCTTGGCAGCTTCCGTTCCCCCCGCCCCGCAATTCGCCGAAACGCTGCCGATCGAGGCGTCGCCCGAAGTCGTGGCGTTCCTGGCCAAGCGGCGGTCGGCCTCGGCCATGACCCTGGCCGCTCCGGGCCCGGACGCGGACCAGCTGGCGGAACTGCTGCGTCTGGCCGCCCGCGTGCCTGACCATGGCAAGCTGGCCCCCTGGCGGTTCGTCATCCTGCAAGGCGCGGCCAAGGACGCCTTCGCCGAACGGATCACCCAGCTGGCCGACAGCCAGGCCAACCCGACCAAGGCCAACGCCGCCCTGCGCAAGCTGACCCGCCCGCCGGTGGCCGTGGCCGTGATCTCGCGCTTCATTCCCGGTGAGATCCCCGAGTGGGAGCAGCGCCAGAGCGCCTCGGCCGTCTGCCATCAAATGCTATTGGCCGCCGCCGCCCTGGGCTGGGGCGCCAACTGGATCACCGACTGGTACAGCTACGACCCGCGCGCCACCGCGATCCTGGGCCTGGCCGAGGGCGAGCAGGTGGCCGGCTATCTCTATATCGGGACCTCGACCGAACAGCCGCAGGAGCGCGTGCGCCCCGACGTGGCGGCGATCACCACCGAATGGAGCCCTGCCTAGAGCCGGGCGTTTCCTCTGAACTCAGCAGGAGAGTGAAGATGGCGCGGCGCAAAGATCCCTGGACGACCCTGGCTTTCGACAGCTGGTCCCTGGGGCTGGAGGCCTCGTCCGTCATCGGCATGCGGATGATGAAGCTGGCCGCCGGCGGCGCGGCCGCCCAGGCCGAGGCTCAGCTGATGGTCGGGGAGAAGGTCGCGACTAGCCTGACCCTGCCGATGCTGGCTATGACCGGCCAGCTGGGCGCCTCCGGCCCGGCCATCGCCTCGGGCTCGCTGGCCCATCTGCGCAAGAAGGTGCGGGCCAACCGTCGCCGGCTCGCGAAGGGCTAGACCTCTTCCACCACAAGGCCCAGCCGCGCCTGTACCGCCTTCACATAGGTCGGGCCCACCGGCACGGCGACGCCGTCGCGCAGGACCAGGGCGATCAGGCCCTTGCCCAGGCGATTGACGGCCTCGACCCGGTCGGGGCTGACGAAGGCCGAGCGGTGGACGCGGATCATCCGGGCCGGGTCCAGGCCCTGTTCCAGGGCGCTCATGGTGATGCGGTGGATATGGCTGCGCGTGGCCGTGTGCAGCAGGACATAGTCCTTGGCCGCCTCGATCCAGTCGATCTCGGTCACCGCCACGCGGATGTGGCCCTGGCGGGTCGCGACCCAGATGCCGTCCAGGTCGTTCTCGCGAGACGGCGCGACGGCCTCGGCCTGCTTCTCGAACACTTTCTGCAAGGTGCGGCGGCGACGGGCCCGCTCGACGGCCTGGCGCAGACGGTCGAAGCGCACGGGCTTCAGCAGATAGTCGGCGGCCTCGACCGCGAAGGCGTCAGCGGCATAGACCTCGAAGGCGGTGACGAAGACAATCTCGGGCCGGGTCTCGGGCGGCAGCTCGGACGCCAGGGCCAGGCCGCTCAGCTCCGGCATCTGGATGTCCAGCATGACGAGGTCGGGCGTCAGGTCGGCGATCGCCTGGGCGGCCTCGCGGCCGTTGCGGGCCACGCCCACCAGTTTGCTCTCGGGGATCTGGGCGAACAAGGCCGAGAGCCGCTCCAAAGCGGCCGGCTCGTCGTCGACCAGCAGGACCTTCAACGTCATCACGCCGCCCTTGCCCCTGGAGATTGGGCCTGCGCCATCTCGAAGCGCAGCGGCATCCGGAGCAGGACCAGGAACCCGCGCTCCCGGGGCGCGGCCTGCAGCACGCCGCGCTCGCCGAACAGTACTTGCAGCCGTTGGCGGACATTGTTCAGGCCGACACCCATGCCAACCCCCTCGGACACGCAGGGTTCGCCGTCGTCCTCGACGATGATGACCAGATCGTCGCCGTCCCGCGAGGCCTCCAGCCTGATGGTCACCGGCCGGCTGGTGCGGGCCACGCCGTGCTTGACGGCGTTCTCAATCAGCGGCTGCAGGATGAAGCTGGGCGCCAGCGCGCCGCGCAGCTCGGGCGGGCACGAGAACTCCAGGCCCAGCCGGTCGCGGAAACGGACGCTCTCGATCTCCAGATAGGCCTGCAGGGTGGCCAACTCGTCGTCCAGCGGGATCATCGCCTCGGGGTCGGCCGCCAGGGTCAGGCGCAGGAATTCGGCCAGCCGCGCCAGCATCGACTCGGCCTCGTCGTTGCGGCCGGTGATCACGCAGGCCGAGACGGCGTTCAGGGTGTTGAACAGGAAGTGCGGATTGAGCTGGTAGCGCAGGGCTGCCAGCCGCGCGGCGCTGGCCTGGGCCTCGGCGGCCAGGGCCTGGGCGCGGGCGTCGGCCAGCTGCCGGTCGCGCTCGCGGGTCACCCGCACGGCGATCATCATCAGATAGAGCGCGCCCAGCAGGGCGAACATCCAGGCCGCGATCATCAGCTGGCTGGCGGCGCGCGCCGCCACCACGCGCGGCGCGGGATGGGCGCCGTCCAGCACCGCCCGCAGATGGCCGCCGATCACCAGGTCCGCCGCCGCCATGACGACACCCAGACCCAGCACCGCCGGGACCAGGGCCGCGAAACGCACCGGCCGGTCGTCGTCGCGCGGCGTGCGCCCGGCCCGGACATAGACGAGGATCGAGAGCAGCGCCCCCAGGCCCATGAACAGGAAGTGGCTGGCCAGAACACCCGGCAGCGGCGCCTTGTCGGCGGCCAGGTACGGCAAGGCGAACAGCAGCGTGTCCAGCCCCCAGACACCCAGGGTCAGCAACAGCGCCTGCTTGAAAAGGTCCGACTTCAGCCCGACGTCGATATCTTTCATGGGCGCAGTCTAACGCAAGCCAGGCCGCGTGCAGCCCTCGTCCGACGCACGGAGGTCGCGTTTCGTCGCTCCGCCGCCGGGCGAAACGGTCCCGTCGCACATCGCCTGACACGAACGTCGGGAGGCGCGATCAACGCCTCGTCCTTCCGGGTGCTCCGAGGCGTTCAACCCTCATTAGCGTGTCGGTCCCGCCTGGAAGGACGCTCCCGAACTAAAAAGGCGCGCCAGGCTCAGGCGCGCCTTTGATCATTTGGCTCAGCCGCGGCCGCGATAGGCCGGCACGCCCTGGTCGGGGATCCACAGGCCTTCCGGCGCCGCGCCCGTCTGCCAGAACACGTCGATCGGGATGCCGCCGCGCGGATACCAGTAGCCGCCGATGCGCAGCCAGCGCGGCTGCGCGATCTCCACGATCTTGCGGGCGATCTTCACCGTGCAGTCCTCGTGGAACGAGCCGTGGTTGCGGAAGCTGGTCAGGTAGAGCTTCAGCGACTTGCTCTCGATCAGCCAGTCGCCCGGCGCGTAGTCGATCACGAGATGGGCGAAGTCGGGCTGGCCGGTGACGGGGCACAGCGAGGTGAACTCCGGCGCGACGAAGCGGGCCAGGTACAGCACGTCGTGCTGCGGATTGGGCACGCGCTCGAGGACGGCGGCCTCGGGGTTTTCGGGGGCGTCGACGACGCGGCCCAGCTGGGTGACGTTGAGATCGGTCATCGCCGCGATTTAGGCCTCCGACAGCCGCGAGACAAGCCGCACGGGGCTCGCTACAACGTCGCAAACAAGTGTTTGGGAGAGAGACATGCGGGACTTCGACGGTTTCACGGTGGTGATCACGGGCGCTTCCACGGGTCTGGGCCGCGCGATCGCGGTCGAGGTGGCCCGGCGCGGAGCCGGCCTGGTGGTCGTCAACTACGCCCGCAGCGCTGACGAAGCCGCCGAAACCGCCCGCCTGGTCGAGGCCGAGGGCTCCAAGGCCGTGCTGGTCCAGGGCGACGTCGCCAAGGACGAGGATTGCAGGAAGATCGTGGCGGCCGCCGCGCCGACGGGCCGCATCGACGCCCTGTTCAACAATGCCGGCATGACCAAGTTCGCGCCCAACCACGCCGACCTCGACGCGGTGAATGCCGAGGACTTCCTGCAGCTCTATTCGGTCAATGTGGTCGGCGCCTTCCAGATGGTTCGCGCCGCCCGCGCCCTGCTGGAAGCCGCGCCCTCGCCCGGCGCCGTGGTCAACACCTCGTCGATCGCCGCCGTCCAGGGCATCGGCTCGTCGATTCCCTACGCCGCCTCGAAAGGCGCCATGACCACCATGACCCTGTCCCTGGCCCGGTCGCTGGGCCCCCGCATCCGCGTCAACGCTGTCTGCCCGGGCTTCATCGACACCCCGTGGTTCAAGGACGTACCGGACGAATCGATGGAGCGCCTGCGGGCCGGCGCGGCCGCGGCAACGCCGCTGAAGGCGGCCTCGACTGCGGAAGACATCGCCGGCGCCGCCGTGTTCCTGGCCAGTCCGGCTTCGCGCCACGTGACCGGCGAAACGCTCCTGGTCGACGCAGGCCTGCACCTCGGCGGCGCAAGTCTTTCTATGCGGTAAAAGCCACAGCCAAGTCAGATTCGGTTTTCCGTCAGCTGTGACTTAGCTGCGCCTATTCTGCAGCAAAATCGTCACACAGCGCCTAAACTTTAAGCGGTAGCTGCCCTTCTTGCTGGCGTTCGGACTCCCCTGATTGCAACTAAAGGCGTGCCCCCAACAGATCAGTCGGGGACGCAATGCGCTTGCAGGCGCCGTCGGGGCTCGGGAACCAACCCGAGAGACGACACAGAAAAGGGGATAGAATTATGAAAGCCATGAAGATCGCGCTGGCCGCCGCCGCCGCTACCGTCGCCCTGTCGGGCGCCGCGATGGCCGACGAGCTGAAGCTCTCGTACAACCTGGGTGTCACCAGCGACTACGTGTTCCGCGGTGTCAGCCAGACGCAGGAAGACCCGGCCATCCAGGGCGGCGTCGACGCCACCTACGGCATCGGCTACGCGGGCGTCTGGGCCTCGAACGTCGACTTCGGCGCCGATGACCCGACCGCCGAGATCGATTTCTACGCCGGCGTCCGTCCGACCCTGGGCGACACCTCGTTCGACCTGGGCGTGCTGTACTACGGCTACGTCAAGGACAAGGGCCTGACCCCCGGTTCGTACAGCTACACCGAGTTCAAGGCCGCCGCCTCGCGTCCGGTCGGTCCGGCCACCTTCGGCCTGGCCGTGTACTACTCGCCGGAATTCCCGGGCAAGACCGGCAGCGCCGTGTACTACGAAGTCAACGGCGCCGTGCCGCTGATGGACAAGCTGACCCTGAGCGGCGCTCTGGGCCACCAGGAAATCAACCACGCCGGCGACTACGCCACCTGGAACCTGGGCGTGACCTACGCCGTCACCGAAAAGCTGGGCATCGACCTGCGCTACTCGGACACCGACGAGCACGGCTACGGCAAGATCTACGACAGCCGCGTGGCCGTCGGCCTGAAGGCCGCATTCTAAGCCTTACGGTTTAGGATCGAAGGATCAGCCGCCCCGGTTCGCCGGGGCGGCTTTTTCTTTGCCTAGACGGGCGCCTTCGGAGGCCGCATGGCCAGGACGGCGACGAACACCACCGCCGTCACGGCCGCGAACAGCTGGAAGGTCGGCGAGAACCCGCCCAGGCGGTCGCGCATGGCCCCGGCGATGAACGGCCCCGCCGCCGAGACCGCGCCGACCAGGCAGGTCAGCGAGAAGAGCTCAAGGTTCGACTGGCGGCCGTAGTAGTTCAGCAGCAGCACGGTGACGGCCAGCACGGTCAGGCCGAAACCCACGCCCGTGCCGATGGCGTAGACCAGCATCAGGGCTGGGCTCGTCGCCTTGGCCAGGGCCAGCAGGCCGACGACCAGCATCCCCTGGGCCAGAATCAGCAGCCAGCGCGGGTCGACGCGGTCGCCCAAGGCGCCGCCGGCCAGGCGGGCCAGGGTCTGCATCAGCGATTCCAGGCTCAGCATCTTGGCGGCCAGGGCAGCGGCGGCCACGGCGGCGATGCCCGCGGCGATACCCAGCTCGGTCAGGTGGGTCACCGAGACGCTGGCGACGGTCACCCCGACCAGCAGGTGGCTGAAATAGGCGGCCACCAGGATGTAGAACTGCGGCGTGCGCAGGGCCTGCTGGACGGTCCACTCATGCGAGGTGCGGTAGACGCGGGCGTCGGCCGGGGCCTGACGGGCCTCCTGCTCGACTTCCAGGTCGACTTCGTGGGCGGCCTGGGCCAGCCACTTGGTGCCGCCGACCATCAGGGCGCAGATCAGGCCGACCACGGCGGCCAGCGCCGCCTGGACGATCCAGTAGAGCCGCCAATCGTTGCCGCTGCCGCCCATCAGGCTCAGCGCCATCCACGGCCCGGCCGCGCCGCCCAGCGAGCCGAAGGTGAAATAGATGCCGAACGGCAGGGCGCGCTTGCGAAACAGCGACGACAGCACGTGGGTGCCGGGGATCAGGGCCGCCATCTGGAAGCCCACGCCGCAGGCGGCCGCGCCGACATAGTAGCTGAGCAGGCTCTCGGAATTGGCCAATCCCAGGAAGCCGCCCGCCAGCACCGCCGCGCCTGCCAGCAAGGTCCCGCGCACGCCGATCTTGCGGATCAGGATGGCCGGCAGCCACGACGAGGCGCCGGTGAAGACACCCAGCACGGAGAAGCCCAGGAACGCCTTCTCGAAACTCCACTTCAGCTCGCCGATCATCGCTGGCAGCACCACGCCCAGCGAGCCGTAGGTCGAGGCGGTGATCAGGAATAGCAGCAGGCTGAAGCCCGCCAGCAGCAGCCACGGGCGGAAGCGGTCTTCGACTTGGGTCACGATCAGAACGTCCGCTTCAGGGTGGCCCGCCACTCCCGGCCCTTGCCCGGCAAGGCGCCGAGGTTGGCGTAGGTGTCGGCGTCGGGGGTGAAATAGAACTTGTCGAACAGGTTATCGATGTTGACCGACAGGGTGTACGGGCCACGGTTCACGAAAGCTGAAGCGTTGACCAGGCTGTAGGCCGGATAGCGCACCGCGTTCTGCACCGTGCCCGCCGTGCGGCTGACGTGGCTGACCCCGACGGTCGCGCCCGCCTGGCCCCAGTCGTAACCCTTGCTGGTGTAGGTCCCGTACAGGCTGACCACCGACTTGGGCGTCAGGGTGTAGGCGTAGTCGCCGCTACGTCCCGGCAGGCTGTTGAATGCCCACACCACGTATGAGCCGCCATAGCCCTGGGCGCCGCTGACGCCGGCGGCATAGGCTGGGATGTACTGGAACGAGGTGTCCGGCCCCTTCACCGTCGTGCGCTGGCTGTTGCCGGCGAAGGTGAACGACAGGCGCTCGGAGGCCAGCCAGCGGACCTCCAGTTCGACGCCCTTAGCGCGCGTGCCCTGCACGGTCGGCGGCGAGATAGCGCCGGCGATCTGGGTGCGGTTCTGCTTGTAGGCCGCCAGCGAGCCGATCAGGGTCCCGCGCAGCAGCTGGAACTTCACGCCGGCCTCGGTCAGGTCCGAGCTCGACAGCCACGAGCCGTCGGCCACCAGGTTTGGGGCGACGTCGCCGGCCTGGCTCATCTCCAGAGCGGCGGCTTTGGCGTAGCTGACATAGGGCATCAGGCCGATGGGCAGCTTGTAGGTCAGGCTGGCGCTGTACGTCGCCTTGTCGCGGTCGTCCTGCTGTTTGCCGGCGATGACGTAGCTGAGGATCCCGGTGTCCTGGCTCTCGACGCTGTAGTGGTCCCAGCGACCGCCCAGCACCAGGTTCAGCCGGCCAACGTCGATGTCGGAGGTGACGAAGACGCCGGTCTGCTTCCAGGTCGAGCGGTTGTCGTTCTCCCACTGCACGCCGACGCCGCCCGGCTCGGTATCGAAGGGGCTGTCGATGGTGTCGGTGGGCGTGGCGCCATAGCTGATGTCGCGGCGGTCCAGGGCGATCAGGCCGCTGTTGTAGCTCTCGCGCCGACGGCCCTCGAACCAGCGGTGCGAGCCGCCGACCAGGGTGTTGGCGTGGACGGCGCCCAGCTGCGTCGGGAAGGCGTAGGTCAGCCGGATCTCGCTGACCTTGGCGTCGACCGCCGAGGGGTAGCCGTACGAGACAAAGCGCTTGTTGTCCTGGCGGTCGTGAAACAGCTGCAGCTTGATCGAGCGGTCGTCGCCCAGGTCCTTCGCCAGGTCGAAATAGAGCGTCTGGGTGTTGGTCTTCGAGAAGTCGGCCCCGCTGATATAGACCGTGCGGCGATCCAGCTTGGTCGTGCCGACGCCGACGTCCAGGGTGTGGGCCGCGTCGGTGGTCGGGAAGCCGTAGTACGGCAGGTACAGCGCGCTGGCGTACGGATAGAAGCCGATCTCGTTCGGGGTCAGCTTGCCGTTGCCGTCCACGTCCCGCAGCGTCGCATCACGGCCGGTGATGTAGGTGCGGTTGTCGATCAGGTCCTGGGTCAGGCGGTTCCAGCCGGGCGTCTGCACGTCGCCGTCCGAGTGGAACACCATGCCGCCGAAGGCCGTGCTCCAGCCGTCGCCCAGGTCGAAGTCGGACGACACCTCCAGCGTCTGGTGACGCGGGTAGACGCCCTTGTAGTAGCTGTGGCTGTCCTCGACCTCGCCATAGACATAGACGCCGCCGTCAGCCCGACCGAGCGAAACCGGCGCGCCGAACTGGCCTGTGACCAGCTTCTTGTTGTAGCTGCCGAAGGTGGCGGTGATCTCGCCTTCCGGCCCGGCCAGGAAACGGCCTTCATCGCGGGCGGACTTGGGGATGAAGTTGACCAGGCCGCCGACCTTGCCGGCGCCATAGACCGGGGTCGGCGGGCCGCGCAGGATCTCGATGCGCGAGGCCCCGCCGATCGGGGTCGAATAGGCGCCGCGGTTCTCCACCCGCTTGAAACCGCGGAAGTAGTTCTCGGCCAGGGTGCCACGGATGTTGAGCGAGCCAGGCACGCCGTAGAAGCTGGCCGTGTGGGTCCCGGGCGAGACCTTGGTCGCCCCGTCCAGGGTCAGGACGCCGTAGCGCTCCAGGGTGATGTCGCTGACCAGGCTGACCGAGCGCGGCGTCTCGATCAGCGGCTTGGCGATGCCGAAGACGGTCTGGCTGGGTTGCTTTTCGAGCAGGCCCGCCTTGTCGCGCGCCACGATGATCACCGCATCGACCTGATCAGTGATCTGGGTCTCGGCCAATGCCGGCGAGGCCAGCAAGGCTAGGGCGGTGGCGGAGAGTAGAGCGGTTCTGGACGACATCGGACTTCAAGCCTTCGGTCCGCTGGGCGGGGAGTCCCCTGCGGTCACGGTCCGATATCTGGTGACGCCATGACGTTCGTCAAAATGCCTTCTGACATTTCAGTTAAGATTGCGAAGGCGCTGTGGCGAGAAAGTCGCAGCTTACGTAAGGGTCAAGTCAGGCCGCGCCGACGTGCGGTCGAGTCTGGGCCTCGGGCTGCACGTTCAGGATGCGCAGCATGGCGTTGCGGGACGCCTCGGCGTCGCCGCCGGCGATGACGCGGGCGACCTGGCGGTGCTCCTCGATCTCGTCCATCAGCTCCTGCTCGGTGGCGCCGTTGAACGAGAACACCCAGAAGCGGGCGGCCTTGTGCTGCAGAGGGATCAGGATGCGCGCCAGGGCCAGGTTGCCCGAGGCCCGCGCCACCAGGGCGTGGAAGCGCAGGTCCATGGCCACCAGGGCCGGCAGGTCACAGGTGCGGGCCGCTTCCTCGCCCTCGGCGAAGACCTCGTACATGGCTTGCGCCTCGGCTTTGGACGCGTTGCGGGCCGCCAGTTGGGCGCAGTGCGGCTCGATCAGCACCCGCGCGTCATAGCCCTGGCGCAGCTCGACCAGGTCCAGCGGCGCGACCATGGTGCCCGAGCGGGCCCGGCGGATCACCAGCCCCTCCAGCGCCAGGCGCCCCAGGGCGTCGCGCACGCCGGCGAGACCGGTGTCGTAGTGGGCGGCCAGCGACTGCTCGTCCAACCGCGCCCCGGCCGGCAGCGCCCCCAGGATCAGGTCCAGCAGGATGCGCTCATAGACCTTGGTCTTCTGCAGGTCCGGCGACCAGTCCTCGAGGCCCGAGGAATTGGCGACGTCCAGCACCAGGGTGCGGCCGAGGTTCAGCGAAGGCGAGGCCATGGGCGATCCGTGAAGAGCGGTCGCTGATAGGTAGTGTGAAATTTCAGACGTTTCTAGTCAGATCCGTTCCGCGATGCGGAACGGTGGACCAGCGCCTCAGAACGCCGGCACCACCGCGCCGTTGTATTTCTTCTCCAGGAACGCCTTCACGTCCGGCGAGGTCAGGGCGGCGGCCAGCTTCTTGACGCGCGGGTCGTCCTTGTTGTCGGGACGGCCGACCAGGTAGTTCACGTACGGGCTGGTCTTGTCCTCGGCGATCAGCGCGTCCTTGGACGGGTTCAGCTTGGCGTCCAGGGCGTAGTTCGTGTTGATCACCGCCAGGTCGACCTGGTTGAGGATGCGCGGCAGGGCCGGCGCTTCCAGCTCCTTGAACTTCAGGTTCTTCGGATTGCTGGTGATGTCCTTCAGGGTGGCCAGATCGGTCTGGTTCTTCAGGGTGATGACGCCGTTCTTGGCCAGCAGGAGCAAGCTGCGGGCCTCGGTGCTGGCGTCGTTGGGAATGGCCACGGTGGCGCCGTTCGGCACCTCGGCGATCGACTTCCACTTGGACGAATAGGCGCCGATCGGCTCGACGTGCACGCCGGTGATCGTCACCAGGTTCGTGCCCTTCTCGCGGTTGAAGTCGTTCAGATAGGGCAGCGTCTGGAAGTAGTTCACGTCGATGCGCTTCTCGGCCACCTGCGTGTTGGGCTGGACGTAGTCGTTGAACACCTTGATCTCGAGGTTCAGGCCCTCGGCGGCCAGCTTCGGCTTGATGAACTCCAGCACCTCGGCGTGCGGGATCGCCGTGGCGGCCACCGTCAGGGTGTTGGGCGCGCTGGCCTTGGGCTCTTTCGGGCCGCAGGCGGCGAGGGTCATGGCGGCGAGGCCGAGAACGAGAATAGCGCGGCGGGCGACCATGAACGGCTCCATAAGGCGATCTGACGGGTAGGGTTTTGCCCGCTCAGCGGCCTCGGAGGAAATCAGATTTCCTGAGGGGGCGTCGAGTGATCGCTTGACCGCCCTCGCGAACAGGCGGCTTGCATGGGGATGGCCAAAGAAACCGTCCACATCGTGCAGTCCTACATCGCCGGACGCGGCAAGGGCCTGAAAGCCGAGCAGCAGGTCGGCTGCAAGACGGCCGAAGAGGCGCGCCGCAAGGCCGAGCGCCTGGCCCCGCTACGCGAAGGCGTCGTGGCCTTCACGGTCAGCGCCGACGTCGAACTGGGCGACTATGACGAGAACCCGGACATCCTGTTCAAGGCCGGCCGGCTGCCGTTCCCGTTCGACCAGGCCTAGTCCCTAAACCTAGTCTTCGTCGTTGGCGGCTTCCGGCACGTCCGGATCGCCGTGGATGGCCCAATTGGCGACGAAGTCGGGCTTGTCGCCCGACAGCGTGGTCACACCCGCCTCGGCCGGCGCGATGGCCGAGGTCTGGGGCGGCAGGGTGTAAGTGTCGCCGTCGTGCTCGCCCAAGAGGTCCATCACGATGCCCTCGGCCTCGGTGGCGTCGATGACCACGCCGAAGAACTGCTGGCGCTCGACCACGTCGCCATCGTCATCCAGGAACGTCAGGTTCATCAGCAGGGTCTTGCCGATCAGGGTCTCGGCGAAGGCGGCGTCCCAGTGCTGGTCGCCTTGATCGATATCGTCGGTCATCTCTAGCTCTATTTGTGCGAGACGCGGCGCACCACCGCGTCGCCGATCATTTGCAGAACCTGCACCAGCACCAGCATCAGCACGACGGTCACGATCATGACGTCGGTCTGGAAGCGCTGGTAGCCGAAGCGGATGGCGAGATCCCCCAGCCCGCCCGCGCCGACCACGCCGGCCATGGCGGTGTAGGACACCAGGGCCACAGCGGTCACGGTCGCGGCCGCGACCAGGCCCGGCAGAGCCTCGGGCAGCAACGCGCCCAGCACCACCTGCCGCCGCTTGGCGCCCATGGCGAAGCTGGCCTCGATCACGCCCTTGTCGACCTCGCGCAGGGCCGTCTCGACAAGGCGCGCGAAGAACGGCGCGGCGCCCACGACCAGCGGCGGGATGGCCCCGGCCACGCCCAGCGAGGTGCCGACCAGGGCGACGGTCAGCGGGATCATCACGATCAGCAGGATCACGAACGGCACCGAGCGCAGCACGTTGACCAGCAGCGACAGCAGGCCGTTGGCGGCGCGGTTCTCCAGCATCTGGCCCTTGCCGGTCAGGAACAGGATCACGCCCAGCGGCAGGCCCAGGGCGATGGTCAGCACCATCGAGCCGCCCAGCATGGCCAGGGTGTCGAGCGTGGCTTGGCCGATTTCCGACCAGTCGATGTTTTCCATCAGGCGGTCTCCCCGCTCAGATCCTCGACCCGGACGCCGGCTTCCTTGAACTTGGCGATCGCGGCCGTCACGTCGCCGCCGGTCAGGGCCAGGGTCAGCTGGCCGTAGGGCGTCTCGCGCAGACGATGGATGCGCCCGCCCAGGATCGAATAGTCGACTCCGGTGGTGCGGGCGACCTCGCCCAGCACCGGCTTGTAGGTCGCCTCGCCCCGGAAGGTCAGGCGCACTAGGCGACCGTCGACGCCGGAGGCCGAGACCTCGCCATCGGCCTCGCGCACGAAGCGGCGGGCCGTGTCGCTGGTCGGATGCAGAAAGACGTCCTCGACGGCGCCCTCCTCCACGACCCGGCCGGCTTCCAGCACGGCGACGCGGTCGCAGACGCGGCGGACCACGTCCATCTCGTGGGTGATCAGCACGATGGTCAAACCAAGTTCGCGGTTCAGGCCCGAGACCAGGTCCAGGATCTGCTCTGTCGTCTCGGGATCCAGCGCGCTGGTGGCCTCGTCGCACAGCAGGATCTTGGGACCCGTGGCCAACGCCCGGGCGATGCCGACCCGCTGCTTCTGGCCGCCCGACAGCTGGGCCGGAAACTTGTTGGCATGGTCCGAGAGACCGACGCGGTCCAGCAGCTCGGCCGTGCGCGCCTTGACCTCGGCGGCCGGACGCCCGGCCAGCTTCAGGGGGAAGGCGACGTTCTGGGCGACGGTCTTGCCCGACAGCAGGTTGAAGTGCTGGAAGATCATCCCGACGCGGCGGCGCAGGGCCCGCAGGCCGTCGACGCCCAGGGCCGCCACGTCGTCGCCGTCGACCACCACGCGGCCACCGGTCGGCGTCTCCAGGCCGTTGATCAGCCGGATCAGGGTCGACTTGCCCGCGCCCGAAGCGCCGATCACGCCGAACACCTCGCCGGCCTTCACCGACAGCGAGACCTCGCTCAGCGCGGCATGGCCGCCTGTCGAATAGGTCTTGGAAACAGCCTCGAAGGCGATCACGTCGAAGGTCCTGTGAATGGGGAGCGCTGCATCTAGGCGCTCCCCGTCCGTTAGTCGAGGCCGGCGGGTATCAGGGCTGCTTCACCACCGCGCCGCCCTTCATCACGAACACCGGCTTTTCCAGCGTCGTCACATCGGCCAGCGGATCGCCCGACACCGCGATGATGTCGCCGAAGCGCCCGACGGCGACCTGGCCGACGTCCTTGGTCTGGCCCAGGGCCTCGGCGGCGGTGACGGTCGCGGCCTGGATCGCCTGCAGCGGGGTCGCGCCGTAGCGGACCATGACCGCGAACTGCCTGGCGTTGTCGCCGTGCGGATAGACCCCGGCGTCGGTGCCGTAGATCATCTTCACCCCGGCCTTCAGCGCCTTCTTGAAGTTCTGGCGCTGGATTTCGCCGATATCGCGGTCCTTGCGCAGGTTGTCTTCCAGCACGCCGTTCTTCTTGCCCTCGGCCTGGGTGTAGTCGGTGTTGTAGATGTCCATCGAGAAGTAGGTCCCGTGCTGGATCGCCAGCTTGATGCCCTCGTCGTCGACCAGGCTGACGTGCTCGATGGTGTCGATGCCGGCCTTGATGGCCTCGCGGATGCCGCTGGCCCCGTGGGCGTGGGCGGCGACCTTCAGGCCGGCCATGTGGGCCTCGTCGGCCACGGCGTGCATCTCTTCCTGCGTCAGCTGCTGCTGGCCCGGCTCGTCGCCGCGCGAGAAGACGCCGCCCGTCGCGCAGATCTTGATCACCTGGGCGCCGTACTTCTTCAGCGTCCGGACGACCTTGCGGGCCTCTTCCGGGCTGTCGATGTTGTAGGGACTCTTCTCGTCCATCGACGGCGGGAAGAAGGTCGAGTCGCAGTGGCCGCCGGTCGCGCCGATCGCATAGGTCGCCGTGACGATGCGCGGGCCAACCACGTAGCCGGCATCGATCGCCTCGCGCAGGCCCACGTCGTCGAAGTCGGCCGAGCCGACGTTGCGGATGGTGGTGAAGCCGGCGTCCAGGGTCTTCTTGGCGTTTGCCACCTGGACCACGCTCCAGAAGCGGTCACTGTATTCCAGGCTATTATAGCCGCCGATCTCGGCCAGGCCGTCGATGTGCGTGTGCATGTCGATCAGGCCCGGCAGCAGGGTCGCGCCCGGCAGGTCCGTGACCTTGGCCCCGGCCGGAATCGGGTCACCCTTCTTGCCGATGCTGGTGATGCGGCCATCGGTGACGATCACCAGCGGATTGTCGACATATTTGCCGGTCGCCACGTCCAGCAGGCGGGCGGCGCTGACCGCCTCCACCTGCGCGGCGCTGGCCGCGCCAGCGCCCAGCAGCACTGCCGCCGCGACCGCCGCCTCGATCCCCTTACCCATGTGATCCGTCCCCATCCAAATTGAGCACGGTGACGCTAGCACGGCCCAGGAAAGGGTCGAGCCCTCTTGCGCCGAGGCGATCAATCAAAGCTCTGCCGTGTAAATTGTAAGATCGTCGAGGAACCGACACAGAAGAAGTTCGCTAACTCTCCAGTTCCGCTTCAACAAGTCGATCGCCAATCCTCCCCGAAACAGCGACCCTACGGAGACTTATCCATGACCAATAGCAAAGCTATTCTTATTTCGGCCGCAATTGGCACGCTCGCCATTGGCGCCGCTTCGTCCGCCCTGGCCCAGTCCAGCGGCCAGACCTTGTCCGACAAGGCCCAGTACGAGTTCGCGGCCAATAACAACTGGATCGCCACCAACCTGCAGAAGCGCGTCGTGGCCGAAGCCCCGACCATTCCCAACCGCTTCAACCTGGCCACCGGCTATCAGCGCACCGGCCGCATCGAGACGGCCAAGAACTACTATCAGACCCTCGCCAACGAAGGCGAAGGCGTCGGCATGGAGCAAGGCTGGCGCAGCCGCAACTTCGACGTCGGCATGACCTCGGCCGACCGCCTGCTCTACATCGACTGGCTGCAGAACGGCGCGGCCCGCCGCTCGGGCGCGGTGGCGGCCGGCGAGGCGGCGACCAACGTCTCGGCCACGATCGGCGGCAACGGCGACGCCGAGGTCACCGACGCACAGGCCCGCGCCCTGGACCGTCAGGCCCGCGCCGGTCGCTAACCTTGATACCACCGTCCCTCCTCGACCCCGGCGAGCCGATGGCTTATGGGGTCGAGGACATGGGGACGTGGCGGAATCGGTAGACGCGCCGGACTTAAAATCCGTTGGAGCAATCCGTGTGGGTTCGAGTCCCACCGTCCCTACCAAGACTAAGAATCCCGCGGTCCACCTGCGAGGCAGACGCCGCAATACTTCTCGTCATTCGGGAATAAACGTTCCGTCGAGGAATAAACGTTTCTTGACGCTTCGACTCCCGCCACGATCGCGCCCGCGTCACGCAGGCGATCGGTCTCGCGCGACGGCTCGATGAGTTGCCTCCCCACCCGTCGCGTTCGAGTATCTGACATGGCTGAAGACAAGACCCCCGATCCCGTCGACATTCATGTCGGCCGCCGCCTCCGTATGCGCCGCAAGGACCTGGGCTACTCCCAACAGGCCCTGGCCGACGCCCTGGGCCTGACCTTCCAGCAGGTGCAGAAGTACGAGGGCGGTTCGAACCGCATCAGCGCCAGCAAGCTGCAGGCGACGGCGATGTTCCTGAAGACGCCGATCGGCTTCTTCTTCGAAGGCCTGGACGATCCGGAAGGCACGGACACCACCGCCGCCGATCTCGCCAACGAGATGGCCGACTTCTGGTCCCTGCCCGGCGCCCCCGAACTGGCCCGCGCCTTCACCGCCATCAAGTCGACCGGCATGCGCAAGCACCTGGTCGACCTGGCCCGTGCGGTCGCCGGCGACGAGTGATCTGAATTACGCGGGGTCGGCCAGCAGCTCGATGTTGTTGGCGCCCGCTTCCGTCAGCGCCGTGATCAGCTCGGCCACGGCCGCGTCCAGCTCCGCCGCATCGCGCCCGCGCAGCACCAGGTTGGCGCCGTAGACGTCCGGCGGGCTGAAGAACGGATAGCTGCCCAGCGACATGTCCGGATGGGCTTTCGCCACCGCTTCCAGCGGCGCGGCGATCGTGCCCTCGCCCGTGCCGGTGACCCGCACGGTCTTGTTCAGCACCACAGCGCCGGTGCGCAGGCGGGGACCGACGTCCTCGAGCATGCCGCGCATGATCGCCGGCACGCCCGCCAGCACGAAGACATTGTCCTTCAGGAAGCCGGGCGGGCCCTGCACCGGGTTCTTCACCAGGCTGCCGCCTTCGGGCACGTGCGCCATGCGGCGGCGGGCGGCGTTGGGCTCGCCCCAGCGCTCGCGCAGCATGGCCATGATCTCGGGATGCTCGGGCGCGGTGACGCCAAACGCCTTGGCGATCGAGTCGGCGGTGATGTCGTCGTGGGTCGGACCGATGCCGCCGGTGGTGATGACGTAGTCGTAGCGGGTCCGCAGCGCGTTGACCGCGTCGACGATGTCCTGCTCGACATCCGACACCACGCGGGCCTCGCACAGGTCCACGCCGTAGGTCGCCAGGTACCGGGCGATGGCCGACAGGTTCACGTCCTGGGTCCGGCCTGACAGGATCTCGTCGCCGATGATCATGACGGCGGCCGTCACGCGCTCGCTGGTGGTCATCGCGTCGATCCCTTATGTCGCTTCGGTCTTACGCTCCCGACTTAGGCTCCGCATGCTGCTCCCGCAACCGCTCGTTCATGGCCGCCTCGTCAGCCGCTACAAGCGGTTCTTCGCCGACCTCGTGCTGGACGACGGGCGCGAGATCACCGCCCACTGCCCCAATCCCGGCGCGATGCTGGGCGTGCGCGACGCCGGCCAGGGCGCCTGGGTGTCGTGGTCGGACGATCCCAAACGCAAGCTGGCCTGGACCCTGCAATGCGTCGAGCAAGGCAACGCCCTGGTCGGCATCAACACCCTGCTGCCCAACAGGCTGGTCGCCGAAGCCCTGGCCAACGACTGGATCCCCGAGCTCACCGGGTACGCAACCATCAAGCCCGAGGTGAAATACGCCGAGGCCAGCCGCGTCGACTTCCTGCTGACCCACCCGGACCGCCCGCCGTGCTGGCTGGAGGTCAAGAACTGCCACTTCTCCCGCACGCTCGGCCTGGCCGAGTTTCCCGACTGCAAGGCCGACCGCTCCACCCGCCACCTCAGCGACCTTGCCGCCCAGGTGGCCGAGGGCCACCGCGCCGTAGCGCTGTTCATCGTCCAGCGCGAGGACTGCGAGACCTTCAGCGCCTGCGCCGACTTGGACCCGAAATTCACGGCGGGCCTGGACGCGGCGGCCAAGGCCGGCGTGGAGGTGCTGGTCTATGCCTGCGCGATGAGCACTGAAACGATCCGCGTCGACCGCCGCATCCTGTGGACCAACGCTCACCTAACGGCGATTTAAGCTGCAATCGTCGCGCCTTCAGTTACCCATTCGCCCGGCTCGCGGCCAGAGGCTCGCGGATTGAGGGGATCGCATGAAGAGGACCGTACTGGCGCTCGTCGTACTGGCGCTGGCGGTGTCGGGCTGTGGGCGGACCGATCCGAGCAAGCCCGAGAACGGCTTCATGACAGGCCTGCGGGCCGTGTTCGCGTTCAAGGCCTGCACCGACAAGCTGGAGAGCCGCTTCGGCCTGAAGGAGATCGGCGACGTCAATTCCAACGACATGAAGCCCAACCCCGCCGGCAAGCCGGGCGAGTGGGACGTCAGCTTCACCGCCGACGTCACCGAGAAGCCGACCGGCCGCGTCACGCGCTACAAGGGCGTCTGTCATGTGCGCCGCGACAAGCCGACGGCCCTGGACGCGACCTTCATCAAGGAAATTCGTCCGGCGACGGACACGGTGCGACGCATCAACCCGGCCCGATAGGCGTTTGAAACCGGGCAAGGGCTTGAAATCCGTGCTAGGATCAGCAGATACGCCCCTTCCCGCCTGATCGCCGCCCCACGTGCGGCAGCGACCGCTGAGTAGAGCATGACCTTGGACAACGCCCTCGAGATCGAAGCCGAGACCCGCACGGGCCAGATCAAGATCCACAAGCCGGAAGACTTCGAGGGCATGCGCAAGGCCGGCAAGCTGGCCGCCGAGTGCCTGGACATGCTGGTCCCCCACGTGCAGCCGGGCGTCTCGTCCGACGAGCTGGACCGCTTGGCCCGCGAGTTCATCCTGGACCACGGCGCCCTGCCCGCCTGCCTGTACTATCGCGGCTACCCCAAGACGGTCTGCATCTCGCGCAACCACGTGGTCTGCCACGGCATCCCGGGCGACTGGAACCTGAAGGAAGGCGACATCGTCAATATCGACGTCACCGCCATCGTCGACGGCTGGCACGGCGACACCTCGCGCATGTACGGCGTCGGCGAAGTGGGCCCACGCGCCCGCCGCCTGGTCGAGATCACCTATGAGGGCATGAAGCGCGGCCTGGACGCCGTGAAGCCGGGCGCCACGCTGGGCGACATCGGCCACGCCATCCAGAGCTACGTCGAGGCTCAGCGCTGCTCGGTCGTCCGCGACTTCTGCGGCCACGGCCTGGGCAAGGTGTTCCACGACGCCCCGAACATCCTGCACTTTGGCCGCCCTGGCCAAGGCGCGGTGCTGAAGCCAGGCATGTTCTTCACCGTCGAGCCGATGGTGAACCTGGGCAAGCCGGCCGTGAAGGTGCTGAACGACGGCTGGACCGCCGTGACCCGCGACAAGTCGCTGTCGGCCCAGTGCGAGCACTCGATCGGCGTGACCGAGGACGGCTACGAGGTGTTCACCGCCTCACCGACCGGGCTGTTCCAGCCGGCGATCCTGGGCGCTTAATCAGGACAAGGCGGACGCTCCTTCTGGGAGCATCCGCCGTCTGTTCTTCTACTTCGCCGCCACGCTCTTGGCGTAGGCCTGCGCGCCCGCGACCAGGCGCAGCACGTTGCCGCTCCAGATCGCCTGGATGTCGGCGTCGCTATAGCCCTCGGCCTTCAGCCGCGCCGTGATCTTGGGCAGGTCGGCCACGTCCTCGAAGCCTTCGACGCCGCCGCCGCCGTCCCAGTCGGCGCCGACGCAGACGCCCTTGGGGCCTGCGATCTTCAGGGTGTGCAGCATGCTGGCCATGAAGGTGTCGAAGTTGGCGCGCACCGGCGGGTATTGCTTGTCGACCGCCACCTTCTTGGCCATCCACGCCACGATCTCGGCCTGGCTGCCCTCGTCGCGCGGCGGGCGGCCGATGGCTTCCATAGCCGCCTTGCGCTCGGGGCTGTCGGCGCTGGCGCGCAGATAGACCGAGTTGATGCAGATGGCGCCGCCGCTGTCGGCGATCTTCTTGATGCGGGCGTCATCCAGATTGCGCGGGTGGTCGAAGATCGCCTTGGCGCCCGAGTGCGAGGCGATGATCGGCGCCTTGGACATCGCCACCGACTGGTCGACGATGTCGTCGCTGGCGTGGCTGACATCGACCAGGATGCCCAGGCGGTTGGCCTCGGCCAACCAGCGCAGGCCCAGCGGCGAATAGCCGTTCCAGATCTTGCCCTTGGGATCGGTCGAGCTGTCGGCGAACTGGTTGTTGCGGAAGTGGACCGGACCGGCCATGCGCACGCCGGTGGCGTAGAAGGTCTGGAGCAGGGTCAGGTCCTCGCCGATCGGCCAGGAGTTCTCGATGCTCTGGAAGACGAAGCTCTTGCCCGCCTTGTTGATCCGCGCGGCGTCCTCGGCGGTGTAGGCCAGTTCGAACTGGTCGGGGTGGGCGGCGACCATCTCGCGGATCTCGGTCGCGCGCTCCAGGGCGAAGTCGCGGGCCTTGCGATAGCCCTCGGCGGTCAGCTCGCCCTGGCCGGTGTAGATCACGTAGAAGCCGCCATCCAGGCCGCCGGCCTTCATGCGCGGCAGATCCACCTGGCTGCCGTCCTTGGCGACGCCGTGCTCGTCCAGCATCGACCAGCCGTGGCGGGCGAAGTGCTCGGGCGTGTCAAGGTGGGTGTCCAGGACCAGGAAGCTGTCGTGCAGCGTCTTGATCGCCTTGGTGACCTCACCGGGCTTCTCTGGCGGCTTCTTTTCAGCAGCGTGAGCCATGCCCCCCAGCAGGGCGGCGGATCCGAGCAGAACGGTGAGCAGGCGACGCATGAGCAGACTCCGAACGAAACCAAGGCCGCGACGCTCAAGGTTTCAACGGAGGGCGTCAAGCCGACGTCGGGCGTCCTGATGAGAAAATTCTCGTCCTGATCCGATCTACATCAGACCCAGTCTACATAAGGCCAAGGGCCTTGAAGCTGGCCACGCCCTCGCGGCCGACCACCAGGTGGTCGTGGACGGCAATCTTCAGCGCCTTGCCAGCCTCGACGATCTGCTTGGTCATGTCGATGTCCGGCCGCGACGGAGTCGGGTCGCCGGACGGGTGGTTGTGCAGGATGATGATGTTGCTGGACGACAGCTCCAGCGCCCGCCGCATCACCTCGCGCGGATAGACCGGGGCGTGGTCGACCGTGCCGCGGTTCATCACCTCGTCGGCGATCAGCTGGTTCTTCTTGTCGAGGAACAGGACGCGGAACTGCTCGCGCGACTCGTTGGCCAGGGCGACGCGGACATAACCGAGCAAGGCGCTCCAGGACGAGATCACCGGCCGCTTGACGATCTTGTCGCGGCCGGCCCGCAAGGTAGCCTCGTGCAGCAGCTTGATGTCCATGGCCGCCGTCTCGCCAACGCCCGGGACCGTGGCCAGCTCCTCGATCGTCGCCCCCAGCACCGCGCCCAGCGAGCCGAAGCGGGCCAGCAGCGCCTTGGCGATCGGCTTGACGTCGCCACGCGGGAAGGTGCGGAAGAGATAGAGCTCCAGCAGTTCGTAGTCCGGCAGGGCCACGAAACCGCCGGCCTTGGCCCGCTGGCGCAGACGGTCGCGGTGACCGGCGTGATGGGCGTGAGCCGAGCGCTTCTTGTTTGCCACGACCGGCGCGGGCGGAAAGAGCTCGGCGTCCGAGACGCCCAGGGATTTGACGCTGACCATGCCGCCCTCGACCTTAGGCGAGCAGTAGGCTTTATCGCCTCATGGTTGTCTAGAGGCGGTTTGCCGCCTGGCCTCCCAAACCCGCCAGCCCATCAGCAGGACGAACACCGCGCCATAGATCAGCGGCGGCCGGTGGTCGGCCTTGACCAGCAGGTAGTAGTGCACGACGCCCAGCGGCACGATCAGGTAGATCAGCTTGTGCAACCGGCTCCAGGCCGCGCGGCCCATGCGGATCACCCAGCCATTGGTCGAGGTCACCGCCAGCGGGATCAGCAGCACAAAGGCCAGCATGCCCAGGGTGATGAAGGGCCGCTTGAGGATGTCCTTCCACAGCTGGCCCCAGTCGAAGAACAGGTCGACGCCGATATAGCTGGCCAGATGCAGCAGGATGTAGCTGAAGGCGAACAGGCCGATAGTCCGCCGGAAGCGCACCAGCCTGGGCATCTTGAGGATCCGCGCGGCAGGCGTGATGGCCAGGCCCACCAGCAGCAACCGCAGGCCCCAGACACCCAGCTGGCGGATCAGCTTCTCGATCGGATTGGCGCCCAGGTCGCCGTTGAAGCCTTTCCAGGCCAGCCAGACGATCGGCGCGAAACAGACCGCCCAGACCAGGGCGTAGACGATGTTGTCCCGCGTCTTCGAAGGACGCTTCTTAGCCGCGACCATCAGTAGAACCGCTTCAGGTCCATGCCGCGATAGAGGTCGCCGACCCACTCGCCATAGCCGTTGAACGGCAGGGTCTCGCGGCGGCGGAACTCGCCGATGCGGCGCTCGCTGGCCTGCGACCAGCGGGGGTGGTCGACGGCCGGATTGACGTTGGCGAAGAAGCCGTACTCGCGGGCCGCCAGCTTGTTCCACGAGGTGACCGGCTGCTTCTCGACCAGACTGATGCGGACGATCGACTTGATGCCCTTGAAGCCATATTTCCACGGCACGACCAGCCGCAGCGGCGCGCCGTTCTGGTTGGGCAGCACGTCGCCGTACAGGCCCACGGCCATCAGGGTCAGCGGATGCATGGCCTCGTCGATGCGCAGGCCTTCACGATAGGGCCAGTCCAGGGTGTTCCAGCCCTGGCCGGGCATTTCCGAGGGCCGCATCACCGTCTCGAAGGCGACGTACTTGGCCTTGGAGGTCGGCTTGACCGAGGCGATCAGGTCCTTCAGCGGGAAGCCGACCCACGGGATGACCATCGACCAGCCCTCGACGCAGCGCATGCGATAGATGCGCTCCTCCAGCTTGTTGCCGCCGATCAGGTCCTCGATGCCGACCGTGCGCGGGGCTTCGCAAGCGCCGTCGATGCGGACCGTCCAGGGCCGCGGCTTGAACTTGCCCGAGTTCTCGGCCGGATCGCCCTTGTCGACGCCGAACTCATAGAAGTTGTTGTAGCTGGTGATGTCCTCTTTCGAGGTCGCCTTCTCCTGGGTCGAGAACCCCTTGGCGAAGGTCAGGCCCGCCTGGGCCTGCCCCGCCGCCCCGAACAGGCCAGCGCCCGCCAGCCCCGCCATCAGCGTTCGGCGCTTGAGGTACAGGCCGTGGTCGGTGACGTCGTTGTCGGTCAGGTCGGCGGCGTGGCGGATCAGCATGGGATGCTCCGAAGCTACGTCCAGAGATACGTCGGCGCGGAGCGTTTGGTTACGCGCAGAGCCAAAAAATCAGTTCGGCCCTTCCATGCGCCGCGCCGCCGGCGGCGCATAGACCCACGCCAAGCCCTCGGCCAGGGCCGCGCGCTCCTGGGGGGTCAGCGAGGCGGTGAAGCTGGCCAGCGTCGCCTCGACATTGCCGCGCGCCTGCTGGTCCAGGGCGCGCGCCGAGGCCAGTCGCCGCGCCACCTCGGCGGCGTCGTAGCCCGGCGCGCCCAGGGCGGCCAGGGCGGCCTGCCGTTCGGCGCGGGCCTGCTGGGTCAGCGGCTTGTTGCGCTTGTTGGTCTCGTTCAGCGCCTTGCGGAACGCCCGGCGGCTCTCCGGCGACAGCGCGTCGCCCACCGAGATCAGCGAGGCGCGCGGCGGGATCGCGCGCGGGGCGACGGGCTCGACCGCCGGCGCGGCCACGGTCGGCAGATCCTCGGCGACGGGTGGAGGAGCCTTGGGACGGCGGAGCGGCTTGGGCGTTTCCTCGCTCACCGCGACCGGCGCTTGCGCCGGGACCGTGGGCGGCGGATTGGCGACGACGATGGCGGGCCGCGCTGGGACCGGCGCTGGAGCCGGCGTCGTCAGGCGCGCATAGGCCATGCCCGCCAGCCCGCCGACCAGGAAGACGTTGATCGTCGCCGAGACGGCCAGGCCGATCATCCAGGGACGCGAGCCGGTCATAGTTCCGCGGGCTCCGCGATGGCGTCCTGCAGGTCGGCCGAGGTGTCGACGGCCGTGACGAAAGGCTCGGCGGCCACGGCGACCGGCGTCTCCACCGGCGTCGACCGGCCGGCAAAGACCCCGACGGCCACGCCCGCGAAGGCGGCGGCCGACAGACCCAGGGCCGCGCCCAGGCCAGCGATCCAGCGGCGGGCGCTGCTACGCGCTTGCGGCGCGGCGGCGATCAGCCGGCCCAGCAGGGCGGCGTCGACGGCCTGTGCGGGGGTAAGGTCCAGCAGGCGGTCCAACTGCGCCGCGCCGGCCAGCACCGGCTTCAGGCGCTCGGGATAGGCGGCTAGCAAGGCGCGCGCGGCCTCGCGCTCGCCTTCCGGCCAGCGCGCGATCTCGCCGCCATAGGTCTCGGCCAGGTCCTCGAACCTCTCGAAGCGCATCATGACCACAGCTCCTTCATACGCCCGCCCCCTGCAGATCCGCCAGCGAGGCCTTGAGAGCCCGACGCCCTCGCCCCAGCAGGCTTTCCAGCGCCTCGACGCTGATTTCCATCAGTTGCGCCGCTTCGATATTGCCCAGCCCCTGGTGATGGCAAAGCACGATCGCCTCGCGCTGGCGCGGCGGCAGAGCGGCCAGGGCCGCCTCGACGCGCTTCGAAAGATCCGCCCGCAGCAGACCGGCGTCCGGCGCCGGACCGGTGTCGACCTGCTCGGGCGGCGTATCGGTCACCACCTCGCGCCGGCGGCGCAGGTGGTCGTAGCAGAGGTTCAGGGCCACGCGATGCAGCCAGGTGTCGAACTTCGCGCCGCCCGGCGTCCACGACCGCGCTTGTTTCCAGGCCCGCAGGAAGGTCTCCTGGGCCACGTCCTCGGCCTCGCCGGAGTCGTTCAGCATGCGCCGGGCCAGGGCCAGGATACGCGGCAGGCGTCGGTCCAGCAGGGTGCGCACGGCGGTCGGGTCGCCCCGTCCTACCCCCGCCAGCAAGGTTTCGTCGGGATCGTTCCCGTCGGACGCCAAGCTTCAACCCGCCGCGCACGTCGTCATCAGACCCCGACCTTGGCCTTGCCCTTCTTGGCCTGCAACTCCTCCAGCGTCAGGATGCCGTCGTTATTGGCGTCCATCCGCTTGTAGCGCCAGGCCAGCACGGCGTCGGCCTCGGTGCGCGACAGGAAGCCGTCCTTGTCCTTGTCGAAGCGGGCGAACACCCGCTGCCCGCGCTTGCCGGCCTTGGTCGCCTTGGCGTCGACCTCGGGGTTCTCCTTGCGGAAGGCGGTGAACTCGTCGGGCGAGATCTTGCCGTCCTTGTTGGCGTCCAGCCGCGTGAACAGCTTGTCGCCGTTCGAGGCCTGGAACTGCTGCAGGGTCATGCCCTGAGGCGCTGCGCTAGGCGCGGCGGTCTGCGCCAGGGCCGGCGCCGCGACGGCGAGCACGCCAGCGGCGATCAGGATGCGTACGATCATCGGTCTTCAGGTCTCCAAAGGCTGGAAGCCGTCCCATGGAGACTGAAACGCGTAGAGGCACCGATTCCGTCGTCGGATTTATCCCGGCGCCTTCACGATCGTTTCATAGGCCGCCCGCGCTTCAGCTTTCGCCTTGGCCAGCTTGGGTTTCAGCGACTTGAACTGGCTGACGTGGCCCGCCTTGGCCAGCAGCGCCTTGAAGGCCTTGGGCTCGGCTTCGACGTCCAGGCCGTCCTCCAGCGCGACCTTGATCAGCTGGGACAGGTCCTGCTCCAGCCGCCAGGCGGCCTCCAGCCGGGCCAGCGCACCGTCGTCGGCCAGGCCCGCCTCGCGCAGGGCCGCCAGGGCTTCGCCGGTGTTCTGGCGTAGAGGGCCGCCCTTGGCCGCGTGGGCCAGTTGCAGGAACTGAGCGGCGAACTCGATGTCGACCAGGCCGCCGGGCTCCAGCTTCAGGTCCCAGTCGCCCTTGCCGGGCCGCTCGCGCTCCATCAGTTCACGCATGTCGATGACGTCGGCGGCGGTCTTCTTCCACTCGCGGGCGCGGCGCAGGGCCGAGGCGATCGCGCCCTCGGCGCGCACCTTGAACTCGGGCGAGCTGGCCCAGACCACCCTGGCGCGGGTCAGGGCCAGGAGCTCCCAGGTCTCGGCCTCGCGCTCATAATAGTCCTCGAAGGCCCCGAAGCTGACCGCCACCGGCCCCTTGGTTCCCGAGGGACGCAGCTTCAGGTCGACCTCGTACAGCGTCCCCTCACCCGTCGGCGCCGACAGGGCCGAGGTCATGCGCTGGGTGAAGCGGGCGTAGAAGGTGTCTGCGCTCCACTCCTTCACCGCCGACAGGCCCGCCGGGTCGTCGGCGGCGTAGAGCGTCATCAGGTCCAGGTCCGACTTGGCGGTCATCTCGCGCGAGCCCGCCTTGCCCAGCGCCACCACCGCGACGTGGCCAGGGAAAGCGCCGCCCAGGCGCTCGGTCTCCAGGAGGGCGGCGGGGGCCAGGCCGCCGATGATCAGGTCGCCCAGTTCGGCGAAGGCGCGGCCGATGTCGCGGGCGTCGGCGCTGCCGCTCATCACCCGCACACCGATGCGGAAGCTCTGGTCGCGGAACAGTCGGCGGGCGGCGTCCATCGCGCCCTCGAAATCGGCCGGGTCCCACGGGGCGACGGCGGGGGTCTCGATGGGGCCGAAGAAGCTGGGGTCCAGCAGGGCGTCCAGGGCCGTGGGGCGCTTGGCCATGGTCGTGGCCAGGCGCGGGGCGAAGGCCATGACTTCGACGATCAGCTCGAACAGGCGCGGCTGGGCCAGGAACAGCGACTGGATCTGCACGCCCGAGCTCAGCGACGCGAAGAAATCGGCGAAGCGGTTGAAGGCCTGGTCCGGCGCGCCCGTGGCGTTGGCCGCGTCCAGCAGGCGCGGCGCCAGGCGGGTGAAGAGTTCGCGGCTGCGCTCGGTGCGGGTGGCGGCGATGTGGCCGTGGTGCCAGCCGCGGATGGTGGCGGCGACCCGCTCGGGACTGGAGAAGCCCATGCGCTTGAGGGTGGCCAGGGTCTCGGGATCGTCCTCGACGCCGGTGAACACCAGGCTGCCGAACCGCGAGGACAGCTCCTCCTCGCCGGCGAACAGGCGTCCGTAGCGCTGGTTCACGCCCTTCAGGATCTTGCCGACGGCGGCGTCGAAGGTGCGCAGATTGTCGTGATTCCAGAGCGCGGCGACCTTCTTCCGCTCGGCGTCGGACTCCGGGAGTTTGTGGGTCTGGTCGTCAGCGATCATCTGGGCGCGGTGCTCCAGCGCCCGCAGCGCCCTGTAGGCGTCGGTCAGCCAGGCGGCGTCCTCGTCCGTGACGTGGCCGGCGGCAGCCAGCGCCTGCATGGCGTCCAGGGTGCGCGGGCTGCGCAGGTCCGGCTGGCGACCGCCCAGGATCAGCTGCTGGGTCTGGACGAAGAACTCGATCTCGCGGATCCCCCCCCGCCCCAGCTTGAGGTCCGCGCCCTTGGCGGTCAGGCGGTCGTCGACCTTGTAGGTGTGGATCTGGCGCTTGATCGAGTGGATGTCGGCGATGGCCGCGAAGTCCAGGTTGCGCCGCCAGATGAAGGGCTGCAGCCCTTCCAGGAACGCCGCGCCCTCGG
Source organism: Caulobacter sp. GW821-FHT11E11 (assembly GCF_058808315.1). Classification (NCBI taxonomy): domain Bacteria; kingdom Pseudomonadati; phylum Pseudomonadota; class Alphaproteobacteria; order Caulobacterales; family Caulobacteraceae; genus Caulobacter; species Caulobacter sp. GW821-FHT11E11. The sequence goes on from NZ_JBXARO010000005.1 coordinate 64,465, forward strand.
CCGCGTCGCCGGCCGCGATCCGGGCCTTGATGTGAGCAGCGCGCTCCCAGTTCTGGCCGACGCTCTCATAGTAGTCCATGGCCGCGTCGACCGGCATCGCGGGCGGGGTCGAGGACGGATCGGGACGCAGGCGCAGGTCGATGCGGAAGACATAACCGTCGCCGGTCCGCTCCTGCAGCACCCGGCCCAGGTGGTTGGCGATGCGCACCGCCACGGCCTGGGGCTCGACGCCCTCGGCGACCTGCAGCTTCTCGGGCGCGTAGAAGATCGAAAAGTCGATGTCGCTGGAATAGTTCAGCTCGAACGCGCCGTGCTTGCCCATGGCGATGCAGAACAGGCCCGGCGCGGGGCCGTCCCCCCCCTCCCCCACGTGGGTCAGCGCGCCGCGATCGACCTCCTGGCGGACGGCCTGGGCCAGGGCGGCGTGCAATACGGCGTCGGCGAAGCAGGTCAGGGCGCCGGTCACCTGGTCCAGGTCCCAGACCCCGCCCAGGTCGCATAGGGCCGTCAACAGGTGCAGGTCGGCCTTCAGCTCGCGCAAGGCCTTGCGCGCGGTCTCGAAGTCGGGCTCGGCGGCGACGGCCCGCGCGGCGTCCAGGATCATGGTCAAGTTTTGGCCCGGATCTCCGCCCAGGATCCTGGGCAAGCGCTGGCCGTCGCGGCGAGCGAGGCCGGCCAGGTAGGGCGAGGCGGCGAAGACCGGGGCCAGGGCGGCCCAGGCGGCGTCGACGCCCGACATGGCCTCGCCCGCCCGCTTGGCGATCGCCTCATACGCCCGCTCTGCGGCCTTTGTGTCGAGGATCGGGCCGCACGGGGCCAAGCGGTCAGCGAGCTGAGTCATGCGGGGCACCGTGACCCGCGTTGCGTTCACGGACAAGCAGGAGCGCGTTAGGCGAAGTGTGCGCGGTTCGCCGCCCGAACGCGCTCCCACTCTAAGAATCTGTGATCTGCCCGGCGCGGGCAGATCACAGACGGGTTGACGTGTGAATTTACAGTTGTAACCATCGCATCTGAGGAAACGGCCAGGAACTGCTCAAGAATGACCGAGCTCTTCGCCCTCGCCCTGATCCGGGCCCAGATCGCCGCCGCGGCCGCCGTGCTGCTGGTCGTCATGTTGCGCCCATCCGCGCGCCAGCTGTTCGGCCCGCGCCGCTCGTACGGCCTGTGGGCCATCGTGCCGGCCGCCGCCGCCGCCGCCTTCCTGCCCAGCCTGGCCGAGACCATGGACCTCGGCTCGCCCGCCCGGCCGCTGGGCGCCTGGGCGTCCAAGCTGATCCTGCTGTGGCTGGCCGGCTGCGCCATCGCCACCGCCATCCTGGTCCTGCGCGAGCGTCTGTTCCGGCAGAAGGTCGACCAAGGCCTGGCCGGTCCGGCCGTGATGGGCGCCCTGTGGCCGCGCGTGGTGCTGCCGTCCAACTTCGCCGAACGCTTCGACGCCCGCGAGCGCGAGATGATCACGCTGCACGAGCGCACCCACATCAATCGCGGCGACCCGATCGCCAACCTGGTCATCGCCGGGGCCGGCGTGCTGGGCTGGTGCAACCCGATGATCGCCCTGGCCACGCGCCTGGTGCGCATCGACCAGGAGCTGGCCTGCGACGCCACCGTCGTGGCCCTGCGCAGCGACATCCGCGCCGACTATGCCAAGACCCTGATGAAGGCGCAGATGAGCGTCGCCACCTCGCCCCTGGCCTGCGGCTGGGCGACCCATCCGCTGATCCTGCGCGTGTCGCTGCTGAACCGGCGCGAGCCCAGCCTGCACCGCGACATCGCCGGCTTCCTCACGATGACCTTCCTGGCGATCATGGCCATGGTCATCGTCTGGAGCGTCTCCCCCCGCGGCCCCGACGCCAGCGACCTGCGCCCCGGCATGGCCGCCCAGATGGACCCCTACACCGGCGCGATCACCTGGGTGCAGGGCGAGTAGCCGACACGTCGGCAGGGGGAGGACCGCGATGATCGACCTGCTGGTCCTGGCCCTGATGCGCGTGCAGGTCGCCGCCGCCATCGGCGTGGTCATCGTCCTGCTGCTGCGCCTGCCGGTCCGCTGGCTGTTCGGGCCGCGCCTGGCCTATGGCCTCTGGTCGCTCGTGCCGGTCGCCGCCGTGGCCGGCCTCTTTCCCAGCCTCTCGGAGACCCTGCGCATCAGCGGCGGCGCCGCGCCATTGGGCCATCAACTGGCGCTGAAGGTGCTGGCGGCCTGGATGATCGGAGCGGCGCTGCTGGCCGGCCTCATGTTGCTGCAGGAACGCGCTTTCCAGCGCCGCGCGGCGCGTGGCCAAGCCGGCCCCGCCGTCATGCGGGCCCTGTGGCCGCGCCTAGTGCTGCCGGCCGATTTCGAGACCCGCTTCACCGCCCGCGAGCGCGAACTGATCCTGCTGCACGAACGCACCCACATTCGCCGGGGCGATCCGCTGGCCAATCTGGTGGTCGCCTATTGCCGCGTGCTGGGCTGGTGCAATCCCGCGATCCACCTCGGCGCGGCCTTCGCGCGCGTCGACCAGGAGCTGGCCTGCGACGCCACGGTCCTGGCCATGCGCGGCGACATCCGAGGCGACTACGCCAAGGCCCTGCTGAAGGTCTCCGGCTCGGGCGTCGCCTCGCCCCTGGCCTGTGGCTGGGGCACGCACCCGCTGATCCTGCGCGTGACCTTCCTGGGCCGGGCCGAGCCCAGCGTCCGCCGCCAGTTTGTCGGCTACCTGTTCCTGCCAGCGGCGGCGATCGCGACCTTCTTGGCCGTCTGGAGCCTGGCTCCGCCCGGCTTCGACTCGCTGGCCATGGCCCCGGACGCCATTTACGCGCCGCACGCCGACCTGGGCTGGAAGCTGCCCTAGCCTACTCCACGCGCGGCAGCACCAGGGCCACCCGCAATCCCGGGCCCATGCCGTTGTACTCGCCCGGCCCCTCGGCCAGTTCGAGCCGCCCGCCGTGCGAGACGGCGACGGCGCTGACCAGGGAGAGGCCCAGGCCCGCGCCAGGCTCGCTGCGGCTGTTCTCCAGGCGCACGAAGCGCTGGACCACGCGCGGCCGATCGGCTTCGGGCACGCCGGGGCCGGTGTCGGTCACCGAGAACTCCAGCTCGCCGGACGAGGTGCGCCGCGCGCGCAGCATGATCGCCCCGCCCTCGGGGGTATATTTGATGGCGTTGTCGAGCAGGTTGGCCAGCGCCTGGGCCAGGAACTCGCGGTTGCCCTTGATGTTCAGGGCCGGGACGATCTCGGCCTTGAAGTCCAGGCCCTTGTCCTCACACGAGAACTCGTAGAGCTCGGCCATGTCGGTGGCCAGTTCGCTGGCGTCGAAGTTGCTTTGGTCGGGCGCCGAGCCGGCGGCCTGCAGGCGGGCGATGGCCAGCACGGCGTTGAAGGTCTTCAGCACCCCGTCGGCGTCCTGCAGCGCGGTTTCCAGCGCCGCGACGGGATCGCCCTTGCCGTTCTCGGCGTCGATCAGGGCCACTTCCATGCGGGCGCGCAAGCGGGTCAGGGGCGAGCGCAGGTCGTGGGCGATGGCGTCGCCGGCGTGGCGCAGGCCGCCCATCAGGCGCTCGATCCGGTCGAGCATGTCGTTCAGCCCCTCGGCCAGCTCATCATACTCGTCGCGGGCGCCGCGGATCTTGGCGCGGGCGTGCAGGTCGCCGGCCCGCACGTCGTTGACCACATCCACCAGGCCCTGCATCGAGCGGCTGACATTGCGGCTGATCAGGACGCCGCCGGCCATGCCCAGCAGGATGACCAGCGCCCCAGCGCCCCACAGGGCCCGGACGATCTTGCGGACATAGGCTTCGGAGGCGTCGACATCGGCCCCGACGAACAGGATCTCGCCGTGCTCCAGGCGCTGCTGCACCCCGCGCGCGGCGGCCTTGACCTCGGCGCCGTCCAGGTCGGTCTCGGTGACCTTGAAGCTGGCCCATTCGGGACCGTCGCCCGAGAAGTTGCTGACCGGCGACTCCTCGATCGAGCCCGAGATCCGCTTGCCGCTGGAATCGGCCAGGAAGTACAGGAACGGCCGCTCGCCCGTGGCCCGCTCGACGATGGTCTGGTTCAGCGCGTCGACGCCGCCCTGGCGGTAGGCCGCCTCCAGGCTCTCGAACTCACGGCTGATCTCGGCCTGCGAGCGGCGGTTCACCTCGCCCGCCGTGGCCACGTAGATGTAGCCCAGGAAGGCGCTGGCGGCCGCCGCGAACAGGGCCAGGAACAGCAGGGTCAGCCGGAACGGCGTGGTGCGGAGAAGACGCGGCAGGCGCATGGGCAAGTTCGACGGCTAGGCCGCCGCCAGTCTCCTACGGATCGAGGCGATAGCCAGCGCCGCGCACGGTCTGCAGCATGGCCCGGTCGAAGCCCTTGTCGATCTTCGAGCGCAGACGCGAGATGTGCACGTCGATGACGTTGGTCTGCGGGTCGAAGTGGTATTCCCAGACCTTCTCCAGCAGCATGGTGCGGGTCACCGACTGACCGGCATGGCGCATCATGAACTCCAGCAGCTGGAATTCGCGGGGCTGGAGATCGATCTCCTTGCCCTGGCGATGAACCGTCCGGTTGATCAGGTTCATCTCCAGCTCGCCGACCTTCAGGGTCGTGGCGACGGCGCCGGTCTCGCGGCGGCGCGACAGGGCCTCGACGCGGGCGACCAGCTCAGGGAAGGCGTACGGCTTGACCAGATAGTCGTCGGCGCCGGCGCGCAGGCCGGTGACGCGGTCGTTGATCTCGCCCAGGGCAGACAGGAACAGCACCGGCGTCTGGTCACCCTCGCGGCGCAGGGTCTCGACAACCTGAACGCCGTCCATCTTGGGCATCATGCGGTCGACGACCAGGACGTCGAAGCCGCCCTTCTGGGCCTCGCCCAGACCGGCCTCGCCGTCGGGCGCGTGCTCCACGTCGTAGCCGGCTTCCTTCAACCCGTGCGCCATGGCGGCGGCGGCTTCCAGGTCGTCTTCGATAATCAGAATACGCATCAGTGAGCCCCTCATGCGCTCAAGGCAGAACAGCGGAACGCTCGACGTTCCCCCGATTCTGCGCCATCGCGCGACAGTTGTGAGGTTGATAGCGTTTTCGGCGACCGCCGTAACTTAAACCTTGGACAGATACGAAAAAGCCCCGCTCCGGCGGACCGGAACGGGGCTTGATCGTCTAAAGCGTCGTCAGCTTACGGCGCGATCTTCAGCGGCAGGAAGACCGGCTTGTTCTGGCGGATCACCTTGACCAGCACGCTGGCGCGGCCGGCCTTCTTGGCGGTGGCCAGGGCGGCGTTGACGTCGCCGATGCTGGCGATCGCCGCGCCGTTGATGGTCGAGAGCACGTCGCCCTTGGCCAGGCCCTTCTCGCCCGCGTCGCTGTCGCCGCGCACGCCGATGATCAGCAGGCCCTTGATCTCGCTGTCGATCTTGTAGGTCTGGCGCGAGGCCGGGTCGATCGGGCTCAGCGTCAGGCCCAGCGCGTCGACCTTCTGGCTGGTCGACTTGTCCGGGGTCGGCGCGGCGCCGTCCTGGTTCTTGTCGTCGTCATTGACGTCCAGAGCGCCTTCGGTCGGACGCGTGCCCGACTTGACCTCGATGATGCGCGGCTTGCCGTCGCGAATGACCGAGATCTTCACCGACTCGCCCGGACGCGCCTTGGCGACTTCGCGGGTCAGTTCCGAGACGCCTGCCACCGGCACGCCGTTGACCGCCGTCAGGATGTCGTCGGGCAGCAGGCCAGCCTTGGCGGCCGGGCCACCGGCCACGACCTCGGCGACGATGGCGCCCTTCACGTTGTTCAGGCCCAGGGACTCCGCCATCTCGGCGTTGAAGTCCATGATGTTCACGCCGATGTAGCCGCGCACGACCTTGCCGGTCGCGATCAGCTGCTTGGCGGTGGCCTCGGCGACGTCGGCGGGAATGGCGAAGCCGATGCCGACCGAACCGCCCGACGGCGAGTAGATGGCGCTGTTGACGCCGATCACCCGGCCATAGATGTCGAAGCTGGGACCGCCCGAGTTACCGCGATTGATCGGCGCGTCGATCTGGATGTAGTTCACGAACCGCGAAGAGCTATCGCCCAGGTCGCGGTCATAGGCCGAGATGATGCCGGCCGTGGCCGTGCCGCCCAGGCCGAACGGGTTGCCGATCGTGATGACCCAGTCGCCGACCCGCGGCTTGGCCTGGTTCTCGAAGTTCACATACGGGAAGTCGCCCTTGGTCTTGGGGTCGACGACCTTGATGACCGCCAGGTCGGTGCCCTCGTCGCGGCCGACCAGGGTGGCCTTCAGCTCGCGGCCGTCCTTCATCACCACCTGGATGTCGTCGGCGTCGGCCACGACGTGGTTGTTGGTGACGATGTAGCCGTCGGCCGAGATGAAGAAGCCCGAACCGGCCGATTGCTGCTTGGGCAGCGAGGGGCTGTCGCCGTCATCGCCGTCCTGGCCCTGCTGGCCCGGCTTGCCCTTCTGGCCACGCGGCACGATGTCGAAGCCTTCCAGGCCCGGGATGCGCAGCGTCGGCTGACTGGCCTTGGAGGTCACATTGATCTGGACGACCGCGGGCGAGACCTTCTCGAAGATGTCGGCGAACGACATCGGCGCGCCCGGCGGAGGCGCGAAGGCCGGCGCGCCGGCGCTGACCGGGCGGATGGCCGGCGCCTCGGCAGCGGCCGTTCCCATGCGCATGCCCACGCCTGCCAGCGCGGCGCAGGCCACGCCCGCGCCAGCCACGGCGCCCACAATGAAACCCGACTTCCTAGCGGTCATTCGTCTCTTCCTCACCCGCGCGATCCGCGCGGTCCCTTTCGCGTCAACCTCGCGCCCGGCGCGTGGTCACAGTCGATCTCTGAACCTAGTCCCAGCAATAAAAGGTGCAATGGTTCTCGAATTATCTTTCCGTCATCCGAAAGGTGCTTCTTGAGGCTCCTTTTCGGCGCAATCGTGTCAATCGTCTTCAAGCAGGCGCCTGACGCGCTCTTCTTCGTCCTGCGAAAGCTCGGTCTGTTCAGTCTCGCGACGTCGCAGCAGGCCGAACATCAGACCGCCGCCGACCATCAACACCCCGATCGGGGCCAGCCACAGCACGGCGTTGCCGGCCGAGAACTGCGGTTTCAGCAGCACGAACTCGCCATAACGCTCGACCAGGAACGCGCGGATCTGGCTGTCGCTGCGTCCAGCCTTGACCTGCTCGCGGACAATCTGCCGCAGGTCGCCCGCCAGCTGGGCCTCGGAATCGTCGATCGACTCGTTCTGGCAGACCAGGCAGCGCACTTCCTTGAACAGGTGGCGGGCGCGGGTCTCCTGCGCGGGATCGGCCAGGCGTTCGGACGGCTCGTAGGCGCCGGCGGTCATGGCCAGGGCGGCTGCGGCGATCAGCAGCGCGCGGACGCGGCTCACGACACGACCTCCTCGCCGGCGCGACGGCCAACGCCCAGGCGCACGCGGCGGTCCGACAGCGACACCGCCCCGCCCAGCGCCATGATCAGCGGGCCCAGGAAGATCAGCCGCACCCAGGGGTTCACATAGGCGCGGACCAGCCAGGCCGGCTTGCCGCCCTCGCCCGCCCGGCGCTCGCCCAGCACGATGTAGATGTCGTCCAGCAGGCTGGGGCAGATGGCCACTTCCGAGGTGGTCTGGCCGCCGGTGGGATAGAAGCGGCGCTCGGGCTCGGCGCGGCAGACCTCGACGCCAGCCTTGTTGACCACCTTCACGATGCCGCGCTCGGCCAGGTAGTTCGGCCCCTCGACCGTGCCGACGTCGCTGAGGGTCAGGGTGTAGGCGCCCAGGGCGTGGCTGTCGTTGAGGCTCAGCGCCTGGGCGGCCTCAACCTTCCAGGCGGTCTCGAACGAGGCTCCCAGCACGAACAGGCCCATGCCCGCGTGGGCCAGGGTCGTACCCCAGGCGCCGCGCGGCAGGCCACGCGCACGACGGAGACTTTCGGCGACGGGCGCGGCAAACAGCTTCAGGCGATCGGCCAGTTCGCGCAGCGCGCCGCCCACCAGCCAGAAGCCCAGCACCAAGCCGCCGCTGGCCAGGGCCTTGCGCGGCTGGACCAGGCCATAGGCGATCAGGCCCAGCACGGCGGCGACCGCCAGCACGATCCACAGCTTGCGGGCCACGCCCTTGGCGTCGCCGCGCTTCCACGCCAGCAGCGGGCCGGCCGGCAGCACGGCGAAGGCCAGCAGCATCAGCGGCACGAAGGTCATGTTGAAAAACGGTGCGCCGACCGAGACGGCCTCGCCGTCCATGGCCTCACGGATCAGCGGATAGAGGGTGCCCAGCAGCACCACCGCCGTCGCCGTCGACAGCAGGATGTTGTTGAGCACGATGGCGCTCTCGCGGCTCACCGGGCGGAACTGGCCGCCCGGGTTCAGGCTGGCGGCGCGCAGGCCAAACAGCAGGAAGCCGGTCCCCGCGGCCAGGCCCATCATCATCAGCAGCAGCACGCCGCGCGTCGGATCGACGGCGAAAGCGTGGACGCTGGTCAGCACGCCCGAGCGCACCAGGAAGGCGCCCAGCATCGAGAAGGTGAAGGCCGCCAGGGCCAGGAACGCCGTCCAGCCCGGCAGCGCCCCGCGCTTCTCGGTGACGATCGCCGAGTGCAGCAGGGCAGCCCCGATCAGCCACGGCATGAAGCTGGCATTCTCGACCGGATCCCAGGCCCACCAGCCGCCCCATCCCAGCTCGTAATAAGCCCAGAAGGCGCCCAGCGTGATGCCGATGGTCAGCAGGCTCCAGGCCGCCAGGGTCCAGGGCCGCACCCAGCGCGCCCAGGCCGCGTCGATCCGGCCCTCGATCAAGGCCGCCAAGGACAGTGAATAGACCACCGAGAAGCCGACATAGCCGCAGTAGAGGAACGGCGGGTGCACCGCCAACGCCCAGTCCTGCAGGAGCGGGTTGAGTGAACGGCCCTCGACCGGCACGTCCAGCAGGCGCGCCAGCGGGTTCGACGCGAAGACGGTATAGGCCAGGAACAACACGCCCAGCGCGCCCTGGATGGCGATGGCGTAGGCCCGCAGGCGCGGCGGCAGGCTATCGCCGAAGAAGGCCATGGCCGCGCCGTAGCCGGTCAGCACCAGGCACCACAGCAGCATCGAGCCCTCGTGGCTGCCCCAGGCCCCAGCCACCTTGTAGAACAGCGGCTTGGCCGTGTGCGAGTTGGCCGCGACATTGGCGACCGAGAAGTCCGAGGTGACGAAGGCGTGGATCAGGGCCGCGAAGGCCACGATGACCGCGACGAAGGTCGCCACGGCCGCGCCGCGTCCCGCGCCCGCCAGCACCGGCGAGCGCCGCGCGCCGCCGACGGCCGACAGACCGGTCTGCGCCACCGACAGCATCAGCGACAGGATCAGGGCGAAGGCGCCCAGTTCGGTGATCATGTCTTCTTCTCGGAGGGGGGCTTTCCGTAGGTGGGAGGCGCTGCCCCCTCACCACGCCACTCGCCCTGCTTCTTCAGCGCCTTGGCCACTTCGCGCGGCATGTAGCGCTCGTCGTGCTTGGCCAGCACCTGCTTGGCGACGAAGGTCCCGTTGGCGTCGAAGGACCCGTCGGCGACGATCCCCTGCCCTTCGCGGAACAGGTCCGGCAGGTCGCCGTGATAGCTGACCTTCGCCGTCGCCTGCTGGTCGGCGACCACGAACTCGACGTCACCACCGGGATGCTTGACCACGCTGCCGTGCTGAACGAGGCCGCCCAGCTGCACCTTGCGACCGGGCGCGACATTGGCCGCCTTGGCCTGGGCCGGCGTGTAGAACAGCGAGATGCTGTCACGCAGGCCATAGAGCGCCAGGCCCACGGCCAAGGCCAGCACCGGCGCGATGGCCAAGAGAATGGTCAGGCGCCGACGCGCCTTGCGGGACTTTGGAAGTAAGCTTTGGGGCCAGAAACTCATTGCACGGTCTTCTGCGGAGGCGTGTCGGCGGCCTGGCGCAGGGCCGACAGCACCTTGGGCTGGTCCTTGAAACGGGCCGAGGCCGAGGCCAGCGCGGCGTCGCGCTTGGCGGTCTCGCCCAGCACGGCATAGGCGCGGACCAGGCGCACCCAGCCGTCGGGATCGTCAGGAGCCTGGGCCAGGCGCGCGGCCAGGCCCTCGACCATGCCGGCGATCATGCCCTGGACCTGCGGGTTCTCTTCGGCCGCCGGCTGGGCGCTGGGCAGACCGCCCTTGGCCTCGACCTGGGCGATCTCCTGGCCCAAGGCCGCGCGGCCGGGGTCGTTGGCTGGCAGGCTGGCGGCCAGGGCGCGCCAGTCGGTCAGGCCGCCCTGGACGTCGCCGTCACCGATCTTGCCGCGACCGAGGTAGTAGCGGGCCCGCACATCGGCAGGATCGGCCTTCAACGCCTCGCCGAAGGCCAGCTTGGCGTCGGCGGTGACCTCGCCTTTCGCCTCCATCATGAAGGTCTCGCCCAGCAGGCTCCAGATGTCGGCACGCTTGGGGGCGATGCGGACGGCCTTGCGCAGGGCGGCCTCGGCGCCGGGCAGGTCGCCGGCGGCGGCGCGGGCCTTGGCCAGGAACACCAGCGGCTCGGGATCCTTGGGACGCTCGGCGGCGACGCCTTGCAGCACGGCGGCGATCTGCTCGGGGGCCAGGGTCGCAGGATCGGCGGCCTTCCAGGCGGCGACGCGCTTGGCGAAGGGCTGGTCGGGCAGCTCGGGACGGCCGATCGCGACATAGAGGCCGACAGCGGCGACGCAGGCCGCCCCGGCGGCGATCACCGCGGCCTTGCGCGGGCCGACGCCGTCGCGCTCCCAGACCTGGGTCTGGTCGGCAGCGACCAGCAGGCCCCGGGCCGCCTCGGCGCGGGCGGCCTTCAGCTCGCCTTCGGCCAGCAGGCCGTCGATGGCCAGGCGCTCGACCTCGGCCAGGCGGCGGCGATGCGGCTCCAGCCGGGCCTGGGCGTCGTCGATGGGCCTGGCCCGCGCGGCCCCGCGCAGCACCAGCCCGGCCGTTACGGCCGACAGCCCCGTCGCGGCGATCCAGAAAGCGATCATGGCCGCGTGTTAGCCGGTAACCGCGCCGTCCGTTAGCGAAAAAAGCGCTTAAGTGCGGTCCGCGCCCGCGCCATGCTGACGCTGCTCATCGAGGGAGGGTTCATGACGCCGATCGTGCTGGTTCCGGGGCTGCTGTGCTCGGAGGAGATCTTCGCCCCGCAACTGCCCGCCCTGTGGCCGCACGGCCCGGTCCAGATCGCCAACACCCTGGCCGGCGACACCCTGCCGGAGATGGCCGCCCTGATCCTGGCCGCCGCCCCGGCGCGCTTTGCCTTGGTCGGGGTGTCGATGGGCGGCTATCTGGCGCTGGAGATCATCCGCCAGGCGCCGCAGCGGGTCGAGAAACTGGCCCTGGTCTGCACCTCGGCCCGCCCCGACACGCCCGAGCAGACGGCCGCCCGCCGCAAAATGCTGGACCAGGCCCGCGCCGTCGGCTTCGAGCGCTTCCTGGCGTTAGGCGCCGACGCCCTGACCCATCCCAGCCGCAAGGGCGACCCGGACCTCAACGCCGCCAGCATCCGCATGGGCCGCGCGGTGGGGCTGGAGGGCTTCGCGCGCCAGACCGAAGCGGTGATTGCGCGCGTAGACAGCCGGCCGCTACTGGCGGAGATCAAGGTCCCGACGGTGATCGTCGTGGGGGATGCCGATCCGCTGACGCCGCTGGCGTTGTCGCAGGAGATGGCGGAGGCGATCCCGGGCGCGACGCTGGTCGTCGCGGAGACCTGCGGGCACGTGATCACCCTCGAGCGGCCCGAGGTAGTGAACGCTGCGCTGGTGGCGTGGCTGACGGCCTAGGCCGCGATCGCCGCGGCCGCGCGGCGGCGCACGATCTCGGCGGTCTTGTCGTCGCGCGTGTAGGCGATGAAGCCCGCCGCAACATCCAGGTACTTCACGGCCAAGCCGGAGTCGCCGCCGTCGCCCGTGCGGGCCACGTGCAGGACGTCCTCGATATAGGGGTCCAGGCGGCTGTTGAGCTTTTCCAGGATCTTGTTGCGCGAGGTGCCGTAGCCGGCCTTGTCGGCGCACGAGCGCAGCTCGGCGATGAAGGCGAGAGCGGACTGGGCCCGGCGGATCAGGGCCTCGTCCGGCTCGTCGGTCAGCTTGGCCGCGCCCTTGCTGCCCTTCTTGGACATCATCGAGAGCGAGCGCAGCGGCAGGGCCGCTTCCAGCTGCTTGTCGGCCTGGTCCATGCGTTGTTCGCAGACCTTGGCCATCTGTTGCTTGTGACGGGCCAGGCGCTTGCCCCACGGGCCGTCCTTGGCGACTTCGATCGACTGCTGGAACTCGACGATCTGCAGCTGGGCGCGGTGGGCGCCCTGGGCGGCCTGGCGGCCGACCTTCTCGCCGTCGGCGAAGTTGAAGTTCTCGATGCGGGCGATCGAGGCGTCGATGTCGGCCAGGATCCGCTCGCCGAACGCCTTGACCTCGGACGAGGCCAGGTAACGGTCGGTGGGACGGTCCATGACGGCCGAGATCACGCGCATGATCCGCCAGTCGTCCGGCAGGTGGGCCGACAGCATGTCCAGCAACAGCGGACCGGCGTCCTCGCTGATCCGGCAGGCGTCGCGATAGGCCAGCTTGGCGGCGAAGGCGCGCTCGTCCGACATGCGGCTGACCCATTCGGCCAGCTTGGGCAGGCACGAGCGGGCGATGGCCGACAGCTGCAGGCACAGGGCCAGATGCTCGGGGTCGCACAGCGAGCGCACGCTGTCGAAGGCGGCGTTCTCGGGATCGCGCAGGCCGGCGGCGGCCGTCTTGCACAGTTCGTCGAAGACTTCCGGGGTGCCCTGCTCCAGATCCCACGGATTGCACTTGGCCGAGGCTTCCTCGACCCGCGACGGGGCGATGACCTTCAGCGCCTTCCACAGGCGGCCCAGCACCATGCTGGGGAACGAGACGCAGCCCTCGCCGCGCGGCGCGCACAGCGGCACGATCGGGGCCAGGACGTTGTTGCGGACAAATCGGTTGGCGGTCTCGTCCTCGACGAGGGCCCGCACGGCGGCCAGGGACCCGGTCGCGCCGGCGCTGGACAGCGCCAGCTCCAGGCTGCGCAGCGCCGCGTCCGGAGCGGTTTCCACCAGCGTCCGGATGATCTGCAATTTGTGCGCGGCGATAGCGGCCATGGTTCCCCGAGTCGGACTCACAGGGCCGACAGACGTCAACCATGTTCGAAACGAGGTTAAGGATTTCCGAAACTGGCTAAAAAACCAAGGCCTTGGGCCGAGATGTCGCGGGCGGAAAAGTCGTGACCTACCAGAAGTTTAGGTGACCGGTAGCAAAGTCGCGCGAACACAGGTCCGCGACCGTTCGCCGCAACCATGGGTTACGATTCAGCGCGCGGCAGATCCAGCGTGACGCGCAATCCGCCCAGCGGTGATTCACCAAGCTGCACCGATCCGCCATAGGCGCGGGCCAGTTCGTCGACGATCGAGAGACCCAGACCCGAGCCGGGCGCGTTCTCGTCGAGTCGCTGGCCGCGCTTCAGCGCCTGGGCCCGTTCCTCGGGCGGCAGGCCGGGGCCGTCGTCGTCGACGGTGACGGTCATGCGGGCCTCGCCGGTCGGGACGGCCACGACGCGGATCTTGCCCTTGGACCACTTGCCGGCGTTTTCCATCACGTTGCCGACCACTTCGAGGAAGTCCTGCTTCTCGCCCTGGAAGGCCAGGTCTTCCGGGCAGCGCCAGTCGATCTCCACACCCTTGTCCTGGAAGATCCGCTCCAGGGTCACGGCCAGCTCGTCCAGGATCGGCTCGACCGGCGTGCGCTCGCCGGAGGTCTGGGAGCGGGCGGCCGCGCGGGCCCGGCGCAGATGGTGGTCGACCTGCTCGCGCATGGTCTGGGCCTGGCGCTCGACCACCTCGGCCAGCTGGCCCGGCTGTTGCGAGGCCTCGGTCAGCATCACCGACAGCGGGGTCTTCAGGGCGTGGGCCAGGTTGCCGACGTGGGTGCGCTGGCGCTCGACGACCTCCTGGTTGTGGGCCAGGAGGGCGTTGAGCTCGCGCGACAGCGGCTCAAGCTCTTCCGGATAGTCGTCGGCCAGCCGCTCGGCCTTGCCGCGCCGCACCGAGGCCACCTCGCGGCGCAGGCGAAACAGCGGCTGCAGGCCAAACCGCACCTGCACCACCACCGCCAGGATCAGGCCAAAGCCCAGGATCAGCAGGGCGATGGCCGTCGTGCCGGCGAAGCGGTCGGCGTCGGCGTCGATCGGCGAGCGATCCTCGGCGGCCAGGAACACCACCGGATGGGTGTAGCCCGGCAGCTGGGCCTGAACGGCGGCGGCGCGCAGCGGCCTGTCCTGCGGCCCGCGCAGGTCGAAATACTGGGTCTTGCCCGGCGCGGCCTCCAGCTGGTCGATCTGCACCGACGACAGCATCAGGTCGCTGTCGAATAGCGAGCGCGAGCGAACGACCGGGGTCATCGCCCCGTCCGGCGACTTGTCCAGGATCACCCAGTAGCGGCCGGAATAGACGCGCGTGGCGCGGATGTCGGTCAGGAACGGCGCGCGCAGCTGGCCGCTGTCGACGGTCGAGCCGGCATAGAGGTCATCGGTCAGCACCGCCAGCGACTGGTCGAACCGGCGGATCGCCGCGTCACGGAACTGGGCGGTCAGAAAGACCCCCGCCACCAGCACGACCAGCAGCGTCCAGCCGCCGGCGATCAGCACCAGGCGGCGGACCAGCGATCGGCGGCGGAGATCCAGCAAGCGGCTAGGCCGTCTCTTCACCCGGCAGCGGCGCCAGGCGATAACCCAGGCCACGGACGGTCTCGATCCGATCGGCGCCCAGCTTCTTGCGCAGGCGGCCGATGAACACCTCGATGGTGTTGCTGTCCCGGTCGAAGTCCTGGTCGTATAGGTGCTCGACCAGCTCGGTGCGGCCGATCACCCGGCCCTGGTGCATCATCATGTAGTGCAGCAGGCGGTATTCCAGCGAGGTCAGGCGCAGCGGCTCGCCATTGACGCTGGCCCGGGCGGCGCGCGGGTCCAGGCGCAGGGCGCCGCACGACAGCGACGGCGCGGCATGGCCGGCCGAGCGGCGCAGCAGGGCGCGCAGGCGGGCCAGCAGCTCTTCGGTGTGGAAGGGCTTGGCCAGGTAGTCGTCGGCCCCGGCGTCGAAGCCGGCGACCTTGTCGCTCCAGGCGCCGCGCGCGGTCAGGATCAGGACAGGCGTGGCGACATTGCCCCGGCGCCAGCGCTCCAGCACCGAGACGCCGTCCACCTTGGGCAGGCCCAGGTCCAGGATCACCGCGTCATAGGGTTCGGTCTCGCCCAGGAACTGGGCTTCCTCGCCGTCCGGGGCGTGGTCGACGGCATAGCCGGCGTCGCCCAGGGTCAGCTTCAGCTGACGCGACAGGTCGGGATCGTCCTCGACGAGCAGGATACGCATGGAGACTCCTAAACCGTGTTTAGCCGCCGCTGAGGATCTGGCCGGTCTCGGCGTCGACGATGAAGTCGATGCGGCGGCCGTCGGCGGCGGCCCAGCGGACCCGGTAGTTGCGGCCTTCCAGGCCGGCGTCCAGCACCCGGCCGGGCACGCGCGCGGCGATCATCTGGATCACGCGACCCAGCGGCACCAGACGACCCGACTGCACGCCGCCACGCGCCTGGTCCGACTGCGCGCGCCAGTCGGCGCCCAGCGAGTCGGGACCACGGTCGTGACGCTGCGCCCATGCCACGCTGGGAAGGGCCGCGCCCGGAAGGGCGGCGACCAGCGCGGCGGTGGCGAGAAGGGCACGGATCGTTTTCATGCTCTACGGTCTAACGGACCTCGGCTGAATGGAGACTGAATGCAGGGGTTATGAACGGGCCGCGACGTTCTGTCACGGTTAGACACGCTTGGAACGAACCGACCGGCCAAGTTCCGTCGATAGCGGTCACAAAGCGATCAGGCTCTTGCGCAGCGTCAGCTTCACCGTGCGGCCCAGCGGGTCCAGGTAGTCGGGCTGATAGGCCTGGGGCGTGGCGCCCTTGGCGTCCTTCACGATGGGGCGGCTGTAGAACAGGTTGTCGGCCGCCAGGGTGACGCGGGTGCCGGCCAGCCAGCCCGAGGCGAGGCCGGCCTTCACGTCGCGGGGGACCTCGTAGAAGGCCGACAGATTGACCGTGGTCTGATCGTCGAAACGCAGGGCGCCGGTGGTCGGGCCCGCGTCGATGACGCTGCCGCCGCGCCAGGCGCCGTTGACGTTGACGCCCACGCCCTGCCGGAAGGCGTTGACGCGGAAGTTCAGCTCTTCCTTCGGCTGGCCTCGGCGACTGGTGCTGGCGCCGTTCAACAGGTCCAGCGGCGCCAGGCCGTGGCGCAGGGTGGTCTCGTCGCGCAGGCGCAGGGTGTAGTTCACCGATAGCTGCACCTGGCCGACCTTCTTGGGGTCGGGCTTGGTCCCCTTGGGCGCGTCCTTCTTGGGCCGGCCGATGAAGCGGGTCAGGTTGATGCCGCCGCGCAGCTCCTCGCGATCGATGGCGTCGAAGTTCAGCGGCCGGCTGTCGATGGCCGTCAGCACGCCGTCGGCGTTGCGGGTGAACCGCTCGGGGAAAGCCGCCTCCAGCGCCGGGGTGATCACCGGGAAGTTGGAGATCGGGTCCTCGATATGGGTGCGGACATAGTTGGCGTTGACCGTCAGGCGCGTGGGCCCGCCGTCGCGGCCCATCGGCTTCAGATTGACCCCGGCCCGCAGCGTGCGGCGGCGATCGTTCTCCAGGCCCTTGTTGCCGCCTTCGGTCCGGCTGACCGTGACGCTGGTCCCGGTGCTGAAGTCGAACACCGTCACGCTGGGGGTCAGCACCACCGGATCGACGATCTGGTTGGCGTTCGGCGCCGACTGCTCCTCGCTGAGGCTGAGATTGACGCTGACCAGCTGGTCCGGCGACCAGTTCAGGCCCGCGCCCATCGCCAGGCGGTCCTTGAAGGTCTCGACATTGTAGCCGGCGTTGACGCTGGCGGTCAGCTCGCCCAGCACCGGCAGAACCTCGTGCGAGCGGCTGGCCAGGGGCACGTCGATGTCGCCATGCACCGACAGGGTGCGACGGTCGTACAGGCTGCGCATCGGCGCGCCGTTGCGCAGGGCGTCGGAGATCTGCTCGACCTTCTCGCCGCCGACCTTGACGGTGGAAGAGACGCGGCCGGCCGGGATCTCGGCGACATCGCCGTTCAGCACCAGCTCGGCCTTGGCGGCGCGGGACTTCGACTTGGCGACGTCGCGGGCGTTGATCTTCAACAGGGCGCGGGAAACGGCGCCGAACGGATTGACCGCCGGATCCCGCTCGGCGATCGCCGCCTTCCAGGCCGTGCTGTCGACGCCTCGGCCCGTCGCGGTCTGGCTGTCGTTGCGATCGTAGTTGCCGGTCAGCGACCAGCGCCAGTCGCCGACATAACCGTTGGCGGCCATGGCCAGCTGGCCGCGGAAATTGTCCTGCACCCGCAGCTGCGACCACGGGGCGTCGAGGTAGCGATAGACCGTGACGTCGCCGGCGAACGGCGAGAACGGACTGCCGGCCGGCAGCTTCACCGACGTGGCCGGCAGACCCAGGAAGCTGGTGCGCTGGGCGTCCTCCAGGTCGACGCTGACCGTGACGCTGACCTTGCGAGCCAGGTCGCGGGTGATGGCGGCCTTGAAGTTCCCCTGCCCCAGCGACGGCAGCAGGCTTCGGTTGGCGATGATGCCGGAAAGGTCGGGATCGCCAGCGCCGGTGGCGAAGCCCGCCAGCGCGACCGGGCCTTCCCAGGCCGCGTCGGGCGCGCTTGTCACCGACACCGGACCACCGGCCAAGGCGGACAGGGCCGGGTCGATCTCGCGCCCGAAGCTGGTCGCGGCGACGTTGCCGACCAAGCCATACGGCGAGGTCGCCGAGGGGACGCGGTAGATGTCGCGCTCGGTCTCGAACAGGGTCGACTCCTGGCGCCAGTCCAGGCCGACCGTGGTGCGCTCGTCGCCGGCCAGGCGGAACAGGTCTCCGTCGAAGCGCTCGACCGTGCGGCCCGGCGCCGTCGTGGCGTTCGCCTCGACCTCGACGGCGGCCGAGCGGAAGCGCTTGCGCAGGACGAAGTTCACGACCTTCTGGTTGGGCCGGTAGCCATAGGCGATGGCCGAAGCCGGCGGCAGCACGTCCATGCGCTCGATCGCCTGGCTGGGCAGCCCGCTGATCTCCTGGAAACCCGAGATGCGGCGGCCATTGGCCAGATAGACCGGCGGCGGCGCGTCCGGCTCGCCCGTGGTGATCTCGGCCGCCAGCAGGTTGACGAGGTCCTGCACGGTGCTGGCGCCTGTGGCCTGGATCTCGGACGCGTCGAGGGTCAGTTCGGGCTGGGCCGGTCCCTCGGCCTTGCCGCGCGTGGCCTTGACCACCAGGCTGTCCAGCAGGCCCGTCTGCTCGCTTTCCGGCGGCGCGGGGGAAACCGGTGTCTCCTGAAGCGGCGCGGCGACCTGCAGAAGCGCCAGTACGCTGACCAGAACCATGGAAGCCCGCCCGACGCCGTTCGCTGAAAGCCCGTCAATTCCCCTAAAACGGGTAGGGCTTGGAGGCAAGAGCCGAGCGGTCGCGCCCCTACTTACGCTTCGGCGTGTACGGCTTTTGATCCCGCCAGGCCTGGGCGAACTTTTCCAGGTCTTCGTCGGCGGTCTCGGGCAGGGTGACCACCAGCTTGGCCAGCAGGTCGCCGCGCTTGCCCTTGGCGTCGGGCATGCCGCGGCCCTTCAGACGCAGGGTCTGGCCGCTGTTGCTGGCCTTGGGCACGTTCAGCATGACATTGCCGTCGGGGGTCGGAGCCTCGACCTTGCCGCCCAGCACCGCGTCGGGGATCGAGATCGGCAGGTCCATGACCAGGGCGTCGCCCTCGCGGCGATAGATCGGGTGCGGCTTGATCGCCAGCTCGATCAGGGCGTCGCCCTGGCCGCCACGGCCGGGGCTGCCCTGGCCCTTCAGGCGCAGGGTCTGGCCTTCCTGGGCGCCGGCCGGGATGCTGACGTCGATCGTGCGGCCGTCCGAGAAGGCCACGCGCTTCTTGCCGCCCTTGATCGCCTCTTCCAGGTCGATGTCCAGGCGGGCCTTGATGTCGGCGCCCTTGGTCGAGAAGCCGCCGCCGGCGCCACCGCCGCCGAACGGGCCACGCCCGCCGCCGCCTTGATTGAACATGCCCCCGAAGAGATCCGACAGATCGATCTCGGGCCCCTGGTCGCGATGGAACCCGCCCTGGCCAAAGCCGCCGGCGTTGAACGGGCCGTTGCCGGGCTGGCCGCCGAAACCGCGCGCGGTTTCGCGACCGTCGGCATCGATCTGGCCCAGGTCGAACTTCTTGCGCTTCTCGGCGTCGCCGACGATGTCGAAGGCGGCGCTGATCTGCTTGAACTTCTCCTCGGCCTTCTTGTCCCCCGGATTGGCGTCCGGATGGTGCTGCTTGGCCAGCTTGCGGAACGCCTTGCGGATCTCGTCCGCCGTTGCGGTGCGGGAAACGCCGAGTTCCTGATACGGGTCGCGGGCCAAGGAAGGTCCTTTGGAAAAAGTAAGGCGGTGTCGGTACCGCCCTCCATCTAGAACGTCCAGAGCGCCGCGCAAGACCACCTGTGGCTTTCGGATCACAGACCTGTCGTCGCAGGGGCGCCCCAACCGTACAGCGCGCCGCCTTGGAAGACCTCAATGCGGGCCGCGCCAGAGGGGGCGTCGGCCGTGCGCATGGCGGCGGTGTAGGTGAAGACGGGCGCCGAAGCCTCAGCTTCGCGCAGCACCGTTGCGCCGTCCAGAATGCGGATGAGGTAGCGCTCCGAACCCTCGCCTAATGGGACCTCACCCTCCCAGACGTCGTTGCCGACCCGGGCGCGGCGGATCCAGGTGAGCTGCAGGTCACCGGCGACGAGGCGCTTCCTCAAATGCGTCGGCGACAGCGGCCGCAGGGCGCGGCCGGTCCAGGTCGCGGAGACCTGCGTCATGGCCGAGCCTGCCGGCGGTCCACCGGCCGGAGCGGCGCGGACCATCAGCGGCGTCCCGCGCTCGAAGGCGGCGACGTCCATCGGAGCCAGCGCCTCGTCCAGCAGCACGACCGGCGCGCTGGCCGGGATCACGACCTCGGTCGCCAAGCCGTCGCGTTGGCCGCGCAGCAGGCCGGAGAGCTTCCAGGTATCGGAAGCGACCAGCTCGGCCGCCTGAAAGGCGATGACCTCCCAGTCGCCCGATGGCGCGCGGATCGCCAGGCTGTTGTCGCCGGCCAGCATGGCGGCGAGGGGCGCGGAGGAGAGGCTCTTGCCCTCCATGCGGACGGTCAGGCTGCCTCGGTCCAGCCGATGCGGCGAGGCTGGCGGCAAATCGGTCAGCGTCTCCCCCAGGGTCGCGGGCTCGGCGAGGCGGGTGCGGACCTTCAGGGTCTCGACGCCCGCGCCGGCATGGATCTCGAGCGGCCGCCACGGCTCGCAGGCGGCGGCGACCAGGGGTCGGGCGTCATCCGACAGCGCGCCGTCCGACGGCAGGTCCAGCACGTGCAGCATCGGTGGGGCGGCCGGATCGCGCGGCGGAGCCGGGGTCCAGTCGACGCCGCCGGCCACGCCAATGCCCGCAAGCACTGGGACCAGGGTGGCGCGCGGACGCTCGTCGAGATCGAGGCGCTGCACGCGCCAGGTCTCACCATCGAGGGCCAGGCGGTCGCCGGCCTCCAGGCGCAGGGCGGCCGAGGGCGACAGGCGCACGATGCGAGCCAGTCGGGCGGCCTCGTCGGCGGCCAGCATCCGTTGGGCGACGGCCTGGGCCTCGGCGCTGGCCAGCACGATCGGCGCATCGGCGTCGCGGGTCCCCTGGCCGGCCTCGCGTCGCACGACCAGCGAGCCGACCTGATAGTCGCGGGCGGCGTCGATGAAACGCAGGCGCAAGGCCTCGACGGCGGGGTCGAGCACGCGGCTGTGGGTCTCGGCGGGGCCGTCGTCGGGCAGGGCCAGGTCGTCGGCGTCCAGTGTGCTTACGGCCCGGCCAGCGCGGGCCAGGATCTTCACATGGTCGCCGCGCTCGACCGGATCCAGGGCGAAGGCCTCGGTCAGCGGCGCCAGGGCGTCGCGCAGGCGCATCGGCCGGTCGACGACATAGCCGCCCACCGATCCGCCCGCCTCACCGGGGTCGATGTCGACGCCGGCCCGCGCGCCCAGGGCCTGGATCAACTCCGGCAGCGGCGCGATGCCGGCCCGCCCCGTGAGCCAGTGGCCCAGCACCCAGTTGCCGCCGTCGCTCCAGACGTCCGCGCGGGCGGGAAAGTCGGGGAACGGCCGCGCGTCCCAGCACCAGGCGCTGGCGGCCTCGATCATCGGCCCGCCATAGACCGGCGAGACCGGATTGGTCGTCGGCGTCGCCAGCCAGGCCAGCACGGCCTCCAGGTAACGACGCTGGCCGAAGTCGTCGCGCTCACCCGTGGAATAGGGTGGCAGGAAGCTCTCCGAGCTCTTGGGATCGATGAAGAGGTTCGGCGAGTTGGCGCCCTTGTCGACAGCCGGGCAGCCGAACTCGGTCAGGCGGATGGGCTTGGACTTCGGGAGCCAGGCCGTGGGCGTGGACGACCACACGCCGCCGGGGCGATCGTGGTGCGGGTTGCTCCACCACGACTTCAGGTCCTTGGCCCGCCAGATCCACGGCTCGCCCGCGCCGTCGGTGATCGGGCTGCGGACCTGGGCGTCGCGCGCGGCCTGGCTGGCGTAGAACCAGTCGAAAGCCTCGCCGCCGGTCAGGCCGGCGCGGAGATAGTCCGGATCGTGCGGCCCACTGAAGCCGGCGACGGCGTCCAGGTGCGTCTCGCCCTCGCGCCAGTCGGTGACCGGCGGATACCAGTCGATGCCGACGAAATCGATGTTCGGATCGGCCCACAGCGGGTCGAGGTGGAAGACGGCATGGCCGCCGCCCGGCTGGTGCCCGAAATATTCCGACCAGTCGGCCGCATAGCCCAGCTTGGTTGCCGGGCCGACGGCGGCGCGGACCTCGGCGGCCAGGCTCTTCAGCTTGGCGACCGCCGGATAGGTCCCGCTGGCGCCGCGCACCGTGGTCACGCCGCGCAGCTCCGAGGCGATCACGAAGCCGTCCACGCCGCCGGCCTGGGCGGCCAGCGACGCCTGGTGCAGAACCATGCGGCGCAGGCCCCACTCGCCGTCGAAGAAGGCGTTCACCTGGGCCGCCGCGGCGGCGGTCCCGTCGCTCCCCGCCTCGCAGGTGATCCGGCCGCGCCAGGGGTAGGTCGGCGCATCCATCAGGATGAACGGGTACAGCGTCACCTTCAGCCCGCGCCGTTTCAGCTCGGCGATGGCCTGCAGCACCACCGCGTCGGCCGGCGTGCCGCCATAGGCCGGGGCGCCATCCTTCAGCGAGATCAGGTGCGCGCCCGAGCGGCCGACGCCGGCGACGCTCCAGGTCAGCGGCAGGGTGTCCTTGCCCGCGCCCTCGACGCCCGGCTTGATCTGGCATTGGCCGCAGCGGAGATCCGTGCCGAACCAGCTGACCACCAGGGTGACGTGATCGACGTTCGGCAGCTGGGCCTTGAGCTGGTCCAGGGCCACCACGAGATCGGGCCGTCCCTCGGCGTTGTGCATGCTCTCGGACGCGGTGCGGGTCAGGCCCTCGCGACGCAACACCGCCTCGGTCGCATAGACGAACTCCCCCGCGCCGGGGATCAGGCAGACGCCCTTCAGTCTTTCTTCCAAGCCCGCTGACGCGCCGCTGGCGCGTGGCCGGCGAAAGACCTCGAACGATAGCTGCGGCGGACGATTGCCGTAGGGCTCCAGCGGCAGGTCCTCGAACACTACATAGGCCACGCCGCGATAAGCTGGGGCCGCGCCCTCGATGGCGGCGATCAGCGGGTCTGGGGCCTGGTCCTCGCTTCCGCGATGCACGCGCATCGTGACAGCGGTCATGTCCATCACCTTGCCGTCGGCCCAGACCCGGCCGATGCCGTCGATCGGCCCTTCGGCGACCGCCACGGCGAACGACAGGCTGTAGGCGTAGTTGGCGGTCCTCGTACCCTTGGAGCCGCCCACCCTGGTCTCGACCCGCTTCTCGCGGAACCGCGCGGCCCAGATCACCTGGCCCCCGACGCGGGCCCGGCCGAACACGCACGGCAGCGCCGCGCCCTCGGCCGCGCCGGTCAGGCGCAGCTCGGGGATGCGCGGGCCGACCTTCGTGCCAGCCGCCACGGCGTGGTCGATCAGCCCGCCGACCACCGCGCCCGCCGCCGCGCCGAACACGCCGCCGACGGCCGCGCCGACACTGGTGAGGATCATCTGGGCCATGCGGGCTCCTTTGGAAATCGGAAGGCGGCCACGAGGCGCTCGCGCCACCATCGGCCCAGCACGCTCTCGACGCAGGCCCGGCCCCAGTAGGCGTGGATCATGCGGTCGGGGGCGGTGAGGATCGCGCAGTGCTTGGCGACCGCGCCGGGGGCCATGCGGAAGACGAGGACGTCGCCAGGGCGTGGGGTGTCGATGGGGATGAGCCAGCGGGAGAAGGCTTCGAGGAGGAGTTCGCGACCGCCGGTCTCGGCCCAATCCGGGCGGTAGGGCGGCGGCGGTTCGGGCTCGGCGCCGTGGAGGGCGCGGTAGACGCCGCGGACGAGGCCCAGGCAGTCGCAGCCGGCGTGCAGGGTCGAGGCCTGGTGGCGGTAGGGGGTGCCGAGCCAGAGGCGGGCGTGGTGGAGGACGAGCGCCCCCTCCGTCACGGCGCGTATCCGCGCCGCGCCACCTCCCCCGTTGCACGGGTGAGGAGGAAACCCGCTCTTCTCCTGCCCCGCCTGCGGGGGAGGTGGATCGCTGCGGATACGCAGCGAGACGGAGGGGGCGCTCTCCGCGCTCACCGCCGCCCCCCATCATTCCGCTCGCCCTCGACCGGATACAGCGTCAGGAAGTCCTCCCCCGGCGCCGTCGGGAAACCCCGGAAGTTCACGCCGTTTGCGAACGTCCCGACACACGTCGCCCAGCGTTTGTCACAGACTGCCCCCGGCGCCGCCGCGATCCCACAGCGCTCGTCGCCGAGCCGCGCATCGCAAAGCCGCGTGAACGTCCGCCCGACCACCCGCTCCAACTCAGCCAGCGGCCCCGCTAGCGTCGCGGTGAACGCCTCGCCCTCTCGCGACACCGCCGCGATCGTCGCCGTCCACAGCCGCACCAGCCGGCTCGGCGCGCTCCAGTCCACGCGCAACGCCGCCACCCGCGCCCCGTCGTAGAGCCCGGCCGCCAGGTCCGCTTCGGTGACGCCGTCCGCATCCAGCACACCCAGCGCC
Source organism: Caulobacter sp. GW821-FHT11E11 (assembly GCF_058808315.1). Taxonomy (NCBI): domain Bacteria; kingdom Pseudomonadati; phylum Pseudomonadota; class Alphaproteobacteria; order Caulobacterales; family Caulobacteraceae; genus Caulobacter; species Caulobacter sp. GW821-FHT11E11. The sequence continues at coordinate 88,632 of NZ_JBXARO010000005.1, forward strand.
GCGCCCTGCCCCGGCGCATAGCCGGCGGCGGTCTCGGTCGCGCCGGGGCTCCAGCCGCCGCTGGCCCGGCACGTGACACCGTCGACCACCAGGTCGCGGTCATGATCGGTGAAGCCCAGCTTCACCCCATCCACGCGCGTGACGATCCACGCCTGGCACAGCCGGCCGATATCCAGCGCTTCGGGAAGCGCGCGCATCAGACCCGCACCTCGACCAGGGCGCAGGCGCTGACCCGCGCGGCGGCGAAGCCCTCCAGCGTCACGTCCAGCCGGTCGAGGTCGAAGCGCACCGGCGTGTCGAACTCGAACCCCGCCGTCACCGCCGCGCCGACGGCCGGCGCCGTGGTCAGGGTCACGAGCCCGGTGGTCGTATCCACGCTGAACGGCGCCGCGACGCCGGCGACAGCAACCTTCACGGTCCCGGCTACCGGCTTGGCGATGAGCCGCCCCGCCTTGATCAGCTGGAACACCTTGCGTGTCCCGTCACCGGTCCCGATCGCCTGGTCCCCCATCGCCGGCAGCGCTGAAGGAGCGCACGACTTGAAGTCCGTCGGATCGCGAAACCGGAACCCCGCCAGCCGTCCGCCCCGCGCCTCGAAGAACGCCAGCAACTCGGCGACCTCGTCCAGCGGCCGGGCGGCGGTGGCGATCAGGTAGCGGCGGCGGCCCTGGCTCCACGCGCTGGTCCGCCGCTCGAAGCCGGAGGCCAGGGTGACGATGTCGGTGCGCCGCTCGATCCCGCCCGTGCAGCCGAACGCCAGGCGCGCGGGCAGGCGCGCCTCATGGAACTCGCTCATGGCGATCCTCACTCGCGAAATGGTTTGCGGAAAAAGCGGAGCCGTTCAGGCGAAACGCCATTAAGACTGCGTCATGACCCGCTTTTCACTTCATCAGCGGGTCGTCGGGCTCTACCTATTGAGCCTGAGATTGGAGATCGAAATGGATTGGAAGACCCTGTTCCTGTCGCCGGAAGGCCGCATCGGCCGCCAGGCGTTCTGGATCGGCTGGCTCGTCCTGCTGGGCGTCAACGTCGTGGCCGGCTGGCTGCCCGTGATCGGCTGGGCCATCTCGCTGGCGACGATCTATTCCAGCGTCTGCATCCACTCCAAGCGCCTGCACGACATGGGTCAAACCGGCTGGTGGCAGGTGCTGCCGTGGGTTCTGGGCCCGGTCCTGGTGTTCGGCGCCGTCGCCTCGGTGGGCTTCACGGCCATCGCCAACGGCTTCCACGGCGACGAGCCCAGCATGGCCATGCTGGCCAGCGTGGGCGGCCTGCTGATGTCGATGTTCATCGCCTTCGCGATCTGGCTGGCCTTCACCCTGTGGGTCGGCTGCAGCACCGGCGTGGTGGGCGAAAACAAGTACGGCGCCCCGCCGCCGAACACCGTGGCGATGGCGCTCTAGAGGCGCCGCGCCCCCAAGGACACGGCCCGGGCCAGCGCCTGGGCCAGCTGGGCGTCCGAGCGGACCAGGCCGCTGACCTCCCCGCCCTGGACATTGACCGTCACCGACACCCCTCCCCCGCCGGCCGGCTCGATGCTGCCGGCCGAGGTCGGGCGAAACACCTCCGGCCCGCGCTCGCCGACCAGATAGGCGCCGCCGGGCAGCACCGGGCCGCCGTCGGCCCTGGCGCCGGAAAAGCTCTTCGACAGAGCCTCGGTCAGGCCGCCCTTCAACGCCGTCCCCGCCGCGCCCAGCACCGCGCGCGCCAGTTCGCCCAGCGACACCTGACCATCGGCCGCCGCTCGCGCCAGCGAGCGGGCGAGGGACGCGCCGGCCCGCGTGAAGGCGTCGTCGATCGAGCGCGCGGCGCGTTCGGCGGGGGCCTTCAGGGTCTCGAGTGCAGCCGCAGCCTGGGCGGCCTTGGCAGGAATGGCGCTAAGGCCGTCGTCTTCGAAGTTCATCGGATCTCCTCGTCGGGATAGCGGGCGATCAGGGCGGACAGGTCGGTGCGCGTGAGCACGGGCGCCGGTGGCGTCTGCGTCAGCGCCCGCCACTCCTTGAGCGACAGCCGCCAGAAGGCCTCGGGCGCGATACCCAGGGACACGGCGAGCCGCAGCGGCGTGGCCCAGGTCACGCGCAGGCCGCCAGGGCGGCGGCCAGGGCGCTGGCGGCTTCCGGGACGGTGGCGCGGTCGGCGATGTCGGAGGCCTCGCCGCCGCCGTCCAGCAGAGCCGCGAGCACGGCGGAGAGATCGCCGGCCGACAGCGTGGCGATCCGGTCCGGAAGTTGCGACCAGTCCGACAGCCCCAACGCCGTCTCGATCCGCGCCAGGGCGCCCAGGGTCAGGCACAGGCGACGCGGCGCGCCGGCGATCGTCACGACCACCTCGCCCCGCGCGGGATTGGGCGACAGCATCAGATCGCCGTGAAGGTCACGACGCCGGCCGAGGCCAGGCTGAGCGCGAACGCCGCCTCGCCGTCGTGCTCGCCGGCATAGTCCAGGGCCGCCACCAGGAACGCGCCCTCCAGCTGGCCGAAGTCCGGGATCACCAGCCGCCACACGCGGGCCGACTGGTCGAAGAAGCTGGTCCGCACCTGGGCGTCCGAGGCGGCGTCGCGGAAGATGCCCGAGCCGGAGACGGCCACCGACTTCACCCCTGCCCCGGCCAGCAGCTCACGCCAGCGGCCGGTGCTGTCGCTGTCGGTGGCGTCGATGGTCCTGGCGTTCAGGCTGATGGTCCGGGCGCGCAGGCCCGCGACGGTGTGGAAGGTCGGGGTCGCGGCCCCGTCGCTGATCTTCAGCAGCATGTCCTTGCCGGCTTGGGCGGCCATGGCGGTTCTCCGGAATTAGGGGGCTTCGGTGACGGCGCGCACGCGGACGACGCCCAGGGTGGTCTCGCGATCCGCGCCGGCGAAGACGTCGGCATAAGGAACCCGCAGGTTCACGAGTCGCCGGCCGGTCAGCGTCGGCCGCGCATCGTGCAGCGCCACCCGCACGGCCGCGACCAGGGCGCGGGCCTCCTCGGGTCCGCCGAAGCGGCTGGCGCAGGTGATGGTCAGCAGGTGCTCGATAGCGTCGTTCTCGCCGACCGGCCGGGCTTCGGTCCGGGTGACGACGACGCAGGGATAGGTCGGCAGGCGCGGGGCGGTCGGATGGATCCGCTGGCTGACGATGGCGGTGACGGCGGGCGCGGCCTTCAGGGTCGCGACCAGGGCGTCGATCAGGGGCTTGTCGCTCACAGCCGGGCCTTTCGATAGGGCGCCAGCCACGGCTCGACGAGGGCCAGCGAGGGCTCGCCCCCATTCTCGCTTTGAGAGGCGCGGTGCTCATAGGCGTGGGCGACGAGGGTCAGCACCGACAGCCGCAACGGCGCGGGGCTCGTGGGGCTCAGGGTCACGGACGCGGCGCTGGCGATGCGCGCCTCGGCGGCGTCGATCAGGATCGTGAGGACCGCGTCCTCCGAGGCGTCGGGCACGCGCAGGAACGCCCGGGCCTCGGCCAGGGTGAGGGATTGGGGCATGGAGGAATTCCTGGAAGGCGCGTCCCGCCGCGTCGCGGCGGGACGCTGAAGCGATCTTAAGACGCCGCGAACTTCAGCAGCTTGATCGCGTCGAAGTTCTGCACCCCGCCGCCGACCCGCTTGGTGGTGTAGAACAGCACGTGCGGCTTGGCCGAGTACGGGTCGCGCAGCACCCGCACGCCGGCGCGGTCGACGATCAGGTAGCCCTTCTCGAAGTCGCCGAACGCCAGGGCCATGGCGTTGGCGCCGACGTCCGGCATGGCCTCGATCTCGGTGACCGGGAAGCCGAGCAAGGACGCCGACTGGCCCGGCTGCAGGGCCGCGTTCCAGATGTAGTTGCCTTGCGCATCCTTGAACTTACGCACGGCGCTGACCGTGCGACGGTTCATCACGAACCGGCCGTTCTGGCGGTACTGGGTCTTGGCCGCGTAGATCAGGTCGATCAGCTTGTCGGTCGGGTTGCTGGCCGGCCAGGCGCCCGCGACGCCGGTGGCCAGATAGCCGACCTGGCCCCACGTGTAAGAGGCGTCCGGCGCGGCGGTGTAGGCCAGCAGGCCCTTGGGCTTGTTGACCCCGTCGCCGGTCACGAAGGCCGTGGTCTCCTGGGCGGCGAAGGCGTCCTGCACCTCTTCCGCCAGCCACTCGTCGATGCTGACATAGGCGTCGTCCAGCAGGGCCTGGGTGGCGGCCGGGCTGGCGTAGAGCTCGCCGGCCGGGAAGTCGATGACGTCCAGCGTGGGCGCGGTCGTCTCCGGACGCGCGGCGGTCTCGGCCACCCAGGCGGCGGCCAGGCCCGTCGGGCTGACCGGCTTACGGAACGTGCCGGCGCCGATGGTGCGGACCTGGCAGATCTCGCGCATCGGGCTGGTGGCCGCCAGGCGACGCAGGATCAGCCGCTCCAGCTCCGGCGGGGCGACATAGCCACCGGCGGTGGCCACACCTTCCGACAGGCCCTTGGCTTCCAGTAGCGCGGCGGGCGTTTCGCCAGTCTTCACATAGCGGTCGAAGGCGGCCTTGCGTTCGTCGACCTGCGCCAGCGGCGCATCGCCGCCAAGACCGGGCCGGCGAAGATCCGCCATGATCCGGTCCAGCCGATCCTGGGCGCGGCTCATGGCCTCGTCGATGCGGCCAACCTTCTCTTCCAGCAGGGCGTCGGCCCGCTTGGTCTCGATGGCCGACAGCCGCTGGTCGTTGGCGGTCTTGAAGCTCTCGAACGCCGTCAGGACGTCAGCCAGCGCCGCGCGGGCCTCGGGCGAGGCCGCGTGTTTGGTTTCCTTCATGGGGATCTCCGGGTTGGGGAAGCAGATATCCGCTAGGCGGATCGGGTCAGCCGCGCGGCCGGCAGCATCGGGAAGGTCACGATCGACACCTCCCACAGCTCGACGCGGGACAGGACGCGCAGGCGGCCCTGGGTGCGGGCCTTGACCTGGCGAAAGCCGATGGAGAGGCCGTCCAGGGCGCCGGCCTCGACCAGCGCGGCGACCAGACGGCCACGCGGCGTGGTCCGCAGGATGCGGCCACGGACGAACAGGCCCTTGCCGTCCTCGACGACCTCGTCCCAGACGCCGACCGGCTCGGCCTCGTCGTGCTGGTGCAGCATGACCACCGGCGCGCCCTGCGCCAGGCTCTCGGCGAAGGCCCCGGCGGCGGTGACGTCGTCATTGAGGTCGCGGGTCCAGAACAGGGATGCGTAGCCTTCGATCTTCAGGTCATCGGTCATGGACGCGCTCCAGTCGGGCTTCGATGCGGGCCAGGCTCTGGCGGGTGGCGGTGGCCTGCTCCTCCAGGCGGGCGAGACGCTCGGCGACCGGGGCCTGGGCGTCCACGCGCCGCTGCATGTCGTCGATCCGGGCCGAGGCGCGGCCGGCCCACATCAGGGCGGCGGCGGCCTGCAGGAAGACGGTGACGATCAGGCCGATCGACACCTGGCGGTCGAAGCGCCAGCCGTTGACGGAGGCGCTCAATGCTCCAGCCCCGCCAGGCGCCGGCGCTCGGCGTCGGTCAGGAAAGAGGCGGCCTGGAGGCGGCTCCACAGGGCGTCGCGCTCGGTCGACAGGGCCGGCACCGCGTCCAGGTCCGGGGCGATCCGCGCGCCGGGGAACTTGGCGCCGAGCCATCCCGTTAGCGCCCGCGCCGCCCGCTCGGCCAGCGGCGCGACGGTCCCGCGCCAGAAGGCGGCGTTGGCCTCGCGATAGTTGGCGTAGGTGTTGTCGCCGGGGATACCCAGCAGCTGCGGCGGGACCCCAAACGCCAGAGCGATCTCGCGGGCGGCGGCGTGCTTGCCCTCGGTGAAGTCCATCTCGGCCGGCGTCAGCGACATGGCCCGCCAGTCGAGGCCGCCCTCCAGCAGCAGCGGCCGGCCTGCGTTGGCCTGGCCGGAGTGGGCGGCGGAGAGCTCGGTCTTCAGCCGGTCGAACTGCTCGTCGGTCAGCCGGTCGCCGGCGTCCTTGGACGAGTAGACCAGCGCGCCCGACGGCCGCGCGGAGTTGTCCAGCAGCGCCTTGTTCCAGGCGCTGGAGGCGTTGTGGACGTCGATCGCGAAGGCGGCGGCTTCCAGCGGTGAGAAGCCGTAGTGGTCGTTGGTCGGGTTGAAGAGCTTCAGGTGTAGCACCGGCAGCCAGCCGTCGGCGTCGCGGGCGATGCGGACGGTGCGTCCGGCGGCCTGGTAGTCATAGGCCAGCGGCCAACCGCGCGGGCCGGGGACCAGGGTCATGCGGTCGGGGCGCAGGGCGTAGAGTTCGGTGGGCGCGTCGGCGCCGGCCGCCTCGAGGTAGGCGTTGCCGGCGACCTGGAGGCTGCCGAAGAACTGCTCCATCAGGTCGGGCCCGCCCTGCTCCGGGTTGGGGCGGTCGAGGAGGCGCTTGAGCGGATGGTCGTCAGCCCGGCGGCCGTCGACGAACACGGCCAACGGCGTGGCCGCGGCGGCCTCGGCGATCAGGCGCACGCAGCGATAGGCGACGGGGTTCTTGGCGAAACCCTCAGACGCCAGGGCGCCGTAGTCGCGGGGCGTCCACTGCGGCCGGCCGCCGGTGGTGAGGGCGATGAGGCGGGCGGCGCGGGAGTCTTTGGTCTCTCGCGCGGCTTGGGGCGGGCGGGGTTTGAAGAGGGGCATTGACGCCTCCCATGATTGAGAACAAAAAAAGAACGATTTATAGCTGTGGATGCCGCCGATCAGATCCTCCCCCTAGCGGGGGAGGTGTCGGCGAAGCCGACGGAGGGGGAAGTGAAGCGACTTGAGAAACCGCGCATCGCCCGCGCCAGATCGCTCCGCCGCGAGATGTCCTTGCCTGAAGTGTTGCTATGGACCGCGTTGCGCGCCGGCCGCCTGGACGGGCTCAAGTTCCGTCGCCAACATCCGATCGGGCCGTACGTGATAGACTTCTATTGTCCGGCGGCTCACCTGGCCGTGGAGATCGACGGCTGGTCGCACGGAACAGAAGACCAACCCGAAAAGGACGAGATCCGTGATTTGCAGCTGGCCGATCGCGGCATTTTCACCTTGCGGATACCGGCCGCCGAAGTGCTGCGGTCGGTCGACGACACACTTTCGACAATCCTCGAAACGGCGCGTCCATGGAAACTAGATCCTCCCCCTAGCGGGGGAGGTGTCAGCCCGTAGGGACGACGGAGGGGGAAGAGACCGGGCCAGGACAACTTCCCCCTCCGGCCCTTCGGACCACCTCCCCCGCTAGGGGGAGGATCTAGAGCGCCCGCAACCTCGGCGTTCGGCCCGGCCCCAGCATCAACTCGCTGACCGCCCACACCAGCGCATCCGCCCTGTCCGGACTGTGCTCCAAATCCCCCGACCCCAGCGCCATCAGCTCCTCCTCCAGCGCCACGAACGGCCCGCAGTGGAGCACCCTGCCCTGCTCGTACAAGGCCGCCACCGGCTCGGCGCGGGCGCGTTTGCCGATGCTGGCGCGGACCAGTTTCACGCGGCATGGCGGGTCGGCTTGGGCCAGGACGGAGCGCACCATGTCGCCGCCCTGGTTGGCCTCGGCCACGAGGGCGTCGGCGTTCCACAGCCTCGCGGCGGCCACCGCCCGCCCGGCCCAGCCGGCAGGGGACAAGCCCCGCGCGGTCTCGTCGGCCAGCACGAAGGCGCGGTCGTCCCGCCTCCCGACCACCACGATCCCGCAGGCGTCGCCGGTCGCCGTGGCGGGCGGATCAACAGCAACGACCACGCGGTCCAGCCGCGCCGGCTTGGCGGCCCGGCAACGCGCCAGGTCCTCGGCCCGGAACAGCCCGCCGTCGGTCTCGACAATGACGCCGTCCAGTTCCTGGGCGGCCAGTCTTGTGCCGCCGTACAGCGTCTCCAGCGTCCGCAGGAACGCCGGCGCGAGATTCCCCGCGTTGGCCGAAGTCCCCGCGCGGCTCACATGCACGCCCGGCTCCGCCATCAAGGCCTTCAGCGCCCGGATCGGCCTCGGCGTCGACGTCACCACTAGCCGTGGATCCGCCCCCAGCCGCAGGCCGAAGCGCAGCATGGCCAGGGTCTCGGCCGGCTTGGGCCAGGCGCAGAACTCGTCCGCCCAGGCGGCGTGGAACTGCGGGCCGCGCAGGCTGTCGGGGTCTTCGGCCGAGAAGGCGTAGGCCGTCGCGCCATTGGGCCAGACCAGGCGCCGGCGCGAGGCTTCCCAGCGGGGGCGGAACAACGGTCCGCCCATCGCCTTCAAGCCGGACGGTCCCTCGATCATCACCTCCCGCACGTCGTGCAGGGTGGGTCCGACCAGGGCCAGAGTCGGATGGCTCAAGGCGTTCAGGGTGATCCAGCGCGCCCCGGCGAAGGTCTTGCCCGCGCCGCGTCCGCCCAGCATCAGCCAGGTGGTCCAGGCCTCATGTTCCGGGCTCTGCTGGTGCCCCAGGGGCTTGGCCAGCATCGCGCTGAGCACACGCTGGAGCGCCAGTTTCTCCCGCGCGGTCCACAGCTTCGCGTCGCTTGCGTTCGATGAGATCGGCGACGTGAGCGAACCGCTCGGCCAGAGCGGCGTGAAGCTCTTCGGGATCGTCGGGAATGCCGTCATGCATGGGGGCCTCGTCGTCATCGGCCGCCGTGCTGGCGACCGGCTTGGCTTTCGGCTCGGGGACCATGGTCTCCACCGCCTTCACGGTGCGGGCGACGGTCATGTAAGCCTTGGTGATCTTCTCGACCTCGGCGACCACGGCCAGGTCGGTGGTGTGTTTCAGGCGTTCGATCTGGGTGTCCACCAGACCTTTGAGCGTGTGCTGGTGCGTCTCGCCCCAGCCCTGCGTCTCGTCGCTTCTTCCGGCCATGACACAAAGATACGGCGCCAGCGGGCGCGGATGATTGGGGACCGCGTAAAAGTGACAAGCCTTTGATTTCGCGACATTCGATCTCGCCAATTCAGAGCATTCAGGCCGCTCAATCCCCGTACTTTCCGCCAGGGCCGGCTCGACAGCGCCGCCTCGCCCCGACACGCTGGCGAAAAAGGGAGCGACCATGACCGACCTCGGCGGACGAACCGTGCTGATCACCGGAGCCTCGTCCGGCATCGGGGCGCATCTGGCGCGGCAGGCGGCCGCCGCGGGAGCCCGGGTGGCCCTGGCCGCGCGCCGCGCCGATCGCCTGGAGGACCTGGTCGCCGAGATCGGGCCGAGCGCCGCGGCCTTCGCCATGGACGTCGAGGACGAGGCCTCGATCATCGCCGCCTATGACGCCATCGAGGCCCGGCTGGGCGCGCCCGACGCGGTGATCGCCAATGCCGGCATCAGCATCCAGGGCATGGCCTTGGACATCGACGTGGCCGACTTCGACAAGGTCATGGGCGTCAATACGCGGGGCGTGTTCCTGACGGCTCGCGAGGGCGCGCGGCGGATGATCAAGGCGGGGTCGGAGGCCAGTGGGCGTGGCCGGGTGCTGCTGGTGGCCTCGATCGGGGCGCACAAGGTGCTCCCCGGTCTGACGGCCTACTGCACGTCCAAGGCGGCGACGGCGATGCTGGGCAAGAGCCTGGCGCGGGAGTGGATCCGCAAGGGGATCAACGTGAATGTGCTGTGTCCCGGCTATATCCGGACGGAGCTGAACGCCGAGTGGTTCGACAGCGAGGGCGGGCAGAAGCTGGTGTCGGGGTTTCCGAGGCGGCGGCTGATGGCCGAGGACGATCTGACGGCGACGGCGCTGTATCTGTGTTCCGATGCCGCGCGGGCGGTGACGGGGAGTGTGTTCACGGTGGATGACGGGCAGTCGCTGTAGGGCGGCGCTGAGGTGAAAGATCCTCCCCCTAGCGGGGGAGGTGTCGGCGCAGCCGACGGAGGGGGAAGAAGCCGGGCCAGGAAAAGTTCCCCCTCCGGCGCTTCGCGCCACCTCCCCCGCTAGGGGGAGGATCTATTCAGCCTCACCGCCGGTAAAGCCAGTTCCCCGGTAACCCCATCCGCACGCTCGCCTCCCACGGCGGCGCGCCCGGGATCGGCGTTCGGTCCGCGAGCCTCGCCGCCGCGCGGATCGCCGGCAGCTCCAGCGGCCTGGGCAGCCACTCACCGCCCAAACCCAGCACCTCCCGCACCGGCTCAGGCACGAGCCCCACCGCCGCCCGGATCAGCGGATGCTGCAGCCGGCTCAGCGGCCCCGCCACCTTCACCCCGCGCATCAGACCCAGGAACTCCAGCACGGCCTCCGACCGCTCCAGCTTGGGCAGCATGGCCGCCAACTGCGCCTCCCAGTCGGCTTCCGACCTTGGCGCGCCCAGCGCGCCGTAGAGCGTCGCAGCCGGCGCCGCCTCGCCGTAGAACCGGTCGCGCTCCGCCGCCGACAGCGGCTCGACCAGGCTGTGATACGCCCCCATGAAACCGAAGCTGGCCGTCGCCTGCACCCAGTCCAGCAGCTCGACGTCATCCGCGCGATAGGCCGCGCCCCCCGGCGTCACCCCGCCGACCCGCGCATGCTGACGCCCCACGCCGGCGATCATCGCCTCGGCCACCGAGCGCGCGCCGTACACCGTGACCATCGCCGCCAGGCCCGTGCGCTTCAGCCGCCCCAGCGGGTCGGTCCGGAAGCTCGAATACTCCCACACCCCGGTCCGCACCCGCGGCTCGGCCAGTTCGAGGATCACCGCCGTCACCCCGCCGACGAACAGGGCGACCGGGTTCTTGAACACCCGCCACGACACCGAGTCCGGCGCCGCCAGCGCCGTCTCGCCGGGCGGAGCGGTAAAATCCACGCGCGGACCGCCTTGAATCTCGAACAAGGCCTTGGCGGCGTCGGCGAAACGGGCTTTCAAGAGCGCCTCCGGGCAAGGTGTACTCCGACAATAACGCTCAACCCGGTCAGCGCGCGCATGGACATGTCATGTTAGCGCTCCCATTTAGGCGACAACGACTTCAATCCTTGCAGGGATGACCAACGTGAATCTGACGGGCGAGCTTCTGATCGGCGGCGAGAGCCGCAAGGGCACCAACGGCGAGATCGTGGGCGTGAACCCCGCGACCGGCGAGACCCTGGCCCCCGCCTTCGGCGGCGCCACCAAGGCCGATGTCGAGGCCACCGCGGCCCTGGCCCATGAGGCCTTCGCGTCGTACCGCGCCCTCTCCTACGAAACCCGCGCGACGTTCCTGGAAGCCATCGCCGAGCACATCGAGGCGATCGGCGACGACCTGATCGTCCGCGTCATGGCCGAGACCGGCCTGCCCCGTCCGCGCCTGGAAGGCGAGCGTGGCCGCACCACCGGCCAGCTGCGCCTGTTCGCCAGCGTGCTGCGCGACGGCGGCTTCCTGGAGACCCGCATCGACCCGGCCCAGCCGGACCGCAAGCCGCTGCCGCGTCCCGACCTGCGCCTGCGCAACGTGCCGCTGGGCCCGGTGGCCGTGTTCGGCGCGAGCAACTTCCCGCTGGCCTTCTCGGTGGCCGGCGGCGACACCGCCTCGGCCCTGGCGGCCGGCTGCCCGGTCATCGTCAAGGCCCACCCGGCGCATCCCGGCACGTCGGAGCTGATCGGCCGCGCCATCCAGGCCGCCGTCGCCTCGGTCGGCCTGCATCCGGGCGTGTTCTCGATGATCCACGACAGCGGCTACGAGGTCAGCCAGGCGCTGGTCGCCGATCCGCGCGTCAAGGCCGCCGGCTTCACCGGTTCGCGTCGCGGCGGTCTGGCCCTGCTGGCCATCGCCCAGGGCCGTCCCGAGCCGATCCCGTTCTATGCCGAGATGAGCAGCATCAATCCGGTGATCCTGCTGCCGGGCGCCCTGAAGGCCCGCGCCGAGAAGATCGCCCCGGACTTCGTGGCCGCCCTGACCCTGGGCGCGGGCCAGTTCTGCACCAATCCCGGCCTGATCCTGGCCATCGACGGGCCTGAGCTGGACGCGTTCGTCGCGGCCGCCGCCACAGCGGTCGAGGCCGCCCCGGCCGCGGTCATGCTGACGCCGGGCATCTGCAAGGCCTTCGCCCATGGCGTCGCGGCCCTGACCGAAGCCAAGGAAGTCACCACCGTGGCGCGCGGCGTGCCTGGCCCCGACGGCAGCCACACCGGCCGCGCGGCCCTGTTCAGCGTCGCGGCGGCCGACTTCCTGGCCAATCCGCACCTGCACGAGGAAGTGTTCGGCGCCGCCTCGGTCGTCGTCCGCGCCGCCGACGAGGCCGAACTGGCCAAGGTCATCGACGCCCTGGAAGGCCAGCTGACCATCGCCATCCACCTGGAAGAAGCCGACCACGCCCTGACCGCCGCCCTGCTGCCGGCCCTGGAGCTGAAGGCCGGCCGCATCCTGGTCAACGGCTTCGGCACCGGCGTGGAAGTGGCCCCGGCCATGGTCCACGGCGGCCCGTTCCCCTCGACCTCGGATGGCCGCACGACGTCGGTCGGCACGCTGGCGATCGCGCGATTCCTGCGCCCGGTGAGCTACCAGAACCTGCCGGAAGCCCTGCTGCCGGCCGAGCTGAAGACGGACAACCCGCTGGGGATTGCTCGCCGGGTCGATGGCAAGGTCCGCGTAGCCTAAACGCAAGAGCCCGCCGCCCTTCGAGGACGGCGGGCTTTTTGTTGCGACGATACTTAAGCAATCACTTGACCATTAGCCTCACGAACGATACTTAAGCCCATGCCTAACCAACAACCCTCGCTCGACCTCATGTTCCAGGCCCTCGCGGACCCCGCGCGGCGGAGCATGGTCGAGCGGCTCTCCCAAGGCCCTGCCTCGGTGAGCGAACTGGCCCGGCCGCTGGACATGTCGCTGCCGGCGGTCATGCAGCACCTGGCCATGCTGGAGGCGGGCGGGATCGTGGCGTCGGAGAAGGTCGGCCGGGTGCGCACCTGCCGGATCAATCCCGATGTCCTCAGTCTGGCCGAACAATGGATCAACCAGAGGCGCACCCAGTGGGAGCGACGCCTCGACCGCCTGGGCGACTTCCTGGCGGCCGAAGAGGACGAGAAATGACCGAGCGCCCAGAGACCGACAGGAATGCCATCCACGCCACCTTCGTCGTCGAGCGGACCTATGCCGCCTCGCCCGCCCGGGTGTTCGCCGCCTTCGCCGATCCGGAGAAGAAGAAGCGGTGGTTCAAGGGCCCCGACGAATGGGGCGTCCCCGACCAGAAGTACGACTTCCGGGTCGGCGGCGAGGAGCACAGCATCGGCGGCCCGCCGGGGGATCCGCCGCACCGGTTCTACAACCGCTATCTGGAGATCATCCCCAACGAGCGGATCGTCTATGCGTACTGGATGCACCACGGCGAGCCGCTGGCCTCGGCCTCGGTGGCGACGCTGGAGTTCCGGGCCGAGGAGGACAAGACCCGGCTGGTGATCACCGAGGTGGGAGCGTTCCTGGACGGGTACTACTCTGCCGAAGGGCGTGAGCACGGCATCCGCTGGCAGCTGGACGCGATCGCGCCGATCGTGGAGGGGTAATCCTCCCCCCGTAGGGGAGGCGGCCGAAGGCCGGAGGGGGAAGTGCTGCTGAGCCGGTCTCTTCCCCCTCCGTCGGCTTCGCCGACACCTCCCCCGCTAGGGGAGGAGTTGGAGCGCCGGCTCCGCCTTGTCAGTGCGACGCCGCCGGCGGCGGCTTGGCGATCTTGGCCACGTCGGCTTCCGTCACCGGCTTCGCGTACGCATTGCCGAAGTGGGTCCGCACATAGCTGACCACCTCGGCCATCTGGGCGTTGCTCAAGGTCCCGCTGAACCCCGGCATCGCGCCCTTCCCGCCGGCCACCACCATGATCGGATAGGCCGACCCGGCCAGCTTCGGATTGGCCGCCAGGGCCGGGATGCTCCCCGCCCCCACCGCGCCCTTCGCATCCGCCATGTGGCAGGCCTGGCAGACCGCGCCATAGACCTGCTCGCCGGTCACCGGCTTGGGCACGCGGACGATGCCGCCGGCGCTATCCTGGGCCACAGCGGGAGACGCCAGCAGCAGCGCCGTCAAAACCATCAGCTTCTTCATGACCTCAGGCCTCCAGGGCGCGCTTGTGCAGACGGGTGATGGCGTCGATGGACGAGAGCAGCGCGCCCTCCATCCAGCAGCCGACGTAGCTGGCATGCTCGCCGGCCAGGACGATGCGGCGGTCCAGGGCCACCAGGGTCTGGTAGTGCTCCTTGCGGGTCTCCTCGTTCCAGCGGGCGCAGCAACCCAGGGTCCAGGGCACGCGGCTCCAGGCCACCGAAGCGCCGCTGGCGAACTCCTTGCGGTAGCTGGCCGGGTGCAGCACCGAGCCCTGCTGCAAGGCCACCTCGATCCGCTGCTCGGGCGTCATGCCGGCCAGGCGGAAGGCGCCCAGGTCGCGGGCGAAGGCCCCCAGCAGCACCGCCGGCCCGTTCCCAAACAGGTTGTTGTTGGGATACGAGATCAGGCCGATCTCCTGGTCGGTGAAGCTGTGGCCGCCGTAGATGAAGTCGTCCTCCTCCCAGAAGCGGCGCTTCATCTCCAGGCCGATCTTGACCTGGCCCGAGTACGGCACGGCCTTGATGGCGGCCATCATTTCGTCGGTCACCTGCAGGTCCATCTGGCCCAGAATGCCCAGCGGGATGGTGCAGACGCAGTAGTCGCCCTTGGCGTCGGCGGACTTGCCGGTGACGGTGTCGGTCCAGCTGACCACGACGCCCTTGTCGTCCTGGGCGATCTTGCTGACCTTGGCGTTGTAGGTCACCAGGCCCTCGACCTGCTTGGCGAAGGCCTTGCCGATCATGTCCATGCCGCCCACCGGCTGGAACATGGTGGTCTGCATCTCCGAGCCCATGAAGAAGGCCATCGAGGTCCAGACCTGCGGGTCCAGCACGTCGTGCAGACTGTAGAGGTCCTTGGACGGGATCGGCGCGCCATTGACCCCGCCGCCGCCCGGCCGCTCGAAGCCCCGGTGCGACGAGGCCCGCAAGCCCGCCGAGTACTTGTAGTCCTTGTCCAGCATGCCCCAGCCCTTCAGGGCCTCCAGCAGCTTGTCGCGGTCTTCCTGGGTGACCGTATCGTCCAGGGCCCTGGCGTTGACCGACTTGGCCAGCAGCTCGGCGATATTGCCCTCGAAGTCGGCGGCGGCGGCGTTGAAGCGCACCGGCTTGCCGCCGAAGGCCTGGGACGAGTGCACCCAGCCCGAGTGGTTGAACTGGATGAACGGCTCCAGGGCCACGCCGAACTGCTTGCAGTAGTGCAGCAGGGTGCGGTGATGGTGCGGGATCCGCCAGGGACCGGGGTTGAGGTAGTTGCCCTGAGCGAAGCCGACCTTCTGGGTCGCGCCGCCCAGCTCGGTGTAGGTGTCACCGCCCCGCAGCGACCAGTTGCGGCCGCCGGCGCGGTTCTGGAACTCCAGGATCTGGACCTCGTAGCCGGCCTTGCGCAGCTCGAACGCCGCCAGCATGCCGGCCAGGCCCGCGCCCAGCACGATGACCTTGGCCCCGGCTCGCGCGCCCTGCAGGCTGGGCGGCCCATGGAACTGCGTCTCGGCCGCGTGGCCCAGCGTGGTCATCGCCTGATAGAGCGCCGCCGTGCCGCCGACCTTGGCGATGGCGGAAAGTAGCTGACGCCTGGTCGGCGCCCCTGAACGCGAATCCCCTGAACGCGAATCCATTGAAAGCCCATCCCCTACTGAACCGCCGACTCCGGCGGTGCGGAGTTAGGGGGTCACGGCGGCGGGCGGTGGGGCGAGAGGTGGCGGGCCCCACGGACGCAGGTCGGGCCATCGGCTCCGATTTATCGGCGCCCTGACGGTCTGGGTGCGCGCGAACTGTGCAGGGCGACTAAACCCTACCAAACCGGTCCGGGATGGATCAGCGCACCACTCGCAGCGCCGGCCGCTCCGCGCTCGCCTGCGTCAGCGGCACGGTGAAGTGGAAGCTCGACCCCAGGCCCAGCGAACTGTGCATGCCGATGGTGCCGCCCATCAGCTCGACCAGCTCGCGGCAGATCGACAGGCCCAGGCCGGCGCCGTCGTGGGCGCGGGTCAGCGAGCTGTCGACCTGGGAGAAGGTCTTGAAGAGTTCGGTCTGGTGCTCGACGGCGACGCCCAGGCCGGTGTCCTCGATCTCGAAGCGCAGGCCGCCCTTGGTGGCGGGACGGACGCGGACGGTCACCCCGCCCTCGTCGGTGAACTTGACGGCGTTAGCGACCAGATTGCCCAGCACCTGGCGCAGGCGCATCGGGTCGCCCGTCCAGCGGCCGCGCAGGTCAGGGGCGATGTCGACGGAGAGGTTCAGACCCTTGGCCGCCGCCGCGCCCGAGAAGGCCGCGCAGGAGGCCTCGACCAGCCCGGCCAGGTCGAAGATCTCGGCCCGCAGGCGCACCGCGCGGGTCTCCAGGCGAGCGATATCGAGGATGTCGTTCAGCAGGGCCAGCAGCGACTGGCCCGACTCCTCCAGGATTCGAAGGCGCTTGGCCTGGGGCTCGCTGAGGGTGTCGACCGCCATGACCTGGGCCATGCCCAGCACGCCGTTCAGCGGGGTGCGGACCTCGTGGCTCATGTTTGCCAGGAAGCGGGTCTTGGCGGCGTTGGCGGCCTCGGCCTCTTCCTTGGCGGCGAGCAGCGCGATCCGGCCGGTCTCCAGCTTGCGCAGGGCCTCGGCCACGCGGTGCAGCAGCACCGCGCCCGCGGCGGCCAATACGATGAAACCCAGGGCGATCCAGGGGGCGATGCTCTTCAGCAGCTTCAGGCCCGGGTTCTCGGCCTGCCAGACCAGGGCGGCCAGCGGCTGGCCGTCGATGTCCGACAGCAGCACGCGCGGCATCTTGGCGTTGGGGTCGTTCAGCAGGACCAGCTCGTTCAGGCCCAGGTCCTCGGACAGGCGCCTTACGAAGGTCGCGTCCATTCGGCGGGCGGTGATCACCACGGTCGGCGGGCCGTCATAGCCTTGCGCGCCGGCGACGGTCTCGGGCGTCACGGCGGCGAAGGCGACCAGGTGGACGACGCCGTCGATGCGCATCAGGCCGGTGCGTGTCACCTCGCCCTCGGTGCTGACGCGGCCCAGGCGGCGGGCCTCGCGGGCGTCGGCGGCGACGGCGGCGACGATCGGCGCGGCCTGGACCGGGAAGTCGCCCAGCGCCTCGACCGAGGTCCGCCTGCCCCCGCGCGAGGCATAGGCCACCTGGCCCGAGCGCATGGCAAAGGTCACGTCGTGGTCGAACTGGTCGTGGTAGTAGGTGGCGAAATTGGCGTCGGCCCAGTCGAGGTCGGGCGTCCAGTCATTGGCCAGATAGGCCGAGTCCCAGACCGTGGCCGAGGTCAGCTCGCGCTCTATCCGCTCCAGGCTGCGGGCGATGGTGCGCTGGGTGATCTCGACCTCGTCGACCGACTCCATGCGGTCCAGCTGGCGCGCGGCCAGGGCCATCAGCGCCAGGGCGCCCAGGATCGAGACGAGCACCAGCACGGCGGCCGCGCCGACAATGCCGACGATCAGTCGCGTCTGCCGTCCATCGGCGGTCCGGGGTTTCGAAGCTGGCGCAACCATCGGCGCCACCTTAGGCCGCGCGGGCGCGCCGGCGGAACGTGGCGCGTGGCCGCAGCGCAGGCCTAACGGGGTCTTACCCCATCCAGCACCAGGGCGGTCAGGGCCGCGCGGGTCTCGTCCATGAAGGCCTTGTCCGCCAGGGACTTACCGGCCAGCGCCCGCACCTGGACGGCGAAATCGGCATAGTGCTGGGTCAGGGCCCAGATCGAAAAGATCAGGTGCGACGGATCGACCCGTCTCAGCCTGCCGGCGTCGATCCAGGCCTGGATCACCGCGACCTTGGCGTCGAACACCGCCTTCAGGGGTCCCGAGAGAACGGGCTTCAGCAGCGGCGCGCCGCGCAGCATTTCCAGGGCGAACAGACGCGAGACCTCGGGATGGTCGCGGCTGAGGACCAGCTTGGCGCCGATCAGGGCGGCGATGGCGTCGGCGGGGTCGTCGGCCTCGGTGAAGCGGCTCAGCGGCGCCAGCCACAGCGACAGCCCCTGCTCCAGCACCGCCACGTACAGTGCCTCCTTGGAGGGGTGGTAGTAGAGCAGGTTGGCCTTCGAGATCCCCGCCGCCTGGGCGATGGCCTCGACGCTGGCGCCGTCCGGGCCTTGGCGCGCGAACACGGCCAGGGCCGCCTTGAGGATCGCGGCCTTGCGGACTTCGCCGGCCTGCGCGCGACGGCCCTTAGGAAAGTTATCCACAGCCCCCGCATCGCCCACGGTTTGGGCGGCCTTGACCAGCATGCGGGCGCCGGACGCCGGTTTCGCGGCGGGTTTGCGCGGAGCCTTGACGGTCTTGGCCGATGAGCCGGTCATCACATCTCGAACTTGGACCATTTGGTCAAACATGGACCGAATGGTTCGGATTGCAACGTTCTCCCGGATGGTATTCCATGCCCCCTGGATTTCACAAGGAGCCGCGTCGATGAGCTCGCAGATCACCCCGCTCTCTCCGGACGCCGTGATGCTGCCCGCGCGGCCTGAGCCGATCCCGGTGGATCCCAAGACCACCGCCGTGATCGTCATCGACATGCAGAACGCCTACGCCTCGCCGGGCGGCTATCTGGACCTCGCCGGCTTCGACATTTCGGGCGCGGCCGCCGTGATCCAGCAGATCAAGGGCGTGCTGGAGGTGGCCCGCGGGGCCGGCATGCAGGTGATCTATTTCCAGAACGGCTGGGACGACCAGTATGTCGAGGCCGGCGGTCCGGGCTCGCCGAACTGGTGGAAGTCCAACGCGCTGAAGACCATGCGCGCCAAGCCCGAGCTGCAGGGCAAGCTGCTGGCGCGCGGCCAGTGGGACTACGAGCTGGTCGATGAGCTGAAACCGCAGGCCGGCGACATCCAGCTGCACAAGACCCGCTATTCCGGCTTCTTCAACAGCCAGCTGGACAGCGTGCTGCGGGCGCGCGGCATCCGCCATCTCGTGTTCGTCGGCATCGCCACGAACGTCTGCGTGGAGTCGACCCTGCGCGACGGCTTCATGCTCGAATATTTCGGCACGGTGCTCGAGGACGCCACCCACCAGGCGGGCCCCGACTACGTCCAGAAGGCCGCCCTGTTCAACATCGAGACCTTCTTCGGCTGGGTGTCGAGCACGGCCGACTTCAAGGGGGCGTTCGGGCAGCTGGCGCCGCGAACCTAGGGAGAAAAAGAGATGCCCAAGACCGTCATCACCCCGCCCGGCACGGGCACGCCCATCGCCCCGTTCTCGCCCGGCACGCTGGCCGACGGGATCGTCTACGTCTCGGGCACCCTGGCCTTCGACAAGGACAACAACGTCGCCTTCCCCGACGACGCCGAGGCCCAGACCCGCCAGGTGCTGGAGACCATCAAGTCGGTGATCGAGACCGCCGGCGGGACGATGGAAGACATCACCATGAACCACATCTTCGTTACCGACTGGGCCCACTACGCGCCGATGAACAAGGTCTATGCCGAGTACTTCCCCGGCGACAAACCGGCCCGCTACTGCATCCAGTGCGGCCTGGTGAAGCCCGGCTTCGTGGTCGAGATCGCGTCCGTGGCGCACATCGGTAAGACGTGATGCACTCCCTCCCCGCTCATCCCCGCGCAAGCGGGGCCCCAGGCTGGCGTTCAGAGCGTGGCGCGGCCGAGCTGAAACCCGCAGCCTCGGCTTGGGTCCCCGCTTTCGCGGGGATGAGCGGATTGGGGGTGGGGTTGTGAGTTCTGGCGTGGTTGATGGTCTCTATTACGAACTCCACGGCGGTCCCGTGGCGGGCCGCGAGGTCGTGCTGCTGTCGTCGGGCCTGGGCGGCTCGGGGGCGTTCTGGGCGCCGCAGATGGCGGCGCTGCTGGAGCGTTGGCCGGTCGTCACCTACGATCATCGCGGCACGGGCCGCAGCACGCGGGAACTGCCGCCCCACTACACCGTCGCCCACATGGCCGACGACATGGTCAAGGTCATGGACGCCCTGGGCCTCGCCAAGGCCCACGTGGTCGGCCACGCGGCCGGCGGCAATGCGGGCCTGCAACTGGCCCTCGACCACCCCGACCGCCTGGCCAAGCTGGTCGTCGTCAACGGCTGGAGCCGGCCCGATCCGCACATCCGCCGCTGCTTCGACACCCGCATCCATCTCCTGAACGACACCGGCCCACAAGCCTATGTCCACGCCCAGCCGATCTTCCTCTATCCGGCCGACTGGATCTCGCGGAACCACACTCGGCTGCAGGCCGAGGAGGCCCACCACGTGGCCGGCTTCCCGCCGCGCGAGGTGATGCTGGCGCGGATCAACGCCTTGCTGGCCTTCGACGTCGACGCGCGGCTGGACCAGATCACCCACCGGGTCCTGATCAGCGCCAGCGCCGACGACATGCTTGTGCCGCCGCTGTGCTCGCAACGCATGGCCGGCCGCCTGCCCAATGCCGACTTCCAGCAGATCGCCTGGGGCGGCCACGGCTTCACCGTCACCGATCCCGAGACCTTCAACGAAGGCCTCATCAAATTTCTCACGGGGGAATAACAACCATGCAGGTCGGCGTCTTCATCCCCATCGGCAACAACGGCTGGCTGATCTCGGAGAATTCTCCGCAGTACATGCCCAGCTTCGAGCTCAATAAAGAGATCACCCAGAAGGCCGAAAAGTACGGCTTCGACTTCGCGCTCTCGATGATCAAGCTGCGCGGGTTCGGCGGCAAGACCGAGTTCTGGGAGCACAATCTCGAGAGCTTCACCCTGATGTCGGGCCTGGCGGCCGTGACGTCGAAGATCAAGATCTTCGCCACCGTCGCCACCCTGACCATCCCGCCGGCCATCGTGGCCCGCATGGCCTCGACCATCGACTCGATCGCCCCGGGCCGCTTCGGGATCAACCTGGTCACCGGCTGGCAGAAGGCCGAGTACAGCCAGATGGGTCTGTGGCCGGGCGAGGAGCACTATACCGACCGCTACAACTACCTGGCCGAATACACGACCGTGCTGAAGGAGCTGCTGGAGACCGGCGTCTCGGACTTCAAGGGCAAGTACTTCACCATGGACGACTGCCGGGTCAGTCCGCACCCGAAAGAGACCAAGCTGATCTGCGCCGGCTCGTCCGACGAGGGCCTGGCCTTCACGGCGCAATATGCCGACTACAGCTTCGCCCTGGGCAAGGGGACCAACACGCCGACGGCCTTCGCCAGCGTCAACAAGCGGCTGGAAGCGGCGGCGGAAAAGACCGGCCGCGACGTGCAGTCGTTCCTGCTGTTCATGATCATCGCCGACGAGACCGATGAGAAGGCGATGGCCAAGTGGCAGTCCTACCGCGAGGGCGCGGACCAGGAGGCGCTGGCGTGGCTGACCAACCAGGCGGCGCCCAATGCCAAGGCCGGGGCGACGACCAATACGACCCAGCTGGCGGCGCCGGAGTCGGCGGTGAACCTGAACATGGGCACGCTGGTGGGCAGCTATGAGAGCATCGCCCGGATGATGGACGAGATCGCCGCGGTGCCGGGCACGGCGGGGGTGCTGCTGACGTTCGACGACTTCGTGAAGGGGGTCGAGGACTTCGGGGAGAAGATCCAGCCGTTGATGAAGTCGCGGAACGTCAGCTGAATCTGAGAAGTCCCTCTCCTCCCCCTCCCCCAGAGGGGGAGGAGAGGGAAAAGCCTTGTCGCTGCGCCCCTAGTCGACCGCCAGCATCCCGATCAGCTGCAGCCGGAACACCAGCACGCTGTCCGGCGGGATTTCGCCCATGTCCCGCCCGCCGTAGCCCAGCTCGGCCGGGATATACAGCGTCCACTCGTCACCGACCTTCATCAGCGGCAGGGCCTCCAGCCAGCCCGGGATCAGGCCGTCAGCCGGCATGATCGCCGCCTTGCCGCGCGCGAAGCTGCTATCGAACACCGTGCCGTCCAGCAGCTTGCCCTCGTAGTGGACCTTGATGATGTCGCCCAGCTTCGGCGACGGGCCGGTCTTGGGGCCGCTGGTGGTGATCTTGTATTGCAGGCCCGACGGCAGGGTGACGACACCCGGCGCCTTGGCGTTCTTCTCCAGGAAGGCCTTGCCGGCGACGGCGTTGGCCGACGGCCCGGCGTTCAGCTGCGGCGGCGCGGTCGGCGTGACCTGGGCATGAGCCGCGCCGGCGGCGAGGAAGGCCGCGAGGGCCAGGGGAGCGAGAAGGCGCATGGGGACTTTCGAGGTTCGATTCCGGTGAGGCTCACCGTAGCGATCCTTGAGCGGAACTTCGCGGCGAAATTTGGCTCTAGACCAACCCCCGCTTCGCCGCCTCCAGCGCCGCCTCGGCCCGCGAGCAGATGTTGAGCTTGCGGTAGATCGCCTTCACATAGCCCGCCACGGTCAGTTCGGTGACGCCCATGACCTTGGCCGCCTCGCCCGAGCGCAGGCCCCGGCCGATCAGGCGCAGCACCTCGGTCTCGCGGGGCGTCAAAGCCGCTTCTGGCTCCACCGCCGCCAGGGGCTTGCGGAAATAGTCCAGCATCCGCCGCGCCACCGCCGGCGACAGCGGCGTCTCGCCCGCCTCCAGCCGGCGCAGGTAACGCACCAGCTCGTCGCGGCCCATGTCCTTGAGCAGGTAGCCGCCCGCCCCCGCCGCGATGGCGTCGAACAGGTGGTGGTCGTCGGCATAGATCGTCACGACCACCGACCGCGTCGTCCCGCCCGAGCGCTCGGCGAGATCGCGCAGGAAGTCGACGCCGCGCCCATCCGGCAGGGCCAGGTCGACCAAGGCCAGGTCCGGCGCGCCGTCACTCAGGAACGAGCGCGCCTCGGCCAGGTCGGCCGCACCGCGCGCGACCACGCCGGGGAAGGCCTCCGCCAGGGCCGCCAGCAGGTGCTCGCGGGTCTCGGCCTGGTCTTCGAGGACCAATGCGGTGGAGGGCAGGCTCATGCGGGCGCGCTCGCATCGATCGGCGCGCACAGGCGGATCACCGTGCCCCTGGTCGTGTCCGGAATGTCCACCGCGCCGCCGATCTCGCCAAGACGGCGCTCAAGATTGGCCAGGCCGCTGCGCCGCCCGCCAGGATCGCGTGGCAAGCCCACGCCGTCGTCGCTGATCGTCAGTTCCAGCCGGCCGCCCGCCTCGTGCACGGTCACCGCCACGCGGGTCGCCCCGGCGTGGCGGATGGCGTTCGACACCACCTCGCGCACTGCCGAGGTCAGGTTCTTGTAGACGCGGTAGGGCGAGACGGCGTCGGGCGCGGCCAGCTCGACCGGCGGCCAGTCCAGGGCGATGCCGGCCGCCTCCAGCCGCTCGGCGGTCTCGTGGCGCAGGTCGGCCAGCACCGCTTCCAGCGGCAGGTCGTGGCCCGACAGGCCCGAGACGATGGCCCTGAGATCCCCGATCGCGCCGCGCATGGCCTCGCGGGTCTGGCCCAGGTCCTGGCGGTGCAGGCCCGACAGCAGCCGCGCGCCGACGTCGTCATGCAGGTCGCGGGCGATGCGCAGGCGCTCCTCAACCACGCCGCGGGCATAGGCGTCGCGGCCTTCCTCGATCTGTGAGAGCAGTCCCACGAGCTGGTCGGCCAACTGGGCCTGGGCCGTGCCGAACAGCCCCCGGCCTCGGAACGGAAAGCGCAGGGTCAGGGCCCCAGCCCCGGCGGCGGCGGGCAGGCCCAGCGCCACGCCCTCCTCCAGGATCTCGGCCCCATTGGTGCTTGGGGCCTGGACGGGCGAGCCGGCGGTCACCTCCAGCGGCTCATAGACCCGCGACAGCAAGGCCTTCCACGCGAAGATGCGGGCCTCGACGTCGTGGATCAGGGCGACCTGGGCCACGGCGGCGAACATCTCGTGCTCCTTCATGGTCTTGCGGCCGATCGTGCGCCGCCACAGGACGTCGCGGAACGGCAGGTAGGCGAAGGCGACGATCAGCAGCGACACGCCCAGCGCCGTGCTGGGCGCCGCGCCCAGGGCGGTGATCAGCAGGCCGTCCAGAGCCAGCATGGCCGCGCCGGCGCTGAGGTAGAACAGGATCCGGAACGCCCACTGGTCCAGCTCGAACAGCTTGTGACGGCGCAGGCCCACGGCCATGCCGACATAGATGATCACGAAGAAGCCCAGCGAGTAGCGCGGGTCCAGGAACGGGCGCATGCCGAACGCGATCGGCACGGCGACATTGCCGATGAAGGCCCCGGCCCCGACGATCACCGACAGGCCCAGCCAGCGGGTCGCAGCCATGGCGGCGGGGTCCTTGCGGCTGGCGAAGGCCTGGACGGCGATGGCGACGATGATCAGGGCCATCTCGAGCGAGGTGACCGCCTGGCCCGTGCTCTCGACCGAGGGGTTGCCCGGCAGCAGCGGCGTCAGCGCCCAGGCCAGCACCCACAGCGGAACCAGCAGCATCACCGGCAGCCTGGTCACCCGTTTGGGGTAGGCCAGGAAGAAGGCGATCATCGCCCCGCCAAAGGCCACCGCGCCCGTCATGTTCAGCACGCCGGCGGCCAGGTTCAGTCCGGCGCCGCTGACCAGCTCGACGCTGGAATTGACCGCCCAGCCGAAGGTGAAGGCCAGCATCGACAGGCCCGTCAGGCCAAACAGCTGGGTGGCCAGGTCGCGCGGCCGCAGCGCCCACACCCAGCCGACGATCAGGGCCGCGATCAGGCCGAACGCCAGGTTGGCCCAGAACTCGGGGTTCAGGCTGGTCAGCGGCCGGGTGCGGCCGTCCAGGGTCACGGGGCGCTGGACGCCGTCCGGACCCGCCAGCCGCACGACCAGCGGCCGGGCCTTCAGGGCCTGGGCGAACTGGCCTTCCAGCCGGTTCTGCTCACGCGCGGCGACCTGGGTGGCGGGGCTGTCGAGGCCGCCGATCTCGGCGGCGCGCAAGGCCGGGGCCGTCGGATCGGCGCCGACTCCGGTCAGCCGATCTCCCACCTTGGCCCCGGCCCGCGCCAGCGGCCCCTCGGGAGCCAGGCGGGTGATCACCACCGTCCCGTCGGGCCGAGCGGTGAAGCTCGCCCCCAGCCAGGCCGGGCTCAACGCCATCCACACCCCGGCCAGCGCGGTCGCCACGCACAGCAGAACGACGCCGAGCAACAGGGTGGTGGGTGACGATGTACGCATCAGGGACCGGAGCTTGGGGCAGGACAAGCACGGCCGCAACTCTCACGGAACACCGTTACGGGGACACCCCCATGATTGGGGGTTTACTTCCCCTTCCCCGCCTCGAAGTACCGCGCCGCGAAGTCCAGGAAGAACGGCCAGTTCGGGCCCGGCGTGTGGCCGCCTTCGTGCTGGCGGAAGGCCAGGTCGCCGTCGGCGATCAGGGTCAAGGGCGCGGGGAACACCGTCGCGCCCAGATCCTTCTTCCCCAGCAGGCGATAGACTGGTCCCGCCGCCACCTCGGCCATGAACATGCCGCGGGAGTCGATCCAGGCGTCGGCCTCGTCATTGCCGACGCTGATGAACAGCGGGCGCGGGGCGACCAGAGTGATCAGCTCGTGGCTGTCGACCGGCAGGTCGTCGACGGTCAGCGGGCCGGCGTATTTGAGGAAGTTCCCCGCCATCCAGTGGTGCTGGCCTTCGGCGGCCAGGTTCTCGAGCTGCTCGCCGCGCTTGCGCCGATGCAGCTTGGCGCCGCCTTCGCCAGACGAGGCGACCAGGCCCACGGCCAGGCGCGGCTCGTAGGCCATGGCGACCAGCGCGGCCTTGCCGTAGCGCGACAGGCCCTCCAGCCCGATGCGCTTGGCGTCGATGGCGGGGTTGGTTTCGGCGTAGTCGATCACCCGGCTGACGCCCCAGGCCCAGGCGCGCAGGGCGCCCCAGTCGTCGGGCTTGCGGGGCTGACCGCGATTGGCGAGGCCGATGATGCCTTGCGAGAGCTTGCCAGGATCGTCGGCCTGGACGCTGGTCGGATCGAGGATGGCGTAGCCCCAGCCGCGGGCGATCACCAGGTCCTTCCAGTCCCGTCCGGGCGGGGCCGGGCGGCCGCGCATCCACGGCGCGCCATCAGGGAAGCCCAGCTCCAGGATCAGCGGGACGCCGGTCTTGCCCTCGGGGGTGACGACCAGCAGGTCGAGGCTGACGCTGATCGACGGCGCCTTGCGGTTATCGGCGACGCCGGCCAGCCGCTTCTCGACCACCGGCACGCCGGCCCGGACAGCCTTGGTTTCCTTGACCACCGTCCAGGTGATTTTCGGCGCGTTTTTCGGCACGCGGCCGTGCTCCTCACGCTCGAACAGTTCGACCAGTTGTGGCCGGCGGGCCTTCCACCAGGCGTCGGCATCGGGGACCGGGCGACCGTCCGGGAAGGCCAGCGGGTCGGGCAGCAGGCTGAACGGCCCGGCCTTGGCCTCGTCGTAGTTCACGGCGTTGGGCGCGGTCTTGTTGTAGCCGTCGACGCCGGGGCGCAGGGGCTTGTCGATGGCAAGGCTTTTCAGCATCCGCGCGTGCTCGGCCTGGCCGGCGGTGACGTCGCGCTGAGGGAACTGGGCGAGCGCCGGGGTAGCGGTCACAAAGCCCGCCAGCACGGCGATTTTGAGCATTGATCTTACAAGTGTCATGACGTCATCTGACCTCTGCCATGCGAAACATTCTTATCACCGTGGGCGCCGCCCTGACCCTGGGCCTCGCCACCGTTCCCGCGCACGCCGAAGAGCTGCCCCGCATCGCCCGCCAGGACGGCGCGCATCGGCTGCTGGTCGGCGGCAAGCCGTTCCTGATCCTGGGCGGCGAGCTGGGCAATTCGAGCAGCTCGGACCTCAAGGAGCTGTCGGGCCACTGGGCGGTGCTGAAGGCGGCGAACCTCAACACCGTGCTCGCGCCCGTGACCTGGGAGCAGCTGGAGCCGGTCGAGGGCAAGTTCGACTTCACCGTGCTGGACGGCATGATCGCCCAGGCGCGCGCGAACGACATGCGGCTCGTCCTGCTGTGGTTCGGAGCGTGGAAGAACAGCATGTCGACCTACACCCCGGCCTGGGTGAAGCGCGACCAGGTCCGCTTCCCGCTGGCCCGCACGGCCGAGGGGAAAGCCGTCGAGATCCTCAGCGCGTCGTACCCCGCCACCCGCAACGCCGACGCCAAGGCCTATGCCGCGATGATGGCCCACCTTAAGGCGGTCGACGGCGAGCAGCGCACAGTGCTGATGGTCCAGGTCGAGAACGAGATCGGCATGCTGCCGCAGGCCCGCGACCATTCCAAAGCCGCCGAGGACGACTTCAAGAAGCCCGTGCCGGCGGCGGTGCTGAAGGCGACGGGGGCCAAGAAGACCGGGACCTGGGAAGAAGTGTTCGGCGCCTCGGCGGCGACCGACGAGCTGTGGCAGGCCTGGACCTTCGGGCGCTATGTCGAGACCGTCACGGCGGCCGGCAAGAAGGCCTATGCGCTGCCGATGTACATCAACGCCGCCCTGCCCCGGCCCAACACGGTTCCCGGCGGCTATCCCAGCGCCGGGCCGCTGCCGCACCTGATCGACCTGTGGCGCGCGGCGGCGCCGTCCTTGGACATGCTCTCGCCCGACATCTACTTCGCCGACTTCACCAAGTGGATGCCGCCCTACGACCGGGCCGACCAGCCGCTGTTCATCCCCGAGGCCGACCAGGCCGGCAAGACGCCCGCCCCCGGCAACGCCTTCTGGGCGATCGGCGAGCACGACGCGATCGGCTTTTCGCCCTTCTCGATCGAGCACCTGCCGCCCGAGGGGGTGAAGACCCTGGGCGACGCCTACCGCCTGCTGGACCAGCTGACGCCGCTGATCACCACCCACGACGGCGGCAAGACCATGCGCGGCTTCCGTGCGCCGGTGGCCTATGACGCGACCGTGGACCTGACGCCTCGGAAGGTGAGCTTCGGGGGCTGGGATTTCACGGTGACGGTGGTCGATCCATGGACGCCGAAGGACAAGCAGGACTACGCCAGCCATGGCGGATTGGTGATCCAGACCGGGCCGGATGAGTTCATCGTGGCGGGTCGGGGGATCACGATCACCTTCGCGGCCGAAGGGGCGAGTGTGGGCTTGGAGACCGTGCGGGAGCTCAGCTTCCAGGACGGGAAGTGGGTCGATGGGCGCTGGCTGAACGGCGACCAGACGCACCAGGGCCGGCACGTGCGGCTGCCGCCGACGGAGTTCGGGGTGCAGCGGGTGAAGCTCTACAAGTACCGTTGAAGGAGGGAGCGCCCCCTCCGTCTCGCTGCGTATCCGCAGCGATCCACCTCCCCCGCTTCGCAAGGGAGGAGAAGCTTCCTCCTCACCCGTGAAACGGGGGAGGTGGCGCGGCGCGGATACGCGCCGTGACGGAGGGGGCGCTTCAGTCCTCCGCGCCATGCGCGTAAACGCCCAGCATCGTCCCGACGAAGCCCCCGGCGACCTTGGTGCTCAGCGTGGTCCCGTCAGCTCCCGCCGTCAGCGTCTCCCACGTCCCCGGCGCCGTGCCCCAGGCGAAGTCCAGAGCCCCACCCCGCGCCACGATCTTCAAATTCAGGCCCTCGCCGGATTTGAGGGAAACCGGCTTTTCCGCCACAACCACACTGTCGACCGGATCGCCCTTCCCGGCCCGCTTCTCGACCCGGACCAGCGTCTTGCCGCCATCCCGCACCAGGCCGACAAACCAGTAGAAGTCGTCGTTCTGCACCGCCACCAACCCGGCCTTGTCGCCATCGGCCTTGGGCTCGAAGCGCACCGTCGTCGTCACCGTCGCGTTCATGTGCTGCTGGCGCCGCGCCCAGACGGACGGCTGGTCGTTGTCGCCGATCTTGGCCGTCCTCGCCTCCAGGCTCAGGATGCCGCCCTTCACCGACCACCAGCGCGAGGTCGGGATACGCATGGTCATCCAACTCTTAGGCAGTTCGGGACCCGCGAACATCTCGGCCGCCCGGAACGGACCCGACGTTCTCGGCGCCTTCAACGCCGGCAGCTTCGGCGCCGTCTTCACATACGGAATGGTCTCGCCCGCCGGCAAGATCACCGGCCAGCCGTCCTTCCACTCGACCGGCAGCAGGAAGGTCTCGCGGCCGGTGTTGTACGCATCATCGCCATAAGGACGTACAGCTAAGAAGGTCGCCCACCACGAGCCGTCGGGGGCGTCGACGATGTCGGCGTGACCGGCCGAGGTGATCGGCAGCGGGCGGTCCTTGGGCAGGCCGCGCTGGGTCAGGATCGGATTGTCTTTGTACGGAATGTAAGGCCCGGTGGCCGCCTTGCTCCGCAGCACCACCTGGCTGTGCCCTTCGGCCGTACCGCCCTCGGCGGCGACCAGGTAATACCAGCCGTCCTTTTTGAGGATATGCGGCCCCTCGGGCCAGATCGGCTTGGTCGAAGGGTCGACGCCCTTGTCCAGCAGCACGCTGCGGGGGCCGATCGTCTTCTGGGTCTTGGGGTCGTATTCCTGGATCCAGATGGCGCGGTGGCCCTGGTACTCGGCCGGTCCGGGCGGGTTGTCGTTGTTGACGATCCAGGCGCGCCCCCCACCCTTGGCGTCATCGTCGAAGAACAACGAGGCGTCGATGCCGCCCACCTCCGGCAACCACACCGGGTCCGACCACGGCCCCTTGGGGTCCTTGGCGGTGATCAGGAAGTTGCCGCCGCAGTCGACGCAGGTGTTGAGGATGTAGAACAGCCCGTCGTGATGGGTGATGGCCGGCGCGAACACCGCCCGCGACAGGCCCAGCCGCTTGAAGTCCAGCATGCCGGGACGGTCCAGGGCGTTGCCGATCTGCTCCCAGTGGACGAGGTCGGTAGAGTGGTGCACCGGCAGGCCCGGGAACCAGGCGAAGGTCGAGTTGACCAGGTAGTAGTCGGCGCCCACGCGGGTGACCGACGGGTCGGGGTAGAAGCCCTGGACGATCGGGTTGCGGTATTGACCGGGGGCGGCTTTGACGGCGTCCGACGGGTCGGAGCCGCTGTAGACGAAGTTGGTGAACTGGGCGGTGTTGGGGGCGGCTTGAGCGGCGGTGGCCATCAGGGCCAAGGCCAGGGTCAATCTCATCATACGCATCCCCTCTCACCGCTCATCCCCGCGAAAGCGGGGACCCAAGCCGAGTTCGTGACTTCGCACCGCGCTCTTCCCCAAGCACCGCTTGGATCCCCGCTTTCGCGGGGATGAGCGGAGTTTTGTTATCGGGAAGGCGCCGCCCGGAACGCCGCAGCAACCGCCTCTCGCAGCGGCTTGGGCTTATAGTCATCATCGTACAGCGTCGGCCGCTTGGGCAGCTTGTCCTGGCGGTACCACTGGTTCTGCAGCCACGAGTACTTGTCGACCATGCCCCAGGCCAGGACCTCCTTGGTCTGCTTGTAGCTCAGCATCTGGTCGAGGAACGCCTTGGCATAGGCCGCGACCTCGGCGTCGCGAGGCCCGAAGGCCGCCGGCAGGCCCTTGTCGTGGACGTCGAACTCGGTGACCAGCAGGTCGTAGCCCATGCCGGTGACGTCGTTCAGGAACGCCGTCCATTCCTGGGTCTGCGGCTTGCCGAACCCTGAGAAGCTGTCGGCGTTCTCGGCTCCGATGTGGCTCTGGATGCCCAGGGCGTCGACGGGCGTGCCGCGTTTCTTGAAGCCTTCCAGCAGCTTGAGCACGCCATAGCGGTGCTGCTCGTTGCCGACTTCCTGGCTCATATAGTCATTGTAGACGAGGCGGGCCTTGGGCGCGGCCTGGCGGGCGACCTGGAAGGACAGGTCCAGCACCTGCTCCTTGCCCATGGCGTCGGACAGGAAGGTCGAGCGGATCGAGCCGTCCTTGGGATCGACGGTCTCGTTGACCACGTCCCACGAGATCATCTGCGGATACCGGCCGCACAGGGCCTGGATGTGTTCGGTGACCATCTTGGCGGCGGCCTCGGCCGGGCGCGCGCCGAAGTCGTAGGTCTTGGTCCAGTCGGGGAACCACTGCGGGTGGTGCCACAGCAGGGTGTGACCGCGCAGGGCCTGGCCGTTGGCCTTGGCGAATTCGGCGATGCGGTCGGCGCGCTCGAAGTCGAAGGCCTGCGCGCCGCGGGCCCGGATCACGTACCACTTCAACTCGTTCTCGGGCACCAGCACGCCGCACTCGCGGGCCAGGATCTCGCGGTACTTGGGATCCTCGAACGAGCCGGTGATCGCACCCTTGGGGCCCGCGCCGACGGCGCTGCCGAAATAGACGCCCTTGGCCTTGGCCAGGTCGCGCAGCGAGGTCTCTTCCGCGAAGGCCGGGCCGGCGAAGGTCGCGGCCGCGCCCAGGGCGAGGATGTCTCGACGAGAGAGGCTCATGCGTCAGGCTCCCAGAAAAAAGCGCGCACCGTCTTTTTGGAACGATGCGCGCCGAAACAGTTGGCAGGAGTAACCGGGTCGGCCGCCTCGAGAGAGCAGAGGCGAGCCGAACCCATCCATCCGAGCCGCCGGTCCGGGGGCAAAGGCCCCGAACCGGCAAGCCGCGGAACCTAGAAGCTGGCGCGAACGACCAGCGTGTAGCGGCGGTCGGCCATGAACCACGAACGACCGGTCTTCAGCAGTTCGTTGTTCAGGATCTGCGTAGTCCGGGTCGTCTCGTTGGTCAGGTTCACGCCCTGGATCCCAACCTTCATCTTCGGGGTCACATTGTAGAAGATCGAACCGTCCAGCTGGCCGGTGGCCTCGTTCATGATCGGCGCGTAGGGCACGATCACGTCGCGGACGGTCAGCAGGAAGTCCGAACGCCAGTTGTAGGCCAGGCGCGCCGAGATCTTGCTGGTCTCATAGACCACCGCGAAGTTGGCGTTGTGCTTGGACAGGCCCTGCAGCGGCAGCTTGCTGGTGTCGACCGTGGTGATGCGGCCGGCGGCCACGTCGGGGTCGGTCGCCGACAGCGTGCTTTGCGGCACGCCCGAGCTGTCGATGTAGCTGTAGTTGGCGTTGACGCCCAGCTTGTCGAACGGCTTGGGCAGGAAGTCGTAGAACTGCTGGTAGCCGACCTCGAAGCCCTTGACCGTCGACTTCTTGCTCGCGTTGCCGGGCTGAGTGATCAGCACGTCGAACGTGGCGCCGTTGTTGGTGAACGGCATGCGGGTGGTCGAGTTGAAGTTGACGTCCGTCAGCTGCTTCCAGAAGGCCGCGACCGTCAGCGAGCCGACCGGCGCGAAGTACCACTCGACCGAGGCGTCGATGTTCTTCGATTGGGTGGGCTTCAGGTACGGATTGCCCACCGTCACGTTGCCCGAGGGGCGGCCGCCGGTGATGCCGTCGGCGTTCGTGTTGATGGCCAGGTTGTAGTAGTTGCGGGTCAGGCCGATGTCGGGCGGCGTGATCGTCTTGGACAGGCCAAAGCGATACTGCAGACCGTGCGGCATGACGACCTTCACGTTCAGGCTGGGCAGCCAGTAGTCGAACGACGACTTGGCCGTGTTCGGCGTCACCGCCCCGTTGGCCCAGGCGCGAGCCTGCGCACGGACCGCCGGCGTCAGCTGACAGAACGGCGACGGCGTCTGACCGGCCGGAACGGCGGCGCAGTCGGCTTCGGTGGCCAGGCCCGTGGCGTTCGGGAACGCCGTGAAGCCGTCGGCGATGCGGTCGGTCTTGGTGTAGCGCAGACCGATGTTGCCGCTGACGCGAGCCTCGCCGATGTCGCCCTTGAAGCGCGTCATGATGTAGGCCGACTGGGTCTTCTCGTTCACAGGATTGATTTCCTGCGGCAGGAAGGGCGTGCCGGCCTTGACGTTGCATCGCATCGCCAGCGGGACCCAGTTCTGCGGGCAGCCGCCGGCCAGGCGGTCGCGCCACTCGTCGCCGATCGACAGGGCGAACTTCGACAGGTCGGCGTAATTGTCGACCGTGTTGTTCGTGTAGAACAGACGCGGCTGGCCGGCCGTCGGCGAGGCCATCTTGCCACGCAGGAAGTTGTCGAACGCGTAGGTCTCGACCTGCGAGGTGCTGTTGAAGCCGCCCGCGGTGTTGGGGTTGCCGTTGATCGGGTCGTCCATCCAGACCGGACCGCCGCTGCCCCAGATTTCGGACAGGACGCCCCAGTTGTAGGTCGAGAAGCGGGTGGTCTGGTCACGTTCCGACCAACGCACGCCGGCCTTCACCGAGTCGAACCAGGTGTCGTCGTTGAACTTGTATTCGACGTCCAGCTTGACGGCGTCTTCGGTGCCTTCCGACTGCTCGATGTGGTCCATCGCCGAGCGCCAGAAGTTGTTGTACGGGTCGCTGAAGTTGTCATGCGGCGCGCGCATGTAGGACGTGCAGTTGGCGTTGAACGGCGCGCAGTTCGAGATCGACGTGCCGTTCGACGGCGGCAGGAAGCTGACGTTCGGCAGGTCGTTGCCGTTCAGCTTGATCGCGGCGTTCTGGAAGGTCGAACCCCAGATGCCCATGCTGACCGCGTCGACCGACGAGTCCACGTGCTGGGCGTCGAACAGGATCCCCCAGTGTTCGTTCGGGGTCCACTTGAAGTTGAAGCCATAGTCCGACGTGATCGTCGTCTGGGTCTCGTCGCGGCGGACGTTGTTCGACTGCAGGCCGTCGATCGGCGTGCGCGGATCGCTGCCCTGCTGGTCGGCGCGCCAGCCGGTGGTGCCGGTGATCACGCCGCTGGTGAAGACGCCCTCGTCGTCGAAGGTGAAGGTGGTGCCGGCGGCCGGACGCGAGTCACCGTTGCTGGTGACGTTGTCGGTGGCGATTTCGATCGCGTGCTCGGTCCAGTTGGCGACAGCCTTCGAGCGCAGGTACTGGAACGCGGCCGACATCGTGCCGTCGGTGCTCTTCCACTGGGCGGCGAAGGCGCGGCCTTCACGCTTGCGGTCGGTGTCGGTCGAGCGGAACGCGGCGCCGCGCGGGAACCACAGGCCTTTCGTGCCATTGCCGCAATCCGAGACGGCTTGGCCGAGGTTCGTGCGGCAGCCGAAGTTCGAGACCTGGATGGCGTTGCTGCGGCTGGCCAGACGCGAGTTCACGTAGGAGACCAGCAGGCCGACTTCACCGATGCTGGTGTCCCAGCGGTTGCTGTACAGGCCGGTGATCGACGGGCGGTACTTCTTGATCATGTCGCCGTAGGTGACTTCACCCGACAGAGACAGAACCTCGCCCTTGGCGTCGAACGGCAGACGGGTGCGCAGGTTCACGGTGCCCGAGATGCCGCCTTCGATCAGGTCGGCCGAGGGGCTCTTGAACACGTCCACGCCGCCCATCAGTTCCGAAGGAACGTCGGCGAAGCTGAGGATACGGCCGTTGTTGGCGGTGAAGGTGTCACGGCCGTTCAGTTCCGAACGCACGAAGTTCAGGCCGCGAACGACCACGCCCGAGCCTTCGACCGAGAAGTGGTCGGGGTCGACGCCGGCGGCGAAGCGGTTGATCGACACGCCCGGCACGCGCGACAGCGCTTCGGTGACCGAGCGGTCCGGCAGGGCGCCGATGTCTTCGGCGGTGATCGAGTCGCCGATGATGTCGGACGACTGCTTCAGCTGCTGGCTGCTCTTCAGGCTCTGACGGATGCTGGTGACGACGACTTCGTCGACCGTCTCGGAATCCTTCTTGTCCTGCGCCAGGGCCGGGGCGCCGATCATCAGCGCGCCCAGAACCAGCACCGAGGCGCCGTACTTCAGATTGTTGGAAATCGAATTGCGTCCGCGTTCCGCGGACGGCCTGTTGGCCGTGCCCATTAGTCCACCTCCCCTTTTGTTCGTTATGGCAGCAAGGTAGCGCTACCATCGGTCATGTTACCGTGACCATTGTTGTCAGATCACATGACAGACCACTGCTCGTCAAGCCGTTGTCACACGAGCCCGGTTCGGGTAGCCCTACAAATGGGAACGGTACCATTCTGAGTAGAGGCATCGCGGTCGCCCGCGGTCCTGCAGCCTCTAGTTCCGACCTGGTGTCCTCCCCCATTCGTGGTCTGGCCACGACGAACCGGATCTCGACGTCCGGCTTGATAAGAAAGATGACAACGTGAGACAGCGTTGTCAATTTGATGTTCGTCTCCCGGTCACGACAATGGGGACGCATGCTCGGGGAGGGGCATTAATGACCGAAGCGATCCGCAAGATCGTCATCGTCGGCGGCGGCACCGCCGGCTGGATGACCGCCGCAGGCCTGTCGGCCATGCTGAAGGGCCTCCCCGTCGAGATCGCCCTCATCGAGTCGGCCGAGATCGGCACGGTCGGCGTCGGCGAGGCCACGGTCCCGCACATCCGCCACTACAACGCGCGCCTGGGCCTGGACGAGGCCGACTTCATGCGCAGGACCCAGGCCACCTACAAACTGGGCATCGAGTTCCGCGACTGGGGCCGCGCGGGCGAGACCTACATCCATCCTTTCGGGGCGTACGGCCATCCGGTCGGCGGCGTGCCGTTCCACCAGCACTGGCTGCGCGCGCGACACTTGGCCGCACAGGGCCAAGGCCAGGTCGATCCGATCGAAGCCTACAGCCTGCCGATCATGGCCGGCTTCGCGGGCAAGTTCGTCCCGCCCGCCTCGGACCTGCGGTCGCTGGGCTCGACCTTCAACTACGCCTACCAGTTCGACGCGGCGCTCTACGCCCAGTACCTGCGCGAATATTCCGAGGCTCGGGGCGTGGTGCGCACCGAGGGCAAGGTCACCAGCGTCCAGCAGCGGGCCGAGGACGGCTTCGTCACCGGGATCACCCTGGAGAGTGGTCAGACCATCGAGGGCGACCTCTTCGTCGACTGCTCGGGCTTCCGGGGCCTGCTGATCGAGGGCGCGCTGAAGGCCGGCTATGACGACTGGACGCCATGGCTGCCCTGCGACCGCGCTGTCGCCGTCCCCTGCGAGTCTATCGAGCCCGCCAAGCCCCTGACCCGCGCCAGCGCCGATGCGGCCGGCTGGCGCTGGCGCATCCCGCTGCAGCACCGGGTGGGCAACGGCTATGTCTATTGCTCGGGCTTCATCGCCGACGACGAGGCCGCCCGCGTCCTGCTGGAAAAACTGGACGGCAAGGCCCAGGCCGACCCGCGCTTCCTGCGGTTCGTGACCGGCCGGCGCAAGAAGCAGTGGCTGAAGAACGTGGTGGCCGTCGGTCTGTCCTCGGGCTTCCTGGAGCCGCTGGAGAGCACCTCGATCCACCTGATCCAAGTGGCCATCACCACCCTGCTGGAGCTCTTCCCGCACCGGGGCTGCGAGCAGGCCGACCAGGACGAGTACAACCGCGTCATGGACCTGGAGTTCGAGCGGATCCGCGACTTCCTGGTGCTGCACTATCACGCCAACCAGCGGGGCGATTCCGAGTTCTGGCGCGACCGCCGCGACAAGCCCATCCCCGACAGCCTGGCCTGGAAGATGGACCTGTGGCGCGAGCGCGGCGTGGTGGCCAGCTACAAGGACGGCTTCTTCAAGGAGCCCTCGTGGGTGGCCGTCTATCTGGGCCAGAACATCATGCCGGGCGGCTATGACCCGATGGTCGAGGCGATCGACCCGGGCCGCTCCGCCCAGGTGCTGGCCGAGACCAAGGCCGCCGTCGCCCGCACGGTCCAGGCCATGCCGGCGCACGAGGACTTCCTGCGCGCCTTCGTCGAGGGGAGGACCCGGGCATGAAGATCCTGATCGTCGGAAGCGGCGTCGACGCCTGGCTGACCGCCGCCGTGCTGGCGACCGCCAGCCGAAGCGCTGCGCAGATCGCCGTGAACGAGACCGCGCCGCCGGCGTCGGGGCCGCTGGTGGGTCTGCCAGCCCTGCACGGCCTGCACGAGCGCCTGGGGATCCAGGTCGGGACGCCGCTGCTGGGCCTGCGACACGGCGCGAGCGTCGAGCCGTTCGGCGACACCGGCGCGGCGCTGGAGGGGCTGCCCTTCCATCACTACTGGCTGCGGGCCGGCGACGGCGCGCCGCTGGAGGCCTGGAGCCTGTCGGCGCAGGCGGCGGCGCGGGGCCGCTTCGCGATGCGGAGCCAGGATCCGAGATCGCCGCTGTCGACGCTGGACCATGGCCTGCTGCTGGACGCGGCCGAGTATGCGGAGACGCTGAAGGCCGTGGCGTTGAAGGCCGGCGCCACGCTGGTCGACCACCGCCCTGACGCCGACCTGGTGGTCGACGCCTCCGGCGAGTTCGGCGATGGGGGCGACTGGAGCGCCTGGCTCCCGACCGGCGCGCGCCTCACGGGCTCGGAAGGCCTGGTCGCGACCTTCGCCCACGACGCGCCGCTGAAGGCTGGCCGCCGGGCGCAGGCGGTGACCGGCAATGTCGTGGCGGTCGGCGGCGCGCTGGCCTCGATCGGCGCGGCCGACGGCGGTGACCTGCACCTGCTGCAGACGACGGTCTCGCGCCTGGCCGCCCTGCTGCCGACCGGTCCGGCGGCGGTGGCGGAGTTCAACCGCCTGACCGCCCTGGCCGTCGAGCGAGCGCGGGACATGGCGATCCTGCGGTGGGGGGATCTTTCGACCCCTCCGGAAGAGCTGGCCTGGAAGATCGCCCAGTTCGAGAGCCGGGGCCGCGTGGTGAGCTACGACGAGGAGACCTGGCCGGACGGGGCTTGGGTGCATGCGATGCTGGCGCGGGGCGTGACGCCGAAGCGGTGGGACCCGCTGGTCGAGCGCGTGCCGCTTGGGCAGACGCGGGAGATGCTGGGGCGGATGAGAGCGGTGATCGAACGGACGGCGGAGGAGATGCCGCGTGCTTAATCTCGTCCGGCTTGCCCCCTCCGCGCTTCGCGCTCCTCCCCCGGAGGGGGAAGAAGGAAGTGCGCGAACCTTCTGCCCCCTCCGGGGGCGGAAGACCTGCGCAGCAGGTCAGGTGGGGGCCTACGGCCTCAACAAGTTTCTCTCGGTGACTCCATGACCAACCCCATCCGCAAGGTCCTGATCGTCGGCGGCGGCACCGCCGGCTGGATGACGGCGGCGGCGCTCTCAAAGGTGCTGGATGCCAAAGGCGTCGAGGTCACCCTCGTCGAGTCCGACGCCATCGCCACGGTCGGCGTGGGCGAGGCGACGATCCCGCCGATCACCACCTTCAACCAGATCCTCGGCATCGACGAAGCCGAGTTCATGCGGGCCACCAAGGGCAGCTTCAAGCTGGCCATCGAGTTCGTCGACTGGAAGCACAAGGGCCACCGCTACCAGCATCCGTTCGGCAATTTCGGCCTGGATATCGAGGCGCTGAAGTTCCACCAGTTCTGGCTGCGGAGCCTGCACGAAGGCTGGGCCCAGCCGATCGACGACTACAACCTGCCGGCCACCGCCGTGAACCTCGGCAAGTTCGCCCTGCCGTCCAAGGATCCCGGCCAGGTGATGTCGGCGCTGAAGTACGCCTTCCATTTCGACGCCAGCCTCTATGCCAAGTACCTGCGGGGTTACGCGGAAAAGCGCGGCGTCACCCGCGTGGAGGGCAAGGTCGCCAGCGTCGGCCAGGACAGCGAGACCGGCTTCGTCACCGGCGTCACCCTGGAAGGCGGCCAGGTGCTGGAGGCGGACCTGTTCGTCGACTGCACCGGCTTCCGCGGCCTGCTGATCGAGCAGACCCTGCAGACCGGCTTCGAGGACTGGGGCCACTGGCTGCCCAACGACCGCGCCGTGGCCCTGCCCTGCGCGACCGGCGGCGATGGCCTCACGCCCTATACCCGCGCCACGGCGGACACGGCCGGCTGGCGCTGGCGCATCCCGCTGCAGCACCGCATCGGCAACGGCTACGTCTATTCCAGCCGGCATATCAGCGACGAGGACGCGCTGGCCCGCCTGCGCGCCACCCTGGACGGCGAGGCGCTGGCCGAGCCGAACTTCATCAAGTTCCGGGCTGGCCGCCGCAAGCAGATCTGGAACAAGAACGTCGTGGCCATCGGCCTGTCGTCGGGCTTCCTGGAGCCGCTGGAGAGCACCAGCATCCACATGATCCAGGCCGGGATCACCAAGCTCTTGGCCCTGTTCCCGGACAAGGGCTTCAACCCCGTCGAGATCGCCGAGTACAACCGCCTGACCATCTTGCAGGTCGAGCTGATCCGCGACTTCATCATCCTGCACTTCCACGCCAACCAGCGCGACGAACCCTACTGGAAGCAGCTGCGCGAGATGGAGATCCCGGCGGACCTGCAGCGCAAGATCGAGCTTTTCCGCAGTTCCGGGCGCCTGTTCCAGTCGGACTACGATCTGTTCGCCGAGGCCAGCTGGATCGCCGTCCTGCTGGGCCAGGGGGTGACGCCGCAGCGCCATGACCCGCTGGTCGACCAGTACGATCGCGCCTTCGTCCAGGGCCAGATGGAGCGGCTCGGCGGCCTGATCCGCCGGACCGCCGAGGCCATGCCCACCCACGAAGCCTTCATCGCCCGCTACTGCGCGGCCCCGGAATTTGCGAAATGACCCAGAACCACCGCCTGCGCCGTGTCGTCATCGTCGGCGGCGGCACCGCCGGCTGGATGACCGCCGCCGCCCTGGGCCGCTTCCTCAAGGACGGCTATACCCAGGTCACCCTGGTCGAGTCAGAGGCCATCGGCACGGTGGGCGTGGGCGAGTCCACGATCCCGCAGATCAACATCTTCAACCGCATGCTGGGGCTGGACGAGAACGAGTTCGTCAAGAAGACCAAGGCGACTTTCAAGCTGGGCATCGACTTCGTCGACTGGAAGGAAATCGGCCACAGCTACCATCACCCGTTCGGCCCCTATGGCGTCGACATGGAGGGGGTGTCGTTCCACGCCTACTGGCTGAAGGCCCACGCCATGGGCGTCGCGCCGGACCTTGGCGACTACAGCCTGCAGACCGTGGCCTCGCGGCAGAGCAAGTTCATGCGTCCCAACGGCCAGGCCAACTCGCCGCTGGGCCAGATCGCCTATGCCTTCCAGTTCGACGCCGGGCTCTACGCCAAGTTCCTGCGGGAGTATGCCGAGGCGCGCGGGGTCGTGCGCCAGGAGGGCAAGATCGCCAGCGTCCAGCAGGACGGCGAGAGCGGCTACGTTGCGTCGGTCACCCTGGAGAGCGGCGCCGTCATCGAAGGTGACCTGTTCATCGACTGCTCGGGCTTCCGCGCCCTGCTGATCGAGCAGACCCTGAAGGCCGGCTACGAGGACTGGAGCCACTGGCTGCTGAACGACCGCGCCGTGGCCATGCCGTGTACGCTGGGCGGCTCGCTGGCCCCGGTGACGCGGGCGACGGCCCGGCCGCATGGCTGGCAGTGGCGCATCCCGCTGCAGCACCGGCTAGGCAACGGCTACGCCTATTCCAGCGCCCATGTCAGCGACGACAAGGCCCTGGCCGACCTGCTTTCGAACCTGGACGGCGAGCCCCTGGCGGATCCGAACTTCCTGCGTTTCACCGCCGGCCGTCGCAAGAAGAGCTGGGACAAGAACGTCGTCGCCATCGGCCTGTCGGCCGGCTTCATGGAGCCGCTGGAGAGCCAGTCGATCCACCTGATCCAGGTCGGCATTTCGCGCCTGATGGCCCACTTCCCCGACCGCCGGTTCTTCCAGGCCGACATCGACCGCTACAACCGCACCATGACCTTCGAGTACGAGAAGATCCGGGACTTTCTCATTCTCCACTTCAAGGCCACGACGCGGAACGACACGCCGTACTGGGACTATCTGCGCGAGATGCCGATCCCGGACTATCTGGCCGACAAGATCGACCTGTTCCGCGGCTCGGGCCGGGTGTTCCGCGAGAACGAGGAGCTGTTCAACGACACCTCGTGGTTCGCGGTGTTCATCGGCCAGGGGATCATGCCCGAGAGCTGGGACCCGATGGCCGATCCGATGGACGAGGGGTTGTTCCGGGCGCGGATGGACGAGATCAAGTCGGTGATCGCCAAGTCCGCCGAGGTGATGCCCGGGCATATGGAGTTTATCGCGGAGAACTGCGACGCGATGGCGGAGGCTTAGCGCCCCCTCCGGCCCTCCGGGCCACCTCCCCCGTTTCACGGGGGAGGAAAGCGTTGCTCCTCCCCTGTGAAACGGGGGAGGTGGCGCGATGCGGATACGCATCGTGACGGAGGGGGCGCTCCTCCCCTATGCTCGTCCAATGACTGACGCCCCTGCCCCCAAGAGACGCGGCCCCGGCCGGCCGCGCGACCCGGAGGTCGAGCGGCGGCTGAAGCGCGCCGCGCTGGAAGTCCTCGCCGAACGCGGCTTCTCGGGCCTCACCCTGGACCGCATCTGCGAACGCGCCGGCGCGCCGCGCGCCACCTTCTACCGCCGCTGGGCCAACCCGATCGACGCGGTGGCCGAGGCCTTCGACGAGGCCTTCCGCTTCGAGAGCCCGCCCGACACCGGCGACGTGGTCACCGACCTGGTGATCATGGGCCAGACCATGCTGCGACTGTACAACGACCCGGTGATGGGCTCGTGCATGAGCTTCATGATCGCCGAGGCCCGCGTGCGGCCCGAGCTGGTCGCCTGGCACCAGGACGTCTTCCCCCGCCGCCGCGCCCACAACCGCGCCGTCGTCGAGCGAGCCATGGCGCGGGGGGAGATCGCGCCCGACACCGATCCGGACCTGGTCAT
The DNA here is from genome assembly GCF_058808315.1 of Caulobacter sp. GW821-FHT11E11. Classification (NCBI taxonomy): domain Bacteria; kingdom Pseudomonadati; phylum Pseudomonadota; class Alphaproteobacteria; order Caulobacterales; family Caulobacteraceae; genus Caulobacter; species Caulobacter sp. GW821-FHT11E11. Next base: position 129,724 of record NZ_JBXARO010000005.1, read on the forward strand.
CGACGTGCTCAGCGGCCTGGCCATGAACAACCACGCCACCGGCCGGCCGGTGACGGCGGGGGCGTTGGAGCTGGTGGTGCGGAAGCTGCTGGGCCTCTAGCGGCTGACCACGTTCAGCACCGCCAGGGTCATGGCCTCGACGCCCGTGCGGATGGTCGGCTCCGGATCCGGGGCGAAGAAGGGCGAGTGGTTGACCGGCAGCGGCTTGCCGTCCGCCTTGGCCTTCAGCATCGTCTCGGGGCTGTAGCCGCCCAGGCCGAAATAGACCGACGGCACGCCGGCCAGCACAAACTCCGAATAGTCCTCCGACGCCGAGCCGGGCTTGTCCTGCGCCACCGCGCCGGCCCCGAAGGCGGCCTTGAACACCACCGCCGTGCGTTCGGTCAGGGCGGCGTCGTTGACCACCATCTTGCCGCCGGGGGTCAGCTTCAGCTCCGGCTCGGGCGCGCCGGCCATGGCGGCGACGGCCTTGGCGGTGCGCTGCACGCCGTCCAGGATCCTGTCGCGCACCAGGGCGTCCTGGGTGCGGATCGTGCCGCGCAGCCGGGCGCGGTCGGGGATGATGTTGCCGGCGCTGCCCGCCTGGATCGAGCCGATGGTGACCACGCCGAACTGGCTGGGGTCCTTCTCGCGGCTCACCACGCTCTGCACGTCGACGACGAAGCGGCTGGCCATCAGGATCGGGTCGATCGTGGCGCTGGGCATCGAGCCGTGGCCGCCGCGCCCCAGGAAGGTAAGGTCGATGCCGTCCGAGGTCGAGGTCAGGACGCCGGGCTTGTAATAGACCTCGCCAGCCGCGCCCCCGCCGACGTGCAGGGCGAAACCGTAGTCCGGCTTGCCGCCGATCTTGTCCCACAGCCCGTCGGCCAGCATGGCCCGCGCGCCGCTGACCGTCTCCTCGGACGGCTGGGCGACGAAGACCAGCGTGCCTTTCCACTTGGCCTTCATGGCGACCAGTTGGCGGGCGGTCCCGATCCAGGCGGCCATGTGGATGTCGTGGCCGCACGAGTGGGCGACATAGACCGTCTCGCCGTTCCAGGTCGCCTGGGCCTGGCTGGCATAGGGCAGACCGGTCTTCTCCTGCATCGGCAGGGCGTCCAGCTCGGTGCGGATCAGGATTTTAGGGCCGTCGCCATTCTTGAGCACCGCCACCACGCCGGTCTTGCCGACGCCTTCGGTCACCGTGAAGCCCAGCGCGCGCATCTGGGCGGCCAGCTTCTTGGCGGTCTCGACCTCCTGGTAGCCCAGCTCCGGATGGGCGTGGATGTCCTTGTAGAGGGCGTCCAGCGCCGGGTAGTCGCGGTCCAGCTGCGCGTCGATGGCCTTCTTGGCGACGGGGACGTTGAGCGGGGCGGCGACGGCGGCCGTGGCGAACAGCGCGGCGAGGGCCGTGGCGGTGAGGAGTTTCATGCGGAGCCCCGAGCGTGGTGAGTCAGGGGATCGACGCACGAGTCCGGCTTTACCGCCAGTGCTCCCCGATCCTCCCCCTAGCGGGGGAGGTGTCGGCGCGTAGCGACGACGGAGGGGGAGTTTGTCCTGGCCCGGCCTCTTCCCCCTCCGGCGCTTCGCGCCACCTCCCCCGCTAGGGGGAGGATCTTCGAGCTCTAAATCCCTGGCGCGTAGGGGAACTTCATGGCTTCGTATTCCTCTAAGCTCTTCGGCGGGGCCTTCTCTCCGGCCGGCAGTGGACGCTTGGAGAAGCTCCCGAACCAAGCCACCGACGCGTCGCGCCACCACTGCGCTTCGTCGCGCTGGATCTTCAGGTAGTCCGCCACCTCCGCGTGACGTTGCGGATCGACATACGGCGCCACCCCGGCCCAGGTCGTTTCCATCCCGTCGACATACTTCACGCCCTGGCCGTACCGCTTCACCAAGCCATCCCACAGCGTGTCGCCCGACTTCAGCCGGTAATCCCAGCCCAGGTGGTGGAACCACAGCAGGTCCTTCTCATCCACGCACTTGAGGTCCGCGAAACACGCGCCCACCGCCGGCGCATACTGGGCTGTCGCGTTGCTACCCGTCGGCGTGCGATCGAAGCCAACCCCATCCGGTCCTGCCTTGGCGTAGTAAACGCTGGTCCAGTCGGCGCGCTCGCCGCCGGCGACCCACGGCCCCGGGCCGTAGTGGTGGCTGCGGCCCATCTGGTGGTGCAGGCCCAGCGGGGTCATGTAGTCCACCGTCGCCTCGCGCGAACCCATCATCATGTCGACCACCGGTTTGACGAAGCGCGGGTCGTTGCTGAAGGTCATCTTCGCCCAGTCGGTCGCGATGTCGCGCGTCGAGGCTTCCGGATCCCAGGCCAGGCGGCCGAAGACATACCAGTTGGCCTGGTCGAACTGCGAGCCGCTCCAGTTACGGTCCGAGCCGATATTGGCCACCCCCGCCATCACCGTCAGCTTGCGACCGTCCAGCTGGCCGTCGACCACCTTGGCCACGGTCGAGCCCTTGCCTTTGGCCATCGTGTCGGCGCGCAGCGTCTCCTCGTACATCGGGCCGAGATAGACGAGGTGGGTCGAGAACCCGAGATATTCCTTGGTGATCTGGAACTCCATGCCGAGGTTGCTCTTGGGCATGGCCCCGAACAGCGGGTGGAACGGCTCGCGCGGCTGGAAGTCGATCGCGCCGTTCTTGACCTGGATGACCACGTTGTCGCGGAACTGGCCGTCGAACGGCTTGAACTCGTTGTAGCCCTGCTTGGCGCGGTCGTCGGGCTGCTCGTGCGAATAGACGAAGGCGCGCCAGATCACGACGCCGCGGTTACCGACCGCGTCGGCCAGCATGTTGGCCCCGTCGACATGGGTGCGGCCATAGTCCTGCGGGCCGGGCTGGCCTTCGGAATTGGCCTTCACCAGGAAACCGCCGAAGTCGGGAATGGCCTTGTAGATTTCGTCCGCTTTCGCCTTCCAGAAGGCGGCGACGGCCGGGTCCAGCGGGTCGGCGGTCTTGAGGCCGCCCAGCTCGACCGGGGCCGACCAGCGGGCCGAGAGATACACCCGGATGCCGTAGGGCCGGAAGGTATCGGCCAGGGCGGCGGCCTTGGCGATATAGGCCGGCGTCAGGCTGTCAGCCTTGGCGTTGACGTTGTTCAGCACCGTCCCGTTGATGCCCAGCGAGGCGTTGGCGCGGGCGTAGTCGACCATGCGCGGATCGACATGGCCGGGCAGTCGCCACCAGTCGAAGATCGACTGGCCCGCATAGCCGCGCTCGACCGTGCGGTTCAGGTTGTCCCAATGGTTCAGCATCCGCAGCTTCACCTTGGGCGAAGAGGCGATGTCGAGGGTCTCCACCGGCTGGCGGGTCTGGATCAGTTCCAGGTAGCGGAACACGCCGTACAGTACGCCGATGTCGCGGCTGGCGGCGATGACCGTGGTCTTCTTGCCGTTCACCGCCGTGGTGCGAATGCGGTAGCCCTCGTCGCCCAGGTCCTTCTGCGGCGCCACGGTCAGCTGGATCAGCCCGTCGCGCGAGCCGGCGGCGGCGCTGGCGGGCTTGCCGACCAGGCCCGTGATGCCGCGCTCCAGCTCGGCGCGGGCGACCTTCAGGGTGGGAGAGTTGGCCACCGGCGCGATGGCGGCGGCGTGGGTGGCGTACGGCGCCTTCGCCCCGGCCTCGACCGGCTTGTAGCGCAGCCACAGGTCATAACCGTCCTCGGCCCGCGCGGCGGGGGTCGCCAGCAGCAACAGGGCGGCGGCAAAGGCGATCAGACGCATGACTTCACTCCCATGGTCCCTCATCCGGGGACCTGACACAGGCGTCACCGAACAATGCTATTTGACAGCGCCGTCAAAGGTCGGGACACCTAAGACTAGTGGTCAGACCACCGGGTTGACAACCCTCATGGTAGCGGTAAACCGATAGGCAGGGAGGAAGATGGACGTCGCTCGCCTCGACTTATGGCGCGCCCTCGATCTTTCCGGCCCGCCCGCAGGTTCAAGCAAAGCGTCCTCAATGCCCAAGATCATCGCCGCCAAGACCATCGTCACGTGTCCGGGGCGTAACTTCGTCACCCTGAAGATCGTGACCGACGAAGGCGTCTACGGCATCGGCGACGCCACGCTGAACGGGCGCGAGCTGGCGGTCGAGGCCTATCTGACCCAGCACGTCATCCCCTGCCTGATCGGCCGCGACGCCCACCAGATCGAGGACATCTGGCAATTTCTGTATCGCGGGGCCTATTGGCGCCGTGGCCCGGTGACCATGGCCGCCATCGCCGCGGTCGACACGGCGCTGTGGGACATCAAGGGCAAGATCGCCGGCCTGCCCGTCTATCAACTCCTGGGCGGCGCCTGCCGCACGGGGGTCATGGTCTATGGCCACGCCAATGGCGAGACGATCGAGGAGACGATCGACAACGCCCAGCACTATGCAGCCCAGGGCTACAAGGCCATCCGCCTGCAGACCGGCGTGCCCGGCATGAAGGGCGCCTATGGCGTCTCCAAGGACCGCTTCTTCTACGAGCCGGCCGACAGCGACCTGCCCAAGGAGACCGTCTGGTCGACCGAGCGTTACCTGCGCAGCGCCCCGGCCCTGTTCGAGGCGGCCCGCGCGGCGCTGGGCGACGACGTCCACCTGCTGCACGACGTGCACCACCGCCTGACCCCCATCGAGGCCGCGCGCCTGGGCAAGGATCTCGAGCCCTACCGCCTGTTCTGGATGGAGGACGCCACCCCGGCCGAGAACCAGACCAGCTTCCGCATCATCCGCCAGCACACCACGACGCCGCTGGCCGTGGGCGAGATCTTCAACTCGGTCTGGGACTGCAAGCAGCTGATCGAGGAACAGCTGATCGACTACATCCGCGCCACGGTCGTGCATGCGGGCGGCATCACCCACCTGAAGAAGCTGGCCAGCTTCGCCGACCTCTATCACGTGCGCACCGGCTGCCATGGGGCCACGGATCTCTCGCCGGTCTGCATGGGCGCGGCCCTGCATTTCGACCTGTCGATCCCCAACTTCGGCATCCAGGAATACATGCGCCACACGCCCGAGACCGACGCGGTCTTCCCGCACGCCTACACCTTCAAGGACGGCATGCTGCACCCGGGCGAGGCGCCGGGCCTGGGCGTCGATATCGACGAGGAGCTGGCCGCCAAATATCCCTACCAACGCGCCTATTTGCCGGTCGCGCGTCGCCTGGACGGCTCGATGCACGACTGGTGATCTGACCATTCGGTGAGGGGCGTGAGAAAGTAGGACAAATTGGGCCGGTCTCCGTGTTAGTGAATCACGGATTCCGACGACAGCCACGCGTCTCTTGAGCTCCCGCCGACCATGTCAGACAACGTCAAGCTCTACCGCAAGATCGCCGACTCCGTTGCCGACGCCATCGAGTCGGGGCAGTACAAGCTGGGCGACCGCCTGCCGACCGAGCGTGAACTGGCCGAACAGTTCGGGGTCTCGCGCCCGACCCTCCGCGAAGCCATGATCGCCCTGGAAATGCTGGGCATGATCGAGGCCCGCCATGGCCTGGGCATCTACGTCACCGGCAATGTCCGCCCCGCCGCGCCCAGCGCCGACATCGACTTCGAGATCGGCGCCTTCGAGCTGATCGAGGCCCGCCGCCTGTTCGAGGGCGAGGCCGCCGCCCTGGCCGCCACCTCGATCAGCGACGAACAGATCCAGGCGCTGGAAGGCCTGCTTGAGCGCATGCATGTCGAGGAAGAGATCCGGGGCGAGGACGCCGACCGCGACTTCCACATGATCATCGCCCGCGCCACCGGCAACGGCGCGATCATCGCCACGATCGAGAACCTGTGGGACTGGCGCAACCGCTCGCCCCTGGCGCGGAACATCCTGACCCGCGCGCGCGGCATGGGCCTGGAGCCGCGGATCGTCGAGCACCGGCGCGTCGTGGACGCCCTGAAGGCCCGCGATCCGGCGGCGGCCCGGCAGGCGATGCGCGACCACCTGGAGCGGGTGATCGACCACCTGCTGCATGCGACCGAGACCGAGGCGGTGCAGCGGGCGCAGCAGGAGACTAAGGCGCGACGCAGCGCCATCGCCAAGCGGGTGGCGATCTAAGGCTCTCCATGACGTCGGTTTAACTGGCGCGAGGCTTTCGGCGCACTACGTTCGCCCAATGCATCCCCCGCTCCGGCACACCCTCTCGCCCGATCCCATTCCGCGTCACCTGCACACCACGCCCTATGCGGCCGTGGTGCTGGAAGGCGACTATGAGGAGGCCGGCGAACGCGGCCGCTGGCGGGTCGAAGCCGGCGACGTCCTGGTCCACGCGCCCTTCAGCGCCCACTGGAATCCAACGCACCGGCGCGCGGGCCGCCCCGCCGTGGTGCTGAACCTGCCGCTGACGGCCGTGCCGACCTTCGCCGCCGCCCGGATCGCCGATCCCGACACCCTGGTCCGCCTGGCCGAGCGCGATCCGCTGGCCGCCACCGCGTTCCTGACCGACACTTGGACCCCCGGCCGCGCGGCCCTGGACGACGCGCCGGACCTGATGGCCGCCGCCCTGTCCGACCTGCCCGACCTCGGCGTCGAGGCCTGGGCCCGCGAGCACGGCGTCACCCGCGAGACCGCCTTCCGGTGGTTTCGCCAGACCTACGGCGTCGGCCCGGCCCGCTACCGCGTCGAGGCCCGGGCGCGGCGGGCCTGGGGGATGATCACTGGGACGGCCGAAGCCCTGGCGGCCATCGCGGCGGACGTCGGCTTCACCGACCAGGCGCACATGACGCGGGACGTCAAGGCGCTGACAGGGCGGACGCCAGGGGCATGGCGGGTGGCCGCTTAGACTCAAGATCCTCCCCCTAGCGGGGGAGGTGTCGGCGCAGCCGACGGAGGGGGAAGAAACCGGGGCCAGGACAAGTTCCCCCTCCGGCCTTCGGCCACCTCCCCCCTTGGGGGAGGATCTGGATCGTGGCACAGCTTGCCCATGCGCCTGCCTGCCCTGAAGCCCGACTCCGACCAGATGCTGCACCTGGACGCCCTGCGGATCGTGGGCGCGGTGATGATCGTGGTGTTCCACTTCAACCGGTTCATCAACCTGGACGGCCGCTGGCAGCTGGCCGACGACACGATCAAGAGCTTCAGCCTGATCGTGGACCTGTTCTTCCTGATCTCCGGCTACGTGATGGCCGCGATCTATACCGGCCGGCTGACCACCGCCGCCAAGTACCGCGACTTCCTGCAGAAGCGCGTGGCGCGGCTGGGGCCGCTGCACTGGGCGACGATGCTGGTGTTCGTCGTCATCGCGGCGCTCGGCTGGGCGGGGGTGCTGAACGAGCGGGACCCGTCGCGCTACGACGTGGCCTGCATCCCGCAGAACATCCTGTTCATCCACGCCTGGGGGACCTGCAAGGCCCAGACCTGGAACTTCGTCAGCTGGGCGATCAGCGCCGAGATGGGGCTGTACATCGCCCTGCCCGCGCTGTTCTGGATCACCGCCCGAGGCGCGTGGGCCACCGCCGCCACGGCGATCGGCAGCCTGGCCCTGCTGCTGTGGATCTCCCGCACCGGCGAGACCTTCTCGCAGTGGACCTACAACTTCGGCGTCGCCCGCGCCGTGCCGGGCTTCATGCTGGGCATGCTGGCGTTCCAGCTGCGGGACCAGCTCGCCAAGCTGCCCTACGCCCGCTTCGTGATGTGGGGCCTGCTGGCGGCGTTCCTGGTCGCCTCGGGGATGGGCGCGTCGCGCACGTCGCTGCTCTTGGTGGTCTACGCCCTCGGCCTGGCCGGCGTGGCGGCCGATGCGGCCGGCGTGCAAGCCGGCGTCAGCAAGGCCATGGCCCCGTGGGCGCAGCTGTCCTTCAGCCTCTACCTGCTGCACCCGATCGCGCTGAAGATCGCCCTGAACTGGGTCGGCTTCGGCATGTGGCATCTCAATGGCGACGCGATGCGGCTGTGGTGCCTCTTCTGGATCGTGGCGCTGTTCCCGATCGCCTACCTGTCGCTGATCGGCTTCGAACGCCCGGCGCGCGACTGGGTGGCGAAGCTGGGCAAGCCCTAGCCCTTCAGGGTGTCCACCCACGCCGGCAGCTCGCTGATGCTGCCCAGCTCGACATACCGCTCATGCCCCACAGGCGCGTCGGCGGCCTCGTGCGACCAGACCAGCGGATACGGGATCAAGGCGCTCCAGCAGCCCGCCTCCAGCGCCGGCAGGATGTCGGACTTCATCGAGTTGCCCGCCATCACCGCCTGCTCGGCCCCGGTGCCGTAACGCTCGAACACCCGGCGATAGGTCCCCGCGTCCTTCTCGGACACGATCTCGACGGCCACGAAGAAGTCGCCCAGGCCCGACGAGGCCAGCTTCTGCTCCTGGTGCAGCAAATCACCCTTGGTGATCAGGATCAGGCGGTAGCGATCCGACAGGTCCGACAGCGCCTTCTCGACGCCGGGCAGCGGCTCGATCGGCTCGGTCAGCATCTCGCGGCCCACGGCCAGGATCTCGCGGATCACGCGGGTGTCGACCGCGCCGTCGGTGACCTCCAGCGCCGTCTCGATCATCGACAGGGTGAAGCCCTTGGCCCCGTAGCCATAGACCCGCAGGTTGCGCTTCTCGACGGCCAGCAGCTGGCTCTCGATCTTCTCAGGATCGCCGTGGTCGGACAGCAGGTCCAGGAACCGCGCATGCGAAAGCCGGAACTTGCTCTCGCAGTGCCAGAGGGTGTCGTCGGCGTCGACGCCGACGGTGGTGATTGAAGTCATTGGTCTTTTGGTCTTCTGCCGCGGGCCCTGCCGGTCATCGGCGGCATGAATAGCAGCCGCGAGGGGCGGGCCGCTACCCGCCCGGGTGCAGGCCCGGCGCTTCCTGGCCGGTGCGGGCGACATATTCGGTATAGCCGCCGCCGTACTGGTGGACGCCCTCGGGCGTCAGTTCCAGCACGCGGTTGCTCAGCGCGCCCAGGAAGTGGCGGTCGTGCGAGACGAAGAGCATGGTGCCCTCGAAGTCCGCCAGGGCCGCGACCAGCATCTCCTTGGTCGCCATGTCCAAGTGGTTGGTCGGTTCGTCGAGCACCAGCAGATTCGGCGGATCGAACAGCATCTTGGCCATGACCAGACGCGCCTTCTCGCCGCCCGACAGGACGCGGCAGGGCTTTTCGACGTCGTCGCCCGAGAAGCCGAAGCACCCCGCCAGGGTGCGCAGCGCGCCCTGCCCGGCTTGCGGGAACGAGCGCTCCAGGGATTCGAAGATCGTCTCTTCGCCTTCCAGCAGGTCCATCGAGTGCTGGGCGAAATAGCCCATCTTGACGCTGGCGCCGATGTGGACCGCGCCCTGGTCGGGCTTGGTGTCGCCGGCCACCAGCTTCAGCAGCGTCGACTTGCCGGCGCCGTTGGCGCCCAGCACGCACCAGCGCTCCTTGCGGCGCACCAGGAAGTCCAGGGCCTCATAGATCGGCTTGTCGCCATAACCCTTGTGGACGCCCCGCAGGCTGATCACGTCCTCGCCCGACCGCGCCGGGGTCTGGAACTCGAACTGCACCGCCTGGCGGCGACGCGGGGCCTCGACGCGGTCGATCTTGTCGAGCTTCTTGACCCGGCTCTGCACCTGGGCGGCGTGCGAGGCGCGCGCCTTGAACTTCTCGATGAACTTGATTTCCTTGGCCAGCATCGCCTGCTGGCGCTCGTACTGCGCCTGGCGCTGCGCCTCGCCCAGCGCGCGCTGCTGGTCGTAGAAGTCCAGGTCGCCCGAATAGGTGATCAGCTGGCCGCCGTCGATCTCGATCACCTTGCCGATGATGCGGTTCATGAACGCGCGGTCGTGCGACGTCATGAGCAGGGCGCCCTCGTAGTTCTTGAGGAAGGCCTCCAGCCAGATCAGGCTTTCCAGGTCCAAGTGGTTGGACGGTTCGTCCAGCAGCATGCCGTCGGGCCGCATCAGCAGGATGCGGGCCAGGGCCACGCGCATCTTCCAGCCGCCGGACAGCTGGCCGACGTCGCCGTCCATGCGCTCCTGGCTGAAGCTCAAGCCGGCCAGAACCTCACGCGCCCGCGCTTCCAGCGCATAGCCGTCCAGCTCCTGGAAGCGCTCCAGCACCTCGCCATAGCGCTCCATGACGGTGTCCAGCTGGTCGGCCTGGTCCGGATCGACCATGGCCGCTTCCAGCGTGGCCATCTCGGCGGCCAGCGCGCTGACGGGACCGACGCCGTCCATCACCGCGGCGACCGCGCTCTGGCCCGACATCTCGCCGACGTCCTGGCTGAAATAGCCGATCTTCATGCCGGGATCGATCACGACCAGCCCGTCGTCGGGCTGCTCCTGGCCGGTGATCATGCGGAAAAGCGTCGTCTTGCCGGCGCCGTTGGGGCCGACCAGCCCGGCCTTTTCGCCCTTTTGGACGCCCATCGAGGCGTCGATGAACAGGAGCTGGTGGCCGTTCTGCTTGGAGATGTTGTCGAGGCGGATCATGGGCGGTCTGCTAACGCGGGCGGGCGCAGAACGCCAGCCTTAGAGCGCCGTCTCGAAGCTTATGCGGCGCTTACGCCGCAGGCCGCCTTTCCGAACAGCGCCCTTATGCGGCCCGGCGCTATCACCAGCCCATGCCCGCCAAACGCCCCGCCCATCGCCGCCTTCTGTTGGTCCTGATGCTCGCCGGCCTTGGCGGGTTCGCCGGCCTGGCGGCCTGGGCGGCCCATGCGCCGCTCCACGCCGACCTGATCCGGTTCTTCGCGCTGGCCTGGCTGATGGTGTTCGGCGCCGCGCGGATCCTCGTCCACCTTGACGGGGCGCTCCAGGATGAGGCGTCGGACACCGATCACTGGTCGCGACTGCGCGGCCGAGGCGACCTCTAGACGCGGACAGGCCCCGGGACGCCAGGCGTTCCGGGGCTTCATTCCGAGCGGTTCGCTTACTTCGCGGAGGCGGCCTCGGCGGCCTGCTCGATCAGCTTGGCCACCGCTTCCGGCTTGGAGATGAAGACGGCGTGGCTGCCGGCGACCTCGGTGATCTTGGCCCCGGCGCGAACAGCCTGGGCGCGCTGGGCGACGGGCGGGATCATCAGGTCTTCGGTGGCGAGCAGATAGTAGCTGGGCTTGACCTTCCAGGCCGGCTGGGTGACCGCGCCGCTGACGGCCTTGATGCTCCACGGCACCTGGCTGTCGGCCATGAAGGCGGCCTGCGCGGGATCGACATCGGCGGCGAAGGCGGCGGCGAACTTGGCGCGGTCCAGCGACACGAAACCATCCTGCGGCGGCAGGATCGGCGGGAGCGGCGCGCCCGGGACCGGGTTGGCGGTGAGCGTGGCGATCGACTCGCCGGCGTCCGGCGCGAAGGCGGCGACATAGACCAGGCCCGCGACCTTGGCGTCGGTCCCGGCTTCCGAGATCACCACGCCGCCATACGAGTGGCCGACCAGGATGGCCGGGCCGTCCTGCTGGGCCAGGGCGCGCTTGGTGACGGTGACGTCGTCGGCCAGCGAGGTGGTCGGGTTCTGGACGATGGTGACGGTGTAACCGTCCTTCTTGAGGATCTTGTAGACGCCGGCCCAGCCCGAGCCGTCGGCGAAGGCGCCGTGGACCAGGACGACGTTCTTCACGGCCTTCGGGGCGGCGTTAGCGGGAACGAAGCCGGCGGCCAGGGTCAGGGCGGCGGCGGACGCGATCAGGGTGCGGAACTGAGTCATTTGGATCTCCCTCGGTTTCAATTTGCAATAATGCTTATCGCGATAACGAAATGGATAAACCCAGGGCGATCCGCTTGTCCAGAGAAAAAGATATCGCGACAACATATTTCGCGATAATTAAAATCCAAACCCTTGTAGGGCCTGGGTTCTAGCGATGGGAAAAAGTCGGCTGAGCCGGCTCGGCGCGCCTTAGAAGGTCAGCGCCACGAAGACCACGATGCTGACCGGGACGGCCGCCGACAGAGCCAGGTTCAGCACCGTCTCGCCGACGCCGAGGGCGAACTTGGCGGACATCGCGGCGAACTTGGCGGCAGCGGGGTCGAGGTGGGTCATGGGGTGGCTCCTTGCAGATCCAACCCTGCGCCCCTGCTGGTTAACGCCCAGATTCCGCCACAGTCATGAAACCGCGACAGATTGTCCTGAGGCCCCAAAAAAACGGCGCGCCTTCGGTGGGAAGGCACGCCGCGAAGACCGCGTACGGGGGGAGGCAGACTAGGATCCCGGACGCGAATTTGGGGTGGAAAAGAACCCCGCCGGTCTAGGGAACGCTGACCGGCGGGTAGAGGGAACTGAGGTGGTGAAGTCCTAGAACTTGCCCCGGATGCCCAGGATGATCTGGCGGCCCGGCTGGTACTGGGTGAACATGGCGTTGTCCCAGTAGAAGTTGCTGCGCTGCTCTTCCTTGGTGATGTTGATGACATCCAGGGTGATGCGCGGCTGGGTCGGCAGGTTCTTGAACTGGTAGCTGGCCGACAGGTCGAACTGACCGCGGGCCTCGGTGTTCAGGGTCGCGAACGGGATGCCGTTCTGGTTGTTGCCCGACGAGATCTGGGCGTCGTTCCAGACGTACGACAGCCGGACCGTCGCGCCGTGGTCTTCGTAGTAGCCGGTGATGTTGTAGGTCCACGGCGAGATGCCGACGGCCTGGGCCGGGGCGCCGTTGCCGCGCGGGTTCTGCTCGACGTGGGTGGCGTTGGCGGTGAAGCCCGAGCCCTTCAGCACGAAGTCCAGCGGCTGAACCCAGGTGACTTCCTGGCCCAGGATGGTCAGCACGCCGTCGGCGTTGACCTGCTGGGTCACCGTCACGGTGGCCGCGTTCGGGCCGCCGCGGTTGGTGATGGCCTGCTGCTGCAGGTTGGTCAGCTGGTCATACGGCACGCCCAGCTGGGCGAACGGGATGGTGTTGTTGCCGTTGATGGTGAAGCCGGTCAGCTCCTTGCGGAACAAAGCGACGCCCACATAGCCGGCGCCGCCGGTGTACCATTCGCCGCCCAGGTCGAAGTTGTTCGAGAAGTAGGGCTGCAGGCTGGGATTGCCCTGCGTGGCCTGCTGGGCCGAGGGATCCGAGAACACCGTGCCCGGCAGCATGGCCGACGGGTTGGGACGGGTCATCGACCGCGAGGCGCTGGCCCGCAGCACGATGCTGTCGCTCAGGTCGAAGGCGGCGTTGAACGAGGGCAGCATGCCGTCGTACTTGGTCGTGCGCTGCAGGAACGAGAGCACGCCATTGACGGTCTGCGGGCCTTCGATCGTCTGCTCGGTGTCGTAGTAGCGGACGCCGGCGTTGAAGCGCAGGTCGCGGTCCATGATCTGGGCCACGCCGTTCATCTCGATATAGGCGCCCGAGGTCTTCTCGCGGATATAGCCCGAGGCCGCGCCCGTGGCGGCCGAGGACGAGAACGGCGCGGCCGCGTTGAACGCGTCGTAGTTGGTGGCCGCGAAGAACTTGTCCTTATCCAGCGTCACGAAGCCGATCGGGCCGGCCTTGATGAAGCTGGCCAGAGTGGCCGAGGTGACGGCCGAGCCGGCCCGGCCGTCGCAGGCCGGGGTCGGCGACGGGGCCGGGCTCTGCGGGGTGACGCCGCCGCCGCCGCAGGTGAAGGTCTGCCAGCGGCCCGAGTTGTCGATGGCCGTGATGCGGCGACCGACGTCGTCATAGGCCGCGCCGACCTTGAAGTTGATGTTCTTGTCTTCGCCGAACGTGACGTCGAAGTGGGCGCCCTTGGTGAAGGTGACGCGCTTTTCGTTCTGCACGTTCACGCGGCCGCCGGCCCAGGTCCAGCCCAGGTTCGGGTCGTTCAGGCTCTTGGACGCGACGATCGAGGGCTTATTGCCGTCGTTCTTGTAGGTGACGTTCAGGCCGGTGTTCAGCGGGCTGTTGAACAGCACCGTGGGGGCTTCGCGGAAGAAGACCGAGCGGCTCCAGTTCACCTGGCCGTCGACCTTGATCCAGTCGTTGGCCTTCCAGCTGAAGCCGGGGTTCACGTTCAGGACCTCGACGTCTTCCTTGTACGGGCGGTACTCGAGGAAGAACTGCGAGTTGAGGAAGGTGCCTTCGGTGACGACGTTGTTGCCGTCGACCTTCACGCCCACCGGGACCATGAAGTTGCTGTTCCGCACCGACCAGTTCATGTCGATGCGCTCGAACTCGCGATGCGCTTCCGAGTACATCGTGTCGAGGTAGATATCGAGATTGTCGTTCGGGCGGTACTGCAGCGAGGCGATGTAGCTGTTGCGGTTGCGCTCGCCCGAGCTCCACGAGTCCCGGCCCAGGCGCGGCAGCTGCGCGTCGGACAGCTGGGCCAGGGTGGTGCCCGGGTTCAGCGAGGCCAGCAGGGCGTTGTCGACTGTCTGGCCGGGGGTCAGGCCATTGCCGCTCACGCCGACCGGCACGGTGCCGGCCCAGTTGAAGCCGTTGCCCGCCGTGACGTTACAGCCCGTGCAGGTCATGTTGGCGTTGGTCCAGCCGATCGTCTCGAAGCCCTCGGTGGTGGACTTGTTGCGGGCCCAGGCGCCGCCGACCAGGATGCCGAATTCGCCGGCCGCGGTCTCGAAGGTCTTGCTGGCCAGCAGCGAGCCGCGCTTGGACAGGCCGTCGTCTTCCGAGTTCTTGCCGCCCTGGACCGAATAGACCAGTTGCTGGCCGACCTTGTAGTCGAACGGACGGGCGCTGCGCATGTTGACCACGCCGGCGACGCCGCCCTCGACCTGACCGGCGGTCGGGGTCTTGGACACGTCCAGGCGGGTGAACAGCTCGGTCGGATAGAGGTCCAGATCGACTTCGCGGTTCTGGTTCTGGCCGTCGGTGCGGCCCGACGAGGCGACGGCGGCCTGCGCGCCGTTCAGCAGGATCTTGGTGAAGTTGGTGCCCAGGCCGCGAATGGCGACGTTCAGGCCTTCGCCGTTGATCTCGCGGGTCAGCTGCACGCCGGGGATCCGGTTCAGCGACTCGGCGATGTTCAGGTCAGGGAACTTGCCGATGTCCTCGGCGAACACCGAGTCGGTGAAGGCGACGCTGTCACGCTTGGCGTTGGTCGAGTCGGTCAGCGACTTGCGGAAGCCCGTGACGACCACTTCCTCGACGGTGTCGGAGGCGGGTGCGGTTTGGGCATGGGCCGCTTGGGTCGTGACGAAGGTGGTCAGACACGTCGCGGCGACGAGGGCCAGACGACGGGCGGAGGCGTGGTGTCGGATGGACGGCATGTTTCTCCCCTAAGAGACGGTGCTCTGCGCACTTGTTCGTTGCCGCCGTGGGGTCCGCTGGCCTTCCCATGCCAACGTTCACGCCCCACACGGCGGTGGTAGCGGTCACAATGAACAGCGTTACGAGGTAAGTCCTCTCAGGTCAAGGTGGTCAGACCTTATCGACGATGGCGCGTCGGACCTTTGAAGCGCAGCTGCGGCGCGGGCGCCACGCTGTGCGGGGGCAGCGGCAGGGTCTCGCAGGGGAAAATTTGGGTTTCCGGGCGAATGTTCGCGCGAACATTGGGGAATGGTCGGAGGAGACCAGGCGGAGGGACTGGATAGACCTTCAAGGGTTGAGGGGTCTGGCAGGGCGCAAAGTGGCGCACGCCGCGTCAATTACTCAGACAAGAACGTCAGACCAATGGCAGCGCTGATATTGAAGCTGCAGAGCGCCCCCTCCGTCCCTCCGGGGCACCTCCCCCGTTTCACGAGGGAGGAGGAAACCGACCTCCTGCCCCGCTTGCGGGGGAGGTGGCGCGATGCGGATACGCAGCGTGACGGAGGGGGCGCAAAAGCGCTAAACTCAACCCATGCGGTCAAATTCAAAAACCCACACGCAAGCCAAGCCCCTCCGCAGAACCCTAACCCCGCCCGAAGCCATCCTCTGGACCCGCCTACGCACGCGCCATCCGGACGCCCCGCGCATCCGCCGCCAACACCCCATCGGCCCTTACATCGCCGACTTCTACTGCGCCGACGCCCGGCTGGTGATCGAGATCGACGGCTGGGGCCACAACATGGGCGACCGGCCGGAGCGGGATGAACGGCGGGATGCGTGGATGGCGGAGCGTGGCCTTAAGGTCGTGCGCTATCCGGCGGATGAGGTGATGCGCGATCCAACCGGCGTGGCAGATGGGATCTGGAACACGTGCCTGGATCTGGCGCGGAGCAGACGCGGTTAGCAGCGCCCCCTCCGTCACGTCGCCTATCGGCGCCGCGCCACCTCCCCCGCAAGCGGGGCAGGAAAGAACAGCTTCCTCCTCCCATGCGAAACGGGGGAGGTTGATCGCTACGGATACGCAGCGAGACGGAGGGGGCGCTGAGCCCCCCTAAGCCCAGCCCGCCGGCCGCTCATCCTCTGGCCGGCGCACCGTATACCGATGCCCCCGGTTCACCCGTCGCAGCGACGCCGGGTACCGATGCAGCTGGCTCTCCGGCCGTATCGGCCGCGCCACCAGCCCGCCGCCGCAATCCGGGCACGCCGTATCGAACCGCGCATCCGCGCAATCGGCGCAGAAGGTGTGTTCGAAGGTGCAGATTCGGGCCGCGTCGCTGTCGGGCGGCAGGTTGGCGTCACAGCACTCGCAATTCGGGCGCAGTTCGAGCATGGGTCCGTCCTCCCGTGTTCGTCTGTTCTGTTTGCCTGGAAGCCTTCTACCATAAGGGCTTTTCAGCCCCCCGCGCGAGGGTGCGCGTTCGCAGATCACGGGAATGTGGAGCCAAGCGAAATCCGCGTGATCAGCAGGGGTTGACCCCCTCCCCCATACCCCCTAGACACCGCGCCGTTTGCGCGGCGGGCCGGGGTTACACCTCGCCCGCTTTTTTGCAAAAATGGATACCCGCCAACACGCGTTAGGAGCGCTCCCGAGATGTCCCAAGACCTTCTCCCCGGCGTTACCGGCGTTCTGGCCCTGGCCGACGGCACCATCCTGCAAGGCGTGGGCTGCGGCGCGGTCGGCGACGCGGTCGGCGAGGTGTGCTTCAACACCGCCATGACGGGCTATCAGGAGATCCTGACCGACCCGTCCTACATGGCCCAGATCGTCGCCTTCACCTTCCCGCACATCGGTAACGTCGGCACGAACGTCGAGGACGTCGAGCAGATCACCGGCGTGGCCGAGACCGCCGCCCGCGGCGCGCTGTTCCGCGACGTCCCGACCGACCACGCCAACTGGCGGGCCGGCAGCGACTTCGACAGCTGGATGAAGAACCGCGGCGTCATCGGCCTGGCCGGGATCGACACCCGCGCCCTGACCCGCAAGATCCGCGAGACCGGCATGCCGCACGGCGTCATCGCCCATTCGCCGGACGGCAAGTTCGACCTCGACGCCCTGGTCGCCAAGGCCAAGGCCTGGGCCGGCCTGGAAGGCCTGGACCTGGCCAAGGACGCCTCGACCACCCAGACCTTCACCTGGGACGAGGGCCTGTGGTCGTGGCCGGCCGGCTACGCCAAGCTGGACACGCCCAAGTACGAAGTGGTCGTCATCGACTACGGCGTGAAGCGCAACATCCTGCGCGCCCTGGCCCATGTCGGCGCCCGCGCCACGGTGGTGCCGGCCAACACTTCGGCCGAGGACATCCTGGCCCGCAACCCGGACGGCGTGCTGCTGAGCAACGGCCCCGGCGACCCGGCCGCGACCGGCGCCTACGCCGTGCCCGAGATCCAGAAGCTGGTGCAGAGCGGCAAGCCGGTCTTCGGCATCTGCCTGGGCCACCAGATGCTGGCCCTGGCGCTGGGCGCCAAGACCGTGAAAATGGAACAGGGCCACCATGGCGCCAATCATCCGGTCAAGGACCTGACCACCGGCAAGGTCGAGATCGTCTCGATGAACCACGGCTTCACCGTGGACAGCGAGAGCCTGCCGGCCCCGGTGCAAGAGACCCACGTCTCGCTGTTCGACGGCACCAACGCCGGCATCCAGCTGGCCGACAAGCCGGTGTTCTCGGTGCAGCACCACCCGGAAGCCTCGCCCGGCCCGACGGACAGCCTTTACCTGTTCGAACGCTTCGCCGGCCTGATGGACAAGGCGAAATAAGGAACCGGCGGCGGTGTTCGGGATCGAAAGCATCGAACCCAACACCGCCCCCGAACGCTTGCGCGCGCTCCACGACTACGCGCTGTTTCCCGAACTGTTCGACGCGATCGCCGACGGCGCGGTCGTCTATTACGAACCGGCCCTGCGCGAGTTCACGATCCCCAACGCCGACGGCGTTTCCGCCTATGTGCTGAACCACTGCCCGCTCTCAGGCCAGCGCCTGCCGCCGTCCCTGCGCGACGAGTGGTTCGACGCGCTCGAGGCCGTGGGCGCCTTTCCGGTCGACGAGATGCCCCCGGTCGACTTCCTGGCCCCGCCCGCCTACCGCGCCGACGCCTGGTGGCGCGACACCGAACTGGCGAAGTTCGAGCGGTAGACCCCTACCCCTTCGGCGCGGTCTTCATCAGCGCGCGGAACTGGCCGCCATAGGCGTGCTCGTTCCAGAAGGTCGCGAAGTCGTCGTAGCCGATCGTGACCTCGCCCGGCGCCGGCTGGGCGGGATCGACCATGAACAGCTGCCGCGCGCGGTCGTCGAAACCGCTGACCACCAGCGTATGGCCCACGCCGCCGGCGGTGATGTCGACCAGCACCGGCCGCCCCTGGCGCAGCTCGTCCTCGATCACCTTCAGCCCCGCCGCATAACCCTCGGCCGTATCGGGGAAACCCGCGTCGCTCCAGGCGTAACCTTGGCTGGCCAAGCCGCGCTTCATGTCGGCGAACAGGGTGATGGTGAAGTCGTCGAAAGGCGCGGCGGGATCATAGGCCCGGCCCCGCGACAGGGCCTTCAGCCGACGGGGCTCCTGGCGGTCACCGTAGAAGGCCAGCACCATGGCCGCCGAGGTCGGCACGCACAGCAGGGTCTCCTGGGCGATGTGCGGCACGGCGAGGTCGACGCGGTGATCCGACCGCCCTTCGCATCCGAACAACGGCAAGACCAGAAACGCGAGCAAGGCGAAGGCGAGGCGGCGCAATTCAACCTCCGGAAACATCGACGGAGATCTACAGCCCGGAGATTAATCGACCCCGAAAAAAGTGGGGGCCGCCTCCCGCAAGACTAGGGGGCAAAGCGGGAGGCGGCTGCCGAACGCCCGCTGCAAGGGGGGCGCGCTTTGGGCGTCCGGCCGCTAGAGCCCTTCCGCTGCGGCAGAAGCCGCCTCGGCTGACCGGGCTCTAACTTCGTGGGAGCGCGGCCTGGCCGCACTCAGGAACCGGCTCAGACCTTGAGGTTGAGCAGGGCTCCAGTCATTTCGTCGGCCGTGCGGAGCACCGCCGCATTGGCCTTGAAGTCGGTGGCGGCGCCGATCTGCTGGACCCGCTCGTTGACGTAGTCGACATCACCCAGGGTCTGGGCGCGCTCGGCCGAGGCGTCCGACGCCGCGACCCGCTGGGCGGAAGCGTGGAGACGGTCGGCGGCCGCCATCATGCCGGAGGCTGCGATCGAGATTGCCTGCATTGGAAATTCCCCAGGGGAGTTGCCGTTCTTGACGTTGGTTATCCCGCCGGTTGGGTTAAGAGGATGCAACCAAAAATGGTAAAATTCATACCTTGGTCATAATTTTTTACGCGGGTTAACCATGTTTCGGGGACCCAAATCGGGGTCGCCAACAGGGTGAATCTGCCGCTAACCGAACCGGCCGGGGCCGTTGCCCGCCTTGCCCTGGCCCGCCGCGCGAGCCCTGTTGCGAGAACACCGTTAGCGGCGGGAAATCCTGCCCAACATTACAAAACGTTCAGGCGCGCGCGTCTCGACAAGCTGTCACAGCCCCGACATGGTTCGCCCCCTATGCGGGCCGGGGGCGGCTCGCCTTTCAAGAGGCTCCTCCACACATGTCGTTTACGCGTCGCGCCGCGCTCGCCAGCGCCGCCCTGCTCATGGCCGCGCAACCGGTCCTGGCCGCCACCCCGGCCAAGCCGGCTCCGGCCGCCGCCAAGAAGGCGGCTCCGGCTTCGGACTTCACGCCGTCGGCCGAGGCCATCAAGGCCCACATGACCTTCCTGGCCGACGACGCCATGGAAGGCCGCGAGGCCGGCACCCGCGGCTACGACATCGCCGCCAACTATGTCGCCGCTCAATACGCCCTGCTGGGCGTCAAGCCGGCCGGCGACAAGGGCAGCTACCTGCAGCACGTGCCGCTGCTGGCCCACCGCCCGGCCACCGACGGCGCGATCAGCGTCACCGGCGCCGACGGCCAGGCCGTCGCCCTGAAGTACGGTGAAGACTACCTGCCGGGCTCGCAGGCCCAGGCCGCCGACGTCAATGTCGAGGCTCCGCTGGTGTTCGCCGGCTTTGGCGTCGTCGATCCCTCGCGCGGTCGCGACGACTACGCGGGCCTGGACGTGAAGGGCAAGATCGTCGTCATGCTGACCGGCGCCCCGACCTCGATCCAGACCGAGGAACGCGCCCACTTCAGCAACCCCAACACCAAGCGCGTGGAGGCCGCCAAGCGCGGCGCGATCGGCGTGCTGATCATCCCGACCACCAGCAGCGAAAAGCGCCGTCCGTTCGCGCGCGGCCTGGCGGGCATGAAGGAGTGGCGGGTGATCTGGCGCAACGCCCAGGACGTCGGCGCCATCCGCGCGCCCTCGGCTCCGTCGCTGGCCACGATCAGCCTGACCGGCGCCGAGAAGCTGTTCGCCGGCTCGGCCACGCCGCTGGCGACCGTCCTGGAACAGGCCGAGACCCCGGCCGGCGCGATCAAGGGCTTCGCCCTGCCCGGCAAGGTCAAGATCACGCTGAAGACCGAGATCGAGAAGCGCGAGAGCAGCAACGTCGTCGGCGTCATCGAGGGTTCGGACCCGACGCTGAAGGCCCAGACCATCATCCTGTCGGCGCACCTCGATCACATCGGCATCAAGGACAACGCCAAGCCGGGCGAGGACCGCATCAACAACGGCGCCCTCGACAACGCCTCGGGCATCGCCACGCTGCTGGAGGTCGCCCGCGGCTTCAAGAACACCAAGCTGCGTCCCAAGCGCTCGATCATCCTGCTGGCCGTGACCGGTGAAGAGAAGGGCCTGGTCGGCTCGGACTACTTCGCCAACAACCCGACCGTGCCGAAGGCGAACATCGCCGCCGACGTGAACCTGGACATGCCGGTGCTGCTGTACCCGTTCACCGACGTGATCGCGTTCGGCGCCGACCGCTCGACCGTGGGCGAGGCCGTCAAGCACGCCGCCGGCCGCGTGGGCGTGGCGCTTTCCGGTGATCCGATGCCGGACGAAGGCCTGTTCACCCGCTCGGACCACTACCGCTTCGTCGAGCAGGGCATCCCTTCGGTGTTCCTGATGACCGGCTTCCAGAACGGCGGCGAGAAGGCCTTCACCACCTTCCTGAAGACCAACTACCACCACCCGGGCGACGACCTGAACCAGCCGATCGACTACCAGGCGGCCGCCAAGTTCGCCCTGGTGAACTACGAAATCGCCCGCGAACTGGCCAACCAGCCGGCGCGTCCGGTCTGGAAGAAGGGCGACTTCTTCGGCGGCACCTTCGCCCCGGCGGGCCATCCGTCGACGGCGAAGTAAGCTTCGCTTCAAAGCAGTGTTGACCCGGAGGGCGGCGGAAGGGATTCTGCCGCCCTCTTCTTTTGTGACCTCGGATCCCTCGCGTTGACCGTCCGCACCGGCGCCTTCCTGAAGATCGGCGTGATCGCGCCGGCCATCATGGTGGCCGACGTCTGGCTGGCCCAGCGATTGTTCCCCGGCTTCGACGCCGGCGCCCAGTTCATCAGCGAGTTGGGCGGCCCCAAGGCCCCCCTGCCCGAGGTGTTCAACATCGGCATGATCATCGCCGGCATCGCGGGCCTGCTGGCCGGCGCCGGCTTCGCCCACGCGCTGGAAGAAGCCGGTGGCCGGCGGCGGGTCTCGGCCTTCGCCGGCCTGTTCGTGGCCCTGACGGGCCTGGGCGCGGTGTTCGCCGGCCTCTTCCACTGGCCCGACGAGATGCACCGGGCCTGCGGCGTGGGCCTGGCCATCCAGTTCGCGCCGCTGTTCACCGCCTGGGCCCTGTGGGGCAAGCCGGGCTATCGGCGGCTGGCGCACTTCTCGCTGGGCTGGTTCCTGGGGCTGCTGCTGGTCTTCGCCCTGCTCACCGGCGTGTGGAACATCCGCACCGGCTACGACGTCGGCTACTGGCAGCGCGGCCATGCCTTCCTGGGCCTGCTGTGGCTGGCCATCGCCGCCTGGACCCTGGAGAAGGGCTGGAAGGCGAGTGCGGTAGCGGGCGAGCCGGCGACCGTCTAGGCTCCCCCGCAACAAAGGGAGACGCCGTATGATCCGTCGCGCCGCGACCTTGGCCCTCGTCGCCTTGGCCTTTACCGCCTGCTCGCAACAGAAGACCGAGGACCAGCCCGCCGCCCCGGCCGCGCCCGACGAGGTGCGCACCCCGGCCGTGACGCCGGCCGCTCCGGCGCCGGTCACGGCCGCGCCGAACGATGGCGCGCCAAATGGGGGCACGGTCGGCGGCGACGGCTCGCAGATCCAGCTGTCGGGCCTGACCCGCCCCGACTTCGAGGCCAATGACCTGAAGGGCGAACTGGGCTGCAGCTTCAACAGCGGCGCCGATCAACTGCTCTACGCGACGGGTTTCGTGGCCTCCAAGGACGCCGCCCAAGGCTTGGTCAAGGTCGGGTCCTATGTCGAGCGCATCGTCACGCCTGGCGGCTACGACGCCATGGTCAACGGCGCGACCTTCAGCGGCCAGGGCAAGACCATCAAGATCGCCATCACCGGTAAGGCGACCGGAGGCGGCGAGTCCCCGGCCTACCCCGCCACCCTGAGCTACAACCGCGCCGACGGCGCCAAGCGGGTCATCGAGGGAACCTGGACCTGCGGTCCGTAGACCCTACTGCGTTTCCGGCGCCTCGTAGGTCGCCACCAGCAGGCCGTCGGCCAGGGTGTCGCCCTTCAGGGCGCTGACCAGGGTCTCGAGCGGCACGTTGGGCCCGAAGGTCAGCCGCTCGGCCAGGGCGAAGATCTGGAAGTGATAGCGGTGCAGGCCGTGTCCCGGCGGCGGGCGCGGCCCGTACCAGCCGATCTTGCCCGCGCCGTTAACGCCTTGGGTGGCGTCGCCGATCAGGCCCAGGCTGGCCTCGTTCGGCAGGCCCTCGGGCAGGCTGGTGGCCTCGGCGGGGATGTTCCAGATCAGCCAATGCACGAACGGATGCTCGCGCGGGGCGTCGGGATCCTCGACCACGATGGCGTAGGCGGCCACGTGCTCCACCGGCGTCCACACCAGCGGCGGCGAGCGGTTCTCGTGATAGGCCGAGTGGCGGTCCTCCAGCCGGCCGTCCCGATCGAGCGAGGGCGTCGTCAGGACGATACCGCCCTGACCGAACGGCTGGACCTTCTGGATGACGAGGGCGTCGCCGGAATGGTCTGGGGCATGATCTGGGGCTTGAGCCATGCAGGTCTCCTTCGAGACCTGAACCCACGACCCTCCGGTCAAGTTTCCCAGCTTAACAAAAGGCGCTCAAGGCTCCGTTTGTCAGCCTCGACCTTAGCGCCAGGCGTAGTTGAAGCTGATGCTGATGCGCTGCTCGTCGGCCTGGTTCGGCGTCACCTCGTGGCGCAGCCAGCTCTCCCACAGCAGCACCGTGCCCGGCGAGGGCTGGACGTAGACGAATGGCTGCAGCCCCTCAGGCGCCTCGCCGTCGCGGGTGGGCGCGGCCATCATCATCGGCAGGCGCGGATCCTCGAACTTCAGGGCCGAGGCGCCCGGCGGGATGGTGACATAGACCGTGCCGGAGATGACGCTGTGGGGGTGGATGTGGCCGCTGTGCTGGCCGCCCGGCTCCAGGATGTTGATCCAGAAGCTGTCCATCACCAGCTTGCCCGCGCCCAGGTCGAAATGCAGGGCCTTGGCGAAGGCGGCCGCGTGTTTGTCGAGCTTCTTCTTCAGGTCCGCGAACAGGCTGTCGCGCTGCGGCAGGTCGTTCAGCGAGGCGTAGGAGGTGTAGCCCAGATAGCCCTTGTTATAGGCCCAGGCCTGGCCGGCCTCGTCGTCTTCGGCGATGGCGATGCAGGCGTCGTGCAGCTCGTCGACAAAGGTCTCGAAATCCTTCTCGCCGGCGAGGGAGGCTTCATAGAGCGGGGTGACGAAGAGCGAGCGCGTGGTCATGGGCGGCGTCATAGCGCCGGAGCGCGTTGACGACAAACCGGGATTGGAACATCATGGGAACATGGCTGGTAATCTGCCCACCAAGATCGATCCGACGCTCGCTGGCAGCCTCCCAGAAAGCGACTTCGTGGAACGCCCCGGCTTCGAGGACAACGAAGCATATTGGGATGAGGTCCAGCGCATCGCGGACGAGACTGAACGCAACGGTGGCATCCCCTTGGAGGACGTCATCCGCTGGGTAGAGTCGTGGGACACGGAAAACGAACTCCCCCCGCCTGAACCCCGCCCAAGAAACGCTGGATGAGAACAGTCGAAATCTCGACGGCTGCCCGCCGAGACATCGATTATCTGCGCGCCTGGCTAGCGGCGCGCGCGCCAAGCGCCTCCAGACGCGCGGTACGAACGATCCTCACGGCTGCTGAGACTCTCGCCGAATTTCCCGAGCGTGGGCGCCTCATACGTGACAACCAGAGAGAGCTGATCGTTCGCTTCAGCTCGACCGGCTATGTGTTGCGATACGTCATCCATGCCGAGCGGGTCACATTGTCCCGCGTCTTCCACAGCCTCGAACGTCGCTGAACGTCCGGGACTCGCCTATATCTCCCTCCGTGACCGACACTACCTCCGATACCGACGCCTCGCCCCGCCTGATCGGCGCCGCCCTGATCAAGGACGAGGTCACGCGCCTGCCTGACGCGCCGGGCGTCTACCGCATGATCGGCGAGGCCGACGAGGTGCTGTACGTCGGCAAGGCCAAGAGCCTGAAGAAGCGCGTCGTGCAGTACGCCCAGGGCCGCTTCCACACCAACCGCATCGCCCACATGGTCGACGCCACGCGGTCGATGGAGTTCGTCACCACCCGCACCGAAGCCGACGCCCTGCTGCTCGAGATCAACCTGATCAAGCAGCTGAAACCGCGTTTCAACGTGCTGCTGCGCGACGACAAGAGCTTCCCCGAGATCGTCATCCGCCGCGACCACGACGCCCCGCAACTGCGCAAGCACCGCGGCGCCCACACGATCAAGGGCGACTATTTCGGGCCGTTCGCCAGCGCCTGGGCGGTGAACCGCACGCTGAACACCCTGCAGAAGGCCTTCCTGCTCCGCTCGTGCAGCGACAGCGTCTACGACGCCCGCGACCGGCCCTGCATGCTGCACCAGATCAAGCGCTGCGCCGCCCCCTGCACCGGCCTGATCGGCAAGGACGACTATCAGGCGCTGGTCGACCAGGCCGAGGCTTTCCTAAGAGGGAAGTCCCGCGCGGTGATGAGCCAGATGGCCAAGGAGATGGAAGCCGCCGCCGAGGAGCTGGAGTTCGAACGCGCCGCCCGCCTGCGCGACCGCATCCGCGCCCTGTCGTCCGTCGCTCAAGAGACCCAGATCAATCCCGAGACCGTGGACGAGGCCGACGTCGTGGCCCTGCACGTCGAGGGCGGCCAGGCCTGTGTGCAGGTGTTCTTCTTCCGCGCCGGCCAGAACTGGGGCAACCGCGCCTACTTCCCGCGCGTCGCCGGGGCGGCCGACGAATCCGAGGACGAGACCTCGACCGAAGAGCAGCGGATCCTCACCGCGTTCCTCGGCCAATTCTACGACGACAAGCCGATCCCGCGCCTGATCCTGGCCAATCTGGAGCCGGCCGAGGCCAGCCTGCTCAGCGAGGCCTTCGCCGTGAAGAGCGGCCGCAAGGTCGAGATCGCCGTCCCCAAGCGCGGCGAGAAAGCCGATCTCGTCGGTCACGCCCTGACCAACGCCAAGGAGGCCCTGGGCCGCAAGATGGCCGAGGGCTCGGCCCAAACCAAGCTGCTGGCCGGGGTCTGCGAAGCCTTCAAGCTGGAGGCCCCGCCCGAGCGGATCGAGGTCTACGACAACAGTCACATCCAGGGCACCAATGCTGTCGGTGGGATGATCGTGGCCGGGCCGGAAGGCTTCATGAAAGGCCAGTACCGCAAGTTCAACATCAAGAGCACCGAGCTCACCCCCGGCGACGACTACGGCATGATGAAGGAGGTGCTGAAGCGCCGCTTCGCCCGCCTGGTGAAGGAAGAGGAGGAAGGCGACAGCGACAACCGCCCCGACCTCGTCCTGGTCGACGGCGGCAAGGGCCAGCTGGACGCGGCGCTAGAGATCATGGCCGACCTGGGTGTCGACGACATCGCCGTCGTCGGGGTTGCTAAAGGTCCTGACCGCGACGCCGGGTTGGAGCGCTTCTTCATCCCCGGCCAGACACCGTTCATGCTCGAGCCCAAGTCGCCGGTTTTGTATTACCTCCAACGCCTGCGCGACGAGGCTCACCGGTTCGCCATTGGCGCCCACCGCACGCGTCGGTCCATGGACCTGAAGAAGAACCCCCTCGACGAGATCGAAGGCGTCGGCCCGGGGCGGAAGAAAGCGTTGCTGCACGCGTTCGGGTCGGCCAAGGGCGTGGGTCGGGCGAGCGTCGAGGACCTGCTCAAGGTCGAGGGCGTCAGCCAGGCCCTGGCCGAACGGATCCACGGGTTCTTCCGGAAGAGCTAGACCAACGTGTCATCCCGGACGGCCGAAGGCCGATCCGGGATGACACCCTTTTGTATCCCCTGACAAATCCATTTCGAAGCACCGGAAACACCGCCGAAACGCCGGGTTTCCGTAGCGTTCGCGCGCCTTTACGGCGGCTTGCACGAGGCCAGACAACTGGTCAGGACAATTTGTCTGACTAGAAGGCTTTGCGTTGCGCGCGCTGTCATAGCTAGCGTTTGCACGCCTTTCCTCGACGCATGCCGCACATCGTCATCGCAAACCCTCTTGTCGAACCTCTTATTGTCCGACAATACTACAAATGAAGCCGCCGCGTAGACGGGGGCCATGGACTTCCAGGGAGGGAACACCAATGACCAATCGGTCCACGACTCCGCGCGCCTATCTGCTGCTGTCGGGCGCCACTGCCGCGCTGCTTCTGGGCGCCGCCACTACCGCGCAAGCTCAGGCCGCCAGCGACGCGCCCGTCGCCACCCGAGCCGCTGACAACGAGGTCGAGGAGGTCGTCGTGCGCGGCATCCGCGCCAGCCTGGAAAAGGGCCTGGCCGTGAAGCGCCAGTCGTCGCAGGTCGTCGAATCCGTCGTGGCCGAGGACATCGGCAAGCTGCCCGACAACAACGTCGTCGACGCCCTGCAGCGGATCGCCGGGGTGCAGGTCACCAACCGCTCGGGCGGCGAGGCGACGGCCATCTCGATCCGCGGCCTGCCCGACATCACCACTACATGGAACGGCCGCAACGTCTTCACCGCCTCGGGCCGCCAGTTCGCCCTGCAGGACATCCCGGCCAACCTGGTCAAGCGCATCGACGTCTACAAGACCCGCGCCGCCGAGCAGATCGAGACCGGCATCGCCGGCCAGGTCGACGTCCAGACCCGCCGGCCGTTCGACTTCTCCGGCCCCGCCTTCTCGCTGGCCGCGCGCGGCATCTGGCACGAGCAGGCCGACAAGTTTAACCCCAACCTGAGCGCCCTGGTCAGCAACCGCTGGCAGACCAACGCCGGCGAGGTCGGGGCCCTGCTCAGCGTCAGCTACGCCCGCACCAAGTTCCGCGACCAGAGCGTCACGGCCGGGGCCCTGGTGCCGTTCATGACCGCCACGCCGGCCGCCGGCTGGACCCCGTTGGAACGCATCCAGCCCACCGACGGTCGCGCGCCCGGCCAGCAGCTGTGGATCCCGGGCAGCAACAGCGGCCTGCCCAGCAAGGCCGGCTCGACCCTGACCGTCAACGGCGTCGCCACGCCCTACCTGCTGGCCCGCGACGCGGTGTTCGCCAGCGACTTCTACGGCGACCGCAAGCGTCCCGCCGTCAACGCCGCGCTGCAGTGGGCGCCCAACGACCGCAGCGAATACACCTTCGAGTTCTTCTACGACGGCTACCGCAACACGACCTTCAACAGCCTGCTGTTCTCGTTCGTCGACTGGTGGGGCGCCCTGGGGCCGAACCCGGCCTCGACCTACACGCTGTATCCCGGCACGAACATCATCAAGACCCGCACCGCCGGCTCGGTCTACGGCTTCAACAGCGGCGACCTGACCAGCGCCAAGACCGACAGCTTCGTCTACGCCCTGAACGGCAAGTGGGAGGTCGGCGACCGCCTGCATCTGGCGGCCGACTTCTCGTACCAGGACAGCCAGTACAGCAGCCAGTTCCTGGCCATGCGCACCGACCGCGTCGCCAATTCGATCACGGTCGACTTCAATCCGGGCAACGGGGTGACGGCGTTCAAGTTCGACAACAACGCCCTGCTGACCGACGCCGCCCAGTGGAACGTCGCCCAGCTGTACGACAACGCCAACAAGAACGAGGGCGACGCCATCACCCTGTCGTTCGACGGGACCTATGACGCCGACTGGGGCGCGCTGAAGACGGTGAAGTTCGGCGGCCGCTACGACTTCCGCGGCGCCTCGGAATCCCAGCGCACCCAGGAAGGCTTCCTGGGTCGTCCGCTCAGCACGCTGGACAAGGGCCTGCAGTTCACCAATTCCGACTTCTTCGACGGCCGCGCCGCCGTGCCGACCTCGTGGGTGCTGGCCAACGGCTATTACCTGCGCGACCACGCCAGCGAGCTGCGCACCCTGTACAAGACGGTCAATCCGGCCTTCCGCACCACCGACCAGCTGCGCCTGTTCAAGAACTTCTCGATCGACGAGGCCACCACCGCCGCCTACGTCCAGGCCGATTTCGAGCAGGAGGTCTTCGGCCGTCCGCTGAAGGCCCAGGCCGGCGTGCGGTATGTCAGCGTCGACACCGACATGGCCTTCAACGACCAGCTGACCGGCGCGCGCAAGCTGGACTCCACCAAGGTCACCGACCTGCTGCCCAGCGTCACCGTCCGCTATGACCTGACCGACGATTTCACGCTGCGCTTCAACTACGGCAAGACCCTGCGCCGGCCGAACTTCACGGACCTGAACCCGAACTACAACCTGACCGGCGACCTGACGAACGTCGGTTACGGCCAGGGCTCAGGCGGCAATCCGGACCTGGAAGCCACCCGCGCCACCAATTTCGACCTGACCGCCGAGTGGTATTTCGCGCCCGGCAGCGCGCTCTACGCCACCGCCTTCCGCCGCGAGATCGACGGGCTGGTCGTGTCGCTGCGCCGCCGCCAGACCATCGCCAACAGCGGCCAGAACACCAACTCATTCGTGATCAGCCAACCGGTCAACGCCTCGGACGGCGTGCTGAAGGGCGTCGAGGTCGGCCTCGTCTACTTCCCCGACTACCTGCCCGGCGTGCTCAAGGGCCTGGGCGTGCAGGCCAGCCTGACCAAGCTGAGCTCGTCGCAGAACGTGCCGTCCACCGACGCCTCGGGGGCCATCACCGGCCAGCAACGCACCGACTTCTTCGGCGTGTCGGACTTCTCGTACAACGTCACCCTGGCCTATGAACGCGGCAAGATCGGCGCGCGCCTGTCGTACGTGTGGCGCGACGACTTCCTGGCCAATAACGAGGCCGCCCTGTTCGCAAACCCGATCGGCATCTGGCGCAAGCCGGAAAAGAGCCTGGACTTCCAGCTGAACTACCAGGTGCGCGACAACCTGTCGGTCAGCTTCGACGCCGTGAACCTGACCGACGAGATCGCCCAGTCGTACTATGCCTTCGGCGACGCGGGCGGTCCGGCGACCGACAATTTCGGCTCGACCATCCTCAGCCGCACCTTCGCGGTCGGCCTGCGGTATTCGTTCAACTAAGCGGGGAGAGCCAGAGCATGACGTTCGATATCAAGCGCCGGACGATGCTGGCCGGCGCCGGCGCTCTCGCGGTAGCCGGCCCCGCCGCCGCCCGCATCTCCCCGGTCACCCCGTCGAACCCGCTGGTGCGCCAGCGGGCCGACGCCCTGATCTTCAAGCACCACGACGGCCTGTACTACATGACCGCCTCGGTGCCGGAGTACGACCGCCTGGTCATCCGCCGCGCGCCCACTCTTGCCGGGCTCTCCACGGCCAAGGAGACGGTGATCTGGCGGCGGCCCAAGACCGGCAAGCTGGGCGGCTATATCTGGGCGCCCGAGCTGCACGAGATCGACGGCCGCTGGCACATGTATTTCGCGGCCGGCGACTCCGGCGAGCCGTTCCACATCCGCACCTATGTGCTGCGTTGCCTGGACAAGGACCCGATGACCGGCCGCTGGGAGGCCGTCGGCCAGTTCCAGACGCCGTGGGACACCTTCACGCTGGACTCCACGGTCTTCAGCCACAAGGGCGTGCGTTACATCCTGTGGGCCCAGGCCGAGCCGGGCATCAAGACCAACAGCAACCTCTATCTGGCGCCCTTGAAGACGGCCAATACCCTGGCCCGGCCGCCCGCGCGCCTGACCGTGCCGACGCTGGACTGGGAGATCCGCGGCTTCAAGGTCGCCGAGGGCCCCGCCCCGCTGCATCGCAACGGCAAGCTGTTCATCAGTTACTCGGCCAGCGCCACCGACGATCGCTACTGCCTGGGCCTCTTGAGCGCCGACGAAGACGCCGACCTGATGTCGCCGGAGGTGTGGAGTAAGTCGCCCGAGCCGGTGTTCAAGACCTGCGAGGAGACGGGGATCTGGGGGCCGGGCCACAACTCGTTCACCGTCGACGAGCAGGGCCGCGACGTCCTCGTCTATCACGGCCGCGACTACAAGGAGATCAAGGGCGATCCCCTGTTCGACCCCAACCGCCACACGCGGGTGCAGCGGCTGTACTACAAGCCGGATGGTACGCCCGACTTCGGCGTGCCGGTGGGCGCGGGCGAGGTTCCGGACCGCTTCGCCCCGCTGGACCGGGCGGGCAGTTTCCTGCGCCATGACGGCGACCGGCTGGTGGTGGGCGCGGGCCCGCTGCCGACCACCCAGTTCCGACAGAAGCCGGGGCTGGCGGGCGCGGGGACGGTGTCGCTGGAGCCGATCCTCAAGCCGGGCCACGTGCTGGCCGTCGGGGCCAATGGCGCGGTCGAGATCGTCAAGGCCGGCGGCGATCCCAAGCGCGCCAGCTTCAAGCGCGGCGTCGGCCTGGCCGGCAAGGGCGTGTCGTTCGCGGCGCTGGGCGGCGGGCATCTGCGGCATCGCGACGGCGTGGTGGTCGTGGGCGGCGGTGACGCCGGCGCGGCGACGTTCGCGGTGACCTGAGCCGCACTCTCCACCGGAGATTGTCTCCACCAGGCCCGCACGCTAGCGTCTCGCCAACCATACGGGAGGCGGCATGTCGAAGGCTCGCAAGGGGATCACCCGCCGTCAGGCGGCCGGCGGCGCGATCGGCCTGCTGGCGGCGGCCCAGGCCGGCTGCGCTCACGCCGCGCCCGCCACGCCAGGGCCGAAGCTGAACCAGGTGGGCTATGCTCCCAGCGCGGCCAAGCGGTTCGTGCTGACCGTCGCGCCCGGCGATACGGCCGCCCGCGCCTTCACGGTCGAAACCCTGACGGGCAAGCCCGTCTTCACCGGCAAGCTGGACGACAAGGTCCACGACCTGACCGTCACCGCCGGCGAGCATGTGCGGACGGGCGACTTCTCGGCCCTGACCACGCCGGGTCGTTATCGCGTGAAGGTGGGCGATGCGGCCTCCGTCCCGTTCGGCGTGGCCGAGGGCCTGTACGGACCGCTGATCCGCGACGCCGCCCGCGCCTTCTTCCTGATCCGCGCCGGCGTGGCGATCGACGATCCGGTGACCGGGATCCGCCACGCCGCGGGCCATCGCGACGAGGCCGCCCTGATCGTCGACGGCCAGACCCGCGACCTGACCGGCGGCTGGTACAACGCCGGCGACTTCGGCAAGTGGACCCACATGGCGGCGATCAGCGTCAGCCAGATGATGTGGCTGCACGACCTGCGCCCCGCCAAGGCTGGCGCACTGAAGCTGGGGATCACGCCCCTCTATCCCGACCTCCCCGACCTGCTGCAGCAGGCCCGCTGGGGGCTGGAATGGCTGCTGAAGATGCAGAACCCCGACGGCTCGGTGCTGCACAAGGTCGACTCCGGCCCCAATGTCTATGCCTGGGGCCAGCCGCCCGAGCGCGATCCGCATCCGCGCGCGGTCCAGGCGGGCGGCAGCCTGGACGCGGGCGTGTTCGTCGGCGCGACCCTGCAGGCGGCCCGGGTGTTCGCCGCGCTCGACCCCGCTTTCGCCGCGCGGTGCCGCGCCGCCGCCCAGCGCGCCTGGACCTGGCTGGAGGCCAACCCCAAGGTCCTGCGCGACGACGTCAACTACGCCGATCCCGACCCTCGCCAGGAGATCCTGTGGGCGACCTGCGAGATGGCGGCGGCCACGGGCGACCCGTCGCTGGGCGTGCGGGCGGCGGAGACCCTGAAGACGATCGGCGTCTTCCCGTTCTTCTGGCCCTCGCCCCAGGTGCTCGGCGCGATGAGCCTGGCGCGGAGCGCCAACGCCGCCGCCGCCACGGCCCGCGCGGCCATCGTCGAGACGGCCAAGGCTCTCGCGCCCGACGTCGCGGCCGATCCCTACGGCTTCACGCTGCGGCCTGAAGCCTACAGCTGGGGCTCGGTGGAGGTGGCGCTCAACACCGCCGTCATCTGCCTGTTCGCCGCCGAGCTGGGCGAAACCTCAGCCCGTGGCGCCGCCCAGCGCCTGCTGGACTACGTGCTGGGCTGCAACGCCCTGGACCACAGCTTCGTCACCGGCCACGGCGAGCGCGCCACGCGGCGGCCCTATCACTGGACCTGCCGGGTCTGGGGGATCGTCATGCCCGGCTGGGCCAGCGGCGGCCCCAACGGCGGCGCGCCGGGCGCCGATCCGCGCCTGAAGGTCCTGATCGACGCCAAGACCCCGCCGGCCAAGTGCTTCGTCGACGCCTGCGAGAACGACGGCTCCTGGGCCTCCAACGAAGGCCAGACCAGCGAGAACGCGGCGCTGCTGCTGGCGACGGGGCTGCTGGGCTTCGGCGCGGTCGTCGACCCGCCCAGCAAGCACGCGATCGAGGCGCCCGAGCCGGTGAAGGGGTCGCCGGAGAACGATGAGCTGCCGCTGCCGGCGCGCTTCTGAACCGACATCAGCCCCCATAGCGGAAGTGCGCACCAGGCAGGCATACTGCCGCAATGCACGTCTCTACCTCCGGCTACGTCTACATCGCGACCGGCGCGGGATGCGACAGCTCCTATGTGGGGGTCTCGGCGTCGCTCCTCGATATGGAGTGGATCGTCAAGTATAGCGTGGACGATCTGGTCTGGTTTGAAGGCTACTCGGACATTGCGCTTGCCCGAGCGCGTGCCGACCAACTGGGCGCCATGTCGGAAGATCAGCGACGAAGCGTGATCCAGAACGGTAATCCTGCTCAAGTCGATCTGTCCCCCGCATCTGGGGCAGCGACGAGGAGGCGTTGCGTCTGCTCCCCCTTCTCGAACGCCGCAAGGGTCCGTTTACCTGCCTCCAAAAGTGCAACAGCGCCCAAAGCCAAACATTAACCAGTATTTACAAGAAATTAATTCTACGAAACCTGAAACCACACAGCACTTCACACATTTCATTGCTCAGGAGGATGAGCATGGAACAGATTTCGGTGCTCCTGGTCGAAGACAACGCCGCCCTGCGGGCGATGAGTCAGGCCATGCTCGCGGCGGCGGGATACCGGGTGCGGGTCGCCGCCGACGCCAATGAGGCGCTGAGCCGGCTGGGCCGCGAGCCGCTGGCGGCGCTCGTCACCGACATCAACCTGGGCGCGGGGGCCGATGGCTTCGACCTGGCCCGGATGGCGCGGGTGGGCAATCCCGACCTGCCGGTGGTCTATGTCTCGGCCCGCTGCGCCCATCGCTTCCCGAGTGACGGCGTCAGCCGCTCGGAGTTCGTCGCCAAGCCGATCGCGCCGTGGGAACTGCTCCAGGCCCTGGGCCGCGCCCTGGAGACCCGGCCATGAGCGCGTCCGTGGTGCTGGTCGTCGAGGACGAGCCGCTGGTGCGGATGAGCGCGGCCGAAGCCCTGCGTGACGAGGGCTTCACCGTCTACGAGGCCGCCGACGCCAGCGAGGCCCTGGACCTGTTCGAGGACCACCAGGAGGTCGGCGTCGTCTTCACCGACATCGACATGCCCGGCATGAGCGGCCTGGAGCTGGCCGACGAGATCCACCGCCGGCGCCCCGCCGTGCGCTGCCTGCTGACCTCGGGCCGGCCGCGCCGCCTGCCGGCCGGCGATCCGTTCCTGCCAAAGCCCTACAGCCTGGGCCGCCTGGGCGCGGCGATCAGGCAGCAAGCGGCCTAAAACCTTCACTTGACCTAACAGCGCTCCGCGAGGACAAATTCTCAACCTTAGATCGCGAGAGTTGCAATGCGCGGCATGTTGCTTCTAGCCCTGGCCGTCCTGACGCCCGCCGTGGCGCACGCCGACCGCATCGCCCGGCCCACGCCCCCGCCCGTCATCACCGTCAAGGAAAAGGCCCAGCCGCAGCTGATCGCCTTCGCCCCGACGCCTGCGACCTTCGCCTGCGCCACAGGCCAGGCCCGGCTGGTCGCCGGCGCGCCGCTGCTGCCCCGGACGCAGAACAGCTGGAAGACGGTCGTTGCCGAGAGCCCCTCGCCCGTGCCCGAGCGCTACGCCTTCGGGGTGGACGCCGACGGCCGGGTGATCGACCTCAAGCGCGAAGGCGCCTGGTCGCCCGACACCCAGGCCGCCGTCATCGCCAGCTGGCGCTTCGCCCCCGGCGCGCCGGCCTCGGACTGCAAGTTCGACGTCGCCGCCACCGTCACGCCGCTGGCGGCCGCCTCGCCGGCCCGGCTGATGCAGGCGATGATCGCCGAGGGTCGCAACGCCCGGCCCGCGCTGCGCCAGGCCCTGGACGGCCTGGGCGACTGCGCCCGCGCCCCGCGCCGCCGGCCCGACACCATCGCCTATCCCGACCTGCGCAGCTTCGGCGACCGCACCGTCGATCCGGCCTGGGCGGGCCTGACCTACGACATCGACGAGGGCGGCGCGGTGCGCAACGTCAAGATCGTCACCCAACACGGCGAGCAGGCCTTCGCCGACACCGCCGCCTCGTCGGTGGCCGAGAGCCGCTTCCAGCCGGGCTCGCCGCGCAAGGGCTGCCACGCCGTGTTCAAGGCCCGGCCCGAGATCTCGCCCGCCACGGCCCGGCCCGACATGGCCAGCTTCGAGCGCCCCGGCGACGCCTGCCCGCTGAAGCAGGTGGCCCTGCCCGACGCCAAGCCCTATCCGCCGGCCTATGCCAACCGCCGCGTCGGCGGTTGGGCGATCGTGCGGTTCGACGTCACCCCGGCCGGCCAGATCGGCCCGGTGCAGGTGCTGGCCTCGCAGCCCACCCCGGCCTTCGGCGTGGCCGCCGCCACCCTGATGCAGGGCGTCAAGCCGGCGGGCGAGGCGGCTGGCTCGCGCGGCTGCGTGATGCCGATCATCTACGCCCTGCCGGCCATCGCCCGGGACCAGGGCGACTAAAGACTCGAAACGAGGACCTCATTTGGCCTCGGGGTGGAACCTTAGCTCTTCGGTACCGTTTTGAGCTTGAGTGTTTTATCCCGAAGGGGGCCGTGATGGACCATCAAGACCAAAAGACCTTCGAACGCGACCTGATCGCGCTGATCCCGCACCTGCGCGCCTTCGCCCGCTCGCTGTGCGGCAACGCCACCGCCGCCGACGACCTGGCGCAGGACGCCGTCGCCAAGGCCTGGGCCAGCCGCGGCAGCTTCACCATGGGCACCAACATGAAGGCCTGGACCTTCATGATCCTGCGCAACCAGTTCTATTCCGACAAGCGCCGCAGCTGGCGCTCGGTCGCCCTGGACCAGGAAACCGCCGAGCGGACCCTGGTGGCCAACACCAATTTCGACAGCGCCATCGCCCTGGACGACCTGCGTCAGGCCATGATGATGCTGCCGGAAAGCCAACGCGAAGCGCTGATCCTGATCGGCGCCGGCGGCTTCTCCTACGAGGAGGCGGCCGAGGTGATCGGCGTCGCCGTCGGCACCGTCAAGAGCCGAGTCAGCCGCGCCCGCGCCGACCTGCTGCAGATCTTCGAGACCGGCAACTACGAGCGTGACGGCCTGCCGGTGCACGAAGCCATGGGCTCGATGCTGAAGGCGCTGGAGCGTCTGGCGGCTTAAACCGTCAGCTCGGCGCACGCCGCGCAGAACGCCGTGAGGTCGGCCTCGTCGTGATAGACGGAGAGGCCGATCCGCAGCACGTCATCGCGGACATCGACCACCACGCCCTTATCAGCCAGCGCCTGTTTCCAGGCGCTGGCTTTTTCGTGCCGTAGCGCCAGGAACCGCGCCTGCGGGCCCTCGCCCGGCGGGTTCAGAACCACGGCGTCCTTCAACGGCTCGGCCGCCAGCAGCTTGCGCATCAACCCGCCCACATGCGCCGCGATCGCCGCCGTGGTCAGGCCTTCGGCCTCAAGCATCCGCCCGGCCGCCACGAAGCGGTACAGCCCCGACGGATCGAAGGTCGCGCCCATGAACCGCTGGGCGTCGGCGGTGTAGCCCACCCCGCCCGGCGGACCTTCCAGGTCGCCGAACTCGGCGTACCAGCCGGTCAGCACCGGGCGCGGGCCAAAGCCCGGCGGCGCATGCAGGAACGCCGCGCCCTCCCCGGCCATGGCGTATTTGTAGCCGCCGGCCAGGTAGAACACCCGGTCCGCCACCGCCGACAGGTCGGTCGGCACGGCCCGGAAGCCGTGATAGCCGTCGACCACCAGCCATGGCCCCTCAGGCTTGGACAGGCTCGCCAGCTCCCAGACCCGGTCGAACACGAAGCCGGTCTTGAAGAACACGTGGCTGACGAAGATCAGGTCGTACGCGCCCGTGCGCGCGGCGTTGATGAACCGCTCGGCGAAGTCGGGGCGTTCGCTCTCCACCAGGGTCAGCTCGATCTCGCCAGCCTCGACCCAGCGCTGGGCCTGGCGGCGGAACGAGTGGAACTCGCCGTCGGTGGATAGGATCCGCACCGGCTTGCGGCCCACGGCCGACTTCAGCACGGCCAGCAGGGTGTGGGTGTTGGGCGCGAAGACCACGGTGTCGGGCGACGGCAAGTTCAGCTCGCGCGCGACCAGGCTTTGTGCCGCTGGATGGACCTCGCCCAGCACCTTGTCCCACTTGTGGTCGGCCAGGACGACGGCGTCCTCCCAGGCCTGGACCTGAGCGGCCAGGGTGGCGTCGGGCCACAGGTGGTGGCTGTGGGCGGCCATGTGCAGCCGGCCCGGCACGGACAGCGCCTTGGAGAACAGGTCCTTGCGCGCGGTCATCAGAGCTTGCCCCGCAACGTCCACAGCTCCGGAAACGCCCGCCGGCGCAGGGTGCTGGCCAGGTAGCCGATCCCGTCGGTGCCGCCCGTCCCCGGCCGGCCGCCGATGATCCGCTCGACCGTCAGCACGTGCTTGTGGCGCCAGGTGACCAGGGCGTCGTCCAGGTCGACCAGCTTCTCTGCCAACTGGTACAGCTCCCAATAGCGCTGCGGATCACGATACACCTCCAGCCAGGCGGCCTCGACCGCTTCGGACGGGACATAGGTCTGGGTGAAGTCGCGGTGCAATGCATTATCCGGCACGGCCAAGCCGTGCCGAGGAAGTTGGGCGATGGCCACGTCGTACAGGCTGGGCGCGGACAGGGCGGCCTGCAGCAGGGCCAGGCCGCTGGAGCCCTCCTCCTGGAACTTCAGGAAGCTCTGGTCCTTCAGGCCCAGCATGTATTCCAAAGTGCGGAACTGGGCCGACTGGAAGCCCGAGCTGGTCCCCAGCGAGCCCCGGAAGCTCAGATAGTCGGCCGGCGTCATCGTCGCCAGGATGTCCCACGACAGGGTCATCACCGTCTGGATCCGCGACACCCGCGCCAGGGCCTTGTAGGCCGGCTCGACATCCCCCGCCGCGATCAGCCGCATGGCCAGGCCGACCTCGTGGATGATCTCCTTGAGCCACAACTCCTTGGTCTGGTGGATGACGATGAACAGCAGTTCGTCGTGCCGGTCGCTCTGCGGCTGTTGCGCCGCCAGCAGGGTGTCGAGCGCGAGATACCGCGCGTAGGTCATGTCTTGCGCCATGGAAGGACCCTATGCCGATCGCGACGGCACATTGTCCTCGTTTGCGCGCGGCAATGCCAGCGAGCTAGAACAATGTCCTGATCAAACCGTCTTCAGCAGCACGAATGTCCATCCTCAGCCGCATCGACCTGTCGATTCTCCGCATCCTGGAGGCCGACGCCCGCATCTCGTTCGCCGCCCTGGCCGAGCGCGTGGGTCTCTCGAAATCCCCTTGCTGGACCCGCGTCCAGGCGCTGGAGAAGCAGGGCGTCATCACCGGCTACCGCGCCCGCATCGACGCCAAGGCCGTCGGCAAGGGCCTGACCGTCTACGCCCTCGCCACCGTCGACTTCGCCCGCGCCGAGGCGTTCGAAGCGGCCGTGCTGCGGCACCCGTCGATCATCGAGTGCCACTCGACCGCCGGCGCCGGCGACTACCTGCTGCGGATCGTCGCCGCCGACGTCGCCGACCTGGACACCCTGCTGCGCAAGGAACTGAGCCAGCTGCCGGGGGTGCAGCGCTACACCACGACGGTGTGCATGAAGGCGATCAAGGAGGATGGGTTGTTGATGGCGGGGGGCTGAGCG
This sequence comes from Caulobacter sp. GW821-FHT11E11, assembly GCF_058808315.1. Taxonomy (NCBI): domain Bacteria; kingdom Pseudomonadati; phylum Pseudomonadota; class Alphaproteobacteria; order Caulobacterales; family Caulobacteraceae; genus Caulobacter; species Caulobacter sp. GW821-FHT11E11. The sequence goes on from NZ_JBXARO010000005.1 coordinate 168,239, forward strand.
CCGAGAGCGATCACCACGAACATTGCTACAATTACGATCACGGCCCTGCCTAAAAAGCATGGCGGGCGCCGCGCAATGCTGCAGCCCGAGCCTCAAAGACGGTCGTTACGCTCCCATGATGGCGGTGGCTATTGCGCATATTTCACGCCTGACGAACTGTTTCGGCAGCGCAAACACTGCAAGTAGCGCCTGTATTCGACCATCAGAATAAGAAAAGTTTCGTCTCTGGGAAGCGCCCTCGAAAATAAACAAACGCGCATAGCGCTACGAGGGGCATATATGACTAAGTTTTCAAGGGCTATTCTGCTTTCGGGGATCTCGACTCTTTCGATCGTCCTGGGATGCGCCAGCCTTGCCAACGCCGCCGGCCTGCAGACCCAGGCGAGCGAGACCGCGACCGAACTCGACTCCATCATCGTCGTAGGCACACGCAGAACCGACCGCTCGGTGGTGGACTCGCCGTCGCCGATCGATGTCTTCGGAGGGGAAGAACTCAGCCGCCAGCCGGCCGCCGACATGCTGGACGTGGTCAAGAACCTCGTCCCGTCGTTCTACGTCCCACAGAACACCATCTCCGACGCCTCGACCTTCGTGCGCGCCCCGTCGTTGCGCGGTCTGGGCGCCGACCAGGTGCTCGTGATGATCAACGGCAAACGCTATAACCGCTCAGCGCTGGTCCAGGTGGTCACGGGCGGCGACACCGCCCTGTCGCTGGGCGCGCAGGCCGTCGACCTGTCGATGATCCCGTCGATCGCCGTCAAGAACCTGCAGATCCTGCGCGACGGCGCCACCGCCCAATACGGTTCCGACGCCATCGGCGGCGTCATCAACTACGGCCTGCGCGACAGCGACAGCGGCTTCGAGGCCCAGGCGCGCTACGGCCAGACCTATAGCGGCGACGGCGAGAGCTATCAGTTCGCCGTCAACGCCGGCTTCAAGCTGTTCGACGCGGGCTTCGTCAATGTGTCGGGCGAGTATTTCGACGACGGCGAAACCAGCCGCGGCGCCACCCGGCCGATCGCGGCCGTCTTCGCGGCGGCCAACCCGTCGCTCGCGGGACAGCTGCCCAACTATCCCGGTCCGGCGCAGATCTGGGGTTCGTCGCCGACCAACGGCTACAAGCTGTTCCTCAACGCCGGCTACGACATCAGCAACAATACCACCCTCTACATGACGGCCAATGTCGGCCACCGCGAAGCCGATCAGAGCTTCAACTATCGCTCGCCCATCTCGGCGCCGACGCCGCTGGCGGTCAACAACGGCACCGGAACGCCCGCCACGGGCTCGCCGGGGCGCAACGGCGCCTTTGCCCCGATCTACCTGACGCCCTGCCCGACCGGCAACGCGACCTGCCCCACGGGCGGCTTCGTCAAGAACAGCAACACGTTCAGCTTCACGTCCGTCTATCCGGCGGGCTTCACCCCGCGCTTCCAGGGCGTGGTCGAACAGTTCTACGGCACGGCGGGCGCCCGAGGTAAGGCCGACAACGGCCTGACCTACGACCTCTCGGCCACCGTGGCGAAGAACTCGCTCGACCTGGCGATGACCAAGTCGCTCAACGCCTCCTTCGGTCCGACCAGCCAGAAGGAGTTCAAGTTCGGCAAGCTGATCCAGCGCGAAACCAACCTGAACCTCGATCTGACCTATCCGATCGAAGTCGGCTTCGCGAGCCCGATCACCCTGTCGGGCGGCGGCGAATATCGCCACGAGGAGTACGAAGCGACCGCGGGCGACCTGCAGTCCTACGCCGCGGGTCCCTACGCCGTGCAGCCGCTGTACGTGCAGGTCTCGCCCGGCGTCTACACCCGCTCGATCGTCAACGGCGCGCCCGAGACGGCGTCGCAGTCGCCCGGCGCCAGCGGCTATGGCGGCACCAGCCCGGCGTCGGCGAAGACGTCGACGCAGAGCAACTACGGCCTTTATCTCGGCGCCGAAGCCGACGTCACCGAGGCCTTCACGGTCGGCGTCGCCGGACGCTACGAGGACTACGACACCTTCGGCGACACCTTCGTGGGCAAGGTGAACAGCCTGTACCGGGTGTCCGACATGTTCTCGGTGCGCGGCACGGTCGGCACCGGCTTCCACGCGCCGTCTCCCGGGCAGAGCAATACCGAGATCCTGACGACCGCCTTCGCCCCTGGCGGCGAGCAGGTCCAGACCGGCACCTATCCGGTGACCAGCGCCATCGCGAAGTATTTCGGCGCCAAGACCCTGACCCCTGAAAAGTCCACCAACTACGGCGTCGGGTTCATCTTCAACCCGATCAGCAACCTCACCCTCACCGTCGATGGCTATCTGATCAAGGTGAAGGACCGCATCAGCATCACGAGCACGTTCGATGTCGTCGCGGCCGACATCGTCGCCCAGCCCGCGTTGGCCGCGGTCGGCGTCGGCGGCGCCGTGGCCTATTTCACCAATGGTTTCGACACCAAGACCAAGGGCATCGACGCCGTCGCCACCTATCGCACGCAGCTGGCGGACAACCCGCTGAGCCTCACGCTCGCCTACAGCTACAACAAGAGCACGGTCACCAAGTCCGACCCGGTGGCCATCGGCGCGGACCGGATCTACGACATCGAGAACATCACGCCGAAACACCGCGCCAACGCCTCGGCCAGCTACGAGGTCGGCGGCTTCCTGATCAACGCCCGCGGCAACTACTACAGCAGCTGGAGCACCAACCAGGACTATCCGGGCCAGAAGTTCGGCTCGAAGGTCACCGCCGATCTCGACGTGAGCTACACGGTCGCTGAGAAGTACACCCTCACCGTCGGGGCCAATAACCTGTTCGACGCCTATCCGGACAAGCTCAAGCCGACCACGGCCAACCCGATCTACGCCATCACCGGCAGCACGGCCGACGGTCAGATCTATCCGCGCTCGGGCGGCCCGTTCGGCATGAACGGCGGCTTCTGGTACGCGCGCCTGAAGGTGAAATACTAGAGCTCTTTCCGACCTGACCGAACCGGGTCATCGGACCTGGCCAGCGCCAGAATGACTGACAAGAAGCGCCGTCCGGCTCATTTCCGGACGGCGTTTTCGCGCGCCGCCGGCGGTGAGGCGCGGATTTACGGGGATTGAGGGGTGACGGCCCCCTCCCCCTCCGCGCGCAACCCCGCTAAACCAGCGCCATGGTTCAGTCTCCTGCGTCCCCCGCTGCACCCGTACCCGCCGTCGCCACGCGCTCCCGCGTCGGCAAGCGCCTCTCCATCGTCGCGCCGTGTTTCAACGAGCAGGAGGTGCTGGACCTGTTCTTCGAGCGGATCGAGGCCGAACTGGCCGCGCTGGGGGTCGATTACGAGATCGTCTGCGTCAATGACGGCAGCCGCGATCACACCCTGGCGGTGCTGCTGGCCCATCACCAGCGCAACCCGAGGATCAAGGTCATCAACCTGGCCCGCAACTTCGGCAAGGAGACCGCGATGTCGGCCGGGCTGGACGCGGCCAGCGGCGACATGGTGGTGCCGATCGACGTGGATCTGCAGGATCCGCCCGAGCTGATCGGCCAGTTCGTCGCGGCGTGGGAGAACGGGGCCGACGTGGCCTATGGCGTGCGGGTCGACCGCAGCGCCGACAGCCTGTTGAAACGCCTGACGGCCCAGGGCTTCTATCGCGCCTTCAACCGGATGTCGGACGTGGACCTCCCCTACAACGCCGGCGACTACCGGCTGATGGACCGGCGGGTGGTCGAGGTGCTGCGCCAGCTGCCCGAGCGCAACCGCTTCATGAAGGGCCTGTTCGCCTGGGTCGGCTTCCGGCAGGAGGCCATCCCCTATGCCCGGCCCGAGCGCGCGGCGGGGACCAGCTCGTTCCGCTACTGGAAGCTCTGGAACTTCGCCCTGGACGGCATCACCTCGTTCAGCACCGCGCCGATCCGGGTGTGGAGCTATGTGGGCCTGATCGCCGGCGTGCTGGCCGTGGGCATGGCGGGGCTGATCGTGCTGCGCACCCTGCTGTTCGGCACCGACGTGCGCGGCTACCCGTCGCTGATGGTGGTGATCCTGATGAGCTTTGGCCTGCAGATGCTGGCCATCGGCTCGCTGGGCGAATACGTGGCCCGCATCTATCAGGAGGTGAAGGGCCGGCCGCTGTACGTAGTCATGGACCGTTACGGGTTCGACCAATGACGGCCCTGCTGACGCCAGCGCGGCGGGAGCTGCTGGCCTCGGCCCTGCGCTACGGCTTGGCCGGGGTGGCCAACACCGCCGTCGGCCTGTCGGTGATCCTGGCCCTGGACGTGGGGCTGGGGCTGGACCCGCACCTGGCCAACGCCGCCGGCTATGCGGTGGGCGTCTGCGTCAGCTTCGTCCTGTCCAAGGTCTTCGTGTTCAAGGCGCGCCAGCACAAGCCGCGCGCGCCGCTGCGCTACGTCGTGGCCGTGGCGGTCGCCTTCGCCCTCAACCAGGGGGTCCTGAGCCTGGCGCACCTGCTGCTGCCGGCCGGTCGGGTCTTCGATGTCGCAGCCCAGGGCGCGGCCGTCGTCAGCTACACCGGCGCGCTGTTCCTGCTCAGCCACTTCTGGGTTTTCGCCCACCACTCGAAATCTGAACCGAATTCAGGCAAGGACGCCCCATGGACCGCCTGATCTACGACCGTATCCGCGAGCTTGAGACCGACCACTGGTGGTTCGTCGGCCGCCGCAAGGTGCTGCGCCGCCTGCTGGGCCGCATCGGCGCGCCGGCCGACGCGAAAATCCTGGAGGTCGGCTGCGGCGCGGGCGGCAATGTCCCGCTGCTGCGCGAGTTCGGCGCGGTGGCGGCGCTGGAGCCCGACGACGAGTCGCGCGCCTATGCTTCGGAGCGCCTGGGCCTGGTGATCGACACTGGCCTGCTGCCCGACGGCCTGCCCTATCAGCCCGAGAGCTTCGACCTGGTCTGCGCCTTCGACGTCGTGGAGCATGTCGATGACGACGCGGCCTCGGTGAAGGCCCTGGCGCGGCTGGTCAAGCCGGGCGGCGCGATGCTGACCACGGTGCCGGCCTATCAGTGGATGTGGAGCCACCACGATGTGCTGCACCACCACAAGCGCCGTTACCTGCTGCCGAAGTACCGGGCCCTGTTCGAGCAGGCCGGGCTGACGGTGGAGACGGCCACCTATTTCAACACCCTGCTGTTCCCGCTGGCCGCGGCCCAGCGCACGGTCAAGAAGCTGATCGGCGACAACAGCGCCGACGACACGATGCCGCCGAGCTGGCTTAACACGGCCCTGGCCAAGGTGTTCTCGCTGGAGGCCCCGCTGGCGGCCGGCGGCGGCCTGCCGTTCGGCCTGTCGATCGCGGTGATCGCCCGCAAGGCCGGCTAGCGCTTCCGCCAGCCGGCCTCTCAGGTCTCTCTTATCGCAGCGTCGGCGTCGGGATGATCCGCATCGCCTCCAGGCCCGCGCCCAGCAGGCGCGTGTCGGTGCCCAGGCCCAGCTCCAGCGGGGTCTTGGGATCCTTGATGTCGAAGGTCACCCGCACGGACTGACCCTTCAGCGCCTCGGGCGGCAGGGCCAGCAGGTAGTCGTGGCGGATGGCGTCCTGGCGGTTGAAGGTGAAGGTCTCGGGCGTACCGCCCGGCACCGAGACGGTGACGGTCCGGGTCGAGCCGTTCTCCGGCAGGAAGGCGAAGGCCGCCACCTGCACCGAGGCGCTGGCCAGGGTCCGCTGGGACGGCGAGATCGGCAGGTCGACGGTGGCGCGCTTGCCGTTGGACCAGACGCCGCCCAGCTCGGGGGCGCTCCAGCCTTCACGCAGATAGGGCACGCCCGCGCCGCCGGCCTTGAACATCAGCGACGGCGGTTCGACGCAGGCGCCGACCACCACCACGACCAGACCCAACGGCGCGCCCGAGCGGCAGCCGGGCTTGTCATAGGCGTCGCCGGCCAGGGTGACGATATAGGGCACGTCGCCCGGACGGTCGGGGCGGCCGTCATGCATCAGGCTCAGCACGTTGCCGCCGTGCGGCGACTTCAGCATGGCGATGGTGCCCATATAGGTGGTGATCGGCGGCATGTCCGAGGCCGAGAACATCACCCGTTCGCCTTCCAGCCCGCGCGTCAGCCGGACCTCGCGCACGTCGCGCAGCACGGCGTTGACCTTGGGCACGTCGAAGACGCTGGGGCGCAGGAACAAGCACAGCATGACGATCAGCTGGGCGACGAAGGCCGGAGCGGGTCCCATCGCGCGGACCCAGGCCGGCGGCTCGCTCATGGCGCCGCCACGCAGACCCAGCACTGTCACCGCCCACAGCGGCACGACGAAGGCCAGCAGGCTGAACACCCCGAAGCTGTGCTTCATCACCGCATAGGGCGAGCCGTCGTGGCGCAGCTCCCACATGGCGTATTGGGCCAGCATCGAGGCCGCCGCCGCCGCGCCGAACGAGGCCAGCAGCACGGCCGAGGCGGTCGGCTTCTCGTCGGCCTCGACGGCGCCGGGGGCGCGCGTCAGCTCGACCAGCAGCACCCAGGCCGACAGCAGCAGCAGCAGGACGGCGGCGGCGGCCACGCCTTCCAGGGGGATCTTCACGCCCAGGTTCAGGCTGCCGTTGTTGAGGGCCATCCAGCGCATGCGCCAGAAGAACGGGCTGCCGACCACGCCGCCCAGGATGGCGAACAGGCCGACCAGCCCGACCCAGTCGAAGCGGCGGGCGTGGATCAGGTCACGCAGCCAGGCCAGGCCCAGCATGGCCATGAACGCGCCGGCCAGCTTCAGGGTCGGCACCAGGTGGAAGCAGCCGGCCAGCAGCACCGCGGCGGTCGCATAGACCACGAACAGCGGCCGCGAGCGCAGCAGCAGCACGCCGCCGCCCACCAGGCTGAGCGCCGCGACAGCCTCGCCGACGATCTGCGGATAGAAGAAGTTGTCGATCAGCTCGCCCCCGAAGGCGGCGCGCACGACGACCACGTCGACCACCGCCAGAAAGGCGCACATGGCCATGAAGCCCAGCGACACCCGCCGCGCCTGGTCGAAAAGGGCGAGCCAGACGACGGCGGCCGAGGTCACCCCGACCAGCAGCAGCGAATTGATCTCGGGCCAGCCCAGGCTGGCGGCCAAGGCCGCCAGGCGATGGCTCAGCTTGGGATAGATGGCCATCTCGGCCATGAACTCGTGACCCTGCGGTGCGATGATGAACGCATGGCGCACCACCTCCATGACCTGCAGGTGGTAGGAGCTGTCGACCGACAGCGACAGCATGCGGTTCCACGACAGCAGCGCGCCGAGCAGCAGACACCAGAGCGTCGCCCCGACGCCCCAGACCCATTTCGCCTTGGTTCCGGTCATGATTTTTTCGATTCCGTCGCACCCACCGCGAGGGCGATTACTAGCAGCAAAGCTCGGAGGGGAAAGCCCATCCTCGGTTGAGCGGTAAAAGGGGCGGCCTTCCCTCGCGTGGCGGCGCTCGATAATTACGATTGTAATTAGTTTAGACTTGTAATCTCCTGCGTCCGACGCGGACCAGGGGAGACAACGTCATGGCGGTGCGGGATTACGGGACGCGCAAGGTGCGGCGCTCGTGGGTGGCCCTGGCGATCTCGACGGTCGCCGTGGCCGGCACGCTGTGGGCGATGATGTTCACCGGCTTCGACTTCGCCCAGTTCGAGCGCGACAACGCCCGCCTGCCCCCGCCCTCGGCCGAGCAGGTCGCCCGTTACCGGCCCCTGGCCCAGGCCGAATGGCGCATCGTCCACGCCAATCTGGAGACGCGCCTCGACCAGACCAACCCGCTGGAGCTTGGCGCGGTGTGGGCCACCCGCAAAGGCCAGATCTGCGGCATCGTCAACGGCCGCGGCAGCTTCGGCGGCCTGTCCAGCATGGTCCGCTTCTACACCGTCGACCGACGCCCGGTGTTCCACCAGGACGTCGACCACATCCCCTTCCAGCACGCCTGGTTCCAGTGCCGGCGGGACCAGTACGTGATGCTGCACGCGGGGACGAGCGAGCCGGGGTTCTGCGGGAGTGAGCTCGGGCGGCGGCGGTGCTTCAAGACGAAGAACGGCGTGCCCATGGGGTAGCCCCTTCTCCCCTTGCGGGAGAAGGTGTCGGCGAAGCCGACGGATGAGGGGTCGCACAAACGAAAACCGCCGCGACGGCGGTGAGGCTGTCGCGGCGGTTCTGTTCTTCAACCCCTCACCCGGCCCGCTGCGCGGCCCCCCCCCCCCCCTCTCCCGCAAGGGGAGAGGGGAAGTTCAGGCTCACGCGTAGCTTTGCAGCGGGCGCACTTCCAGGGCTTCGTCCGGGGCGCCGGCGATGGCCTGGGCCGCGGCCAGAGCGCCGGCCGAGGTCGTGTAGTACGGCACCTTCATCATCAGCGCCGTGCGGCGAATCTCGAAGCTGTCTTCCAGGGCCTGCTTGCCTTCGGTGGTGTTGAACACCAGCTGGACGCCGCCGTTCTTCATAACGTCGACGATGTGCGGACGGCCTTCCAGGACCTTCTTGACGTAGTCGACCTGGACGCCCTGCTCGGCCAGATAGGCCCGGGTGCCTTCGGTCGACAGCACCGTGAAGCCGGCGGCTTGCAAGAGCTTCACCGGCTCGACGATCCAGGGCTTGTCGCTTTCCTTGACCGAGACGAACGCCGTGCCCTTGCGCGGCAGCTTCACGCCGCCGCCCAGCTGGCTCTTGGCGAAGGCGCGGGCGAAGGCGGGGGCCATGTCGGCCTCGCCGTCACGCTTCCAGTCCAGGCCCATGACCTCGCCGGTCGAGCGCATTTCCGGGCCCAGCACCGTGTCGACGCCGGCGAAGCGGGCGAACGGGAAGACGGCTTCCTTGACCGCGATGTGGTCGTACGGCTTGTCGACCAGGCCAAAGCCCGCCAGGGGCTCGCCGGCCATGACCTTGGCGGCGATGGCGGCGACCGGCTGGCCGATGGTCTTGGCCACGAACGGCACCGTGCGCGAGGCGCGCGGGTTCACTTCCAGCACGTAGATGCGCGGGTTCTCGCCGTGCGGCTCTTCGATCGCGAACTGCACATTCATCAGGCCGCGCACGTTCAGAGCCAGGGCCATCTGCACCGTCTGGCGCTTCAGCTCTTCGATGGTCTCGGCCTTCAGCGAGAAGGGCGGCATCGAGCAGGCGCTGTCGCCTGAGTGGACGCCGGCTTCCTCAATGTGCTCCAGCACGCCGGCCACGAACACGTCCTTGCCGTCGCACAGGGCGTCGACGTCCACTTCCGTGGCGCGGCTCAGATAGTGGTCCAGCAGGATCGGATGCTCGAACGAGATCTCGCCGGTGTTGGCGATGTAGCGTTCCAGGTGCTCGTGATCACGGATGATCTCCATGCCGCGGCCGCCCAGCACGTAGGACGGACGCATCACGAACGGGAAGCCGATCTCTTCGCCGGCGGCGCGGGCCTCGTCCCAGGTGCGAGCGATAGCGTTCTCGGGCTGGGCGATGTTCAGGCCGTTCAGCAGCTGCTGGAAGCGCTCGCGGTCCTCGGCCAGGTCGATGGCGTCCGGGCTGGTGCCCAGGATCGGAATGCCGGCTTCTTCCAGGGCGTGGGCCAGCTTCAGCGGCGTCTGGCCGCCGAACTGGACGATGACGCCGGCCAGGGTCCCGTTGCTCATCTCGACATGCAGCAGCTCCAGCACGTCCTCGGCCGTCAGCGGCTCGAAGTACAGGCGGTCGGAGGTGTCGTAGTCGGTCGAGACGGTCTCGGGGTTGCAGTTGACCATGATCGACTCGATGCCGATCTGGTCCAGCGCGAAGGCCGCGTGGCAGCAGCAGTAGTCGAACTCGATGCCCTGGCCGATCCGGTTCGGGCCACCGCCCAGGATGACGGCCTTCTTGCGGTTAGACGGCTCGCTCTCGCACTCGGGGATCTGACCCAGGGCGCCCGTCTCGTAGGTCGAGTACATGTAGGGCGTCGAGGCCAGGAACTCGCCGGCGCAGCTGTCGATGCGCTTGAAGACCGGGCGGACGCTGAGCTCCTGGCGCAGGCTGCGCACGGCGGCTTCGGTCGAGCCGGTCAGCTTGGCCAGGCGGGCGTCCGAGAAGCCTTGGGCCTTCAGGGCGCGGAAGCCGGCGGCGTCGGTGGGCAGGCCACCGGCGCGGACCCAGCCTTCCTGGCGGATCAGCTCGGCGATCTGGCGCAGGAACCAAGGCTCGTATGAACAGGCGGCGTTGACCTCTTCCACGGTCAGGCCGTGGCGGAAGGCCTGGGCGATGACGCGCAGGCGGTCGGGGGTCGGGGTGCCCAGGGCGCGGATCACCGCGGCCTTGCCGGTGTCGGGATCGTCGGCGCCGTGGATTTCCACCTCGTCGAAGCCGGCCAGGCCGGTTTCGAGACCGCGCAGGGCCTTCTGGACGCTTTCCTTGAAGGTGCGGCCGATGGCCATCACTTCGCCGACCGACTTCATGGCCGTGGTCAGCAGCGGCTCCGAGCCCGGATACTTCTCGAAGGCGAAGCGCGGGATCTTGGTGACGACGTAGTCGATCGAGGGCTCGAACGAGGCCGGGGTCGCGCCGCCGGTGATGTCGTTCTTCAGCTCGTCCAGCGTGTAGCCGACGGCCAGGCGGGCGGCGACCTTGGCGATCGGGAAGCCGGTGGCCTTGGAGGCCAGGGCGGACGAACGCGACACGCGCGGGTTCATCTCGATGACGACCATGCGGCCGTCGGCCGGGTTGACGGCGAACTGGACGTTCGAGCCGCCGGTCTCGACGCCGATCTCGCGCAGCACGGCGATCGAGGCCGCGCGCATCCACTGGTATTCCTTGTCCGTCAGGGTCAGGGCCGGAGCGACGGTGATCGAGTCGCCGGTGTGGACGCCCATCGGATCGATGTTCTCGATTGAGCAGATGATGATGCAGTTGTCCGCTGTGTCGCGGACCACTTCCATCTCGTATTCCTTCCAGCCGAGGACGCTTTCCTCGATCAGGACTTCCGTGGTCGGCGACAGGTCGAGGCCGCGTTCGACGATCTCCTCGAACTCCTCGACATTATAGGCGATGCCGCCGCCGGTGCCGGCCAGGGTGAACGACGGACGGATGATCGCCGGCAGGCCGACGAACGCCAGGCCTTCACGGGCTTCGTCCATGTTGTGGGCGGCCTTGGACTTGGGGCTCTCGAGGCCCAGCTTGTCCATGGCGTCGCGGAACTTCTGGCGGTCCTCGGCCTTGTCGATGACCTCGGCCTTGGCGCCGATCATCTCGACCTTGAACTTGGCCAGGGTGCCGTCGGCTTCCAGGGCCAGGGCGGTGTTCAGAGCGGTCTGGCCGCCCATGGTCGGGAGCAGCGCGTCGGGGCGCTCCTTCTCGATGATCTTGGCGACCATCTCCGGGGTGATCGGCTCGATATAGGTCGCGTCGGCCACGTCCGGATCGGTCATGATCGTGGCCGGGTTCGAATTGACCAGGATGATCCGGTAACCCTCGGCGCGCAGGGCCTTGCAGGCCTGAACACCCGAATAGTCGAACTCACAGGCCTGACCGATGACGATCGGGCCGGCGCCGATGATCAGGATCGAGGAGATGTCTGTTCTTTTGGGCATCGTAAACTCGCGCGCAGAGACACGGTCGCGCACATCCGCGCGCCCGCTGCCGACCATCTTGCAGGTTAAGGCGCCCGTGTAGAGACGGAGTCGGTTTTTCGCAACCCCGGAAGCGGAGACCGTGGTTACCGGACCTGACGCGAGGTCGAGCCCGCTTCGCCGGGACCTCCCTATTTGTGATGACAAGCCCTCCGCGCGGCCAAGGTTAGAACCCCCGCTCAGTCGCCTTGGCGACACTGTGAGGGGAGCGGGACATGGCCTACACGATCAAGCAGCTGACCATGGCCTGGACGGCTGTGCACAACGGCGTCGCGCCGCAGGGAACGGTGCTGGCCGACCTGGAGAACAAGGCCGCCCAGAACGCGGCCGGGGCCATGACCGACGCCCAGACCCTGGCCTGGGTGCTCAACAGCGCCGACAACTCCACCGCCCTGGCGGTGTTGAGCTACCAGTTCTTCACCGGCAAGAGCCCGACCGAGGGCGGCCTGGACTACCTGGTCAACTCGCCGACCAACCCCAACGATCTGAACGACGCCTACTACGCCAAGTTCAACATCGAGAACCGCTACATCAACTTCGCCGCCAATCTGGGCGTCGTCGGCGAAGGCGCGGGCGCGTTCGCCAGCAAGTACGGCGCGATGAGCTTCGCCGACTACGTGGCCTCGATCTACGAGACGATCATCGGCTCGTCCTACGCCAAGGCCGCCGGCGTCGACGTGGCCGCCGCCCTCGCCTACCTGGTCAGCCGCCAGGACGCGATCAAGGCCACCGCCGCCAGCGCCGGCATGATCACCCCGAACATGACCCAGGCCCAGATCGACCTGGCTGTGAAGGCCGCCGCTGCGGGCTTCCTGATGGGCGAGGCGATCAAGGCCGATGTCGGGATCTACGCCGCCGCCGCCAACAACTTCATGCTGGCCCTGGCCCAGGACAAGGCCGTCTACAACACCGACATCACCACGACCTACAAGCCCGTCCCCGGCTCAGGCTCGCAAGGCACGGGCGGCGCGGTCGACACTCCGCCGCCCGCCGAAACCCTGCCCGGCGCGGTCGAGCCGCCCAAGCCGCCGGTGTCGGAGCCCGAGCCGCTCCAGTTCTCCCTGACCATCAACACCGACAAGTTCACCGGCAAGGCGCTGGACGACACCTTCAACGCCACGGCCACGACGCTGAACGCCGCGGACGTGCTGAAAGGCGGGACGGGGAACGACACCCTGATCATCAACGCCGGCTTCAACGGCAACTACACCCCCGCCGCGGCGACCCTGGACAGCATCGAGACGGTCAAGATCACCAACGCCAATTCGGGCGTCTATGTCGACGCCAGCGGCTGGACCAGCGTCACCAAGCTGACCGTCACCGACAAGCAATCGACGCAGGTGACGGCCTCCGCGACCCAGGACGTCACGGTCACCAACAACGACCAGGGCGGCTTCACCCTCACCGCCGACGGCGGCCACGACATGCGCGTGACGTCGCTCAACAGCACGGGCACGATCCAGATCGGCGGCACGATCGCCCCCACCGGCGCCGTGGTCGTCGACCGGACCACCGCCGGCACGAGCACGGGCTTTCTCTACGTGACCGGCGGCACGTCGATCGACGTCACCTTGCGCGCCACCAACGCGGTCAACACCACCCAGTCGGGCAACGGGATCACCCTAACTGGCACGGCCCTGACCACGTCGGTCAAGGTCAAGGGCTCGCAGACCGTCACCGCCGACGCCAACACCGCGGGCCACGGCGGCAGTGGGTTCAGCATCCTGGACGTGAACCGGGTCTCGACCACGGCCGCGAGCGTGATCAGCACGGTCCAGGCCGACGGCTTCTCATCCCTCAACATCCAGAGCAACGCGCTCTCCACGCTGACGGCCTCGCACGGGGGCGGGATCAGCATCACCAACTCCGGGGTGGTCACGCCGGCCACCACCCTGAACGCCACCCTCAGCGGGATCACCGGCAACGTCGCCGACAACAGTGTCTACCAGACGCTGAACGTGACCCGGGGCGCCGAGGCGTCGACCATCGGCCTCTATTTGGGCGGCCTGAAAACCCTGAGCGTCAGCGGTTCGGGCGCGCTGACGCTGACCGCCCTGTCCTCCTCGAACCTGGAGACGATCACCGTCACCGGCTCGGGCGCCTTCGACGCCGACGACCTGACCGGCATCGGCAGCCTGCACACGTTCGACGCCTCGGCCGCCACGGGCGCGATCACCCTCATCGTCGACGGCGGCGTGACCGCCCTGTCGACCGGCTCTGGCGCGGACTACATCGAGCAACAGGGGGGCGCGGTCACCAAGGCGATGTCGCTGGGCGGCGGCGACGACACCTTCTTCCTGGGCGGCTACACGACCAGCGCCACGATCGAGGGCGGCCAGGGGACCGACACGATCTGGCTGGACGGCAGCACCGCCGCGACCGCCGCCGGCTCGTCGACGTTCGCGGGCCTCGTCACCGGCTTCGAGCGCCTGCACATCGACAACGCCAACAACGAAACGATCGATGTGGCCGTCCTGGGCGGCTACCACTATGTCGAGGTCGAGGACGGCAACGGCGTGACGATCGACGGGCTCAGCTCCGGCGACACCCTGGCCCTAATGAAGTCGGGCGCGGCCCACATCGTGGGCGCCGGCAATTTCGGCAACGCCAACGACAGCTTCAACCTGCGCCTTGAGACCGACGGCGCGGGCGCGCTGGCCTACGGCAGCGTCGGCCTGTCCGGCGTCGAGACCGTCGCCATCACGCTGGACGATACCCGCGCGACCCCGACCGGGGTGGATCTGAACACCCTGGAGGTGATCGGCGCGACCAAGACCATCACCATCAGCGGCGACGCCGGCCTGGACCTGACGGCCGCCAGCACGGCCCTGACCACCGTCGACGCCAGCGGCGTCACGATCGGCGACTTCAAGTGGACGTCCGGCGCCCTGGCCGGCGCGGCGACGGTCAAGGGCTCGGCGCATGGCGACAACGAAGTCACCCTCACGGCCGCGACCGCCGCCGTCACCTATGACGGCGGTTCCGGCAACGACACCGTCCTCGCCATCAACAGCGTGGCGGGCAACGTCATCCACCTGGGCGAAGGCCTGAACTACTTCAAGGGCGCGGCCCTGACGGTCACGGCCGGGGCCGGCGACGACTATGTCAACCTGACCAGCGGCGGCGCGACGATCCAGGCGGGCGACGGCGACAACCTGATCCTCGCCACCTCGGCCACCCATGCCTCGACCATCGTCACCGGCAGCGGCGACGACAGGATCTTCGTCGACGCGGCCTCCAACCTGATCACGGTCGGCTCCAGCGCCGACGACGACGAGGACGAGGTCGAGATCGGCGGCGTCAACGCCGCCAGCGCCACGGTGTTCAACGCGATCACCGGCATGGGCGCGCACGACCAGCTCATCATCACCAACAACAACGCCGGCGTCCTGGGCGCGCAGCTGACCGGCCAGACCACCCTGGCCGACTACCTGGCCATCGCCAATGACGCGGCCGGGACGACCAACACGCTGCGCTGGTTCGTACTGGGCAGCGACCTCTACATCCTGTCGGACGTCAGCGCCTCGACCAGCTTCGTCCAGGGGGCCGACAACCTGATCAAGCTGGTCGGCGGATCGTCCCTCGACATGGCGGCGGCCACCGTCAGCGGCGGCGTGATCACCTTCCACTAGCGTCGACCGCGAGCCGGCGGGGCGTCCAGCGAGGGACTGCGACCCTGCCGTCGTGGGTGGGTCGAAGGGAGGTCCGGCGTCGTCCGGCCTCCCCCTTTCTTTTCACCCGCGCGGGGCCCCGACCCGGGGGCCCGCACGGTTGACAAACTCGCAGCCTCAATTTAACAAGTACGTTAATTAGCAAACTCGTTAAATAGATGACAGATCCCCTTTCCACCACCTTCGCCGCCCTGGCCGATCCGACCCGCCGCGCCATCCTGGCCCGGCTGGCGTCCGGCGAGGCCACGGTCAACCAGCTGGCCGAGCCGTTCCACATCAGCCTGCCCGCCGTCTCGCGCCACCTGAAGGTGCTGGAGGGCGCGGGCCTGATCAGCCGCACGCGCGAGGCCCAGGCCCGGCCCTGCAAGCTGGAACCCGAGGCGCTTCGGCGCGCCTATGGCTGGATCGATCACTACCGCCGCTTCTGGGACGAGAGCTTCGACCGCATGGCTGCGTACCTGGCCGAACTGCAGGCCGAGGAAGCCGCCGCCCGCTCAAAGGACACCTCCGAATGACCGACACTGTCGTGATCCAGGACGACGAGCTCCTGATCGAACGCATCTTCGACGCTCCGCGCGAGCTCGTCTTCCGCGTCTGGACCAAGCCCGAACACCTGATGAAATGGTGGGGCCCCAAGACCTTCACCCCGCTGGCCATCGAGCAGGACTTCCGCGTCGGCGGGGCCTATCGCTTCGGCATGCTCAGCCAGGAGGGCCGCGAGGTCTGGAAGTCGGGCGTCTATACCGACATCGTGCCGAACGAACGGATCGTCATGACGTTCAAGTGGGACGACGGGGCCTGGGACGTCGACAACGTCGTCACCGTGACCTTTCTGACCATGGCCAGCGGCCGCACGCTGTTCCGCTTCCACCAGGCGCCGTTCAAGACCATCGAGGCCCGCGACTCGCACGTCGGCGGCTGGAGCAGCCTGCTCGACAAGCTGGTCGCCTATCTGGAGACCGTCCAATGAACGCGCTCGTTTCCGCCTACGCCTGGGTGCCTGGCGTCGCCCGGGGCCATGTCCGCGACCTGCGGGTCCGCTGGGCGCTCGAGGAAGCCGGCCTGCCGTACGAGGCCGAACTGATCCGCCTGGAGGACAAGACCGCCTACCGCGCCAAGCAGCCGTTCGGCCAGGTGCCGGCCTATGTCGACGACGAGGTCGAGATGTTCGAGAGCGGCGCCATCGTGCTGCATCTGGCCGAGCGGTCCGAGGCGCTGATGCCGCGCGACGCGGCCGGCCGGGCGCGGGTCCAGACCTGGATCTTCTGCGCGCTGAACACCATGGAAACCCCGATCGCCATGCTGGCCGAGCTGAACATCTTCAACGCCGGCCAGGCCTGGACCGAGGGCGCTCGCCCGCGCGTCGAGGGCTGGGTCCGCATGCGGCTGGGCGAGCTGGAGACCCGCCTGGGCGACAAGGCCTATCTGGACGGCGACGCCTTCACGGCCGGCGACATCCTGATGGCCGACGTGCTGCGCATGATCCCCGAGGCGATGCTGGCCGAGTATCCGAAGCTGGCCACCTATCTGGAGCGCTGCCTGGCGCGCCCGGGCTTCCAGAAAGCCCTGGCCGCCCAGATGGCCGACTTTACCGGCTCGCCGCCGGAGGGCTGGGCCGGGCCACAATAGGCGCCGACGCGACAGGGGGCGGCGCGGCTTCGGGGATCACTGGCTGGGCCCAGGCGACCTCCATCTCGGCCCGCCGCTTGCCCAGGTCGAACAGGGTCCTGCGATTGTCGGCGCTGAAGTCCAGGCCCGAGGTGTCCAGCGCGGTGTCGTCGGGAATGGCCGCATAGACCAGGGAACCGCCATTGCGCCGGGCAAACGCGGCGCTGGCGGTCAGGTGGGTGCGCATCAGGGCCTTGCTCATGGTCAGCCACGAGCGGCCCACCACCGACAGGGTGCCGCCCTTGGTGAAGCCGAACGCGCCGCCGATCTTGCCGTTGACCAACACCGTAATGTGACCCGGCCGCGCCTCGCCGGCCTTGGGCGCGGTCCACAGCAGCAGCGACTCCGGGGCCACGAAGAAGGGGATGGTCACCCCGCCGTCGACATGCATCTCCGAGAGGCGTCGCCCGGCGCCCTCGACCTCGATCAGGGTGGGCGGAAAGACGCCCGGGATGCTGGCCGAGGCGACCAGCACGTCCTGAAACAGCTTGCGCGAGGCCTCGTCACCCCGCGCGGCGATCGCGCCCATGTCCCAGATCACCGTCTCCTCGGTGTCGAGATTGGTGGTGGCGATCAGCAGGCGCCGGCCCTTGGCGTGCTCCATGGCGATCGCATACAGCATCGGCGGATCGACATATTTCGCGATCAGGGCCCGCAGCGCCTTGGTGTCGTAGAAGCCGGGCCGGAACAGCAGGTCGATCCCGCGCTTCTCCAGGATCTTGTCGGCGGCCTTGCTGGTGTAGGCCTGCGTCAGGCGCTGATCCCAGTCGGGGCCGAGGAACGCGAACGGCGCGGTCAGGGCGCCGGTCGAGACGCCGGTGACGATGTCGAACTCGGGCCGCTGGCCGGTCTTGGTCCATCCGACGAGCACCCCGGCGCCATACGCCCCGTTCGAGCCGCCGCCCGAGATGGCCAGCACGTCGAAGGTCTTCTGGTTGACGCGCCGGGTGCGGGCGGCGTCGGCGAAGCGGATGCCGGCCTCGGCGTCGCTGGCGTTGAAGCGGATGTCATTCAGGCCTTTGGGCGCCTCGGCCCTCAGATCGCCCGCCGTGAACGGATCACGCGGCAGCGAGCCACAGGCAGCCAGCGTGAAGGCGGCGAAGAGGACGGCGAGCAGCCTGGACATAAGGAATGGGAAAGCCGGGCGCTGGGTCGGCGTCAAGGGGGCTTAGGCGTTCGAGCGCCCCCTCCGTCACGCCGCCTATCGGCGCCGCGCCACCTCCCCCGCAAGCGGGGCAGGAAAGAACAGCTTCCTCCTCCCATGCGAAGCGGGGGAGGTGGATCGCTGCGGATACGCAGCGAGACGGAGGGGGCGCTCAACAACCCCCAAACGAAAACGGGCCGGTGCTTGCGCACCGGCCCGTTCCCTTAGAACCTAGTGGTTCGCTGCGGGTCGATTAGACCGCTTGCAGCTGGCCGGCCGAGGTCTTGCCGCTGCGGCGGTCGACTTCCGGCTCGAACGAGATCTTTTGACCTTCGTTCAGCGAGCCCAGACCAGCGCGCTCAACGGCCGAGATGTGGACGAAGATGTCCTGGCCGCCGTCGTCCGGTTGAATGAAGCCAAAGCCCTTGGTGGAATTGAACCACTTCACGGTGCCAGTAGCCATGGTGAGTATCCTTGTAGACAAGTGTGTTCGCCGACCGAAAACGTCCCGATCCGCGATCAAATTTCGTTGGAAGTTCGGATGGCGCGTCCGGCGCTCCGCTGAGGGAGCAAGGAATAGCAGGCCGAGCGGCAGCGAATTCGATGCCGCAAGGTCCCGCATTTTATTCCAAAAATCAAGGAAAGAATATTCGATCTACTTTGGGTCGAAAGCCGGATCCCATACGGTGTTTCGAGCGTTGCCTTGTCGGCGAAATCTTTTTTCCGCGCGACACCCCTTCGCGACATGGAGTTTCGGCATGACCCTGCTCGAGAAGATTCCCACGCTCAGCGACGTCGAACTGTCCAAGCTCCTGTCCAACGCCCGCCGCCTGGACGTCACCGGCACCCCGGACCAACGCCGCCAGGTCGCCGAGGTGATCACGCCGCTGGAGCGTGAAGCGTCGCGCCGTCGCGCGGTGCGCCTCCCCCGTCGCTATGGGCCCGCCGATAGATGGGGTGCGTCGATAAAGACCCGCGATAGGGTCTTGCGAGAGTCGTAATTGCAATTCATTCTCAGGAACATCATCGCGAGGAGACGACGATGGTTCTGCGGATGACAGGCGCCAGCTGGCTGGCCACCATGATGCGATCCGAACGCGAGAACGGCGACCGCTCCGCCGGGCCACCGGCCTGGCTGCTGGACGGTCCGGCCGATCCGGAGCTGGTCGAGGCGCTGGAGCGGCTGGCGGCGAACGACGCCGCCTAGGTTCTAGGCCAGCGCCTTCCGCGCCGCTTCCCAGTACTGCGCGCCGGTGATCAAGGTCACCAGGGTCGCGATCCACAGCAGCGTATGCGCCACGATCGTGAAGCCGCCCATCACCGACGGCTCCAGCGGCAGGCCGAACGCGCCCCAGCTGGCCAGGATCAGTTCGGCGCCGATGGCGACCAGCTGCAGGGTGGTCTTCCACTTGGCCAGCAGGGTCACCGGCAGCTTGATCCCCTTGCCAGCGCCCACTTCGCGCAGGGCGCTGACGGTGAATTCGCGGAACAGGATCAGGCCCGCCGGCAGCACGACCATGGGGTTGGGGCCCAGGGCCATCAGGCCCAGCAAGGCGCCGCAGACCAGGATCTTGTCGCCGATCGGATCCAGGATCGCGCCCCAGACGCTGACGGCGTCCAGCTTGCGCGCCAGCCAGCCGTCGAAGAAGTCGGTCACCGAGGCGACGACGAAGGCGTAGAACGCCCAGCGCTCCAGCCGCAGCTGGCTGTCGACCGACACACGGTCGCCGATGAACGGCACCGCGCCGGCCGCGACCGCCAGGGCGACGAACATGAACAGCGCCATCACGAGGCGCGAGCCGGTCAGGATGTTGGGCAGGTTCTTCATAGCGATCTCATAACGCACAAAACAGCGACAGGGCTACGGCTCCGCTCGTTAACCGCGAGATCCGATTTTTGAGACGCCGGACGCGACTCGCTTCGCTATACAAGTTCTGAGAGCGGCAGGGCGCTCTTGTCGCAGCGGGCGCGCCACCGCATGGAACGGCTGAACTGGGGAGGCTTCTGGGCGCGTCGCCGCATCGGTTCGGTGCGCAGCCGCCTCGTCCTCCTGACCATCAGCCTGCTGGCGCCCGCCTTGATCTCGATGGCCTTTCTGCTGGCGGGAGCCGACCGCGAGTCGCGCGGGCAGCTCTATCAGCAGCTGGTCACCACCGCCCGGGCCCTGAACGGCGCCGTCGACCGCCAGGCCGCCGTCGGCATCTCCGTGGCCGAGACCCTGGCCACCGACCAGGCCCTGATCAACGGCGACTGGGCCGCCTTCCACGCCCGCGCCCGCCGCGCCATGGAGCGTCGCGCCGGCTGGATCGTCGTGGCCGACGCCGATGGTCAACAGGTGGTCAATACGCTCAAGCCCTGGGGCGATCCCCTGCCCCGCATCAAGCGCACGCCCGAGGAGACCAGCGCCTTCGCGGCCGGCCGCAGCAAGGTCTCCGACTTGCTGTCAGGCCCGGTGGCCGGCAAGCCGGTGATTACCGTGGGCACGCCGATCACGGTGAAGGGCAAGTTCTACGTCCTGTCCTATGTCGTGGACTCGGCCTCATTCACTTCGGTGTTCCGCCAGCAGCGCGTGCCCGACCGCTGGGTCGCCACCCTGCTGGACAACCACCGCCGGGTCATCGCCCGCTCTCGCCTGAACGAGAAGTTCACCGGCCGCCTGGCGTCCAAGGACATGGAGGAGAACCTCCGCCATTCCACCGAGGGGGTGAACAAGAGCCAGTCCCTGGAAGGCGTGCCGACCATGGTCGCCTATACCCGCTCGCCCCAGACCGGCTGGACCCTGGTGGTGGCCATCCCGCGCGATGACCTGGCCAGCACGGTCAACCGCTCGGTGGCCCTGGGGGGCGGCGTCTTCCTGGCGCTGCTGGCCCTGGGGATCGCCCTGTCGCTGGTCTACTCCCGGCGGATCAATGACGAGATGCGCCAGCTGGTTTTGGACGCCGACGCCATCGGCCGCGGCGAGACCCTGCCGCCGGCCAATCCCGACAGCCTGGAAGAGATCGCCACCGTCAACGCCGCCCTGCGCGAAGCCTCCCGCGAGCTGAAGGCCCGCCAGGAGCGCCAGGGGGTGATGATCAACGAGCTGAACCACCGGGTGAAGAACACCCTGGCCACGGTCCAGGCCCTGGCCCGCCAGAGCTTCGCCAAGGTGAAGGGCGCTCCGCTGGACGTCTTCACCGACCGGCTGATCGCCCTGTCCGGCGCCCATGACCTGCTGACCCGCACCGGCTGGCGCGAGGCCGACATGGGCGCCCTGGTCGCCGCCAGCGTCGGCGCCCATGTCGAGCGCGTCGCCCGCACCGGTCCCGAGGTCGCCCTGGCGCCGCACACGGCGGTGGGCCTGTCGATGGTGTTCCACGAACTGGCCACCAACAGCGTCAAGTACGGCGCCCTGTCCGCGCCCGACGGTCGGGTCGAGATCACCTGGCGGCTGGATCCGGTGACCGACACCCTGGCCTTCACCTGGCGCGACGTCGGCGGCCCGCCGGTCACCCCGCCGGAGCAACCGGGCTTTGGCACCCGCCTGATCGAAAGCTCGATCCGCCGCGAACAGAAGGGTCAGGCCCGGTTCGACTTCCGGCCGGACGGGCTGGTGTTCGAGGCCAGCTTCCCGCTGCCCGAGCAGGTGCGATGGAGCAATAGCTTCTAAGGCCTAGCCTCGGCGACCCGCGTTCCCTAAATGGCGGGGATGACCGCCGCTCTTCACGCCCCTTATGGGAACCCCGAGATCGCCGCCCTGGCCGAGCGCCTGCTGGACCGCTCCCTGCCCAAGGACCAGTGGACCCACGCCGCCCACCTGACCGCCACCCTGCGCCTGGTCCGCACGCGCGACGCCGGGCTCGAGCGCGACCTGCCGAACATCATCCGGACCTACAACGTCGCGGTCGGCGGGGTGAACGACGACAAGAGCGGCTATCACGAGACCATCACCCAGGCCTATCTGGCCGCCATCCGCGCCTTCGAAGCGTCCCTGCCGCCGGGCCTGGATGACGCGCAGGCCGCTGCCCGCCTGCTGGCCACGCCGCTGGGTGACAAGGACTGGCCGCTGACGCACTGGTCGCGGGAGGTGCTGTTCACGCCGGCGGCCCGCCTGGGCTGGGTGGATCCCGACCTCGAGCCGCTGGCGCATCCCCCGGCAACCTGACGTAGGCACATACCTACCGCGTGACGTAATCGCCACAGATAATTCCCTATCCTTATCAATCCCTTGCAGATTGACAGCGCTGCCCATTTTCGACTTGCGACGACCGCCGAACTTGGCCTCTCCTCCCCTGAACGACCATAAGACGGGGGAAACGCGATGAACGGTCAGACGGTGAAGAAGGTGGTCGTCGCCGGCGGCGGATCGGCTGGCTGGATGGCCGCCGCGGCGCTGTCACGGCAGCTGGGGTCGCTGCTGGACATCACCCTGGTCGAGTCCGACGAGATCGGCACCGTGGGGGTCGGCGAGTCCACCGTGCCGACGGCCCGCACCTTCAACGCCCTGCTCAATCTGGACGAACGCGAGTTCATGGCGGCCACCCAGGCCACGTTCAAGCTGGGCATCTCGTTCGAGAACTGGGGCGAGATCGGCGACCGCTACATCCACTCGTTCGGCAAGATTGGAAAGTCGACCTGGCTGGGCCACTTCCACCACTTCTGGCTGGAGGCCCGCCGCCAGGGCTTCGGCGGCGACCTGGGCGACTACTGCCTGGAGCTGAAGGCGGCCGAGCAGGACCGATTCTACACCGACGACGAGTCGCCGGTGAACTTCGCCTACCACATCGACGCCACGCTCTACGGCCGCTACCTGCGTCAGAAGTGCGAGGACAAGGGCGTGCGCCGCGTCGAGGGCAAGATCACCAGCGTCCGCCAGCGCGGCGACGACGGCCATGTCGAGGCGCTGGTGCTGGAGAGCGGCGAGGTGATCAAGGGCGATCTCTTCATCGACTGCACCGGCTTCAAGGGGCTGCTGATCAACGGCGCGCTGGGCGTCGGTTTCGAGGACTACGGCAAGTGGCTGCCGAACGATCGCGCCTGGGCCGTGCAGACCGCTTCGACCGTCCCGCCCGGCCCCTACACCCGCGCCATCGCCCACAAGGCCGGCTGGCTGTGGGGCATCCCGCTGCAGGGGCGGGTCGGCAATGGCCTGGTCTATTCCAGCCAGTTCATGAGCGACGACGAGGGGCTGCAAATGCTCCACGACATGGTCGAGGGCGAGATGCTGATCGAGCCCAAGCTGATCAAGTTCCGCGCCGGTCGCCGCCACAAGGCCTGGGACAAGAACGTCGTCTCGCTGGGCCTGGCCGCCGGCTTCATCGAGCCGCTGGAATCGACCTCGATCCACATGATCATGATCGCCATCCACCGGCTGCTGCAGCTGTTCCCGTTCCAGGGCTGCAACGCCGCGCTCAGCGACCGCTTCAACCATCTCGCCAATGACGAGATCGAGAAGATCCGCGACTTCATCGTGCTGCACTACAACGTCACCGAACGCACCGACAGCCCGTTCTGGGACCACTGCCGGACCCAGGAGATCCCCGACACCCTGGCCCACAGGCTGGCGCTGTTCCGCGAGAACGGCCAGGTGTTCCAGGCCCCGGGCGAGCTGTTCCAGGTCGACTCGTGGCTGCAGGTGATGCTGGGCCAGCGGCTGGAGCCCAAGGCCCACCACCACATGGGCCGACTGATGCCGCCGGAGCAGCTGAAGCAGGCGCTGGACGATCTGAGCCGCAACATCGCCGGCGCGGTCGAACGGCTGCCGTCGCATGAGGCCTTCATCGCGCGCTATTGCCCGGCGTCCAGCTGGGCGGCGGAGTGAAGCGGTCCATTTCTTGAACCGCCTGTACAAAAATCGAAAAGACGCCTGCGCCCGACCGGTCTAAGAGCGCCACCATGAGCACGCTTCACGCCCTTGTTCGCGGCAAGACGCCTATCCGCCCGATCGACGCCTTGCGGGGCGGGGCCGGCGCCTTGCTCGGCCTGCTGTTCGCGGGCCTGCTGGGACGCTTCGCGGTCTCTTCCGTTTCTGGGGGCGGCGGCGACTGGCTGCATCCGCTGCTGGTGGCGCCGATCGGGGCGTCGGCGGTGCTGGTGTTCGCCGTGCCGGCCAGTCCGCTGGCCCAGCCGCGCAGCGTGCTGGGCGGCAACAACGTCTCGGCCTTTGTCGGCATCACCGTGGCCATGCTGATCCCGCAGACCCTGGTCGCCGCGCCGCTGGCCGTTGGATTGGCGATCGGGACCATGATGCTGCTGGGCTGCCTGCACCCGCCCGGCGGGGCCGTGGCGCTGATCTGCGTGATCGGCGGACCCAAGGTGCTGGAGGCCGGCTATCTGTTCGCGCTGAACCCGGTGGCGGTGGACAGCCTGCTGCTGACCGGCGCGGGCATGATCTGGGGGCGGATCACCCGGCACTCCTATCCGCACCGCGTCCCGGCGGCGGCGCCCAGCCCGCACGGGACGAAGGACGCCACGCCCGCCAGCCGCATCGGCTACAACACCGCCGACCTGGACGTCGCCCTGGCCCGCTATGGCGAGCTGCTGGACGTCAGCCGCGACGACCTGGACGCCCTGTTCCGCGAGGTCGAACTCTCGGCCGCCCAGCGCCTGCACAACCAGATCCGCTGCGGCGACGTGATGTCCAAGGACGTCATCAGCCTGCACCATGACCAGTCGGCGGAGAGCGCTTTGGCCTACCTCGCCGAACACGAGCTGCGCGCCGCGCCGGTGGTCGACGCGGAGGGCCGGGTCATCGGCATGGCCCGGCGGGCGGAGCTGCAGACGAACCGTCGCCGCAAGGTCGAGGCGGCGCTGGACCCGTTCGTGCACAAGGTCATGGAGAGCACGCCGATCGCGGCCCTGCTGCCGATCCTGTCGAGCGGCCATACGCATGAGGCGATGGTGGTGGATGGGGATCGGCGGTTGATCGGGGTGATCACGCAGACGGATCTGATTGGGGTGCTGTACCGGGCGCACATCGTGGAGAGTGTGATCTCGGCCTAGGCCGCAGAGCGCCCCCTCCGTCACGTCGCCTATCGGCGCCGCGCCACCTCCCCCGCAAGCGGGGCAGGAAAGAACAGCTTCCTCCTCCCATGCGAAGCGGGGGAGGTGGATCGCTGCGGATACGCAGCGAGACGGAGGGGGCGCTAAGCCGCCGCCCTACGCACCGAACGCCCCAACCTGAACCGCCCCACCAGCTCCATCAGCCGTGCGCCCTCCCCGGCCAGCGCTTGGTCGGCCACCCGGGCGTTCTCGACCATCGCCAGGTTCTCCTGGGTAAACCGCTCGATCGCCGCCACCTCGCCGTTCACCGCCGACAGGTCCTGGGCCTGCTCGCGCACCGACGAGGCGATCCGGGTCGCCGCCGCGTCGATGCCGGCCATCCGCCCGGCCACGCCGTGCAGCGCGGCACCGGTGCGTTCGACCTGCGCGACACCCGCCTCGACGCGGACGTTGGACTGACCGATCAGAGTCTTGATCTGCTTGGCCGAGTCCGCCGAGCGCTGGGCCAAGGCCCGGACTTCCTGCGCCACCACCGCGAAACCACGGCCAGCCTCGCCTGCCCGCGCGGCCTCCACCCCGGCGTTCAACGCCAGCAGGTTGGTCTGGAAAGCGATCTCGTCGATCAGGCCGACGATGTCGCCGATCTGGCGCGAGGAGGCGTCGATCTCGCCCATGGTGCGGGCGGATTCGCTGACCAGGGTCCCGCCCTGATCGGCTTCGCTGCGGGCCGAGGCGACCAGGCGGCGGGTCTCGTCGGCGCCGCCGGCGACCTCGCCCATGGCGCTGGTGACACCGTTCAGCGAGCCGGCGGCGCGTTCCAGGCCCTGGGCCTGACGCTCGGTGCGGCGGGCCAGTTCGGTGGAGGATTGCGAGAGCGTGTCGCTGGCCGCGCCGATGGCGTCGGCGGCTTCCGCGATCTCGCCGATGGCCTGTTCCAGGCTCTGGACAGCGGTATTGAAGTCGGCGCGCAGCGGCTCGTAGACGTCGGCGAATGGGCCGGGGATACGGCGGGACAGGTCGCCCTCGGCCACGGCGGCCAGGGCCTCGCCCACCTGGCGGACCACGGCGGTCTGCTCGTCGATGGACAGGCTCAGGGCGGCGGCGCGATCGCGGTCGGCGTCGGCGGCGGCGCGCAGGGCTTCCTGCTGGTCGCGCAGGGCCTGGGCCCGCGCCAGCTCGGCGCGCAGGGTCTCCAGCGAGCGGGCGATCGAGCCGATCTCGTCGGCGCGTTCCAACTCGGCGACCGGCTGGTCGTAGCGGTGCTCGGCCATCCCCCGCACGGTGTCGCGCAGGGACAGCAGCGGGCGAGCGATCAGCTTGCGCGAGGTCACGGCCAGCACGCCCAGCGCCGCCAGCAGCAGCACCAGACCGCCGATCGCCAGGCCCAGGGCCAGTTGGCGCGCCGGGGCCAGCAGGGCCTCCTCGGTGACGTCGACCACCACCGCCCAGGTCGCGCCCGAAGCCAAACCCACCGGGGCGACCAGGCGCTCGGCGCGCTTGTCGCCGATCTTGACGCCCGAGATCACGGTCGGACCACCGCCGGCGATCACCGCCTTGACCGCATCCAGGCCCGGATCGGCATAGGCCTTCATACGCAGCGCCGCGTCCGGGTGCGAGACCCACAGGCCGCCGGGCGAGACCAGCATGGCGCGGCCGCCGTCGAAGGGTTTCAGCGCGTTCAGGCGGCCGGCGATGTCGTCGAGCGCCAGGTCGGCGCCCATGACGCCGACCGTCTTGCCGTCGGCGATCACCGGATAGGTGATCGAGGTCATGAGCACATATTTGGTCTGGCCGCCGTCGGTGATGTTGTCGCGATAAGGCTCCAGGATCGCCGGCTTGCCGCTGTCGTAGCTGGTCTTGAAGAAGTCCTCGCCGAACTCGGTGTCCTCGCCTTGCTCGGCCGCCAGCGTATCGCCGCTGCGCACCCAATAGCCGATGAAGCGCCCCTGGGCCGTCGAGCCCAGGTCGGCGCGATTGGCGAAGGCTGCGTCGTCGCCCAGCGTACCGGGCGCGAACATCAGCCAGCCGCCCAGCATGGTCTTCGACGCGTTCGAGATCGGCTTCAGCTGCGCCAGATACTGGGCGCGGTCGCGCTGGCCGGAGGCGTAGGACGCCGCGAACAGCCCGGCCGAGGCGCGGACCACCGCGTCGGCGTCATCGAGGTCGTTCTTGATCTCTTGTCCGGTCTGGGCGGTCACCGTGGCGGCGTAGCGCTCGGCCAGGCCACGCATGGCCTTGCCGCTCTGCCAGGTGATCAGCAGGGATCCGGCAATCAACAGCGCGCCCAACGCGGCGCCGCCCGCCGTCATCAGCTTTCCAGCCAATGACAGCCGTTTAAACGCTCCGGTCATCCCCAAACCCCGACTCTACTAAGTCGGGAAGTCAACGCGGTAAACCTTGCCGAACCTTGAACGAGTGATCATCGTTCATGCGACAAGATATCCATATTGGGGAACGTCCGAATGATCGTGGTCCACCACCTCAACAATTCGCGCAGCCAGCGCGTGCTCTGGCTGCTCGAGGAGCTGGGCCTGCCCTACGAGATCAAGCGCTACCAGCGCGACGCCGCCACCATGCTGGCCCCGCCCGAGCTGAAGGCCATCCATCCGCTGGGCAAGTCGCCGGTCATTACCGACGGCGACAAGGTCATCGCCGAGACCGGCGCGATCGTGGAGTACATCCTGGAGACCTACGGCCAGGGCCGACTGATCCCCGCGCCCGGCACACCCGAACGCCTGCGCCATACCTACTGGCTGCACTATGCCGAGGGCTCGGCCATGACGCCGCTGCTGCTGAAGCTGGTCTTCACCGCCCTGCCCGCTCGCGCGCCGGGCCTGCTGAAGGGCTTGGTCAAGGCCATCGCCGGCAAGGCCCAGACCGGCTTCGTCGACCCGCAGCTGAAGTCGCACATCGACTACTGGGAGGCCGAGCTCTCCAAGTCGCCGTGGTTCGCCGGGAGCGAACTGACCGGCGCCGACATCATGATGAGCTTCCCGCTGGAGGCCGGCATCGCCCGAGGCGGCGCCGCCTCGCGTCCGCACGTGAAGGCGTTCGTCGACAAGATCCACGCCCGCCCCGCCTACCAGCGCGCCCTCGAGCGTGGCGGGCCGTACGACTACGCGTGATTGTGACAAAGTATTGCTGAAGTCCGGCGCCAGGTTTCTCTTGGCGATGTGCTTAACCTTTGTGGCCCAATACCCGGACCATGAAGACATCGTTACTCGCTTGCGCGGCCCTGTTCGGGATCGCGATCGGGGAGGCCACGGCCGCCGACGCCACGGCCCTTGACGCCCTCAAGGCTGGCCATCCGATCCTGGAGGTCCGCTCGCGCTATGAGCATTGGGACCAGACCAAGACCCGGACCCTGACCGAAAACGGCCAGGCCCTGACCGTGCGCGCCCGCTACGGCTGGGAGACCGCCGAGTACAAGACGTTGAAGGGCCTGGTCGACGTCGAGACCGTCCACTGGTTGGGCCCGCAGCGCTTCGCGATCACCAATAACGGCGGCCCGCCGCTGAACGGCGCCGACAAGGTCCGCTATCCGGTGATCAATGACCCGGAAGGCACGGAGCTCAACCGTCTGCAGTTGACTTGGACGCCCAGCAAGGCCGCCCAGTTCACCGTCGGCCGCCAGCGCATCCAGCTGGACGACCAGCGCTTCGTCGGGGCCGCGCCCTGGCGGATGGACGAGCAGACCTTCGACGCCGTCCGCGCGGACGTCTCGCGCGGCCGGTTCAAGGCGACCTACGCCTATGTGACCAAGGTCAACCGCACCTTGGCGCAGATCGCCGACTGGGACAGCGACAGCCACTTCCTGAACGCCGGCTGGACCTTCTCGGACGCCGTGCGGGTGCAGGGTTTAGTCTACGCCTTCGACTTCCGCCAAGCCCCGGCCAGCAGTTCGATCAGCAAGGGCGCGCGGGTCTCGGGCAGGCACAAGCTGGGCCCCTACGCCCTGACCTACAGCGCCACCTATGCGCGTCAGAATGACTGGCGCGGCAACACCGCCCCGTTCGAACTCGACTTCTTCGGCGCCGACCTCTCGGCCGCGCGCGGCATCTACACCGTGCGCCTGGGCTATGACGCCCTGGAAGGCGATGGCGTGCGCGGCTTCGGCTCGGCGATCGGCGCGGCCCACGGGGTCAATGGCTGGGCCGACGCCTGGGCCAGCGCCGGCGGCATCAAGAACTTCACCGACGGCCTACAGGACGCCAACATCACCGTCACCGTGAAGCCCAAGCATCGCTGGCTGCCGAAGAAGAGCGAGCTGATGGCCCGCTATCACGACTTCGACGACGACCGTACCGGCGCGGACCTGGGCCGCGAGTGGAACCTCAGCTGGATCGCGCCGATCACGCCGAAGATGACGATGCAGTGGAAGTACGCCGACTTCGACCGCGCCAACGCCGTGCCGGTCGGAACGCTCTCCCCGCCGGCCTCGCGGACCAAGTGGTGGCTGATCCTCGAGTACAAGCTCTAGGTCCGAGGGGCCTGCTGACAACTTCGGGCGGTCGTGCGTGTGAAAATGTCGCCGATCTCGACTAACGTCAGGGAAACCCAAGGGAGATACGCCTATGAAGATCGTCACCAGCCTGAGCTTCCAGGGCGAGTGCCGCGCCGCGTTCGACTTCTACGCCCAGGTGCTGGGCGGCAAGGTCACCGCCGCCTTCCCGTTCGGCGAAGGCCCCGCCGACATGCCGGTCGACCCCAAGTACAAGGACTGGCTGATGCACGCCTGGCTGGACGTCGGCGACCAGTCGATCATGGGCGCGGACATGCCGCCCGAATTCGCGCCGAACATCGACAAGCCCAAGAACGGCTTCGACGTCACCTACCACACCGACGACCCGGCCGAGGCCAAGCGGGTGTTCGACGCCCTGTCCGAAGGCGGCAAGGTCGGCATGGACTTCGCCGCCACCTTCTGGTCGCCCGGCTACGGCAGCTTCACCGACAAGTTCGGCATCCCGTGGATGATCAACACCGTGCCCAAGCAGGGCTGACCTACGACCTTCCAAGAGTTGTGATCGCGGCGCGCCGACGGTAGCCCTTGAGGAGCGCCGCCGGCGCCTTGCCGAAGGATCCTTCCCATGCTCGATCGCCGCGTCCTGATGTCCGCCGGCCTGATGTCTTCGAGTCTGGCGGCGATGGCCACCTCCGCGGTCGCCGCCGAACCCGCGAGCGCCCCGATGATCCACCACGTCTTCTTCTGGCTGAAAAATCCTGGCTCGAAGACTGATCGCGACGCGCTGATCGCCGGCCTGGAGACCTTGAAGGCCATCGAGGTCGTCCAGCAGCTGCACATCGGCGTCCCGGCCTCGACCGAGAAGCGCGAGGTCGTCGACAACAGCTACGACGTCTCCGAGCTGATGTTCTTCAACAGCATCGCGGACCAGAAGCTGTACCAGGACCACCCGCTGCACCTGAAATTCGTCAAGGACTGCGCGCACCTGTGGGCCAAGGTCGTGGTCTACGACTCCGTCGCGCCCTAGGGCCGCACTGCGGCCAAGCGTCGCCCAGGCGACCATCTTAAGGCTTCGCAAACCACGTTTGGGGCATGGATCTCGTGCGCCCGCACCTTGTCTCGAGGGCGCGCAGGAGATCCGCGCCTTGACGACCCCGACCCCAGCGACGCGCCGTTTCGCCGCCGTCGCGGGCCCGGTCGCCCTGGCCACTCTCGGCGTTTTTCTCAGCCTGTTCGCGGCCGTCGCGGTCGACGCCCAGCCCCGGACGCCGGGACGGGTGGCGGCGGTGTTCCCGCCGTGGTGGAGCCCTGCCCAGGTGATCGGCGCGGCCGGATCGGCCGGCGACATCGCCGGGGCCGGCGGCGCGTCGTTCATTGTCATTCTACGCGGTGATCCCACCGATCTTTCGCAGCGCGCCCGCGACGCCGGCGCGCTCCTCCTGCTCGATCCCGCCCTCGCCGGCGCCTGCGCCCCGATCTCGGAACCCGTCACGCCATGAAGCTCTCGTTCTCGAACCTCGACGCCCAACGCACACTGGGCGGCAAGCTGATCATCGTCCTGGCCTGGGCCATGATCCCGGTGGTGCTGGTCGCCCGCCTGGCGGTGCACGAGGCCGTCGCCGGCCTGGCCGTCGCCTCGGCGCTGACGGCGGCCGGCGCGACCCTGGCCTGGCGCTTCGGTGGCGAGACCACGGGCGGCCGCTCGCTGGTCGGCGTGGCCTTGATGGCGCAGGTCTCGCTGCTGGTCGCGGCCCTGGGCGGCCACGGCTGGCAGGCCGACATGCACATGGCCTATTTCGCCGCCCTGGCCCTGCTGGTGGTCTATTGCGATTGGGTCGTCATCGCCGCCGCCGCCGCGACTGTCGCGGTGCACCACCTGGGCCTGTCCTACCTGCTGCCCAGCGCCGTGTTCCCCGGCTCGGCCAGCCTGGGTCGGGTGATCGTCCACGCCGTCATCCTGATCGTCGAGGCCGGCGCCCTGATCGCCGTCACCGCCAGCGTCAACTCGATGTTCGCCGTCGCCTCCCGGGCCCGCGCCAAGGCCGAGGACGCCGTCGGCGAGGCCCGCGCCGCCAATGACGCGGCCGAGGACGCCCGCCGCTCCGAGGAAGAGAGCCGCGCGGTCAACACCGCCGCTCGCGAGCGGGCCGAGGGCCAGCGCGACGCGGCCATCGCCGCGCTTGGCCAAGCGCTGGCTCACCTGGCGCGCGGCGACCTGACGGCGCGCCTCGACCAGCGCTTCGCCGAGGCCTACGAGCCCCTGCGCGGCGACTACAACACCGCCGCCGGCAAGCTGGCCGACGCCCTGTCGGTGATCGAGGGCCGGGTCGACGGCCTGCGGGCCGGCTCGGACCAGATCGCCGACGCCTCGGTCAGCCTCTCGCGCCGCACCGAGCGCCAGGCCGCCACCCTGGAAGAGACCGCCGCGGCCATGGAGGAGATCACCGCCACGGTCGCCCAGACCGCCTCGGGGGCCAAGAAGGCCGCAGGCGTGGTGGCCCGCGCCCGCGACGACATCCGCCGCTCGGGCGAGGTGGTGCAGCAGGCCGTCACCGCCATGACCGCCATCGAGGGCTCCTCGCAGCAGATCACCAACATCATCTCGGTGATCGACGAGATCGCCTTCCAGACCAACCTCCTGGCCCTCAACGCCGGCGTCGAGGCCGCCCGCGCCGGCGACAGCGGCAAGGGCTTCGCCGTCGTCGCCCAGGAGGTCCGGGCCCTGGCCCAGCGTTCAGCGGAAGCGGCCAAGGAGATCAAGACCCTGATCTCGACCTCGACCCACCAGGTCGAGGAAGGCGTGGGCCTGGTCGGGCGCACCGGCGAGGCGCTGGAGCGGATCGTCTCGCAGATCGCCGAGATCGACGGCCTGGTCAGCGAGATCGCCGCTTCCGCGCAAAGCCAGGCCCATGGTCTGACCCAGGTGAACACCGCCGTGAACCAGATGGACCAGGTGCTGCAGGAGAATGCCGGCATGGTCGAACAGACCTCGGTCGCCACCCAGACCCTCAACAGCGACGCGGCCCTGCTGGCCGACCTGGTGGGCCAGTTCGAGCTGCCGGGCGACCAGGTCCCGCAACCGGTTCGCCGCCGGGCCTGATGCCGTAAGGTCTGGCTCGACCCCTTGCGTATCCAGAACGGGGCGCCTATCCTCCCAGCCCCCGGTTGTGAGCGCCCGCGACCGAAGTCTTTCCTCCCAAGGCGTCCGAGCTAAAATCCGCAATGGAAAAAGTGCCGATGACCGTCGTGGGGTATCAAACCCTCGACGAAGAACTGAAGCGTTTGAAGACCATCGAACGTCCGTCGGTGATCGCGGCGATCGCCGAGGCGCGTTCGCACGGCGACCTGTCGGAGAACGCCGAGTACCATGCCGCCAAGGAGCGTCAGGGCTGGATCGAAGGCCAGATCGCCGAGCACGAGGACAAGATCGCCCGCGCCCAGGTGATCGACGTGTCGAAACTGTCGGGCAAGCAGATCAAGTTCGGGGCGACCGTGTCGGTGATCGACGAGGACACCGAGGACGAGGCCCGCTACCAGATCGTGGGCGAGCATGAGGCCGACGTGAAGTCGGGCCGCATCTCGGTCTCGTCGCCGCTGTCGCGCGCGATGATCGGCAAGGAAGTCGGCGAGGTGGTCGAGGTCAACACCCCCGGCGGCACCAAGGCGTACGAGATCACCAAGGTGGAGTGGCTGTAGGCGCTCGCCGCCGCAGCTACGCCATATTGCGAGTTCAATGGAACGAGGCCGCTTACGCAAAGCGGCCTCGTTTCGTTTGCGGGAACCACGCGTCGTGACCGAAACCCCCAAGCGTCCCCTTCCCTTGAAGGTGTGGGCCGTTTCCGACGGCCGCGCCGGCATCGAGGCCCAGGTGGTGGGCCTGTCGGAGGCGCTCGCGCGCCTGGTCCCCTGCGAGGTGACGGTCAAGCGCGTGGGCTGGACGGGCCGTATCGGCCGCCTGCCCTGGTGGCTGAACCTCTTGCCCAAGCGCTGGCTGACGCCCGAAAGCGGCATCCCGACGGGCAAAGACGCCGAGTGGCCTGATGTCTGGGTCGCCGCCGGCCGCGCCACCCTGCCGCTGTCGATCCGCGCCAAGCGCTGGTCGGGCGGCAAGACCCATGTGGTGCAGATCCAGGATCCGCGCGTCCCGGCCCACATGTTCGACCTCGTCATCCCGCCCAAGCACGACAGGCTGACCGGCGACAACGTGCTGCCGATCACCGGCTCGCCGCACCGCGTGACGCCCCAGAAGCTCGAGGCCGAGTACGCGGCGTTCAAGGACCTCATCGATCCCCTGCCCCACCCGCGCGTGGCGGTGCTGGTCGGCGGCAAGTCCAAGGCCTTCGACCTGCCCAGCGAGCGGGCGGCGCAGATCGCCCACTCGATCCAGATCCCACTGGAGCAGGACGGCGGCAGCCTGCTGATGACCTTCTCTCGGCGCACGCCCGACCCGGCCCGCGCCCTGATGGCCGCGCGCCTGCGCCATCTGCCGGGCATGGTCTGGAACGGCGAGGGGCCGAACCCGTATTTCGCCTTCCTGGCGGCGGCCGACTACATCCTCGTCACCGAGGACTCGACCAACATGGCCACCGAAGCCGCCTCGACCGGCAAGCCGGTGTTCGTGCTGAAGCTGGACGGCCACAGCCTGAAGTTCCGCCTGTTCCACCAGGAACTGGAAAGCATGGGCGCGGCCCGGCCTTACGGCGGCGCGTTCCACGGCTGGACCTATGAGCCGGTCGACGAGACCGACCGCGCGGCGCGGGAAGTGCTGGCGCGCATCGGGGTGGAGATCCCGGAGCCGGTGGTTGAAGCGCCGGTCGAGGAGGCGCCGAAGCCGGCGCGCAAGCCTCGCGTAAAGAAGGTTGAGGCCGTGTCGGAGGCGCCCGCGCCGAAGCCCCGGAAGCCCCGGGCGGTCAAGCCGAAAGCCTGATTTTTGTCGTTGCGGACGCGCGAATGTTCGCGTTATGTTCCCGGCATGGCTGAGCCCCGAGCGCCTGTTCCAATCAGCAAAGCGGCCCGCAACGAGCGGCGCAAGGCGGCCGCGACAACCTGCAACGCCCTGTCGGTAGCCTTGTTCATTTCAGCGGGCCTTCAACCGCTCATGGCCGATCGCCTCGGCTTGCCCAGCGTCGTCATCGTCGGGGCCATCGTCGTTGCCCTGCAAGTCGTTCTCCACTACATTTTGAGGCAGTTGGAGGACTAGATGGACCCTCTCGTTCAGTTCGCCTTGATGACCTTGGTGTTCGCCGCTGCGGTGATCCTGGTCTTCTGGCTCTCCATGCGAAGCGACCGCCGCTGATCCTCGCCATCCTCCAGGCCCGCATGAGCTCCACCCGGTTGCCGGGCAAGGTGTTGATGCCGATCGTGCGCCAGCCGATGATCGTGCGGCAGATCGAGCGCGTGGCCCGCTCGCGCCATATCGACAAGCTGGTCGTGGCTACGTCCGACCGTCCCGAGGACGACGCCATCGAGGCCGCCGTGCGCCGCGAAGGGATCGCCGTGTTCCGAGGCTCGCTGGACAATGTCCAGCAGCGGTTCATCGGCGCGCTGGACGCCCATCCGGCCGACCACGTCGTGCGCCTGACCGCCGACTGCCCGCTGGCCGATCCGGACCTGATCGACGCCACCATCGCGCTGTGCCTGTCCAGGAACGCCGACTATGTCAGCAACACCCCCGAGGGCCACGCTCACCCCAAGGGCACCGACGTCGAGGTCATGACCGCCGCCGCCCTGCGCCAAGCCGCCGCCGAGGCGACGACGCAAGAGGCGCGCGAGCACGTCACCTGGGACCTCTACCGATCCGGCCGGTTTGAGTGCGCCTGGCTGCCGTGCTTCCCCGACCAGGGCGCGGTGCGCTGGACCGTCGACCGGCCCGACGACTACGCCTTCGTGGCGGCGGTCTATGACGCGCTCTACGAAAAGAACCGCGCCTTCACCTCGGACGATGTGCGCGCCTTCGTGAAGAGCCGCCCGGACCTGGCCGACTACGGCGGCGATCCGCGGGTATGACGCGGATCCTGTTCGTCTGCGCGGCCGGGCCCAGCGTTGGCGGCGGCCATGTGATGCGGTCCCTGACCCTGGCGCGCGCGCTTGAGGCGCGCGGCGCGGCCTGCGCGTTCTGGGTGACGCCGGACGTCGCCCATGTGATGGACGCCTTCGGCCCTGACATGGCCCGCGTCCACGACGACGAGGGCTTCGACGCCCTGGTCTTCGACAGCTACGCCCTCTCCGCCGACGACCACCGCGCGACCGCCAAGGGCCGCACGACCCTGGTCATCGACGATCTGGCCGACCGGCCGCTGGCGGCGGATCTGGTGCTGGACGCGGGTCCGGCGCGGAAGGCCGAGGACTATGCCGGCCTCGTCCCGCCGGACGCCAAGCTGCTGCTGGGCCCGAACTACGCCCCGGTCCGCCCGGCCTTCGCCGATCTGCGCGACGACGCCCTGGCTCGCCGCGCGGAGCGTGGACCCGTCGAACGGGTCTTGGTCTCGCTGGGCCTGACGGACGTGGGCGGCATCACCGGCCGTGTGACGCGCCTGCTGCAGCCGATCCTGGGCGAGGCCAGGCTGGACCTCGTCCTGGGCGGCGGCGCGCCCAGCCTGCCGGACCTGTGGGCCCTCGCCGCTGACGATCCGCGCCTGGAGCTGCACATCGACACCCAGCACATGCCGCAGCTGGTGGTCGACGCGGATCTGGCCATCGGGGCCGGCGGCTCGACGACCTGGGAGCGCTGCGTCCTGGCCCTGCCCGCCCTGACCCTGATCCTAGCCGACAACCAGATCGCCGCCGCGCGGGCGTTGGAGGCGGCCGGCGTGACGCCGTGCCTGGACGTCGCCGCGGCGGACTTCGAGGCGGCGTTTGTCCGCGAGGTTGAGGGGTTGTTGGCCAGTTCCGACCGCCGCGCCGAGCTTTCAACGGCGAGCGCGACGGTGTGCGACGGCAAGGGCGCGGACCGGGTGGCCGAGGCGTTTCTGAGCCTGCGACAACTTGGCCGCTAATCGATAATCATCGTTAACAAGTTATTCGCTGCTTCGGCCGGATTCTCACCGCCACCATGCGCGCCCTGCCCGACATCCGCGGTCTCAAGTTTCCGGACGAGTTCGTCGTCCGGCATTTCTTCAAGCGCGGCCTGCACCGTCGCACCGGCCGCGTCGTCGAGCTGGGCGGCGGCACGGGCAACAATCTGTCGCTCTATGCGACCTATGGCTGGGGCCTGACCTGCGTCGACTATTCGGCCGCCGCCCTCGAGGACTGCCGCTGGAACCTGGGCGATGACGTCACCCTGATCGAGGCCGACCTGTCCAAGGGCCTACCGGACCTGGGCGAGACGCCGATCGACGTGCTGCTGATCCCGAACCTGCTCTGCTACCTGACGGACGCCCAGGCCAAGGCGGTGCTGACCGCCGCGCGCAAGCTGCTGGCCCCCAACGCCGAGGTCTTCGTCCGCACCCGCCTGACCGACGACTATCGTTGCGGCAAGGGCGCGCTTGAGGAGCCGAACGGCTGGCGCCTGGCCACGCCCGAGACCGGCGAGGCGGGCCTGTTCAACCTGTTCTACACCGAGGACGGCCTGGTCGGCCGCCTGGTCGAGGAGCTGGGCCTGACCGATCCCACCGCCCTGAAGGTGTCGTTCGACAACATCCAGGACGGCGTCCGTGTCGCCCCCAACAGCGACCTCGTGGTCTGGGGAGCCGTCGCTTGAGCCAGCGCCTGCGTATCGTCGGCGGCGGCCTGACCGGCATCCTGGCCGCGTTCGAAGCCCACCGCCTGGGCTGGCGCGACATCACGATCCAGGAGCGCTTCGAGGCCCTGGGCGGCGTCGCTCGCCCCAAGATCGTCCATGGCGCCGAGATGCGCGACGGCTGCGTCTATTTCGGCGGGGCCAATAATCTTGGGGGGGGCGATCCGATCGTCGACACCCTGACCGCCCACGGCGCCCAGTTCGAGACCTTCGACAACCGCTTTGGCTCGCTGAGCACCGGCGCCGACGGCAAGCGTGTCTTCACCTGGGACTTCGGCGGCCCGGCCATCGATTGCCCGGCCGGCAAGGTCGCCAAGCCCGCCGACGACAGCCTGGCCGCGCGCCTGGCCGCCTATCCGCCGCAGATCGCCGCCGAGCTGGAGGCCTATGTCCGCTGGCACCTGGATACGGACCCGGCCATCGTCCACGGCGACGCCGCCATCCCGCTGGCCATCAACCGTGTGTTCCCGGCCGCCGCCGACCTGACCGCCCTGGCCAGCGCCAAGGCCACCGATCCGTGGGCGGACGAGCTGTACGCCATCCCGCGCGGCCTGTCGGGCCGCACCGCCAATGTCACCGCCACCCTGCCAGCCGGCGGCTTCGCCAAGCTGTTCGACGGCCTGCACGGCGCGCTGACGCGCCTGGGCGTCAAGGTCGAGCTGAACTGCCTGGTGCCGCCGCGCCAGCTGATGGCGCAGGACGATCAGGACGAGACCATCGTCTGGGCCGCCAATCCGACGCCGCTGTTCAAGCCGCTGGGCCTGTCCACCCCCGCGCTCGTGAAGAAGTGCTTCTTCACCCATGTCTACGCGGTCGAGGACTTCGACGGCCCCTGCCCGGTCTATGTCCAGAACTTCACCGCCCACGGCGCGGCGTTCCGGGCCTATCTGTACGAGAGCAACGGCCAGAAGCTGGTGGTCGCCGAGTGCGTCCGCGAGGCCGACCTCAAGACCCTGCCGACCGAGCTGCGCACTCTGCTGTCGGGCTTCGGGGCGCTGAAGCTGGGAACTCTGGTCCACAGCGACGCCCAGCCGCGCTGGATCTACCACTCGCTGGATGCCATCCAGGGCCTGGCCGCCCTGCGCGGCAAGCTGACGGAACGCTTCGGCGGCCGCTTCATCCCCGGCGCCTGGGAGCCCTACGCCAAGAGCGCCAAGCTGGCCGAGGTCAACGCGGCGCTGGCCGCCGCGCGCGCGACCGCGCCGGCCCTGGCCAAGGCCGGATGAGCCCGCACCACCTGCTCCGGGCGGCGGCGATCATGCAGCCGACCTACCTGCCCTATCTCGGCTATTTCCAGCTGATGGCCGCCAGCTACGTCTTCGTCTTCCTGGACGATGTGCAGTTCGCCCGCCGCTCCTGGCAGTCGCGCAATCGCATCCTGACCGCCCAGGGCGAGCTGATGCTGACCGTGCCCGTCAAGAAGCACGACCGCGACACGCCCATCCACGCCATCGAGATCGACGACAGCCAGCCCTGGCGCGACAAGCACCTGGCCGCCATCCGCCACGCCTATGGCAAGCGACCGTTCTTCGAGGAGGGCTGGGCCTTCGTCTCCGAGCAGCTGGCTCGAGAACGCGACGGCAAGCTCGCCGACCTGACCTGCGGCATGGCCCAGGCCGCCGCCGAAAAGCTCGACATCCAGACCCGCTTCGTCCGCGCCTCGACCCTGAACGCCGGCGGCGCGCGGTCCGAGCATCTGCTGAACCTGTGCCGCGCCGTGGAGGCCGAGGAATATGTCTCGCCGATGGGCTCGGCCGACTACATGGAAGAGGACGGCGTGTTCGTCGACGCCGGCTTCCCCGCGCGGTTCCAGCCCTTCCGGCTGGAAGAATATCCGCAAGGGCCACAGCCCTTCACCCCGTACATGAGCTTCGTCGACGCGCTGATGAACGTCGGCTGGGATGGGATGAAGGGGCTGGTGCGGGCCTAGGCCAGCTTAAACTTCGGCGGCGGCAGGCTCAGCCGCGCATCCGCCACCGCCTCGCCCTTGAAGAACTTCACCAGCATGCCCTGAACGTCGGGATGGGCCTCGAACACGTTGTGGCCGGCGTTCTCGACGATCACCCGCGACTTGCGCCGGAACTGGGCCGCGACCTCGTCCTGCTCGGACATCGGCGTGCGGCCGTCCAGCGTGCCGGCGACCAGCAGGGCCGGATGGTCGATGCGCAGCGGCGTGCGGAAGGTCTCGCCCAGGTCGGCGCCTGGGACCACGCCCAAGAGCTGCGGCATCGGGAAGTTCAGCGCCGAGCCCAGCACGGCGGTCTTGGCCTCGCGCCGCACCAGGGCCAGTCGGTCCGGCGAGATCCCCGACGCCAGGTCCGTGGCCTCGGGCATGCCGGCGATGCCGAGCAGGCCCGCGAACTCCTTCATGAAGGGGCTGAGGACCTCGGGCTTGCCCGCGTCCAACGCCAGATAGAGGCCCGGCAACATGACCAGGGTCTGCGGATTGGCGATCAGCCCGCCCGCCATCAGCTGGATGGCGAAACCGCCCAGTTGCAGCTCGACCGGCGCGCCGTTCAGCGTCGCGGCCATCTTCACGGGCGAGGCCTCCAGCTTGGCGTGCACGCGCCGCATCAGGGCCGGCAGGTCGGGGATCGCCGCGCGGACGGCGGGGTCGGCGGCCAGCAGGCCGTCCACCTGACGCAGCAGGGCGTCGACCGCCGCCGGCCGCTTCACCGTCTGGTCCTGGCCTTCCAGGCTGGCCAAAGCCACGCGGTTCACCCGGTCGCCGTGCCGCTTGAGCATGCTCAGCGCCAGGTGCGTGCCATAGCTGATGCCCCACAGGTCGACCTTCTCCGCCCCCAGATGGCGGCGCAGGTCGTCGATGTCGTCGGCGTTCTGTTCGGTGTTGTAGCCGGTCATGGCCACGCCGGCCTTGGTCCAGTCAGCCCAGGCCTCCTGGAAGTCCTGGCGGAAATAGTCGGTCAGCCCGGCCTCGGTGAACACCGGCGGCGGACGCGTCGAAGCCGGCCGCTCGGGGATAGCGTTGGACAGGCCCGTGCCGCGCTGGTCGAAGGCGATGACGTCGGCCACTTCGCGCAAGGCCATGAAGATCGGAAAGCGCGGCCCGCCCGCCGCCCGGGTCGCCAGGCCGCCGGGCCCGCCAGCCAGGTAGATGATCGGCGGACCGGGCTTGGCCGCCGTCGAGGCGAACCGCACATAGCTCAGCCGGATCTTGCGCGACTTGGGATCGCGGCGATCCTCCGGGACCTCGAAGAAGCCTCGCTCGGCCTCGGTGTCCTGGCCTTGCCAACCCTTGAAACGGAAGGGGCCGGCCTGGGTCGGCGACGGCGTCGACGGGAGCGCCTGGGCCAGGGCCAGGGTCGGAAGGGCGAGGCCGGCGGCGGCGAGCAGGGCGCGGCGATGAAGTGAGGTCTGGGTCATGCCGACAGCTGAGCCGTTCGAGACGCCATCCGCCACGCCGCTTCGGTCAATGGCGCCGTCTGGTCGGTGAATGGCGGCGCATCTCGGCGAGCGGCGCCGTACAGTGACGGCATGTGGCGAACCTTGCTTCTCGGCCTCTTCTTGGCCGCCTTCACGACCCTGGCCCCAACACGAGTCAGGGCCCAGGACATCTCATGGCAGGCCTGCCATGGTGTGGTCGGTTCGGCCGGACCGGTGCTGAGCGACTGCCATCCGGTCCAGGATTTCGTCGATCCTCAAGGCCGTGAGCTGTGGATCCGCGCCAACATCGCCGCCCCGAAGGACACGCGAACCCACGCGCTCTACGTGGCGGGCGTCGCCTCGTCCGAGGCCTGGTTCAACGGCCAGCGCCTGGGCGCCAACGGCCGTCCCGGCGCCACGGCGCGAGACGAGATTCCCGGGCGCTATCAGGCGGTGTTTCCGATCCGCGAGAGCGCCTGGCAGGCGGGCGGGAACACGCTGGTGCTGCGCTTGTCGTCCTTCCACGGCGGCCTGAGCTTCGCGCGTCCGATGAGCGCGCTGTTCGTCCTGCCCTATCCCTATCCGCAACGCACCGCGATGCTGGCCGTCACCTTCGTGGCGGCGGGGACCCTGCTGGCGGCGGCGTTCGGCTTTGGCGTCATCCACGCCATGCGCCGCACCGGGTCCAGCCTGATCCTGGCCGCCATGGCCGGGGTCTCGGCCCTGCAGGCCATCGTCGAGAGCCTGCGGCCGCTGTTCGACTATCCCTATCCCCTGCACGCCTGGCGGATGAGCGCCATCTGGGGGCTGGCGGCGGCCTTCGCGATCCTGCTGGTGGCCTATGTCACGGCGCGGTTCCTGCCCAAGGCGCGCGGCCTGATCATCGGCCTGGCCGTGGGCGCGGTCGGGGCCACGGCCCTGCTGCCGGGCTTCGACATGAAGACGGTGTGGGCGCTGATCCTCGGGGTGGCCCTGGCCGCCGTCCCGGCCGCGGCGGGCGTGCGCCGGCGCGTCCCCGGCGCGCGGCCGACCCTGGCCTGGCTGGCGCTGTTCCTGGTGCTGGCCTTCGGCTTCCCCGAGTGGCTGGCCGACTTCTCCTACTTCCTGCTCGCCACCATGCTGGTGCTGCCGCTGCTGATGGTCGAGGTCGTGCGGCTCTCCCGAGAGGACCGGGGCCGCGAGGCCGCCCTGACCCGCGCCGCCAGCCAGCCCGACCGCCTGACCGTGGCCTCGGCGCGCGGTGTCGAGCTGGCGCCGATCGCCGAGATCCTGGCCGTGGTCGGGGCCGACGACTATGCCGAACTGCGGATGGTCGGCGGCCGCAGCCTGCTGCACGCCGCCCGCCTGGACGGCCTGGCGACCCAGCTGCCGGGCAACTTCCTGCGCGTCCACCGCTCGGTGATCGCCAACCTGGCCCATGTGCAGCGGCTGGAGCGCGACGGCGACCGCTGGCGGCTGCACCTGCGCGAAGGTCCGCCCCTGCCGGTCAGCCGCTCGCGTCAGCCCGCCCTGCGCGAGGCCCTGGATGCCGCCGCCCTCTAGCGAACAGCGTTCACTTGCCCCATCCTCTCCGTCTATTGGGAGGGGCCAACACATGGCGCAGCGGAAATCGGTCGTTGTCACGGGCGTCTCCACCGGCATCGGCTGGGGCGCGGTCAAGGTGCTGGTCGGCCAGGGCTTCCACGTCTTCGGCAGCGTGCGCAAACAGGCCGACGCCGCGCGGCTGAAGGCCGAGTTCGGCGACGGGTTCACGCCGCTGCTGTTCGACGTCACCGACGAGGCCGCCGTTCGCGAGGGCGCCAAGCAGGTCGAGGCGGTGCTGGGCGGCGCGACCCTGGCGGGCCTCGTCAACAACGCCGGCATCGCCGTGGCCGGGCCGCTGCTCTACCTGTCGCTGGACGACTGGCGCCAGCAGCTGGAGGTCAACCTGACCGGGGTGGTCATCGCCACCCAGGCCTTCGCGCCCCTGCTCGGCGCGGGCGAGGCGCGGGTCGCCAACCCCGGCCGGATCGTCAACATCTCGTCGGTCGGCGGCCGCAACGCCAACCCGTTCATGGCCCCCTACTGCACCACCAAATTCGGACTGGAGGGCCTCTCGGAATCCCTGCGCCGCGAGCTGCTGCCGTTCGGCGTGGACGTCGTGGTGGTGGCGCCCGGCGCGGTGGCCACGCCCATCTGGGACAAGGCCGACCAGGTCGACGTCACGCGCTACGCCAACACGCCCTACGCCATCGCCCTGGACCGGCTGCGCGCCTACATGCTGCAGATCGGCAAGGCCGGCCTGCCGCCGGAGAAGATCGGCGAGGTTATCGCCACGGCCCTGACGGCGGACAAGCCCAAGGTCCGCTACGTCGTCTCGCCCTCGCCGATGCAGGTGCTGATGACCGAGATCCTGCCCAAGCGCACCCTGGACCGCATCGCCGGCCAGCGCCTGGGCCTGCTGCCGAAAGGCTAGGATCGGACCCAGGATTTCCAGGCAGATTTAG
The DNA here is from genome assembly GCF_058808315.1 of Caulobacter sp. GW821-FHT11E11. Lineage (NCBI taxonomy): Bacteria > Pseudomonadati > Pseudomonadota > Alphaproteobacteria > Caulobacterales > Caulobacteraceae > Caulobacter > Caulobacter sp. GW821-FHT11E11. Next base: position 211,278 of record NZ_JBXARO010000005.1, read on the forward strand.
GCTTGTAGTTCTACCCTGGCGCGCTCAGCATCATCGCCTAGGCGCGAGGGGGAATCGGATGCTGAAGGCCAATCCAGCAGAGCGTATCGTCCTGCTGGACTCCCTGCGGGGCCTGGCGATCCTGGGCATATTGATCTGCAACATCCCGCTGGCCTTCATGCCCGAGAGCGTGGCCGAGAGCGTGCCGTTCTGGCCCCACGGCCAGGCTCCCGCCAGCCTGGCGGTCTGGTGGGTCACCCAGGTGTTCTTCCAGCAGAAGTTCTACACCCTGTTTGGCATGCTGTTCGGGGCCTCGATCCTGCTGATCGGCGGCGAGGGCGGCGATCGCGACCGCACGGTGATGATCGTCAAGCGGCTGCTGGCGCTGCTGGCCATCGGCCTCTTCCATGGCCTGGCCATCTGGCAGGGCGACGTGCTGAGCTTCTACGCCCTGGTCGGCCTGGTCGCGCTGTTGGCCAGGGGCTGGTCGGCGCGGCGGCTGCTGACCGTCGGCATCGTGCTGCACCTTGGCGAGTATAGCTGGAAGCTGTGGCGCATGCTCAGCCGCGCGGCCCGCTTCGACCAGCCGATCCCGGCCGACCTGACCACGCGCATCGCCAAGGAATCGGCCACCGAGACCGCCCGCTTCACCGGAGATTTCGCCACGTCGCTCAGTCAGAACGCCCATGACTATTGGACCTTCCTGGTCGAGTCCTGGTCGTGGCCGCCGCTGTGGCCGCTGACCGTGCTGGCCCTGATGCTGATGGGTATGGGCCTGTTCAAGCTGGGCGTGCTGAAGGGCCAGTTGTCGCCCACCGCGCACAAGGCCCTGGTGGCCGTCGGCCTCGGCGCCATGCTCGTGGTCGCCGCGCCCTTGAGCCTGTATCTCGCCGTGCCGTCCAAGCCGATGATGCTGGGCGCGCTGGCCCGCTGGCTGCAGGGCCTGACCGCCCCGGCCGTCAGCCTGGGCTATCTGGCGCTTTTGGCGCTCGCCTTGCGCCAACAGGTCTGGCGCGCCATCCCGGCCGTACTGGCCCCGGTCGGCCAGATGGCCTTCACCAACTACCTGATGCAGTCGGTGATCATGACCGTGATCTCGTATGGCGGCCGAGGGCCGGTGCTGTACGGCAAGCTGGACCGCCCCGCCTTGGCGGGGATCGTCGTGCTGATCTGGATCGCCCAGATCCTGTGGTCGCGCTGGTGGCTGGACCGTTTCACCATGGGCCCGCTGGAATGGCTGTGGCGCCTGGCCTATCGCGGCCCCGCGCCCCTGCGACGGGCGACCTGATGGCGCAGAAGGACCGCATCGTCCTGCTCGACGCCCTGCGCGGCCTGGCGGTGCTGGGCATCTTCCTGTGCAACGTCCCGCTGGCGTCAGAGCCGCACGCCGTGGCCACCAGCCTGGTCGACTGGCCGCACGGCATGGCCCCGGCCTCGGTGGCGATCTGGTGGGTCACCCAGGTGTTCTTCCAGCAGAAGTTCTACACCCTGTTCTCGATGCTGTTCGGCGCCTCGATCGTGCTGGTCGGGGGCGAGGGGCGCGGGAGTTTGCTGCTCAAGCGCCTGCTCAGCCTGCTGGTCATCGGGGCCCTGCACGGGGCCCTGCTGTGGAACGGCGACGTCCTGACCTACTACGCCCTGATCGGCCTGGTCGTGGCCCTGGTCCGCCACTGGCCGGCCTGGCGCCTGCTGGCCGCCGGGATCGCCCTGGACCTGTCGATGTCGCTGGCCACCGGCCTCAAGCTCTTGGTCGGCGCCGCCCACCCGGTCGCGCCGCCGCCGCCCGACCTCGCCGCCCAGGCCATCGCCGGCGCCCGCTACGGCGGCACCCTGGCCCAGTCCCAGGCCCAGAACATCGCCGACTATCGCGAGGTGCTGACCCATGTCTGGCTGCAGTGGCCGTCCAACTGGCCGCTGACCGTGGCGGCGCTGATGCTGATGGGCATGGGCCTGTTCAAGCTGGGCGTGCTGAGCGGCCGCCTCAGCCGCGCCGCCTACCGCGCCCTCGTCGCCGCCGGCCTGTTCGCCCTGCTGATCGGCGCCCTGCCCTGGGCGCTGTATGTGGCCGCGCCCGACCATCCCGAGACCCTGCGCGATCTGGCCCGCTGGATCCAGCGGGCCACCGCCCCGGTCGTCGGCCTGGGCTATGCCGGCCTGCTGGTCCTGGCCGCTGACAGCCGCATCTGGAAAGCCATCCCCGCCGCCCTCGCCCCCGCCGGTCAGATGGCCTTCACCAACTACATCGCCCAGTCGGTGGTGATGACGGTGCTGTTCTACGGCGGGAGAGGTCCGGCGCTGTACGGCGAACTCGACCGCCCGGCGCTGACCGGCATCGTCCTCGCCACCTGGATCGCCCAGTTGCTGTGGTCCCGCTGGTGGATGGCCCGGTTCACCATGGGCCCGCTGGAGTGGCTGTGGCGGCTGGCCTATCGCGGGCGGACGCCCTTGCGGCGCGCCTAGCCCACCATCGACCAGTCCAGCGGCTCGCCGCGCGCGATGTCGCGGGTCGCGGTCTTACCCAGGACGTTGTCCAGCTCGCCCGGAGGCAGGCCGTTGCCGGGGCGGACCGAGCGGATGTTGGCGCGAGACAGCGGCTCGCCAGCCTTGATGTTCGCCGTGACATACAGCGAGCGGCGGAACAGCAAGGACCCCTGCTCGGCGCCCAGCACGTCATAGTGGGCCGCGCCCAGCGAGGCCCAGGCGTTCTTGGTGTCGTCGACCAGGGCCTTGAACTCGGTCGGCTCCAGGCTGAAGGCGGCGTCCGGACCGCCGTCGGCGCGAGCCAGGGTGAAGTGCTTCTCGACGCAGCAGGCGCCCAGCGACACCGCCGCCACCGAGGCAGCCGTGCCGGGCGTGTGGTCCGACAGGCCGATCGGGCAGCCGAAGCGGGCGGCCATGTCCGGCACGGTCCGGACGTTGGCGTCGGCGAAGGTCGCCGGATAGCTCGACACGCAGTGCAACAGCAGCACGCCCGGCGCGCCGGCTTGTAGCGCCGTGTCCAGGGCGGTCTGCATTTCCTGCAGGTTGGCCATGCCGGTCGAGATGATCAGCGGCTTGCCCTTGGAGGCGGCGTACTTGATCAGCGGCAGGTCGACGGCCTCGAAGGAGGCGATCTTGAAGGCCGGGGCGCCCAGGCTGTCCAGCAGGTCGACGGCGGTCTCGTCGAACGGGCTGGAGAAGATGGTCACGCCGCGCTGGCGCGCGCGCTCGAAGATGGCCGCGTGCCACTCGAACGGGGTGTGGGCTTCCTCGTACAGCTCGTACAGGGTGCGCCCATCCCACAGGCCGCCGTGGATCTTGAACTCGGGCCGGTCGACGTCCAGCGTGATGGTGTCGGCGGTGTAGGTCTGGATCTTGATGGCGTCGCAGCCGGTGTCGGCGGCGGCGTCGACCATCTGCAGGCAGCGCTCGAGGCTGCCGTTGTGATTGCCCGACAGCTCGCAGATCACATAGGGCGAGTGCGCGGGGCCGATCTTGCGGCCGGCGATTTCGATGTAAGGGGCGGACATGACGGATCACCCGAAAACGTGGTTGCCGTCATCTTAACCCATCAAAGGTGGACGAGGCGTCAATCGCCGCCGCCACAGCCTCCGCCGTCGCCGCCACCGCCGTCCGAGCCGCAGTCCGAACCCGTCGAGCTGCTGGCGTCGCTGGTGAAGGTCCCGCCGTCGCCGCCGTCCTTGGCCTTCTTGGCGTTCGTGACGCCCATCGAGGCCACGCCCAGCCCGCCACCGATGGCGACGCCCAGGCTGATGCCCAGCGCCAGGTTGTTCAGCGCCAGCCCGAAGGCCACGCCGATGGCGATCCCCACGCCCAGCCCGATCGGAAGTCCGGCCTTCATCAGAAAATCTCCCCGCCCGGCGGCTCTCGCAAGCCATCGCCTAGCGGCGGAATCGACACTATATCTGCGGCCATGTCCACGACCGCTCCCCGCCACACGCGCTGCCTGATCATTGGTTCGGGCCCCGCCGGCTACACCGCCGCCATCTATGCCGCCCGCGCGCTGCTGAAGCCGACCTTGATCGCCGGGATTCAGCCTGGCGGCCAGCTGACCATCACGACCGATGTCGAGAACTATCCCGGCTTCGCCGATGTGATCCAGGGCCCCTGGCTGATGGATCAGATGCGCGCCCAGGCCGAGCATGTCGGCACCGAACTGGTCAACGACATCGTCCTGTCGGTCGACCTGTCCAAGCGCCCGTTCACGGTGACCACCGACAGCGGCCAGGACTGGATCGCCGAGACCATCATCATCGCCACCGGCGCCCAGGCCAAGTGGCTGGGCATCGAGAGCGAGAGCAAGTTCCAGGGCTTTGGCGTTTCGGCCTGCGCCACCTGCGACGGCTTCTTCTATCGCAACAAAGAGGTCATCGTCGTCGGCGGCGGCAACACCGCCGTGGAAGAGGCTCTGTTCCTGACCAGCTTCGCCAGCAAGGTGACCCTGGTCCACCGCAAGGACGAGCTGCGGGCCGAGAAGATCCTGCAGGAGCGCCTGCTGGCCCATCCGAAGATCGAGGTGGTCTGGGACAGCGTCATCGACGAGGTCACCGGCCAGACCGACCCGATGGGCGTCACCGGGGCCCGCCTGAAGAACATCAAGACCGGCGAAACCACCGACATCGCCGCCGACGGCGTGTTCATCGCCATCGGCCACGCGCCGTCGTCGGAGCTGTTCAAGGGCCAGCTGGAGACGGGTCCCGGCGGCTATCTGAAGGTCAAGCCGGGCACCGCCTCGACGGCGATCGAGGGTGTCTACGCGGCCGGTGACGTGACGGATGACGTCTATCGCCAGGCCGTGACCGCGGCCGGCATGGGCTGCATGGCGGCGCTGGAGGCGGTGCGCTTCCTGGCCGAAGAGGACCACAAGGCGGCGCATCATCCGATCAGTCATGCCGAGGCGAACAAGATCGGGGTTTGGTAGGGCGGCTTAGCGCCCCCTCCTAGTTCAACGGATTCAACAAACTCGGCGGCCGAGGCTTGGGCTTCGGCGGCGGAGGCGGCGGTGTCGCCGGAGCCGCGGGCGCCTCCACGGCCGGCGGAGGAGGCTCCGACACCGCCTCCAGCGCCTTGTTGATCCGCGCGATCTCTTCCTGGGTCGGGATCCTTCGCCCGGCCACCGTCCCCACCATCGTGAAGCGCTCGCCCGTCGGCGAATTGGCGTCCGGCACCGCGACCAGCTTGGCCTCGGGCAGGATCAGGTTGTCGACACCCAGCATCCGGGCCGCCGCGCTGGTGGCCACCGCGGGCGCGTTCTGGGCGGCCAGAACCTCGGGCGGGGCCGCTTCCAGGGTGCGCGGGTCGGCGGCCATCAGGATCTCGGCGCTGACGGTCTCGTTGCCGGAGTAACGGCCGGTGAAGGCCGCCAGGGTCCCGGACGGGCCGGTCCAGCGATAGAAGATGTGCTGGCCGAACTGCTTCAGCTTGACCAGGGTCGGGGCCCAATAGGGCGAGACGTAGTCGGCGTGATAGTGCGTGGCCACGCCCACCGGTTTGAACACGAAGCCGCTCAGCGCCCGCTTGGCCACCGCCTGGGCGTTGGCCCACAGGGCCGGCGGCGGCACGCGCGCCAGCGAGCCGTCGCAGGCGAAGCTGAACTGGCAGCCGGTCGAGCGCGCCGCGCCTTCATAGATCACGCCGCAGATCGACTTCGGATAGCCCGGGTGACGCATGCGGTTGATCACCGTCTGGGCCACGGCCATCTGGCCCTCGCCGGGCTCGAAGCCGGCTTCGTAATAGACCGCCTGGGTCAGGCAGTTCAGCGCCTTGGCGCGGGCGTCGGCCGAGCCGGTCAGCACGAACGGCTTGGCCGCCTCGAGCTCGTCGGGGACCGCCGGGCGCAGGGCGTTGATGATCCGCGCCTCGTCGAAGTCGGGCACGCGGTCGCCCAGGCGCGGGATGTCCTTGAGATTGATGACCTCCCAGCCCTCGACACGCCCCCAGTAGTCCTTGTGCGGACGCGGGTCGTGACGCCGGGCCAGGGCCAGCATGGCGGGGTCGAAGTCCGCGACATAGTGGCGCAGACCGCGCTCGCTGAAGCTGCCCGTGACGCGCATCAGGCCCGCCTCGCGCCCCGATCCGGACGGCACGTAATAGGTGGTGGTGGCGCACGCGGAAAGACCGCCGACGACCAGGGCGGTCGCGGCGGTCTTCCAGGACGCGGTGATGTTCAGGGTCCCCACCCTGCCCCCGGCGAGCAGCTACTTGCTACCGAGGGTGGAGCGGATCATCCAGGCGTGCTTCTCGTGCGCCTGGAGCCGCTGGGTCAGCAGGTCGGCCGTGGCCTCGTCGCCGGCGTCGTCGGCGACCGGGAAGGCGTCGCGCAGGGTGCGGATAACCGTTTCGTTGTCGGCCTTCAGCTCGCCCAGCATGGCTTCCCACTCATTTTCGGGAGTGCCGTCCTTGATGCTGGAGAGGTTGCCGAAGGCGGCGTAGCCCTGCGGGGCAAGCTCGCCCAGAGCGCGAATGCGCTCGGCGATGTCGTCCAGCGCCGCCCACTCTTCCTGGTACTGGCCTTCGAGCAGAACGTGCAGGGACTGGAAGTTCGGGCCACGGACGTTCCAGTGATAGCCGTGCGTCTTCAGATAGAGCGCGTAGCTGTCGGCCAAGACCTTGTTCAGGGACGCGGCGATCTCGGCGCGCTGCTTGGCGGTCAGTCCGGTGTTGAGGGCGTCGGCCATCAATGATCTCCCGTGTTGCGTGCTCTAGGTAAGCGTGTCCATGCTCTTGGCAAGACATCTTTGCGGGGAGCAGAGGTGGTAAAAGAAGACGCCCCGAACTTGGCTTCCGACGAGCACCGTCGAATCCATGCTCTAGTTAGCGCGTGGCTCATCCCTCCGGTTCCACCACCGGCGTGGCGATGCGCGGTCGCGTCCCTGATCGGCGTGGCCATGGCCGTGCTGATGCGGGTGGCCCTTTTGGGCCTGCACGGCGGCGTGGGCGCCACCCAGCCCTTCTTCCCGGCCATCATGCTGGTCACCCTCTATGCCGGCTGGCGCTGGGGGTTGATCCCCGTCGCCTCCGGCGCGGCGTTCGGCTGGTGGCTGTGGACCGACCAGGCCTCGACCTCGATCTCCGAGGACGAGCTGGCCACCATGGTCATCTTCCTGCTGTGCGCGATCATGATCGTGGCGGCGGCCGAGGGTCTGCGCGGGGCGATCCGGATGCTGGCCCGGGCCCGCGAGGAGCGCGCCGACGCCGAGGCCCGCCTGCGGGTGACCCAGACGGCCGCGGGTGTCGGTCCCTGGGACTACGACATGGTCAGCGGCGACCTTTTCCTGTCGCTCGGCGCGCGGCGGAACATGGGCGCGCCCGACGAGGGCCGGGTGCGGATCGAGGACCTGCCGACCTACGTCCATCCCGACGACCGCGACATGGCGCGCGAGCGGGTGCGGCGGGCGCTGCAGGGGCTGGAGGACTACGAGGTCGAGTATCGCCTGGCCGACATGAGCCAGGGCGAGCGCTGGGTGCACGGCCGCGGCGAGGTGATCCGCGACGAGGAGGGCAAGCCGATCCGCATGATCGGCCTGAACTTCGACGTCACCAACCGCCGCCGCTCCGAGGAACAGGTGCGCGAGAGCGAGGCGCGGTTCCGGAACCTGGCCGACAGCGCCCCGGCCCTGATGTGGGTGTCGCGGCCCGGCGGCATCCGCGAGTTCGTCAACCGCGCCTATGTCGAGTTCACGGGCCTGGACTATGACGGCGCCCTGACCATGGACTGGCGCACGCGGCTGTTCCCCGAGGACCTGCCGGGCATCCTCAAGGCCCAGATCGCGGGCGAGGCCTCGCGCAAGCCGTTCAGCCTGGAGGGCCGTTATCGCCGGGCCGACGGCGACTGGCGCTGGCTCAAATCGTTCTCGCAGCCGCGCTTCGACCCGACCGGGGCCTTCGTCGGCTTCATCGGCATCGCCTTCGACACCACCGACGCCAAGCGGGCCGAGGCCAAGCTGACCGGGGTCAACGAGCTGCTGGAGGAACGCGTCGAGGCCGCCGTGGCCGAACGCGACGCGGCCCAGGCGGCCCTGCTGCAATCGCAGAAGCTGGAGGCCATCGGCCAGCTGACCGGCGGGGTGGCCCACGACTTCAACAACCTGCTGACGGTGATCATCGGGGCCCTGGACGTGGTCGAGCGCCACCCCGACGACGAGCGCCGCCGCGAGAAGATGATCGGCGCGGCCCTGGCGGCGGCCAAGCGCGGCGAGAAGCTTACCCAGCACTTGCTGGCCTTCGCTCGCCGCCAGCCGCTGAAGCCCGAGATCTGCCGCGTCGACCGCCTGATCGCCGAGTGCGAGGGCCTGCTGAGGCGCGCCCTGGGCGACGCCTACACCTTTCACCTGCGCCTGGGCTCGGGCGTGCGGGCGGCCAAGATCGATGCGGGCCAGTTCGAGGCGGCCCTGCTGAACCTGGTCGTCAACGCCCGCGACGCCACCCCGCCCGGCGGCGAAGTCACTATCGAGAGCCGCCCCGTCACCATCGCCCGCAAGCAGGGTGAGCTGGAGCCGGGCCAGTACCTGCGCGTGGCCGTCAGCGACACCGGGGCCGGCATGGACGCGGCCACCATCGCCCGCGCGGTCGAGCCGTTCTTCACCACCAAGGCGCCCGGCGAGGGCACGGGCCTGGGCCTGTCCCAAGTCTACGGCTTCGCGCGGCAATCGGGCGGCTCGGTCGACATCGAGAGCAAGCCCGGCCAGGGCGCGACCATCGCCTTGCTGCTGCCCATCGACCTCAATGACGTCGCCGCCGAGACCGCCCCCAGGGTCGACCACATCCGCGCCCAGACCCCCTCGCGCGTGCTGCTGGTCGAGGACGACCCGCAGGTGGCCGAGCTGGTCGGGGTGATGCTGCACGACCTGGGACACAGCGTGGTGCGGGCCGGCGGGGTCGAGGAGGCCTTGTCGCGCCTGGCCCAGGACGAGGGCATCCAGCTGGTGCTCAGCGACGTGATCATGCCGGGCGGCAAGAGCGGCGTGGACCTGGCCGAGCAGCTGGCGGCGGATCGGCCAGGGCTGCCGGTGGTGCTGTGCTCGGGCTACACGGGCGGGGACCAGGGGCGGGCCCGGGCCGGGGACTGGCCGTTTATATCGAAGCCGTTCTCGTTGGAGACGCTGGCGCAGGCGCTGGCCCAGGCGCGGCCGCACTAGCGCCGTAGCGCCCCTCCGTCACGTCGCCTATCCGCATCGTGACGGAGGGGGCGCTCACAAGCCGCTTGACGAACGCATAACCACAGAGTTATGAAATATCCCATAGCTCAATGGTTATGGATCAGTGACAGAAACACCGCACGACACCCTCTTCCGCACCCTCGCCGACCCGACCCGCCGGGCGCTTTTCGAGCGCCTCTGCCGGGACGGGGAGCAGACGGTCGGCGCGCTGACCGCCCAGGCGGGGGTCAGCCAGCCGGCGGTGTCCAAGCACCTCGGGGTGCTGAAGGCCGCCGGCCTGGTGGCCGACCGCCACGAGGGTCGCCAGACGCACTACAGCGCCCAGCTGAACGCCCTGGCCCCGTTGATCGACTGGACGAGCAAGATGGCCGGCTTCTGGGAAGGCCGGTTCGACAAGCTCGAGGACCTTTTGAACCGGATGGACCAATGACCGAGACCAAGACCGTCGTCGTCGAACGCGAGATCGGCCACGCGCCCGAGAAGCTGTGGCGCGCCCTCACCCAGCCCCACCTGATGGAGGAATGGCTGATGAAGAACGACTTCCAGCCCCAGGTCGGCCACAAGTTCAATCTGCGCGGCGAATGGGGCGGCGTGCTGGACTGCGAGGTGCTCAGCCTCGAGCCGCCCAAGAGCCTGTCCTACACCTGGAACTTCAAGCACGAGGACCCGGCCTACGACCTGACCAGCGTCGTGACCTTCACCCTCACCCCCACGCCGACCGGCACGCACCTGCGCATGGAACAGGCCGGCTTCCGTCCCGACCAGAAGCAGGCCTTCGGCGGCGCCCACGCCGGCTGGAAGAGCTTCCTCGACAACCTCGAAACCCTGCTGGGCAAGGAGGACTGAGCGCCATGAGCAACACCATTCGCCAGATCCACCGTTGGCTCTCGATCGCCTTCACGGCCGGGGTGCTGGGCTACATCATCGTGATGACCCAGGGCCAGCCGCCCTACTGGGTTGGCCTGTTCGCCTTGATCCCGCTTATCCTGCTGCTGGTCTCGGGGCTCTATCTGTTCGTGCTGCCCTATGTGCGGCGGCGCGCGAAGGCCTAGGAGAGAACGCCATGGCCGACGAGCCCGTCCTGCTGTCCGGGGGCAATCCGCAGATCGCCAAGGGCTACGGCGACGCGCCCGTCCAGGCCTATATCGCCGCCATGCCGGGCTGGAAGAGCGCGGTCGGGACCAGGGTAGACGCCCTGGTCGAGGCCGCCGTCCCCGACCTGCGCAAGGCGGTGAAGTGGAATTCGCCGCTGTACGGCGTCGAGGAAGGAACCTGGTTCCTCGGCGTCCACGTCTTCGCCAAATACATCAAGCTGGCCTTCTTCAAGGGCGCAGGGCTCGATCCCCTGCCGCCCGTCGCGTCCAAGCAGAAGGACGTGCGCTACTTCCACATCCAAGAGGACGACGCGCTGGACGAAGCCCAGCTGACCGACTGGATCCGCCAAGCCGCCGCCCTGCCCGGCGAGCGCATGTGAGAGCCCGATGAGCAAGATGAAGCCCGCGCCGGAAGGCGTCCCCGTCTCGGACCTGATCGACAACGCCATCGCCGAGCTGGGCGACTGGCGCGGCGAAAAGCTGGCCCGCATCCGCGCCCTGATCCTGGAAGCCGATCCCGACGTCGTCGAGGAGTGGAAGTGGGGCAAGCCGGTCTGGTCGCACGACGGCCTGATCTGCACCGGCGAGACCTACAAGGCCTACGTCAAGACCACCTTCGCCAAGGGCGCGGCCGTGGCCGATCCGAAGGGCCTGTTCAACTCCAGCCTCGAAGGCAATGTCCGCCGCGCGATCGACTTCCGCCAGGACGAGCCCCTCGACGCCGACGCCTTCAAGGCCCTGATCCGCGCGGCCGTGGCCGTGAACCAGGCCGACCAGGCCGCGCGCGCGGCGAAGAAGAAGAAGGCCTAGGCGCGAGGACCAGTCACCTTAGGTCCGCTAACGACCCGTCTCGGACTCTCGATGCGTCCGCTGACCCGCGAGCGTCGGTCTCATTAGACCCCGCCACGAGGGCAGGAACGATGAGGATAAATGGAAGGCGAGTGACGCACGCTGGGGTTGACAACCCCTTTTGCTCAAATTTAGCATAACCCATGCCGCCGGATAGGCCGCGGCGGACATTGGCGTGAGGGAATCTCATGCGCTTCGACTATCTCGGCCTGATCGGACGCTTTCAGCCGTTTCACAACGGCCACGGCAGCGTGCTCAAGCATACGTCGCGGACAAGGTGATCGTGCTCATCGGCCCCGCCAGCCGCGCGCCATGCGCAACCCCTTCAATGCCGCGGGACGGGCCGTGATGATACGCGCCGCGACACCCGGCGCTTCGCCCTGAAGTGCTCGGCCGCCAAGGTCGACGGCGCCTGGATCGACCGCACCTGGCGCAGGTGCACGCTTGCAGCCAGGGGGTCTGAGATTTCCGCTTTCGATCAGGAGAATTGCCCGTGACATACTCCGCCGAGACCGACCGTCGCCTGATCGTGCTGTGGCGGGTCTTCGACGACTGCAACCTGTCGTGCCCGTTCTGCGCCTACGACAAGCGGCTGGGCGGGCCTCGCCACGCCGTGGATGCCGGCCGGGTGGAGCGGTTCGTCGACCTGCTCGGCGACTGGCGGCGCGCCTATTGCCGTCCGGTCCTGCTAAGCTGGCTCGGAGGCGAGCCGCTGATGTGGGCGCCGCTGGCGGCGCTGAGCGCGCGGGCCGCCGAGCAGGGCCAGGACCTCAGCCTGACTACCAACGGAACTCTGCTGGGGTCGCCCAGGGTTCGCGAGGACCTGGTGCGGCGCTATCGCGAGGTGACGGTCAGCATCGACGGCCCCGCCGCCTTCCACGACGCGATGCGCGGCTGGCCGGGGGCGTTCGACAAGCTCTCGCGCTACGTCCCGGCGCTCGTGGCCGACCGCGACACCGCCGGCGCAAGGTTGAAGGTCCGCGCTAACGTGGTGCTGATGCGTGACAACATCGCTGATTTCGAAGCCCTGTGCCGGACCCTGGCCGGCTGGGGGGTGGACGAGATCAGCTTCAATCAGCTCGGGGGCCGCGACCGGCCCGAGTTCTTCCCCGATCATCGCCTGCGCCCGGACGACGTGACGTTCCTGGCCGGGCTGCTGCCGGGGCTGCGGGCGGAGCTTGCGGCGCGGAGGACGGCCCTGGTGGGCGGGGCGGCCTATGTGGCGCGGATTGCCGACACCGTGGCGGGCCGGCCGCTGCCGATTGACGACTGCCGGGTGGCCGAGCGCTTTCTATTCATCGACGAGGCGGGCCGCATCGCGCCGTGCAGCTTCACGCCGCAGCACTTCGCGCTGTCGGTCGACGAGTTGCGCGAGGCCTCGGACTTGGAGGCGCTGCCGGGCCGGCTGCGCGAGCTGCAGTGGCGAACGCCGTCGCGCGACTGCGCCGACTGTCCCAGCACCCAGCAGTTCGCCAAGTTCGAGCCGCTGGACGCGGGGGCCTGATCGTTCGCCCAGCGTCCGGACCGCCGCCGCGAGGCGACGGTCCGGACCAATGTTAGACTAGGCGCTTGACCGGGGCGTGTGCGACGACGTCGCTGTTGGCGGGGTTCCATATAGATTGGCCAGGCGCGAACCGCCGTCCTATCCGCATGAGAAGATGTCCGGGGCCAATTTGGATTGGCCGTAGCGGTGTAGTCCGCAATGGGTCGCGAGCCGTCTTTGCGACTGGCGCTGCCTCTGGGCGTCGATCGGTCGGCATTGGGCGCTGGCGCCAATGACCGTTCACGCCCCTAGTCGGACGTTGTCTCAAAGGTCGGACGGTAGAACTAAATCTGGACGATGATTGGTGAGAGCCGCATTCAAGGCTGCATAGCCCTTGTATAAATAGCTCCAGTAGACTCGTCGACGGTCGGCAGTCTGCACATACCAATACCCCATGCTGGTCTGCCCCGTGCTTTCAATTTCCGGCCAGGCGACCGAGGCCCGCTGAAGCCCCAAGGTTGGGCCGAACAACCTGGAAGGCCCCTCAACTCCATCGGACGACCAGTTCACGTTGTGTAGATCGGTCAGTGACGGAGACATGAAGGCTGCGCAGGGCAGACCTATCAGAAGCAGCGCAAAGCCGAGTATCCACTGCCCGGCTATGAGAGCGATCGCACCACCGGCGGCCATCGCCAGTCCGGACAAGACGGTAAAGGCGGCGGTCCAGCGCTCGGGCGAAATTGTTCCGCCATCGGCGCGCTCTACCTTTGGCCGGCCACGAGCAATAACTGCTGCAAGGGCTGCCACCATCAGTGAGGTAACGGCGGCAGCCACGCCAAAGTGTAACACGTAAGACAACCCCCAAGTCCACCGTTTGGTATACTTGGCGGCGAGGGCTGACGCGTCAACTCTCGGGAGGATAGGTCTGCTTCCCACCCGTTGCGGACGTTGAGAACGGCCGTTGCGCGTCTTGACGCCTCCCGCAAGCTCCTCGCCGCATCTGCGCCTTGATCCCGCAAGCCTCGCCATAGTAGACCCCCAGGCATCGCGGGGGCGCGATCGCTTACGGAGTCTGTAAGTGTTGTTTCCAGTTCACCGCGCCAGCCAAGCTGCCGCGGACCGTTCCTGGCTGCCCCGCGTGACGCCGGCAGCCCTTTCCGCCATCGCTCTGGTTCTCGCGGCGCCGCTCGTGGCCCACGCCGAGGACGGGCCACCGCCGCCGCTCAAGCAGTTCGGCGACCGGCCGCTGACCGACGGCGACGACGTCTTCACCAATGACAAGCCGATCGATCTGGCCCAAAGCATCGATTTCGGCGGCGGCTCCAACGTCCTGACCAATACCGACGTGATCACCATCGGCGCCAAGGCGACGGCGCCGGTCAACGTGTCGCTGCTGCAGCTGGAGGCCCTGAAGAACAGCGGCCTGATCGACCTGCGCAACGGCCGCGCCGGCGACGTCCTGACCCTGTCGGGCGACTATAACGGTTCGGGCAAGGCGCGCCTGGGCCTGGACATCGGTCCCGGCGGCGTCGACCGCCTGGTGGTCGGCGACATCGCCAACGGCAAGACCGCCGTCGTGCTGGGCGGCGTCACGGCCAAGACCGCGACCCTGACCGGCGACAAGGGTCCGGTGCTGATCCAGGCCGCCGCGGGCTCGAAGGCCGACGCCTTCAGCATCGAGAACACCGAGGTCGGCTTCATCCGCTATGGCGTCGTCCAGGACACGGCGGCGGACAAGTCCGTCACCTATCGCCTGACCGGCGTGGCCGGCCAGCGGGCCTATGAGATGCTGAAGGTGTCCGAGGGCGTCCGCGACGTCTGGCGCCAGTCGGCCGAGGCCTGGAGCAGCCACCTGGCCAACCTGCGCGACGCCGGCGACGACGCCAATGGCGCCGGCGTCTGGGCCCAGGCCTTCGGCCATCGCACCGACCGCGACGACACGCTCGGGACCAAGACCTCGCCGGTCGAGCTCGATTACCGCCAGACCACCTATGGCGGCCAGATGGGCGTGGACCTGATCAACGCCGGCATCGACGACGGTCGCGTCGTGCTGGGCGTGACCGGCGGCTATGCCGACTCGCGTCAGCGCTTCAGCGGCGCGGGCGCCCAGACGGTCAAGCTGCAGGTCGCCAACATCGGCGGCTATCTGGGCCTGACCCGAGGCGGCTACTTCCTGAACGCCCTGGCCAAGGTCGACCGCCAGTCGATCAAGGCTACGAACGGTCCGGACGCCATCGACCTGGACTTCGACGGCACCGCCTGGGGCGGCCAGGTCGAGGCCGGCGCGCGGTCGGAAAACGACGGCGTGATCCTCGAGCAGCTGCTCAGCATCAACTATGTCAGTTCGCGCCTCGACGACGTCGACGCCTTCGCCCAGAAGCTGGACTTCGACAACACCACCGGCTTCGTCGCCAAGGCCGGCGTGCGCGGGGCCCTGCAAGGGGAAGCGCTGGGCGGGGTGTTCACCTCGTACGGCGCGGCCTTCGTCGTCCATGACTTCACGGTCAAGAACGGCCTGACCCTGGTCAGCGGCGACCGCTCCGAGCACCTGTCCAAGGACGGCGGCCGCACCTTCGGCCAGCTGACCGTGGGTCTGAGCTATCGCGCCGGCGGGGCGATGGTCACCTTCCTGGAAGGCACTGGCGAAAGCGGCGGCGGCCGTTCGGGCGGCGGCTTGCGCCTGGGGATGCGGGTCGGCTTCTAGCCCCCGTTCCGGCGACACCTGGCTCCCGCGGGTGAGGCTTCGGCGCCTCACTCGCGGGCAGTCGGCTAAAGCCAAGTAAGTAAGTCCTTCACTGAACCGACATCGAAGAGGCCTATAGCGCGGACGCGCCAGTAGCGGGACGAATCGCGTTCGCTCCGCTAGGTCGCTGGCGCTTCACGAAGACGGCCGAAAACGGTCGCGATGAAAGGTTCTCTCTCCATGCGTCTCTCTTCCCCCAAGCTGGCTCTGCTGCTGGGCGCGGCTTCCGCGACCCTGGCCTTCGCCGGCGCCGCCCACGCGCAACAAACTCCGGCGGCCGAAAACGCCGCCACCCTGGACGCGATCGTCGTCACCGCCGAGCGCCGCTCGGAAAACCTGCAGAAGGTGCCGCTGTCGGTGGCCGCCGTCTCGGGCGACCAGCTGCGCGCCGTCACCGCCGATGGCGGCGACATCCTGGCCCTGTCGGGCAAGGTCCCCAGCTTCTACGCCGAGACCACCACGGGCCGGATCTTCCCGCGTTTCTACATCCGGGGCCTCGGCAACATCGACTTCTACCTAGGCGCCTCGCAGCCCGTGTCGATCATCCATGACGACGTCGTGCTGGAGCACGTGGTCCTGAAGTCGAACCCGCTGTTCGACATCGGCCAGGTCGAAGTGCTGCGTGGCCCGCAAGGCTCGCTGTTCGGCCGCAACACCACCGCCGGCATCGTCAAGTTCGACACCATCAAGCCGAGCGAAGACTTCAACGCCCGCATGTCGGCCTCGTACGGCACCTACGGCACGACCACCTTCGACGGCGGCATCGGCGGCCCGATCGCCGACGGCCTGATGTTCCGCGCCTCGGTGCTGTACCAGCACCGCGACGACTATGTGGACAACACCTTCGCCGGCGTCAGCGCCGACGGCACCAAGACCCCGCAGAAGAACGCCATGGGCGGCTTCACGGAAAAGGACGCCCGCCTGCAGGTGCTGGCCAAGCCGAACGACAAGCTGTCGGTCCTGGTCTCGGCCCACGCCCGTGAATATGCCGGCACCTCGACCCTGTTCCTGCGCCAGGCCCTGACCAAGGGTTCGAACAAGAGCAGCGCTCCGCGCGACAAGGTCGCCTTCGACGAAGCCGGCAACAACCCGCAGGCCTACGACACCCAAGGCATCTCGGCCCATGTCGACTACGACTTCGGCCCGGTGACCCTGACCTCGATCAGCGCCTACGAGCACACCGCCGGCTACAGCCGTGGCGACACCGACGGCGGCGCGGCGGCCAACTTCCCGGTCGGCGGCGTGCCGAACGGCTTTGGCCAGTCGCAAGGCCGCGTCCACGACCTGGACCAGCTGACCCAGGAAATCCGCCTGGCCAGCAACAGCGACGGCAAGCTGAAGTGGCAAGTCGGCGGCATGTACTTCGACTCGCGCGACACCACTGAATTCGCCCAGCGCGGCGTGTTCCTGCTGCCGACCTCGGCCGGCTACAACCCCAACAACTGGGTGCTGCTGAACAACCTGAACACCTCGTGGGCGGTGTTCGGCCAGGCCAGCTACCAGCTGACCGACGCCCTGACGATCACGGCCGGCATCCGTGACACCTACGACGCCAAGAAGACGGTCCTGAAAAAGACCTCGAACAACGCCGCCAACGTCTCGACCTATGCCGGTCGTCGTTACGTGCGCCTGGCCGACGAGCAGGTCAGCTGGGACCTGTCGGCCAACTACCAGGTCAATCCGGACGTCAGCCTCTATGCCCGCGCGGCCAAGGGCTTCCGCGGCCCGACCATCCAGGGCCGCTCGGCGGTGTTCAACAGCGACTTCACCACGGCCGACTCGGAAACGATCCAGTCGTACGAAGTGGGCTTCAAGAGCTTCCTGCTCGAGAACACCCTGCGCTTCAACGCCTCGGCCTTCACCTATGAAGTCAGCGACATCCAGCTGAACGGCAACGACAGCAACGGCAACGGCGTGCTGTTCAACGCCGACAAGGCCAAGGCCTACGGCGTCGAAGCCGACCTGGAATGGCGCCCGGTCCAGAACCTGCTGCTGACGGCCGGCGCAAGCTATCTGCACAGCGAGATCAAGGACAAGCGCGTCTACGCCCAG
Source organism: Caulobacter sp. GW821-FHT11E11 (assembly GCF_058808315.1). NCBI lineage: Bacteria > Pseudomonadati > Pseudomonadota > Alphaproteobacteria > Caulobacterales > Caulobacteraceae > Caulobacter > Caulobacter sp. GW821-FHT11E11. Next base: position 228,636 of record NZ_JBXARO010000005.1, read on the forward strand.
GTCTGCGCGCTGAACGGCGTGGTGGTCTGCACGGTCGAAAACCCGACGATCAAGGTGGGGGCCAACACCTTCGCCCAGATCGACGGCCAGCCGCTGCCGAACGCCCCGAAGTACAACCTGAACTTCACGGCGCGCTACAACGTGCCGGTCGGCGAAGCCGGTCGCCTGTTCGCGATGACCGACTGGAACGTCCAGGGCTACACGAACTTCGTGCTCTACAAGACCAAGGAGTTCTACGCGAAGGGCGCCTTCGAAGGCGGCCTGAAGCTGGGCTACGAGAACCTGGACAAGGGCTACGAGATCGCCCTGTTCGGCCGCAACATCACGAACGAGAAGAACCTCAAGGGCGTGATCGAGAACTACATGGCCGCCGTCTACAACGAGCCCCGCATCGTCGGCGTCTCGCTGAGCGCCAAGCTGAAATAAGCGTCTCCTCCCCGGTCCGGCCGTTTGCGGCTGGGCCATCCCTGCCTGAGCCCCGGAGCGAAAGCTCCGGGGCTTTCTTTTGGGAGGTGACGTCTGCGATGGGTGGTGAGCTGACCTTTGTTTCCCTCTCCCCTTGCGGGAGAAGGTGTCAGCGCAGCTGACGGATGAGGGGTTGAAAGCCCTGTCCGGATAGCGGAGCGCAACCCCTCACCCGACCCGCTTCGCGGGCCACCCTCTCCCGCAAGGGGAGAGGGGGCAAACGTCCGCAATGGGTCGAAGGCGGAGATCCGCGCCAAAGAAAAGGGCCGGTTCCTCGCGGAACCGGCCCTCTCTCATGTCGAAGGACTAGAGAGTCTTAGTACTGGAAGCGGACGCCCAGCTTGAACGAACGGCCGATCAGGCCGGCGTAGTGGAAGGCGCTCAGATAGTTCGGGTTCGAGGTATAGGCGCCCGGAGCGACCGGAGCCTTTTCGTCGAACAGGTTGGCCACGTTGGCATAGACCTGGACCTGGTCGGTCACCTGGGCGGTGCCGTTCAGGTCAACATTGACGAACTTCTTGATATAGCAGAACTTTTCGCCCATCGCCTGGTCGCCGTTGTTGTACAGGTTGCCCTTGGCGCAGCTGGTGTCGGTATAGACGTCGGCGGCGACCTGCTTGATCTTGCCGACGAAGTAGGTGGTGGCCGACAGGGTGTACTTGTCGCCGAACGAGACGGTGTTCTGCCAGTTGCCACGCCAGTTGGGCGTGCCGTTACCGGCCGACAGACCGTTCGGACCCAGCGTGCCGGCGTACTTCTGCACGCCGTTGGCGGCATGCAGGTCCGACTTGATCACGTGGGTGACCTCGACGCGGCTGGTCAGGTTGATGCTGTCGGTCAGGGTGAACTTACCCGTGGCCGCCAGGTCGACGCCCGAGGTGATCTGGTAGTTGGCGTTGACGAACGGCGCGTTGATGATCAGCACGCGCGGCAGGGCGGTCGGGAACAGCGGGTCGACACCGTCGACGACGTTGCACGAATAGCCCGGACCCACGGCCGCCACGGCGGCGCAGGCGTCGGCGACGTTGGTCTTGCTGAAGTAGGCGGCGCGAGCGTCGGCCATCAGCGGACCGGACACGATCAGGTCCGACTTCTTCACGTTGTAGTAGTCGACCGTCATGCTGAGCCAACGGGTCGGCTCGTAGATCGCGCCCACGGTGAAGCTACGCGAGGTTTCCGGCTTCAGGTCCGGGTTGCCGTTGTAGCCGCCGCCGATCGAGTACTGGCCGGCATAGGGGTTCTTGTTGCCGCCGGTGACCGTGCCGCCGTGAGCGTTCTGGAACGCGACCGGCGGGGTGTAGTTCGAGAAGCCGGCATATTGCGAACGCGGGCTGGCTTCGGCGAAGGTCGGGGCGCGGAAGCCCTTCGAGTAGGTGCCGCGGAAGGCCAGTTGCTTGATCGGCGTGAACTTGGCGCCGATCTTCGGCGAGAAGTGGCCGTAGCCTTCCGAGTAGTGGTCGTAGCGACCCGACAGGTTGACTTCCAGGGTGTCGAGCACGGGCGCGAGCACTTCGAAGTAACCGGCCGACACCGTGTGCTTGCCGAACGCCGACGAGGTGGTCAGGGTCCAGGTGTCCAGACGGGCGTTCTGGTTGTTGTTTTCCAGTTCCTCGCGACGGATCTGGGCGCCCAGGGCCAGCTGCATGTCGCCGCCCGGCAGGGTCCACAGACGCTTGGTGATCGAGGCGTCCAGCGCCATCAGCGACGAGCTGGACGGCGTGGTGATGTCCGGCGCGATCGACTGGCGCACGGCGGCCGTGTTCTTCGACGGATCGACGAAGTTGTACGAGCCGGTGTTGATGGCCTTCAGCGTGTTGGCGATGTTCAGGTAGCCGTGCTGGACCAGGCGCAGGTTGTCCTTGGCGCCGACGGCTTCGATGCGCCAGTTCCAGTCACCGCCGAAGTCGCCGGTCAGGCCGGCGGTGCCGCGGATGACGTCGTTGCGGCGGTCGCTGGCGAACGGGATGTCGCCGAACACGTAGTAGATGCGGGCCGCGCCGTTCGACGGATCGTTGGCGTAGGCGGCCGCGTACGGGTTGTTCGGGTTCAGGCGGCGATCGGCGGCCGTGACGCAGTTGACGCCCGACGAGCAGATCCACACCGGCAGGACCATGCCGGGGTTGTTCGAGGCCAGCGAAGCGGCGGCGCCGAACGGCTGACGCAGACGGGTGTTCTGCGGCTGGCCCTTGATGCTGACTTCGTTGCGCGAGAAGCTGCCGGTGGCGTAGGCCTCGACATTGTCGGCCAGACGCACGCTCAGGCGGCCGTTGAAGGCGTAGCGCTTCTGCAGCGGCTGGATCTGGTTGTACATGTCCTGCAAGTTGTACTTGCAGCTGGTGCCTTGGGCGGCGCCGGTGGTGACCGTGAAGGTGCCGTTGGTGCAGTTCAGGTTCAGGGCCTGGTACTGGTTGGTGAACGGCGAACCGGCCGCGCCCGACAGCGGGTTGTTCAGGTCGGTCTGGCCGACGCGGGTGACGACGGCGGTCGGCGTGCCGGTGGTGACCGTCAGGCTGCTGTCGGCGGTGTTGTTGTCGACGCCGCCGATCGAGGTCAGGTCCAGCGTGTTGTACGGGAAGCCGCGGCTGTGGTTCGTGACCCGGCCGTCCTTCTGGTACTCGGCGTTGATGTAGACGTTCCAGCCGCTCTCGCGGTAGTCGCCGAAGCCCAGGGTCAGGTCGCCGCGCTTGTGCGAGGCGTCGCCGCGGTCGCTTTCGCCGGCTTCCAGGCTGCCGGCCACGCCGACGAAGGTCTTCTTCAGCTTGAGGTTCACGACGCCGCCGATGGCGTCCGCGCCGTACGACGACGAGGCGCCGTCCTTCAGGACTTCGATCTTGTCGATCAGGCTGAACGGAATGGTGTTGAGGTCGACATAGGCGTTATGGCCGTCGTCGTTCAGCGGGAAGTTGGTCGAGCGCAGGCCGTCGACCAGGACCAGGGTCGAGGAGACGCCCAGGCCGCGCAGCGAGACGGCCGAGCCGCCGGCGCTGAAGCCGCCCTGGAAGCCGGTCGGGATCGAACCGGCGCCGTCCGCCGAGATCGTGCGGATGGCGTCCGAAGCGGTGCTGATGCCCGCGCGTTGCAGGTTTTCCGACGTCAGCACGGTGACCGGCGACGGGGTTTCGGTGTCGGTCCGACGGAACAGCGAGCCGGTGACGACGATTTCTTCGACTTGCGTGTCTTCGGCCTGAGCCGGAGCGGCGGTCTGGGCGGCGGCTTGGCCAGCGGCCAGCACGGCCATGCCGCAGATCATGGAGGAGGCCAGCAGGCGCTCCCGGATGGACTTCGTAATCAAGTTAAAACTCCCCAGCGTCTTGGCGCTTGCATGCAGTCATGCGCGGTTCCGGACCCCTCGTTGAATCCGGCTGACGGGGAGCTACGAGCTGAAATGATCGTAGGTCAACGAACATTGCGAGGCTGAAACAACGCGTAAAATCGCTGTCTCATTAAAGTCACATCATTACAATTGCGTAATTCAAATACTCTAAAGTTGCGAATAAATATACATAAAGACAAGATTGCCACTTTAGGTTCGAGAAACTCCTTGTCATTTTCGAATTTCGATACGGGAATTAGTTACGACTATTTGTACAGCAATTACTGTACATGCTGTATCATATGATTGACGCATGAGGTTTCTGCGCACCTGCAGCGGTGGCAGAATTTTTCTTCCACATTACGGATATGTAAGGATAAGAACCGGCGAAGATAACGCTGTTCTTGGCATGCAATGCGCGTCGCGACACCCGGTCGCACCGAAACCATTGCACCGCCCTCGAAGCCCCGCGCCCCAGAAAATGGCGCCGGCGCTTTCAGAATAAGCCGGTTTGCATTCCGCTTCGCAGGCGCTATATGTGACGGGAAGGTTATGCTCACTTTCAGCATAACCTGGACGTCGGGTCCGAGCGGAACGCTCCGCAAAGCTCCGGCGTTTTTTGAGGCCCTGGAAATGCTCACTTTGAGCATAACGGAGTATCAGATGGCCGACGGCTTTACCGCTCCGCTTGAGTTCACCGCCCAGGTCGAGGCGGAGACCAGCGGGATCTGGGACAAGGTCAAGCACCACGTCACCCCGATGGAGTGGCGGGCGCAGGCGCCGCTGATCGCCGAGATCAACCGGATCAAGCGCGAGAAGAACGCCGCGATCCTGGCTCACAACTACATGACGCCGGACATCTTCCATGGCGTGGGCGACTTCGTGGGCGACAGCCTGGCGCTGGCCAAGGAGGCCGCCAAGAGCGACGCCCAGATCATCGTCCAGGCCGGCGTGCACTTCATGGCCGAGACCAGCAAGGTCCTCAGCCCCCAGAAGAAGATCCTGATCCCGGATCTGAAGGCCGGCTGCAGCCTGGCCAGCTCGATCACCGGCGCCGACGTGCGGCTGATCAAGCAGCGCTATCCGGGCGTGCCGGTCGTCACCTACGTCAACACCACGGCCGACGTGAAGGCCGAGACCGACATCTGCTGCACCAGCGCCAACGCCGTGCAGGTCGTCGAGTGGGCCGCCAAGGAATGGGGGACCGACAAGGTCATCCTGATCCCCGACGAATATCTGGCCCGCAACGTGGCCCGCCAGACCGATGTGAAGATCATCGCCTGGGCCGGTCATTGCGAAGTGCACAAGCGCTTCACCGTCAGCGACATCGCCGACATGCGCGCGGCCTGGCCGGGCGCGGAAGTGCTGGCCCACCCCGAGTGCCCGGCCGAGATCCTGGAAGCCGCCGACTTCGCCGGCTCGACCGCCGCGATGAACGACTATGTCGCCGCCAGGAAGCCGGCCCAGGTGGTGCTGATCACCGAGTGCTCGATGGCCAGCAACGTCCAGGCCGAAAGCCCGCTGACCCAGTTCATCGGCCCCTGCAACATGTGCCCGCACATGAAGCGGATCACCCTGCAGAACATCCACGACGCCCTGGTCTACGAGCAGTACGAGGTGACGGTCGACGCCGACATCCTCGACCGCGCCCGCCTGGCCGTGCAGCGGATGATCGACCTGCCGCCGCCGGTCGTGCCGGCCCGGTACGACCTGGTGAAGGCCCGGCATCACGTGAATGTCGAGCTGATCTAGCGCCGCCTTTTTCTCCCCCCTCCCTTGGGAGTCGTTTTCAGTGACCGAACGCGTGAACTTCGACGGCCCCGTGATCCTCGGGGCCGGGCTGGCCGGTCTCACCGCCGCGCTGGCGGCGGGCAAGGCCCTGGTGCTGTCGCCGACGCCGCTGGCGACCGGCTGCTCCAGCGCCTGGGCGCAAGGGGGCATGGCCGCCGCCCTGGCCGCTGACGACACGCCTGAACTGCACGCCGCCGACACCATCGCCGCCGGGGCGGGTCTCTGCGATCCGGACGCCGTCGCCCTGCTGACCCACGAAGGCCCGCAGGCCGTCCGGGATCTCGCCGCCCGCGGCGCGCCGTTCGACCGCAAGACCGCCAAAGAAGGACAAGAAGCCGAGTTCGTGCTGAGCCTGGAGGCCGCCCACGCCAAAGCCCGCGTCGCGCGGGTCGGCGGCGACGGGGCCGGCGCGGCGATCATGGCCGCGGTCATCGCCAGCGTCCGCGCGACGCCGAGCATCGAGGTCCGCGAGAACGCCCGCGCCCGCCGCCTGCTGCAGGACAAGACCGGCCGCGTGGTCGGGGTGCTGGCCCAGATCGGCGACGCGCTGGTGGAAATCCGCGCCAAGGCCGTGATCCTGGCCACCGGCGGCGTCGGCGGGCTCTATGCCGTCACCACCACGCCCGCCCAGGTGCGCGGCGAGGGTCTGGGCCTGGCCGCCCTGGCCGGCGCGACGATCGCCGATCCGGAGTTCGTGCAGTTCCACCCCACGGCCATCGACATCGGCCGCGATCCCGCGCCCCTGGCCACCGAGGCCCTGCGCGGCGAGGGCTCGATCCTGCGCAATACGGATGGCCACGCCTTCATGGCCGACTACCACCCGGCCAAGGAGCTGGCGCCGCGCGACGTCGTCGCCCGCGCCATCCACGCCGAACGGGCGGCCGGTCGCGGCGCCTTCCTGGACGCCACCACGGCGGTCGGCGCCCACTTCCCGCACGAGTTCCCGGCGGTGTTCGAGGCCTGCCGCAGCGCCGGCATCGACCCGCGCCGCGAGATGATCCCGGTCACGCCGGCCGTGCACTACCACATGGGCGGCGTCGCCACCGACCTGGACGGCCGCACCAGCCTGGCGGGCCTCTACGCCGCCGGCGAGTGCGCCTCGACCGGCGTGCAGGGCGCCAACCGCCTGGCCTCCAACAGCCTGCTGGAAGCGGCCGTCTTCGGCGCCCGCGCCGGCCATGCGGCGGCGACCGAAGGCTTGAACGGCGGCGAGCCGGTCAGCCTGGCGCCCCTGCCCGACCTGCCGGACGCGACGCTGCAGATCCTGCGCAAGGCCATGAGCCGCGACGCCGGCGTGATCCGCGACGCGGCGGGCCTGACCCGCCTGCTGGAACAGATCGACGCGCTGGAGCCGGCCGTCGGCCCCTGCCCGCCCCTGGTTACCGCCCGCCTGATCGTCGACGCCGCCCTGGCCCGCCAGGAAAGCCGCGGCGGCCACTATCGCAGCGACTTCCCCGCGGCCGCCCAGCCGGTCCGCACCTTCGTGACCCTGGAGAACACGGACGCCGCCGTCCGTTACGCCGCCGAATGACCATCACGCCCTTGGCCGACCTGCTGGTCCGCCCGATCGTCGACCTGGCTCTGGCCGAGGACCTGGGCCGCGCCGGCGACATCACCGGCGAGGCCTGTATCGATCCGGACGCCCGCCTGTCGGTGGTCTGGGCCAGCCGCCAGGACGGCCGGGTCTCGGGCCTGTCATGCGCCCGCCTATCCTTGGCCGCCCTGGACCCGACGGCGAGCTTCGAGGTCGTCTCGCCCGACGGCTCGGACGTCCTGCCCGGCACGGTCCTGGCCCGCGCCGAGGGCAACGCGCGCGCCGTGCTGATCGCCGAGCGCACCGGCCTGAACCTGCTGGGCCGCCTGTCTGGCATCGCCACCCTGACGCGGGCCTATGTCCGTCTGGTCGAGGGCACCGGCGCGACCATCGTCGACACCCGCAAGACCACGCCGGGCCTGCGCGCCCTGGAGAAGTACGCCGTCCGCTGCGGCGGCGGGGTCAATCACCGCTTCGGCCTGGATGACGCCATCCTGATCAAGGACAACCACGTCGTCGCCTGCGGCGGTGTCGGCGAAGCCGTCCGCCGAGCGCGGGCCTATGCGGGGCACCTAGTCAAGATCGAGGTCGAGGTCGATGGGCTGGACCAGCTGGAAGCGGCGCTGAAGCACGGCCCGGACGTGGTGATGCTGGACAATTTCAGCCTCGAGGACCTGCGCACGGCCGTGTCCCTGGCCAAGGGCCGGGCGGTGCTGGAGGCCTCGGGCGGGGTGAACCTGACCACCGTGCGGGCGATCGCCGAGACCGGCGTCGACGTGATCAGCGTCGGCGCGCTGACGCACTCGGCTCCGGTCTTGGATATCGGGCTGGACGCGGCCTAGAACACCCTCACCAGCTCCCGCACCACCATCGCGGCCAGCACTCCGGTCGACACCACGAACAGCAGGAACCGCACCGCCACCAGGTTCACACTCACCTGCACCAGGCTGTGCAGCACCCGCGCGCCCACATAGACCCAGGCGAAGTGCACGGCCATGCCGTCGGCATGCCCGGCGACCTGGATGGCCAGCGCCGCCGCGTAGAAGATGGTCGGCTGTTCCATCAGGTGGTTGTAGTTGTCGGCCGCCTGCCGCGCGCCGTCAGGCAGCTTGTCCAGCGAGCCGGGGAACCGCGCGTCCTGCGGCTTGATCCCCGCCTTCTGCATCGCCGGGATCCGCTGGACGTACATCCACAGCCAGATCAGCAGCGACCAGCCCACCAGCGCCATCACGGGCGCGATCATCGGAGTTTGCATCGTGGTTCCCTCCCCATTTTGAGGGAGGGTAACCAGAGAACGACGTTATCGAAAAGCGTGACGTACGCGGAAAGCCGCCTAGCCCCGATCCCGGAACGGATCGGCCGGGTAGACGCCCAGGATCTCGAAGCGCTCGGAGAAGAACTTCAGCTCGTCCAGGGCCAGGGCCAGCGAGCGATCCTCGGGCCGGCCGTCGACCTCGGCATAGAAGAAGGTCGCCGTGAAGGCGCCGCCTTCCATGTAGCTTTCCAGCTTGGTCATGTTGACGCCGTTGGTCGCGAAACCGCCCAGGGCCTTGTAGAGCGCCGCGGGCAGGTTGCGGACGCGAAACACGAAGCTGGTCACGCAGCGGTGGGTGAATTCCGGGGCCGGCGGGGCCTTGTCGGCCGTCATCACCAGGAAACGGGTGGTGTTGTGGCGTTCGTCCTCGATGTCGCTGGCCAGGATATCCAGGCCGTAGATCTCGGCAGCCAGGGCCGGGGCCACGGCGCCGCGCGTCGGGTCGGGCTTCAGGGCCAGGGCCTTGGCCGCGCCGGCGGTGTCGCCCGCCGCCTCGGTGGCCACGCCCAGCTTGTTCAGGCTGTGACGGCATTGGGCCAGGGCGATCGGCATCGAGGCTACCACCTTGATGTCGGCCAGCTTGACGCCCTTGTTGGCCATCAGCTGGAAGCGGATCGGCTTGAAGCGCTCGCCGATGATCTTCAGCCCCGAGGCCGGCAGCAGGTGGTGCACGTCGGCGACCCGGCCGGCGATCGAGTTCTCGATCGGGATCATGCCCAGCTCGCACACGCCGGTCTTGATGGCCTCGAACGCCTCCTGGAACGTCGCGCAGGGATAGGCCTCGTGATCCGGGAAATAGGTCCGGCACGCCTCATGGCTGTTGGCGCCGGGCTCGCCCTGAAAGGCGATCTTCTTGAGGATGCTCATTCTATTTCCCTGCCACTTGTCGCGCGGCTTCGAGGTCGGATGGATTGTCGACGGAGATCGGCGCTTCGGCGGCCACCGCCGCGCGGATGATCATGCCCTGCTCCAGGGCGCGCAGCTGTTCCAGCTTCTCGCGCTTCTCCAGCGGCGAGGGCGAGGCGGCGTTGAAGGCCTCCAGCGCCTCGCGGCGATAGCCGTAGAGGCCGATATGGCGCCACACGGGCGCGTCGCCATAGAGGGTGGAACGGGTGAAATAGAGCGCGCGGCCGCTTTGGCCGTCGTCTTCCATGGCCAGCACGGCCTTGACCACGTCGGGGTTGGAGCGGTCGGCCGGCGAGGCCTCTGGCGCGACCACGGTGGCGATATCGGCGTCGCCGAACTCTTCCAGGATCTTCGCGCAGTCGCTGAGCACGGCCGGATCGACGAACGGCATGTCGCCCTGCAGGTTGATGACCACGTCGTGCTCGAACTGGGGATCCAGCTGCGCCAACGCCGCCAGGATACGGTCCGAGCCCGAGGGCAGGTCGGGGTCGGTCAGCACCGCCACGCCGCCGGCCGCCTGCACGGCCTCGACGATCTCGGCGTCGCCGGCGGCCACGGCCACCGGGCCGATATTGGCCGCCAGGGCCTGGCGCAGAACCCGGACGATCATCGGCTCGCCGCCGATGTCGGCCAGCGGCTTGTTCGGCAGACGCGTCGCCGCCATCCGCGCCGGGATCAGGACGATGGGGTTCATGACGCTTCGTGGCCTCAAATCTTTGCCAACCGGTTGCGCGAGGGGCGGTAGCGTGTAAGAGACGCGAGCGCAACATGACGCGTACTGGGGGGATTCCGGTACGTGAGTTTCAGACCCGCCTTTCGACGGGTGGACAAGAGGCTGACAAGGCTGAAATGAGCGACCTGACGTTCAACAAGATCGCTGGCGGCGTGCTGCTGACCGGCCTCATCATCTTCGGTCTGCGGGAAGCCTCGGACATCGTCTTCAAGAAGCATGAAGTCGAGAAGGCCGGCTACGAGATCGCCGTGCAGGAAGAATCGGCTGGCGGCGCCGCCGCGGTCGACACCCCGCCAGACTGGAATGCCGTGCTGACCCCGGCCAACGTGGCCGCCGGTGAAGCCGTCGCCGCCAAGTGCGCCGCTTGCCACAAGCTGGACGCCTCGAACGCCAACGCCACCGGCCCCGGCCTGTGGGACGTGGTGGGCCGCAAGCCGGCCGGCCACCCGGGCTTCAACTATTCGGGCGCGATGAAGGACTTCTCGGGCAAGACCCCGATCTGGGACTACGACGCCCTGTACCTGTTCCTGAAGGCGCCCGGTAAGGACGTCCCCGGCACCAACATGACCTTCGTGGGTCTGAAGAAGCCGGAAGATCGCATCGCGATGATCGCCTACCTGCACAGCCTGGGCAGCAAGCTGCCGGTGCCGCCGCCGCGTCCGGCCGCCGCCGCCGCTGCTCCGGCCGCTGAAGGCGCTCCGGCTGCCGACGCCGCCGCGCCTGGCGCCGTGGGCGGCACGACCGCTCCGGCCGCTGGCGCGGCTGCCGCTCCGGCCGCCCCGGCTGCCGGCGGCAACACCGCCCCGCCGAAGGCCTGATCACCTTTTAGGCTGATCACTGAATCTGAAAGGGCCGCGAAGTTTTCTTCGCGGCCCTTTTTCTATCTGACAGCTAGGCTTTCGAACTCAAGGTTCCTTCGAAAGTCTGTCGATGAAGCTCCGCGTCCTGGCCCTCGCCGGCCTCCTGGTCCTCACCGCTCCGGGCCTGGCCCTCGCCGCCAAGGCGCCCACCGTCGCCCTGAAGTCGATCGACGGCCTGCCGACGCCCCTGCCCTTCCCCTATGACGAGAAGGCCGACGCCGAGGCCGATCTGGCCGCCGCCATCAAGAAGGCCAAGGCCCACAAGAAGCTCGTCCTGATCGACCTGGGCGGCAACTGGTGCGGCGACTGCCGCGTGTTCGCCGGCGTCATCGAGCAGCCCGACGTCAAGCGTTGGGTCGACAAGCACTACGAGGTCGTGACCATCAACGTGGGCCGCTACGACCACAACATGCAGATCCCGGCCCGCTACGGCGTCGACAAGCTGAAGGGCGTGCCGTCCTTCCTGGTCGTCGACACCAAGGGCAAGCTGGTCAATGACGGCGCCTTCTTCGCCCTCACCGACGCCCGCCACATGACCCCGCAGTCGATCGTCGACTGGCTGGCCCAATGGGTGAAGTAGGCAGCCTCTAGGGTTTGGTCGCCCGCCCGTACGTCTTCATCGCCTCGAGCATCCGGTCCACCGGCATGGCGTAGACGCGTACGTCGTCGGCGCCGGTCATGGTCTCGCCCGCCAGCAGGGCGTTGGTGATGGCGGCCTCGGTCGCCTGGGCGGTGGCCTTGAACAGCGGGTCCAGTTGGTCGTTGCCCAGCATGCGCACCGACGACTCGCCTTCCGCCGACCAGGCCTTGGGATTGGCCGTCGAAAAGGCGATGAAGATGTCGCCCGAGCCGTTGCCGCCGAAGCCCCCTTGCCGGCCGACGCCCAGCGAGACCCGGGTGGCCAGCCGCTTCAGCTGATGCGGCAGCAGCGGCGCGTCGGTGGCCACCACCACGATGATCGAGCCCTGCTCGCGGACGTCGTCGGCCAAGGCTTGGCCCCGTCCCGCCGCCGGAGCGTCGCAGGGCTTCAGCCACTTGCCGGCCGGCGGGGGCGTCGTCCCGCTGGCGTAGCAGGGCATCAGGTCGGGAATCGCCTCGCCGATCGGCGCGCCGGCGATGCGCAGATCCTTGCGGCCGCCGAAATTGCACTGCACCAGCACGCCGACGGTGTAGCCGCCTTGCTTGGTGGTCAGCACCCGCGAGGCGGTGCCGATCCCGCCCTTGAAGTGCAGGCAGACCATGCCCGTGCCGCCGCCGACCGAACCCTCCTGCACCGGGCCGCCCTTGGCGCTGTCGAGGGCCGCCAGGACGTGCTCCGACTTCACATGGAAGCCGTTGATGTCGTTGAGCATGCCGTCATAGGTCTCGGCCACCACGGGCAGCCACCAGGGCTGCAGCACCGCCTGGCGCGACAGCTCCCACTTGATCACGGCGTCGCGGACCACCCCGACGCTGTGGGTGTTGGTGATGGCGATCGGGCCTTCCAGATAGCCGCCTTCCTGCAGCCAGGTCGTGCCGGTCATCTCGCCATTGCCGTTCAGGGTGAACCAGGCGCCGAACACCGGATCGACATCGGCCTTGCCGCGCGGCAGGACCACGGTCACGCCGGTGCGCACGGGGCCCTGGCCGAGGACCAGCTTGCCGTGGCCGGAGATCAGGGTGGTGTGGCCGACCTCGACCCCGGCGACGTCGGTGATCGCGTCCAACGGCCCCGGCGTTCCGCCGATCGGCAGGGCCAGGTTGTTCTCGCGCGGACCGGCGTGCGCCGAAGAGGCGAGCAGAATCGCGGCGAGGAGCGGCGCGAAAAGCCCGCGTAGACGGTCGGTCGGCATGTGTCTGTCCCACTGGATGTCGTGGAACGATAGGCCTGTATGGGCGGAGGTTGGAAGGCTCTTCAGACCCGCCGAAAGCCCAGTGGCGCACCCGTCGGCGTGCCCTCGATCCGCGCGATCGCCTCGGCCAGCGGCTCGACCGCCGTCGCCATGTGGTGGGCGTTGGCGTGCAGGATGGTGTCGGCGCCCAGCAGGATGGCCACGTGGCCCTTCCAGAAGATCAGGTCCCCGCGTTTGCGGTCGGCTTCGGCGACCTCCGCAAAGAAGCCGCGCTGCATGTCGGTGTCGCGCGGACAGGCGCGGGCGCAGGCATAGAGGGCCTGCTGGACCAGGCCCGAGCAGTCCAGGCCCAGGCTCTCGCGGCCGCCCCACTGGTAGGGCGCGCCCAGGAAACGTTCGGCGACGGCGACGTAGTCCTTCTCGCCCCGGCCGATGGCGGTCAGGTGGCTCTCGACGAACCAACCCGTGCCGGCGCCCTTGGCGAAGCGGCCTTCACGCTCTTCAATCGTGATCAGGCTGTTGAGGCTGTAGAGCCCTTCGGGCCGCGACTTGATGTCGGGCTTGCTGAAGGCGTAGGTGCGGATCGCCGACACCGCGTGGGTCGGCGGATGGCCCTGCTCGGCCAGGTCGGCGATCGCGACATAGCCGACATAGCCGTCGCGCGGGGCCTGGCCCCAGGCGAAGCCGTCCTTCTCTTCCAGCACGCGGAAGACCTCGCCGAACAACAGCTGGTCCCACTGCTCGGCGTCGGGCGCGGCGGCGGCGCGGATCGCGGCGGCCGGGACCGCGCAGACCATGACCCGGCTCTCGGCATAACGCTCGGCCGGGGCCAGGCCTTCCAGGCGCTGGTCGGCGAGGTCAGGGCGGGCCAGGGTGATGCGGGTGTCTAGCGTCATGCGAAGCGGCTCTTGATCATGGCGAACGCGGCGCGGATGGCCTGGACCTCCGCCCCTACCGGGAATCCGGGGCGTCCCTTGGGGTTCCAGGCGAAGACGTCGAAGTGGGCCCAGGGTCCCACATCTTCTGCATTTGGGGCGAAGCGCTGCAGGAACAAGGCCGCCATGGTGGCGCCGGCCTGGGCCCAGCCGTCGGGATCGTTCTTGAGGTCGGCGATGTCGCTGTCCAGGGCCTCGCGATAGGCGTCGGTCAGCGGCATGCGCCACAGGGCGTCGGAGACGGTCTTCGAGGCGGTCTCGATCTGGCCGGCCAGCTTGTCGTCGGGCGTCCAGAACGGGATCACGAACGGGCCCATGGCCATCCGTGCGGCGCCCGTGAGCGTGGCGAAGTCCAGGGTCAGGGCGGGCTTGAGCTCGGCGGCGCGGGTCAGGGCGTCGGCCAGGATCAGGCGCCCCTCGGCGTCGGTGTTGCCGACCTCGACCGTCAGGCCCGCGCGGGTCTGCAGTACGTCCCCCGGCCGCATGGCGTCGCCGGCGATGGCGTTCTCGACCACCGGGGTCAGGATCACCAGGCGCACCGGCAGCCCGGCCTCCATGATCATCCGGCCCAGCGCCAGGGCGTGAGCGGCGCCGCCCATGTCCTTCTTCATGTGGCGCATGCCGGCCGAGGGCTTGATGTCCAGGCCGCCGGTGTCGAACACCACGCCCTTGCCGACGAGCGCCAGCACGGGATGCGAAGGATCGCCCCAGCTGACCTCGATCATCCGCGGCGCGCGCGCGTCGACGGCGGCGCGGCCCACGGCGTGGACGGCGGGATAGTTCTGCAGCAGCAGGTCATCGCCGCGCACGACCGACAGCGTCGCGCCGTACTTCTGGGCGATCTCGCCGGCGATGGTCTCGATCTGCAGCGGCCCCATGTCGTTGGCCGGGGTGTTGACCATGTCGCGGCATAGGGCGCAGGCGTGGGCGAAGGCGGTGACGGCGGCGGCGTCGACGCCCTTGGGCGCGACCAGGCGGGCGATCGGCTCGCCCTTCTTCTTGTAGCGATCGAAGCGGTAGGTCCCGAGGGCGAAGGCCAGGGTCGCCTCGGCCGGATCCACGCCCCGGGGGATCTTGCTCAGGGCGTACTGGCCGGCCGGCAGCTTGCCCGCCAGGGTCCGAAACAGCGACAGATCAACGCGGCCCGCGCCCAGGCCGAACAGCACCCGCTCGACCGCGCCGCTGGCGCCGGGGACGCTGAGCACCTGGCCGGCCTTGCCCGCGAACTTGTTGGCGTCGGCGTAAGTCCTTACCGGCGCACGCTTTTGCGCCAGGAAGGCCTCGACATCGCCCTCGGCCAGCGGATGGATCGGGATCGCCTGACCGTCGGCCTCGCTGAGGATCGGATGCGTCGCGTCGGACATCGGCCAAGTCCCTTAAAATTATGCTTAACGATTCCTTGAGGGCCGCGCCCGGACAATGGGCGCACTCTCTGGAGACATGTCTTTCATGTGTCGCAAGCGCGCGCTCGTCGCAACCGTTCTCGCCCCGGCAGCCTTGCTGTTGGCTGTTCCTGCCTTCGCGGCGGACGCGCCCAAGCCCGCGCCGCAAGCGGTCGCTCCGGCGATCCAAAAGGCCTCGGCCCAGCAGCGCGCCGAGGCGCGCCGTCTGGACCCGCTGGCCCGCGCGGCCTTCTGGGGTTCGGAGTTCGAGATCGATCCGGCCGACGCCGAGGCCGGTGCCGGCCTGGCCCAAGCCCTGCGCGGCCTGGGCCGCAACGACGAGGCCGCCGAGACCGTGAGCAAGGCCCTGGTCTCCAATCCGAACGACAACGCCTTGCTGCTGGAACTGGCCCGGGCGCAGATCGCGCGCGGCCAGGGCTTCTACGCCATCGACCCGGCCCGCAAGGCCGCCGCCCAGAACCCCAGGGACTGGCGCCCCCAGACCCTGCTGGGCGTGGCCTACGAACAGGCCGAGCGCGACGAGGAATCCGAGGCGGCGCACCGCCAGGCCCTGGCGCTGGCCCCCAATGAGGCCACGCCGCTGGCCAACTACGCCATGCACCTGGCCGCCAAGGGCGACCTGACCGGCGCCGAAGCCCAGCTGCGCCGCGCCGCCGCCCTGCCGACGGCCACCATCCAGGTGCGCCAGAACCTGGCCCTGGTGGTCGGCTTGCAAGGCCGCCTGCCCGAAGCTGAAAAGCTCGCCCGCGCCGACCTCCCGCCCGAGCAAGTCGCCAACAACCTGGCCTACCTCCGCGCGGCCATCGGCCAGTCGGGCGCGAACCGCTCGTGGGACGCCATGAAGGCCGGCGGCGGGCAGTAAGGGCTTAGCCCTACCCCGCCAGCGCCTGGCTCATCACCTGGGCGGCCTTGCTGAAGGTGTTCAGCAGGGGGTCGGCCAGCAGGTGTTTCATCGTGAACGCGAAGAACGCCGCCAGGCCCAGCAGCAGACCCAGCTCCAGGGCCGCGCCGCCCTCTTCCTCCTCCGCGAAAATGCGGACCGGAGGACCCTTGCCGAAACCATAATCCATTGCACTGTCCCAAACCGAAACGTTCCGGTTAAGGACTCGCAAACCATACGCCAGGTTGGGGGAGGCGGAGGACGGGCTACTTCTTCCCGAAGACGTCCATGATGCTCATGATCGCCGGGCCCAGGATCATCATGAACAGCACCGGCAGGAAGAACATGATCATCGGCACGGTCAGCTGAGCCGGCAGGGCCGCAGCCTTCTTCTCGGCGGCCGAGAGACGCAGTTCGCGGTTTTCCTTGGCCATGACGCGCAGGGCGGTGCCCAGCGGCGTGCCGTAGCGCTCGGCCTGGATCATGGCGGTGGCGACCGACTTGATGCCGGGGTGGTTGGTCCGGCGGGCCAGGTTCTCATAGGCCTGGCGGCGATCGGGCAGGTACGACAGCTCGGCGGTGAGCAGCGAGAGCTCCTCGGCCAGCTCCATCGACGAGGCGCCGACTTCCGCGCCCACCTTCTGGATGGCCGCCTCGATCGACATGCCGCTTTCCACGCAGATCAGCAGCAGGTCCAGGGCGTCCGGGAACGCGGCCACGATCGACTCGCGGCGCTTCTGGGCGATGTTGCTGATGTAAACGTTGGGCGCGTAGTAGCCGAGCGCCAGGAAGCCCACGCAGAAGCAGATCTTCTGGATGGGCAGAAGGCCAAAGCCGTTGATGACGTACAGATAGAACGCCGCCACGGCCGCGCAGGCGAACGGCATGATGAAGCGGAAGAAGTAGAAGGTCGACACCGGGCGCGGGCCGCGGAAACCGGCCTGGGCCAGCTTGTCGACGACCTTGGGATCCTCCAGCAGCTTGGACAGCTGCAGCCGCTCGACGACGTTCTTGTACAGGCCTTCGTCGGTGTGGCGCAGCGTGCTGGCGCCGGGACCGGTGCGTGAGGCTATGTTCTGGCGCGACTTTCGTCGCAGCTCCTCGCGGCGGTTGGCCACCGACTTCAGGCGGCCTTCCAGGTTGTTGTCGCGCATGGCCGGGGCGGACAGGGTGATGATGGTGGCGAACACCACGAGGGCGATGAACGCCGTCAGCAGGTTCGAGGGGTCGGTCAGGGTGTCGACGATGCTCACTTGGCCCTCCCCCTAGAACTTGAAGTTGATCATCTTGCGCATCACGAAGATGCCCATGGTCATCAGGGTGGCGCCGGCCAGCAGCATCAGGTGGCCGCGCGGGTCGGTGAACATCGGCTTCATGTAGGCCGGCGACGTCACGGTGATCAGGGTGACCACGCCCGGCGGCATGCAGCCGATGATGAAGGCAGAGGCGACCGCTTCGGCCGACAGCGCCTTGATCTTCTCCTTCATCAGCTTGCGCGCGCGCAGGACGGTGGAGAGGTTGCCCAGGGCTTCGGCCAGGTTGCCGCCGGTCTTCTGCTGGATGGCCAGCACGATGGCGAAGAAGCGCAGCTCGTTGGTCGGCATGCGCTCGTACATCTTCTCCAGGGCCGCATCCATCGGCACGCCCATGGCGACGTTCTCGGTCAGGGTGCGGAACTCGCCGGCCAGGGGCTCGGGGCATTCCTTGCCGATGATCTTGAGGCAGTCATGGACCGGCAGGCCCGACTTGATGCCGCGCACGATGATGTCGACGGCGTCGGCGAAGGCCTCGGTGAACTTGGTCGTGCGACCCTTGCCCAGGAAACCCAGCACCCAGCGCGGCAGGCCGGCGCCGGCGGCGAAGCCCGCGCCCAGGGCGACCAGCGGCTGCTGGCCCAAAAGCAGGATGATCAGGGCCACGAACACGCCCAGCACGCCGCTGATGATCCAGAACATCTTGACGTTCTGGCCCAGGCCCGCGGCCTGCATGCGCGCGCCGATGCTCAGCGACGCCTTCTTCTGCTTGCGTTCCTGGTCCTTCAGGGACTTGAGGATGGCCTGGCGACGGGCGTCGGGCGTGTTGGCCGCGGCCTTGGCGCGGACGCTGGCCTGGCGCTCGCCGCCGCCAGCGATCAGCTGGGCGCGCTTGGCCGCCTTGGCCGAGCCGCTGTCGCCGCCGGCGAAGGCGAAGCCCAGCCCCGCGATGGTGATGAAGCCCAGGATCCCGGCCAGGATGAACAGCATCGCCGCCTACTCCGCCGCGTCGAGGGCTTCGGCCAGCTCGCGCTCCAGGCCGTAATAACGGGCGCGATCCCAGAAGCGCGGACGGGCGATGCCGGTCGAGCGGTGCTTGCCCACGACCTTGCCGTGCTCGTCCTCGCCGGTGATCTCGTAGACGAAGAGGTCCTGGGTGACGATCACGTCGCCCTCCAGGCCGACCACCTCGGTGATGTGGGTGATGCGGCGGCTACCGTCGCGCAGACGAGCCGCCTGGACGATGACGTCGACCGAGCCGACGATCATCTCCTTGATAGTCTTGGAGGGCAGGCCGTAGCCGCCCATCGTGATCATGCTCTCGATACGGCTGATGGCTTCGCGCGGGCTGTTGGCGTGCAGCGTGCCCATCGAGCCGTCGTGGCCGGTGTTCATGGCTTGCAGGAGGTCGAACGCCTCCGGGCCACGGACTTCGCCGACGATGATCCGTTCGGGACGCATCCGCAGACAGTTCTTGACCAGATCGCGCATGGTCACCGCGCCGGAGCCTTCCAGGTTCGGCGGACGGGTTTCCAGGCGCACCACGTGCGGTTGCTGCAGCTGCAGTTCGGCGGCGTCTTCGCAGGTCACGACCCGTTCGGTGGGGTCGATGAAGGCGGTCATGGTGTTGAGCAGCGTCGTCTTGCCCGAACCCGTACCGCCCGAGATGACGATGTTGCATCGGCAGGCGCCGATGACCCCCAGAACCCGCGCCCCTTCCGGGCTGATGGAGGCGAACTCCACCAGGTTCTTCATGGTCAGCTTGTCCTTCTTGAACTTACGAATGGTCAGGGTGGGACCATCCAGAGCCAAGGGCGGGGCGATGACGTTGACGCGCGAGCCGTCGGGCAGACGGGCGTCGCAGATCGGCGAGCTTTCGTCGACGCGGCGGCCGACCTGGCTGACGATCCGCTGGCAGATGTTCATCAGCTGCAGATTGTCGCGGAAGCGCACGTTCGTGAGCTGGACCTTGCCGCCGACTTCGATGAACACGCGGTGCGCGCCATTGACCATGATGTCGGCGATGTCGTCGCGCGCCAGCAGGGGCTCCAGCGGACCGTAGCCGAGGACGTCGTTGATGATGTCCTGGACCAGGTGCTCCTGCTCGGACACCGACATCGAGACGTTCTTGATCGCCACCAGCTCGGCGACGATGTCGCGGATCTCCTCGGCCGCCGCCTTGATGTCGAGCTGGGCCAGCTGGCTCAGGTCGATGGTGTTCAAGAGGGCGTTGAAGATCGTGGTCTTGGTGGCGTGGTAGTAGTCGCTCTGCTCGCGGACGATGTTGGTCGTCTGGGCGGCGGCGACGCCTTGGGCGGCGCGCAGCTGGTCCAGGCCCGCCGTCGCCTTGGGCGCGGGGCCCCCTTTAGAAGAAGGACTGGTGACCTTGGGGGCCGGAGCTTTCGGTTCAGGCGGAGCGGCGGCCGGCTCGACCCGTTGCGGGCGCGTGGCGATAGGCGCGCCGCCCGTCGGAGCGGGGGGCGGCGCCTTCGGTTCGGCGGGGGCTGACTGGTCGCGCTTGCCGAACATCTACTTCTTCTTGAACAGGCCCGAGAGCATGGAAGATTTCTGGACGGGCGGCGGCTCGCGCCGGCTGATCAGGCGGGCCAGGTGCTCCAGCCCCTCGGCGGCCTTCGACTTGGGCGCCACCTCGGCCAGCATCTGACCGTTGTTGGCCGCCAGGCCGTAGGGCTTCGGATCGAACGGCAGCACCAGCGAGGGCTGGACGCCCAGAGCCTCGCCGAAGTCCTTCACTGGGATCTCGGGACGGCCGGGCACGCCGACCTGGTTCAGAACGAGCCGCGGCGGCACGTCGTTGGGCCGCGAGCTCTTGACCAGGTCGATGATGTTCTTGGCGTTGCGCAGGGAGGCGAGATCGGGCGTGGCCACCACGACCAGGTCGTCCGAACCGACCAGCACGCGGCGCGTCCAGGCGCTCCAGACGTGCGGGATGTCCAGCACCACGAAGGGCGCGGCGCCGCGGATCTTCTGGGTCACTTCCTCATAGGCGTCGGCGCCGATCTCGTAGTCGTCGTCCAGCGTGGCCGGGGCGGCGAACAGCGACAGGCGATCGCCGCAGCGGACCATCATCCGGTCCATCAGCACCGGGTCCAGGCGGTCGGGCTGGGTCAGGGCGTCCAGGACGCCTTGCAGCGGATCCTGGTTGAAGTCGAGGCCGGCGGTGCCGAAGGCCAGGTCCAGGTCGACCATCACGGTCGCCGTCTGCATCTTCTCGGCCATCGACCAGGCGAAGTTGTGGGCCAGGGTCGAGGCCCCCACCCCGCCCTTGGCGCCGACGAAGGCGATCTGGCGGCCGACGAACGGCGCGGACGGGTCGGCGTAGAGGCCGCCGACCGCGCGGATCACCTGCAGCGGCGACAGCGGCTGGGTCAGGTACTCGCTGACGCCGCGGCGGATCAGCTCGCGGTACAGGGCGATGTCGTTGGTCTGGCCGACCACGACGACCTTGGTGCCCGGGTCGCAGACCTGGGCCAGGCTGTCGAGCAGGTGCAGCAGGCGCTGGGCGGTGTCGGTCGTCTCGACCATGACCAGCGAGGGCGTCGGCTGGTTCTGGTAATATTCGACGGCCGCTTCGAGGCCGCCGTCGCGGACGAGCGTCGAGGCGCGGGCCATGCGGCGATCGGCGGCGGCGTGCTGGATCAGCGCCATCGTCTCGGGACGGGCGCAGAAGGCGTGCACGCTGATGCGCGGGATCACCGCCTCACCCATGCCGCTGTCGGCGATCGGCTCCTGATAGGCGGGCTCGGCCGCGACGGGCGGGGCCTTGGGCGCGATGTCCAGGTCGCGGTCATAGTCCGGCGCGGCGGCGACCGGCTGCGGCGCGCGCTGCTGCTGTTGCGGCTGCGGGGCGCGTTGCTGCTGCTGCGGTCGCGTGACCGGCGGCGCGGCCTGCGGCGCGCGGGCCGGCGGGGCGTCATCGCGCGGACGGGCCGGCGGGAAGTCGGCGAACGGGTCGTCGAAGCCGCCTGCCGGCGTCAGCGAGGGAGCCGACGAGCGCCAGGGATCGGACGCGCCGGTCGTGAACTCGTCGGCGGCGTCGAAGCCCAGGTCGAAAGGATCGTTGTCTGTCGGGCGCATTACGGGATCGCCTTCGAGATGGTGCCGCTGGAGGAGTCGTCCTTCTTCGTGCTGGTGACCTCGCCCTTGCGGTACTTGCCCAGGACGCCGTCACGCCGGCCCGTATCGGCCGGATCCATGTCGCGCGGCCGGATCAGGTCCTCGGGGTTGGCGACCTGGGCGGCGATGTTCGCGGCCAGGGCGCAGCCGAAGTTGTCGTAGGCGGTGTTGTTGCGGGTCGCCGTCAGGTTCTCCCAGCGCTGGCCGCACTTCAGCGGCTCGGCGGCGTAGCGGAGGAAACCGACGCGGATGGTGTCGTCCTCGGGACCGACCGGGTTGAAGCCGACGACCCGCACGCGCGAGCCCGGCGCGCCCAGGTCGATCAGCCGGTCGCGGACCTGGGTGGCCATCATGCCCGAGGCGTTCGGCGCGGTGATCACCAGTTCGCGGCCCTCGGCTTCCAGCCAGCGGCGGTGCAGGTCTTCCAGGGCGACAACCTGGTTGGCCGACAGCCCCGTCGCGTGCGGGGCCAGCACGATCTCGTCCGGCGCGGAGGTGACCTTGATGCGGTCCACCCACTGCTGGGTCTCGGTGGCGGCGGTCTTGGACGGCCCCTGGTCGGGCGGCGTCGAGGCGCAGGCGGCCAGCCCGGACAGGGCGCCGACGAGAAGGACGGTTCGGACGATGTGTTTGTGCGTCATGGCGGCGTCCTACTCGATCACGTAGCCGACCGGGCCCTGGTACGCGCGCCCGGAGTTCGCGCCGGCCGGCGCCTTGACCACCTTGTTGAGCCGGCCCAGCAGGACCGTGCTCATGTCGTTGGCGAACTCCAGATTGTCGGCCGGAGTCTGCAGGTTCTGCGGACGGGTGGGGTCCACGATGTAGGGGGTGACGATGATCACCAGCTCGGTCTGGCCGTTCTGGAAGTCGCGCGAGCGGAACAGCGAGCCGAGGATCGGCAGGGTGGTCATGCCCGGCAGCGAGTCGATCGTCTGCTTGGTGGTCTGCTGCAGCAGGCCGGCGATCATGAACGAGCCGCCCGAGGGCAGTTCGACCGTCGTCTCGGCGCGGCGCACCGACAGGCCCGGAACGACCAGGTTGGTCGAGGTGCTGGAGGCGACCGAGAACGAACCCAGGCTGGTCAGCTCCGAGATCTCGGTGCTGATCTTCAACGAGATGCGGCCGCTCGAGAGGACCACCGGGGTGTAGCCCAGGCCCACGCCGTAGGGCTTGAATTCGATCGAGATGCGGCCGTTGTCGTCCGAGCCGGTCGGCACGGGGAATTCGCCGCCGACCAGGAAGTTGCCCTTCTCGCCCGAGACGGCGGTCAGGTTCGGCTCGGCCAGGGTGCGGACCAGGCCCACGCGTTCGAACGCCTGGATCGCGCCCTTGGCGCTGTTCAGGCCCGCGCTGCCGGCCCGGCCGACGCCCACGCAGTTGGCGGGGTTGGTGCGATCGGTGATCACCGACTTTTCGCAGTCCGAAGGCGAGGCGGCGAGCACCTGCTTGGTGGTGTCGACGCTGTAGCCGCCGGTCAGGCCGCCCATCAGGCTGCCATTGACCCCGAAGGTCGGCGTCAGGTTGAAGCCGTATTGGGTCTCGCCCAGCTGGCCCAGCACCGCGCCGGTGTTGAAGCCCAGCTGTTTGACGATGTTGCGCTGCACCTCGACGATGCGGACCTGCAGCATCACCTGGTCCTTGCCGGCGATGGTCAGCATGTTGAGGACCTTGTCCTCGGCGCCGACATAGCGGACGGCGATGCGCGAGGCCGCGTCGGATTCCGAGGCGTTGCGGACGGTGCCGGTCAGCACCACGCTGTCGCGGATCGGCTGCACGCGGATCTTGGCGTTGGGCAGCACGCTGCTCAGGGTGTCGGCCAGCTGGTCGACGGGCGCGGTCACCCGGATGTTCAGCGACACGATGCGGCGGCCGGTCGCGTCGAAGAAGGCCGCGTCGGTCGTGCCCTCGGTCAGGCCCACAACATAGATGCGGCGCTTGTCGCGCAGCACGGCGTCGGCGATGGCCGGGTTGGTGACCAGCAGGTCGCGGACGTCGGTCGGCAGCTCGATGATCGCCGACTTGCCGCGGGCCAGCTCGACGGCGGCCGCGTTCTGGTCGGCGGTCAGGGTGATGCGCACCACCTGCTCGCTGGGCGGCGGGGCGTAGACCGGCGCGGGCGGCGGCGGGACCGGACGCGAGACGCGCGCGGCGGGGCGATAGACGTGCGAGCCGCCCACCGGACCGTCGGCGAAGGCCGGCGCGGTCCAGGAGAGGGCCAGCATGGCGGCCACGGGGGCCGTCAGGCGCTTTCTGGTCATGTTGGCTTTCACGAGACGGCTCATGGGGCGGCTCATGGGCGCACCGCTACGCTGGTGGTCTGGCCGCCGCGGTTGATCCGGACGGTGGAGTCGTCTTGGGCGGCCGGGCGCGTCATGCCCGAGGGCCCGCCCAGGTCGGTATAGGCGCGCAGGGCCAGCGAGACGGCGCCGGCGGCCTTGGCGCGGGCCAGGGCCTCGGCCTCGACCGGACCGACCTCGAGGGTGGCGGTGGCCGCGACGATGGACTTGGCGTCCTTGTCGGCGGCCGTGCTCTGGTCCAGCGCCAGGACGCGGATGTTCTGCAGCACGGTCTCGGCGACGACAGACTTGCCGCCGCCGCTGTCGGGCGAGGTGTTCTGGACGTCGCGGGTCATCAGCACGTCGACGCGGTCGCCGGGCAGGATGAAGCCGCCCACGGCGGTGTCGGAGGTGACGGGCACGGACATGGCGCGCTTGCCGGGGGTCAGCACGACCGAGAGGTAGCCGCCCTCCCCGCCGCGCACGATCTTGCGGTTGGTGATCGGCTCGCCGGTCAGGATCGGGTCGCGAACGATCGCGCCCTCGACGACCTTGGCCGGATCGCCGCCGATCATCTGGTCGGCGGTGTTGGCCAGGCTGGCCTTGGCGGCCTCGACCTTGCCGTCGGGCTTGGCCGGAGCCGCGCCGTTGGTGATGAAGGCGCCATTGATGGCGTCGGACGGCCAGGCCTGCCAGGAGACGTCGGCGGCCACCAGGCGGGTGCCGATCGGCAGGTCGCGCTTGGCCACCAGGACCTGGGTCATGGGCTTGCCCGGCGCCTCGGCGGGCGCGGCCTGGGCCGTCGGCGCGGCGGCGGGCTTGCCGCCCATCGCCTTCTGCAAAACCACGGCGAGGCCGATGGCCGAGATGGCGGCGACGAGGACGATCAGGAGGCGAACGGGGCTCATGGCGCGGGCTGAAACTCTAGGGTGAGCCGCACGGACGCCTTCAGGCGAACACGCACGATTCGTCAGTCAGCCTTTCTGGCCACGCCCCATGGTCGCTTGCGCATGGTTAACGGGCGCTAAAAGTTTTTGCGTCGAAAGCCGACTGGCGCGCGACAGGCTGTCGCGGGACGAGTCAGGCAAGCGCGGCCGCAACCGCCGCGTGCAGGGCGCAATTAGCCCAGGAGTCCGTGGGCCAGCGGGCTTTGCGGGAAGGCCGCCAAGGCGCCGATGGCGATGGCGACGCCATAAGGCAGGTCGCCGCCCGTCGTCCCCAATTTGCGTAGCCAGCTGGGACCGCCGGCCACGGCCGGAGCCAGCCAGCCCGAACGCAGGGCCAGGATGGCGAAGGTCAGGGCGCCGCCGGCCAGGCCCGTATAGAGCATGAACGGCAGGGCGGCGGGCCAGCCGACCCACAGGGCGCAGGCCGCGAACAGCTTGCCGTCGCCGCCGCCGATCCAGCCGGCCGCGAACATGCCGATGCCCATCAGAAGGCCCACGAAGCCCACGGCCGCGCACAGCCCGACCTGGCCCAGGGGCGCGCCGACGGCCAGGGCCGCGACCGGAAAGGCGCCGATCAGGGCCAGCGAGACCCAGTTGGGGATCGTGTAGCTGGTCAGGTCCTTCAGCGCCCCGACGATGGCGAGGGCCGGAAAGACCAGCAGCAGCGAGATCTGAAGAGCCTGCATGGCGGGAAAGGGTCTCGTTGGTATCGCGTCATTGTGGGACAGGACGGGTGAAGCAATCGTTGAGCCCGCCGCGCTCCGAAACGGAAAAGCCGCCCGACAAAGGAAAAGGGCCGAGGCATGACCTCGACCCTTTCCGTTTTCGAGCGTGTGCGCTGGATCCGATTAGGAACCGGCGGCCTTCGTGGCGTCGGCGGCCTTGGTGAAGGCGCCCGAGATATTACCACCCAGCGTGGTCACGGCGCCGACGATGATGACGGCGATAAGGGCGACGATCAGGCCGTATTCGATGGCGGTGGCGCCCGATTCATCTTGGGCGAAGGCTTTGAGCAGGCGCGTCATGAACGCAGTCTCCGTTGGGTTGAACCAATGACGCGACAATATGTCGCCGATAGTGAATCAACCCTTAGAGTTGTCGGTTAACGCGCTGCACAACCTAAAGAAAATCGACGCTGATCGCGAGTATTTTCAGGTGATCGCGTCATCGCCAAAGACTTGAAAACAAAGAAAAAGGGCCGAGGCGTAAGCCTCGACCCTCTTTTTTCGAGCGGCGAAGGATCCGATTAGGAACCAGCGGCCTTCGTGGCGTCGGCGGCCTTGGTGAAGGCGCCCTTGATGTTGGTGCCGAGCGTCGTGACGGCGGTCACGATGATCACCGAGATCAGGGCGACGATCAGGCCGTATTCGATGGCCGTGGCGCCCGATTCATCCTTCAGGAAGCGAGTGACGAACTTGGTCATGACTTGGTCTCCTAAACCAGTAGCAGTTGATTTGAGGCTTTCAAGCCGTTCGACTTGCTCACCCCCGAAAACACGATCAATTTGGCCCGGCGCGCTTAATGCTGAGTAAACATCGAATAGTTTCTGGCGATTTTCTTTTGGTTTATTTGTATTTACCATTACTTGTTCTTAACCACGACACTTCGAAGACCTCTCAAACCCTTTGGAATCAAGGAGTTTCTCAAGCGACGCTTGGACGCACACAGCCGCGCTTTAGTCTTTTGTTGACCAAACAAAGTGATGCTGGCGGACGTTCGGATCCGAGATCGGAAACCTCTATGCGCCGCCTTTCGCTCGCCATCGCCGCCGCCCTGACCTTCTGGGGCGTCGCCAACGCCCAGACCCTGCCCGTCCGCGCGACGCCCGTAAGCGCCTCGACGGGCGCCTCGGCGGACCTGCCGGTCGCCGCCGGCCAGGCCTCGTACGTCAACCTGGGCGGCGCGGTGCGCGACATCGTGGTGGGCGATCCCAGCATCGCCGACGTCAGCGTCGTCAACGACCGCACCCTGGTCGTCCTGGGCAAGAAGCCGGGCGTGACCAGCCTGCTGGCCTTCGGTCCCAGCGGCCGCGCCCTGGCCGACCGCCAGATCGTGGTGTCGGAGAACGGCAGCGGCGGCGTCACCGTCTATCGCGGCAACACCGCCAGCAACTATGCCTGCGCCGACCAGTGCACCCGCCTGGGCGCGCCGGCCGCCGCCGCGGCCGCCCCGGCCCCGACCACGCCGTAACCGCGCCTCGTACGTACGCGGGCGCGCGCCTAACGCGCCGTTAGGATCGTTCGGCTAGTCTTTTCCGCGATCGACCCTTCCGGGGTCCGAAGGGACTTTCGCCGCATGGCCCGCATTCTCGCCAACGCCAGGAAACGACTGGCCCGCCACGCCAGCCGTTTCGCGCGCGCCGAACGCGGGGCCACCGCCGTCGAGTTCGCCCTCGTCGGCGTGCCCTTCCTGCTGCTGATCTTCGCCATCATCGAACTGGGCCTGGTGTTCCTGGTCTCCACGACGCTGGAGACCGCCGTCGCCGATGTCGGCCGCACCATTCGCACCGGCCAGGTCCAGACCGGCAGCGGCACGGCCGCCACCTTCAAGACCGCCGTCTGCAACAAGCTGAGCTGGCTGGGCTCCAAATGCCAGGGCGCGTTGCAGATCGACGTGCAGACCTACAGCGACTTCGCCGCCTCCAGAAACGCGTCCAATGAAGCCACCGTCCCTACGTCGATGCGTTGGGATCCGGGCCAGCCGGGCTCGATCGTGCTGGTTCGCGCCTACTACACCTGGCCGCTGATCACGCCGCTGCTGAGCACGGGCCTGCAGTCGTCCAACGGCAAGCGGATCATCTACGCCGCGACGGCCTTCTCGAACGAGCCCTACCAATGAGCGCGCCCCGCCCCCTTGGTCGCCTGACGCGCTTCTGGCGCAACCGCCGCGGCGCGACCGCCGTGGAGTTCGCCCTGATCGCGCCGCTGCTGATCACCATGTACTGCGGCATGGCCGAGCTGACGCAGACCATGATGGCCCAGCGCCGCCTGTCCAACCTCGCCTCGGCCATCGGCGACCTCGTGGCCCAGAGCAGCCAGACCGGCCCGCTGAAGACCGCCGACATCTTCAAGATCGGCGACACCATCATGGCGCCCTTCCCGACCACGGGCCTGCTCAAGCAGTGCCTGCTCAGCGTCACCTCGGACGCCAACGGCAAGGACACCGTCGCCTGGTCCAAGGCCTCGGTCACCGGCATGACCAACTGCCCCGCCCAGGGCACGGTGCTGACCGACGTCCCCGTCGGCGTGCTGCCCGCCAACCAGAGCGTGATCCTGGCCCGCGTCAGCTACACCTACACCTCGGCCATCAAACTGGTCCTGCCCTCGGGCATGACCTTCAACCGCACCTACTACCTGCGTCCGCGCAAGACCGACTCGGTGCTGTGGAACGCGGCGAGCTAAAGTCTAGATCAAGCCTTCATAGAGATCGTCCCAGGCCGGATTCTCGCGCTCGATCAGATTGATCTTCCACTGGCGCGGCCAACGCTTGAGACTGCGCTCGCGCTGGAAGGCGACACTCATGTCTTCGTGGGTTTCGTACCAGACGAGGCGTTTGAGGCCATAGGTCCTGGTGAAGCCCGGCATTAGGCCCTCGCGGTGCTCCCAGATGCGGCGGTTCAGATATCCCGTCGCGCCGATATAGAGCGTGCCTAGACGCTTGTTGGCCATGATGTAGACGGCGATGTAGCGCTCCTCCCGCATGAGGGGAGAATTTCAGATATACACTTATAAGTAAATATCCATGCCTTCCTCGCCCTCGTGGCGAGGACCCATGGCGCCGCCAGGTTAAGAGATCGGGAACGGCCGCATCCGCACCGCCACGCGCGGACAAACTTCAACCGCTGAACCATGGGTCCTAGGCACAAGGCCTAGGAAGGCAGTTTGGGTTTGGCGGAGAGGTAGTTCTCAGAACCCCGGCGCTTGCCGCAAACTCCCTACCAACGGATGCGGCGCGAACACTTTGTCGCCCAGCCTCGAGACTTCGCGGATACCCAACAGGCTGTTGGTCAGGAAGATCGCGTCGGCGGTCTCCAGAGCTTCGACGCCGACCGCGACCTCTTCGACCTCGTGCAAGGCCAGCAGCCGGGCGCGGGTGATCCCCGCTAAGACGCCGCAGTCCAGGCGCGGGGTGTAGAGGCGGCCGCCTCTGATCCAGAACAGGTTGGCGGCGGCGGCGCAGGCGAGGTCGCCGCGGTTGTTCAGCATCAGCGCCTCGTCGACGCCGGCCGCTTTCGCCTCGGCGCGGGCCAGGACGTTGTCGAGATAGCTCAAGGTCTTCAGGCGCGAGGCGGGCGAGCCTTCGTTGCGGCAGGTGGTCGCGATGATCGCCGTGGCAGGGGTCGTGACCGGGGCCGAGGGCGCGGCCTTGGCGAACAGGACCGGGACCGGGGCGGCGGGACGGTCGAGGCCTCGGCCGCCGGAGCCGGCGGTCAGGGTCAGGCGGACGGCGAAACGGCCCTCCTCCGGCGTCGCCGCACGAACCACACGCTCGGCTTCCTCGCGATCGAACGGCAGGTTCAGGACGTCGCAGCCGGCGGCCATCCGGTCGAGGTGGGCGGCCAGGTGCGGCAGGTGGCCATCGAGGGCCAGCATCGTCTCGAACAGGCCATCGCCCAGCAGCAGGCCGCGATCTTCGATAGGGATCATTCGGTCAGGGCCTTCCTCAGGGCGGCGATCTTGGCCTCGGTCTCCAGGCGTTCGCCGTGCGGGTCGCTGTCGGCGACGATGCCGGCCCCGGCGCGGGCTTCCAGCCGCCAGCCGTCGACGTCCTCGACGAGACCGACGGTGCGGATCAGCACCGAGCTGTCGAACGCCCCGTCGAAGCCCGCCCAGAAGAGGCTCCCGCAATAGGGTCCGCGCGGCGGCTCCAGGCCGGCGATGACCTTCATGGCCTGGACCTTGGGCGCGCCGGTGATCGATCCCGGCGGGAAGCTGGCCCGCAGCAGGTCGGCGACGGTCCGCCCCTCCGCCAGCCGGGCGGTCACGGTCGAGACCAGGTGATGGACGTTGGCGAAGCTCTCGACCTTGAAGAGTTCCGGCGCCTTGACGCTGCCCGGCGGCGACACCCGCGCCAGGTCGTTGCGCATCAGGTCGACGATCATCAGGTTCTCGGCCCGGTCCTTGTCGCTGGCCAGCAGCTCGGCGGCCAGGGCGTGGTCCTCGGCGGCGTCGCGGCCACGGGGACGGGTGCCCTTGATCGGCTTGGTCTCGATCGCCCCGGCGGGGTCGAGCTTCAGGAACCGCTCGGGCGAGTTCGAGACCACCGCCCGGCCCGGCAGGCGCAGATAGGCCGAGAACGGCGCGGGGCTCTGGCCGCGCAGGCGGACGAACAGGTCGAACGGATCGGCGCCGGCGGCCAGGCGTCCTGTCCAGGCGCGGGCGATATTGGCCTGGAAGATCTCGCCGCCGACGATGCGGTCGACGACCTCGGCCACGGCGGTCTCGTAGGCTTCGCCGTCGGAGGCGGTGAGGTCGGGGCACAGCGGGCCGGCGAACTCGGTACGATCCGTGGACGCGTCCAACCAGGCCAGCGCCGCGCGAGCCCGTTCGGCGGCCTGCGCATCGGAGTCGCCACGCCCGACGGCCACCACCTGCCGCGCATGATGGTCGAAGGCCAGCAGCGCCGGATACCGGGCGCAGATCAGGTCGGGCCAATCGGTGCGGCCAAGGCTCAACGCCTCGACCCGATCGCCCAGCTCGTAAGACGCCAAGCCCACGACGCCCCCCTGGAACGGCGGCCTTTCAGGATCGCCGGCAAGGCGGGGGCCGATCAGATCGGAAAGCGTCGTGAAGGGATCCGCAGTGTGATCCGCATTCAGACTGAACGTCTCATCCGGCGCCCGCAGCAGATACGACCACCGCCCCCGCCCGCCCGTCACCAGGGCGCAGGCGTACGGCTCGCCCCGGAACGGAGCCAACGCCCAGACCGGCTCACGCCAGGGGACGGTAAGGAGGGCGACGCGGCGCATGGGACGGGATGTAACGGCTCCCGCCCCCGGGGACTACTCCCGTTCCCCGCCCTTGACCGTGAACAGGCCCACCAACCCCAGCGCCAGCAGGCCCGCGATGGGGATGAAACCGGCGACCTGGCTGGCGAACATCTTGGTCGCCAGGGCCACGAGCAGCGAGCCCAGCCACATGGTCGCCGTGCCCGACAGCGAGAACAGGCCGAAGAAGGCGGCCATGCGGTCCGGCGGGGCCAGGCGCACCAGCAGGGTGCGGCTCGAGGCGTATTGCGCGGTGACGAAGACGGCGATCAGCAGGCCCAGGCTCAGATAGATGATCTCGGGCAGGGTGCGGAACAGCGGACCGTTCCAGACCGCCGGGTGGGTCGCCGCGTCCCAGGTCCAGAAATAGAGGATCTTCTCGCGACCCATGCCCAGCGTGCCCAAGAGCACCAGGATGCAGATGCCGATCTCCAGCTGGATCGCCCGCTTGGGGCCCAGGGTCTTGTCGAACCACGGCGCGATCAGGCCGCCCAGCACCCCGAAGATCGACAGCGAGATGCCGTAGGCCAGCATCTCCAGTTCGCCCCACTTCATCAGCCCGGCCGCGAACAAGCCGCCGAAGATCAGCAGGGCCGTCATGCCGTCGCAATAGAGCATGCGCGCGCCCAGGAACTTGGCGACGTCGGCGTGGCCCTTGAGGTTGCCGAAGGTGTCGGCGATCAGCTTCACGCCCTCCTTGATCGCGGCCAACAGCGAGACGCCGGTGCGCGGCGCGTCCTTGGTCCACAGGAAGAACGGGATGGCGCCCAGCAGCATGACCGTGGCCGCCAGTGGGCCGACGATGCGGCTGGGCTCTTGGGCGGTCTGGCTCAGGCCCAGCAGCGGCGAGGCTGGCACGAACGACCACGGCACCATGCCGGGCAGCACGAAGGCCCACATCACGAAGATCAGCAGGGTCACCGACAGGCCGTTGGCGGCGGCATAGCCCAGGCCCGACAGCACCGGCTCCTGCCCCGGCGCGGCCGAGCGCGACAGCAGCGAGTTGTTGAGCACGTCGCCGCTGTTATAGGCCACGCCCAGCACGATCAAAGCCAGGCCCACCAGGTCGACCGGCAGGCCGCCCGGCTTGGCCAGCCACAGGGCGAACAGGATCGGGACCATGATCGCCAGGACCAGGCCCATGAACGGCTTGCGCGGTCCGAACCGCTCGATCGACGCGCCCAGGATCGGCGCGATCACGGCGGTCAGCAGGCCATAGACGGTGGAGATGTCGGCGACGACCGCCTGGCCCTTGACCGGATCGCCGACCAGCACGCGCGAGAAGTACGGCGCGAAGACATAGATGGTGATCAGGATGACGTAGGGGTCGCGCGTGCCCTGGTGCAGGATCCAGCTGAGCGCGCTTCGGGAGAGCTTCTGCTTGGGGGCGGGGACGAGAACATCATCGCCCGCGACATCGCTCATGCCCGGAGGCGAACCCGCCAACTCGCTCATACCGTAACCCTGATGATGCTTGGCCCTCTGTCGGGGCCGTCAGGGGAGGCTGGACCTTAAACGGGCGTTTGTCACCTTACGGATTCAGAGAAGGATGTGAGCCCGCACCTTCTCGCGGTTGTCGGCATCAAGCCCGACCACCTGCTCCAGGTAGCCGTCCAGCGAGCCGTTCTGCGCCTTGATCACCTCGAACGCCGCCGCCAGGTAGCGCGCCTCGACGCCCATGGCCGCGCGCATGGCGGCCTCATCCGGGCGGCGGCCGGTCATGCCTTCGATGTGGTCCATGAACGTCGCGCCGCGCCGGTCGAAGCGGGTCGGGTCGTTGGTCAGCAGGTAGTCGTCGATGACGTCGTCGTCGCCGACCCCGGCGATGTGGTGGGTCAGGGCGGCCAGCACGCCGGTGCGGTCCTTGCCGGCCGCGCAGTGGATCAGGGCCGGGCCCTTGGCTTCCGCCAGCGCCAGGAAGAAGCGGCGGAACAGGTCGATGTGCCGTTCCTTGAACGGCAGGCGGCGGTAGTATTCGTCCATGTAGTCGTGGACCGTCTCTTCGGTGAGATCGGTGCTGGTGATGAACTCCAGCCAGGGATCGACACCCGTGACGCCCAGGTCGTTGTCGATCACCTGGGCGGTGAAGCCCGTCCAACGGCGCGAGGGCGAGCGCTCGCGCTCATTGGGCCGGCGCAGGTCGACCAGGGTGACAATGCCCAGGGCTTCGAGCACCGCCAGATCCTCGTCGGTGGCCTCGGCCTGGTGCGCGGCCCGGAACAGCACGCCCTTCTTCAGCCGCCCCGCCCCCGCGGCGTAGTCGCCGAAATCGCGGAAGTTCTCGACGCCTTGGAGGGGGATGTGCCGGGTCATGTCTATTTCCTGAGGAGCGGCTGCAGCCGATCCTGGATCGGCTGGTCGATATAGGTGTGGAACAGCCAGGCCGCGCCGTAGGCGATCGGGAAACCGGCCAGCCACATCAGCCACTGCCAGCCGATGCCGATCGGCACCGTCTCGATCAGCTTGTGCACGGCGCTCCAGTAGATCACCCCGACGAAGATGTGAGTGATGAACAGGGCGAAGGACAGCTTGGCGCCTTCCTCGATCCACTTGCGCGGCTGCTTGACCGGCAGGCGGCCGGCGCCCAGCACGATCATGGCGATGGCCAGCAGCGACGGGGCGTCGAACAGCCACTGGTCCGGCAGGGCGTAGCGGTCCAGCGGCTGGGTGACGACCAGCAGGACGACGCCGCCCCACAGCAGGGCTTTCGCCGCCTGCTCCGACGGCCAGCGCATGTCGACCGCGCGCGCCAGGCAGACGCCCAGAATGAACAGCGGCAGCGCCCGCACCACGCCGTACTGGAACTGCAGGTCGGGCAGCGGGTGGTGGAAGGCCTTGCGGGCGATCACCTCGAACACGCCCAGGATCACGGCCGCGCCCAGCGGCAGTATCCAGGCGTGGCGCACCTTGCTGACCGTCCTCCAGAAGAACGGGAACAGGGCGTAGCAGACGATCAGGGCCGACAGCGACCAGCTGGGCAGGTTCCAGCCGTCGCTAGGGAAGCCCCAGGCGTGGATCAGCAGGGCCTGGGTCGCCAGCTGGTCCCAGGCGAAGCGGCTGGGCTTGTGGGCGTCGGTGCCGACGGTGTTGAGCAGCAGCACCAGTCCCGCCAGCATGGCCAGCACCACCAGGTGCCCGGGCCAGATGCGCGCGGCGCGGCGCACCCAGAAGCGCGGCGGACTGACCCGGCCGCTCAGCACCGAGCCGCCATAGGCCCGGCCCAGCACATAGCCGGACAACATCAGGAAGAAGTCGGTCGCGAGAAACCCGCGCGAGAACACCTGGCCGAAGCGCTCGATCCGCATCGGGCTCTCGGCGCCATAGTGATAGACGACGATCAGCAGAGAGGCGAGGAAGCGCAGGAAATCCAGGGCCCCGCCGCGCACGGCGTCCTTGCCGGGCTTGAAGCCGACAGGCTCGGCAGCGGGCGTCTCACCCGAAGGACTCTGAGAAAGCGGGACGGTCACGGAGGTGGCCATAGCAAAGGCGCCGCCCCCCGAAAAGCCGTCGCCGGCAGGTCGTCTTGCGGTATGGCGTCACGGCCACTATCTGCAACTCATACTGTTTCTGATAGGTCTCCACCCATGTCTCGCATGCCCGTCCTGTTCGTCGGCCACGGCTCGCCGATGAACGCCATCGAGGACAATGCCTGGAACCGCGACTGGGCGCGGCTGGGCGTCGAGCTGCCGCGGCCCAAGGCGGTGCTGATGATCAGCGCCCACTGGGAGACGCGCGGCGCCTCGGCGGTCAGCGCCTCGATCGCGCCGGAGACGATCCACGACTTCGGCGGCTTCCCGCAGGCGCTGTTCGACGTCCAGTACCCGGCGCCGGGCGATCCGGTGCTGGCGGCGCGGGTCGCCGAGCTGCTGTCGCCGGACGTGGTGGTGCAGCATCCGACCCGCGGTCTCGACCACGGGGCCTGGGGCGTGCTGGCGCCGATGTATCCGCATGCCGACGTGCCGGTGGTGCAGCTGAGCCTGGATCGTGGGCGGTCGGATCGCTGGCACTATGAGGCGGGGCGGCGGTTGGCCCCGCTGCGGGATGAAGGCGTCTTGATCGTGGGCAGCGGCGACATCGTCCATAATCTGCGAGCGGCTGACTTCCGACGGCCCGAGGCGCCGGAATGGGCGGATCGGTTCAATGAGGCGGCGAAGGCGCTGATCCTGGCCGGGGATCATGATCCGTTGATCGACTGGCGGAGCCTGGGACCAGATGCGGAGATCTCGATCAACAGCGCGGAGCACTACCTGCCGCTGCTTTATGTGCTGGGGGCGCAGGAGAAGGACGAACCCGTCAGCTTCTTCAATGATGACGTGTTCGCGGCGATTTCGATGACCGGGGTGCAGGTCGGTTAGCGCCCAAAGCGCCCCCTCCGTCTCGTCGCCTATCGGCGCCGATCCACCTCCCCCGTTTCACGGGGCAGGAAAGAGCAGCTTCCTCCTCCCCTGCGAAGGGGGGGGGGGAGGTGGCGCGGCGCGGATACGCGCCGTGACGGAGGGGGCGCTAAAGCCTACAGCGCCTCGGCCGCCTTCCGCGCCGCCGCCTCGCGCGCCTCCATCCCCTTCCCGTAGATCCCTGACACCCGCCGCAGCACCGCCTCCGGCGCCGTCTCCGGCCGCCCGGCGTTGAACGGCGGATCCGGCGCATATTCCACCGCCAGCTGGATGCTCTGCGCCATGTCGTCGCCGGCCAGTTCGGCCACCACGGTGAGGGCGAAGTCGATCCCCGCCGTCACGCCGCCGCCGGTGATGTAGCGCCCGTCCCGCGCCACCCGCGACGGATCCGGGATCGCGCCGAACAGCGCCAGCTGATCCCGCCACGCCCAGTGGCACGCCGCCCGCTTGCCCTTCAGCAGCCCCGCCGCGCCCAGCACCAGCGAGCCGGTGCAGACCGAGGTCACGTACTTGGCCCCGTCCGCCAGCCGCCGGATCTCGGCGATGAAGTCCATATTGCCCATCGCCTCGGTGGTCCCGAAGCCACCCGGCACCAGCAGCAGGTCGCAGGCCTCGATGTCCGAAAGCTTGGGCAGATGCGCGAAGACCAGGCCGTCGGCCTCGATCTCGCCGCCGGCGAGGCTGGCCACCGTCACCTTGGCGCCGGGCAGGCGGCACAGGATCTGGTGGGGGCCGGTGAAGTCCAGGTGGGTCACGCCGGGGAACAGGGCGATCACAATTTGTAGCGGCTGGCTCATGCGATGGTCTCCGTCATGATTGCGGAGAGAACATGGTTCAGTTAGCGTCCGTCTGAAATGACATAGTTCCCACGGTTTCAGCCATGCCTCGCGCTATCGGGTTTCTGGTCTATCCGGGCTTCCAGCTGCTGGACGCCACCGGCCCCATCGCGGCCTTCGAGATCGCCGGACGGCTGTCGCCGGGGGCGTACAGCCTGCATTTCCTGTCGCTGAACGGCGGGCTGACGCCCAGCACGTCGGGCGTCGTGATCCAGACCACCGCCCTCGCCGACTGCCCGCGCCTGGACACCCTGCTGATCTCCGGCGGCGACGGGGTGAAGGTTCCGGCCACCTGCGCCGACACCCTGGCCTTCGTGCGCGAGGCCGGACGGCTGTCGCGGCGCGTGGCCTCGGTGTGTTCGGGCGCCTATGTCCTGGCCGAGGCCGGCCTGCTGAATGGCAAGCGCGCCACCACCCACTGGAGCCGGACTAAGGATTTCCAGCGGCGCTATCCCAACATCCGCCTGGAGCCGGACCGCATCTTCATCCAGGACGGGGCGATCTGGAGCTCGGCCGGGATCACTGCCGGCATCGACTTGGCCCTCGCCTTGATCGGCGCCGACGAGGGCGAGGCCGTGGCTCGCCGCACGGCCCAGCAGTTGGTGGTCTTCCACCATCGCCCCGGCGGCCAGTCGCAGCACTCGGCCCTGATCGACCTGCGTCCCGGCCGCTTCGACACCCTGCTGTCCTGGGCCCGCCAGAACCTGGCCGAGGCCCTCAGCGTCGAGCAGCTGGCCGACCGCGCCGCCATGAGCCCGCGCAACTTCGCCCGCCTATTCGCCCAGGAGACCGGCGTCACCCCGGCCAAGGCCGTCGAGCGACTGCGGGTCGAGGCCGCCCGCGCCCTGCTGGACAGCGCGCCGCTGCAGGTCGAGGACGTGGCCTTGGAGACCGGCTTTGGCGATAGCGAGCGGATGCGCAGGGCCTTCATCCGCGCCTATGGCCAGCCGCCCCAGGCGCTGAGACGTGCTGCGAAGGCCAGCTGAAACACGGCGACATCGGCCGGCAATATTGGACACAGATCGTATCCGGGTCGGGGGACACAAACCTTAGTCTTGGAGACCTGAATGACGTTCGCGAAGATGCTGGGTGTCTCGACCCTGGCCGCCGCCGCCCTGGCCCTCGCCGTCCCGACCCTGGCCAGCGCCGACACCCATCACCACCGCAAGCCTCCGCACAAGGTGAAGGTCTGCAAGTGGGAGCGCCATCACGGCCACAAGACCAAGGTCTGCCATTGGGTGACCCGCCGCTAGAACCTAAGCGGGGCCGTACATTTCGGACATAGTCTTGCAACGACCGGCAAGGATCGTGGTTACCGATCGAGGGACCATCGATCCTTGGAGGACAAATGTCCGTCATGAAATTGCTGAGCGTCGCGGTCATCGCGGCCTCGGCCCTGGTCGTCAGCGTTCCCGCTGCGGCCGACGCCAAAGACCGGGACGGCCGTTATGAGCGTCACGATCGTTACGACCGTCATGACCGGGGCCGCTACGATCGCGTACGTTACGATCGCGGCCGCCATCATCGCGGCCACAAGGTGAAGGTCTGCCACCGCGAGTGGCGGCACGGTCACCGCGAGCGGGTCTGTTACTGGACCTGGCGGTAGCCGTTAAAGCTCTAAGCGTGTCATCCCGAAAGCGCGTAGCGCTATCCGGGATGACACCATGGGCTCAGGCCGCCTGCACCGCGCTTGCCGGCAGGAACGGCGACACCGCCGCCATTGCTTGAGCCACATAGGCCTCCTTCTCGCCCACCGGCGCGACATAGCGGATCGCCTCTTCGGCCTCCGCCACCCCGGCCGCGCGGGCTATGATCCACGTCGCCAGGTATTGCGAGGCCAGGCAGCCACCGGCCGTGGCGACATTGCCGTGGGCGACGAACGGCGCGTCCAGCACCTGGACGCCGGCCTCGATCACCCAGGGCTTGGTCGCCAGGTCCGTGCAGGCCGGCAGATCGCCGACCAGGCCCAGCCGGGCCAGCAGCAGCGTGCCCGAGCACTGTGCTCCGATCAGCTGACGCGAAGGATCCAGCTGAATCCGCGACAGCAGCCCGGCGTCGGCGGCGATCTCACGCGACTTGATCCCGCTGCCGATCAGCACGGCGTCGGCCTGGGCGGCGAATTCCAGCGGCTGCTGGCGGTGGACCGCCACCCCATTCATCGAGGTCACCCTCTCGGTCGGCGAGGTGATCTCCGCCTTCCAGCCCTTGGCCTTCAGGCGATTGAGGATCGAGGACGCGATGAACGAGTCCAGCTCGTTGAAACCGTCGAACGTCAGC
Organism: Caulobacter sp. GW821-FHT11E11; assembly: GCF_058808315.1. Lineage (NCBI taxonomy): Bacteria > Pseudomonadati > Pseudomonadota > Alphaproteobacteria > Caulobacterales > Caulobacteraceae > Caulobacter > Caulobacter sp. GW821-FHT11E11. Next base: position 266,709 of record NZ_JBXARO010000005.1, read on the forward strand.
ACCGCGATCCGCATGGAGGCCTCCTGTCGCCCCATAGCTAAGGCCCAGGCGTCAGCGGCTCAACGCCGGTATTGTCACGGTCACAATTTCGTCCGCGCCTTCGACCTCGGATCCTCCACCGTTACGCCCGAGTGCAGCACCCCGTCGATCGCCCGGTCCCGCCAAGCGACGGTGCTGTCGTAAATCTCGGCCGCCAGATCGACCTCGGAGATCAGCAGCCCCTCCACCTCAAGCTCCAGCGCCCCGGTGATCACCCCATCCGGCCGCACGAAGAACGACGGCCAGCAGCTCTTCGGCGCCGAGGAGTTCGGGCAGCTGATCCACAGGTTGTTGTTCGAGGCGCTGGCGATCATGCCGGCCGGCATGGTGATGGCCGGCAGGGTCGTCCCGCCGGTCAGCAGGTGGGTCCCGACGCCCGCTTCCATGTCCGTGAACCGCTCGGCGGGCAGCCCGCCCGCATGGAAGCCGTGGAACATCAGCCGCACGCCCAGCCGGTTATAGGCGCGATAGAGCTCCGGATAGCGGTAGTCGTGGCAGATCAGCACGCCGCAGCGCACGCCCTCGATCTCGAACACCGCGAAGTGGTCGCCCGGCGTGTAGTGCGCAAGATCCCCCGTCAGCCCCGCCGCGTCGCCAGCGCAGAAGCGCTTGTCGTAGCGATCGACCAGCGCGCCCGAGGCGTCGATGACATAGGCGCAGTTGTGCGGCTTGCGGCCGTCGCTCAAGGGGTGGGCCGAGCCCAGGATCGTCCAGAGTTCCAACTCGCCGGCCAGCGCCATGACCCGACGGGTCGCCGCCTCTAGGCGCGGCCAGTCGAAGCCTTTGAAACTCTCGAAGTCGACACCCGCATAGCCCGACAGCGCCGCCTCGCAGAGATGGACGACGTCCGCCCCCGCCGCCTTCGCCTGGCGCATCAGCCGCTCGATCGCCGCCAGATTGGCGTCGACGTCGGCGCTGACCGCGAACTGGGCGGTGGCGACCTTCACGCAGGCCGCTCCGCTCGCAGCCGCCCCACCTCTTCCTGCAGCTCCGACAGCCGCGCGGCGTGTTCGCGGCACAGGACCATCAGCTCGTCGCTGCGCAGGGCGTCCAGCTTGTCGATCACCCGCATGATCTCCAGCTCGGCCCGCAGGTTGACGGCGTAGTCGTGCTCGGCGGTCAGGCGGTCCTTCTTGGCCTGTCGGTTCTGGCTCATCATGATCACCGGCGCCTGGATGGCGGCCAGGGTCGACAGCATCAGGTTCAGGAAGATGAAGGGATAGGGGTCGAAGGCGTGCTTGAACGGGGTCAGCGCCAGATTCAGCCCCATCCACAGGAACAGCGCCAGGCCAAAGCCGCCGATGAAGGCCCACGAGCCGCCGATCGCCGCCACCCGGTCGGCCAGCCGCGTCCAGAAGGTGTTGTCGTCACCCTCGTCGGGCTCGTCGGAGGGCTCCTCGTGCAGGATCAGGTCGATGACCCGCTTCTGCACGTCGCTCAGCTCGGCATAGGGCTGGCTGAGCAGTTCGCGGGACAGCTGGTCGAGGTGTTCCTGGGTCATCGGCGACTCATAGCGGGCGTTACAGGTGAAGTTTAACGGGGCCGAGATTGACAGCGACCTGTCGAGAAGGCGACGGTCCATGGGTCGGGTGGGGCCGACGACTTCCAGTTCCTTCCCAAGGAGAAGACCGATGGCCCATAAGTTCGTGATCAAGAAGAACAAGGCGGGCGAGTTCGTCGCCTACTTCACCTACAACAGCGAGAATATCTTCTGGACCGAAGGCTATTCCTCGAAGGCCGGGGCCAAGAACGCCATCGAGTCGATCAAGAAGAACGGCCCGGACGCCGTGACCGAAGACGACACGGTCGAACTGAACGAAGGGCCGTAAGCGGCGCCTCTCACCGTGGGGGAGGCTTGACCCCTCCCCCATTCCGGCCTTCTGATCATTGATAACAATGATACGGGAGGGGACCGCCATGGCTGCGAACGGCCGGAAATCCATCTTTGTCACCGGCGCCGCCAGCGGCATCGGCCTGGCCTGCGCCAAGCGGTTCGCCAGCGCCGGCTGGTTCGTGGGGCTGGCGGATATCGACAAGGCCGGCCTGAAGGCCGCGCATGAGACCATCGGCCTGGCCAACGGCTCGATCCATCCCCTGGACGTCCGCGACCGCGAAGCCTGGGCCAACGCGCTGGGCGCGTTCGGCAAGGAAACCGGCGGCAAGGCCGACGTCATCCTCAACAACGCCGGGGTCGCGCGGTTCGGGGTGCTGGAGGATCTCTCCGACGCCGACTGCGACATCCAGATCGACGTCAACATCAAGGGCGTGATCAACGGCGCTCGTGCCGGCTTGCCGCTGCTGCAGGCGGCCGGCGGGCGGCTGATCAACATCGCCTCGTGCGCGGGGCTGTATGGCTCGCCCAAGCTGGCGGTCTATTCGGCCACCAAGTTCGCGGTGCGCGGGCTGTCGGAAGCGCTGGACGTCGAGTACGCCCGCCACGGGGTCAGCGTCGCCTGCGTCATGCCGTGGTTCGTCGAGACGCCGATCCTGCACGCCGGAGCCTCAGGCACGAACGAGAACATGGCCGACGCCCTGCGCGCCGGCGGCCTGGAGGTCTATCCGGTGGAGGACGCCGCCCAGGCGGTCTGGGACGCCGCGCACGGCAAGCAGCTGCACTACTTCGTGGGCAAGCGGGCGAAGCAGATGCGCTTCGCCACCAGCCACATGCCCAATGCGGTTAGGAAGCGGCTCCGCTCCCAGCCCCTACTGTCGTCTTGAGGCCTTCCATCACCGGCTTGTCGGACTGGATGCTTTTAACCGCTGTCAGGCCGCTGGCCTGGGCCTTGGGGGCCGTGGCGATCGGAGCCGAGGCCGGCTCGGTCACCGCCGCGCCGATCGGACCACCCATGCCGGGGGCCGAGGACGCGGGTTCCAGGCGACCGATCGCGCTGGCGGCATAGACCACCGGCGGCTTGCCGTCGGCCGTCAGGCTGGCGATCTCGGACGGGGCGATGTCGTCGACGGTCGGCAGGCGCGAAGGCGCATAGGTCGACGCGCCATGACGGCCGAAACGATAGAAGATGTGCATGCCGACCTGGGCGACGCGCATCAGGCGCGGGCCCCAGCCGGGCGAAACATTGATCGTGTGGAAGTGCGTGGCCGAGCCGACCGTGCTGGAACCGTCGCCGGCCAGGGTGCGCGAGGCGACCTTGCGGGCCCGGGCCCAGGCGCCGATGTCGCGAGCGCGGCGCATCGAGCCGTCGCAGGCGAAGCTGAACTGGCAGCCCGTGCGGTTATAGGCGCCTTGGAACACCACGCCGCAGATCGACTTCGGGAAGGCCGGGTGACGCACGCGGTTCATGACCACCTGGGCCACGGCCGCCTGGCCGCTGGGGGTTTCGCCGCGGGCTTCGTAATAGACGGCGTCCGCCAGGCATTCCAGCTCGCGCGAGCTCTCCAAAGCATTGCGCAGTTGGAACGGACCAGCGATCCCGGGGTTGAATGCAGAGCCGAAGCTGGCGCGCAGCATCAGCGGACCGGTGCGGCCGTTCTGACCCGGCAGCAGGTTCGAACCGGCGGTGTCGAGACGCGCGGCCAGCATCTGTGACTGGCGGTCGCTGCGTTCAACAGCGGCGAACAGGTAAGGATCGTGACGCTTGGCCACGGCGAGCGCGCCGGGGTCCATACGCGTAGAAGCGCTCAGCATGGCCGCGTCGGAGAAGTTCCCCGAAGCGCCTTCCGCCAATCGGGCGACGCGGGCGTGGGTGGAGGCCGATTGAGCCAGGCCACCCAGAAGGTAAACGCCGCCCAGAGCCAGACCCGTGATGGATCCGACCAATACGGCGCCGACCAGCCCGCGCGCGTCCGCGCGCGTCTGCGACTTGATATACAAAACTAGCGTCCTGCGCGGCGAGGGCGCTCCGGCCCCCCGACAAAAACCACCTCGAAACCCCCGGAATCTACTGGCGGGGAACCCTTCGAAGCGGGTGGACTGGCCGTAACACGCTGTGGCCAAGATCCTGCTTGATGCGGCTTATGACGTATCCATGAACGACTCGCAAGCACTTGCCGCACTGCAACATGACGTCTGCGCTTAGAAGTCGCACAGTCAAATTGTTAACGCGTTGAATCCTCGCGAAAAGCTCGACAAGTGCGATCGACGTTTTTTTGTGGATTGAAAAGCCTTGCCACGCCTTTGCTCAGCCTCCGCCTACGGAACTTCGGCGGCGCCGCATCGATACTCGACGACGTCATAAACCTTAACAATCTTGCTTAACGCGAGCCCAGGATTGGGTCGGCGCCGGATAATGTGTCGAGCGCCGAACCCCGCCCCTCAACGCCCCCGAACCAGGCGCCAACCGTCGACGAACAGCTTGGTCAGATTGATGCCCGCGGCCACCGCGATGATGATCTTGACGGTCATGTCGATCACCTCCTGCAGATTGACCAGGTCGGCGGCGAGCGTGTCGGCGGACAGGGTCACCAGGGGCTGGGCCTGCCACAGGGCCGCGGCCAGGGCGAGGCCGCCGATGGCGCACAGGAGCTCGGTCGCCGCCCGCGCCCGCACCCAGCCGGGCTGGATCACCAGGATCAGGGCCGACAGGCCTTGCAGGACGGCCAGGCCCAGGATCGGCCAGTGCAGGGCCAGCAGCACCGGGCTCAGGATGACGCCGACGCCGTCGGGCGTGCGCACGATCCGCTCCATCGGGAACGGCAGGACGCCGGTCCACCAGGCGATGAACAGGCCGATGGCCGCCAGCTCGAACACGCCCTCGAAGCGGCTCTTGGCGAACCAGCCCTTGCCGTCCGTCCAGCCCGACCAGTCGCCGCCGCCCAGCCAGCCGGCGCCCTCGGGCAGATGCGGCAGCTCGCTGACCTTCCACTTGGCCAGGTCGCCGACCTTGATCCAGCCGCGCTCGATCGCCGCCGCGACCACGGTGGCCCCGCCGATCAGGCTGAGCGCGGTGGGGATGAAGTCCGAGAGGATCCCGCCGATCCGGTAGTTGTCACCGTGGCCGGCGATCAGCACCACCGCCGCCGGGACCACCGCGGCCAGGGCGGCGAAGACCAGCAGCACCTTCACGGCGAACAGCCAGAACGGATAGATCTCGGGCCCGATCAGGGCGCTGTGCGGGCCGTAGCGGCCGGCCACGGCGATCGGATGGCCGATCTCGCGCAGCAGGTCCTCGGTCTGGTCCTTGTCGAGCGAGCGGCCCAGGGCGGCCTCCTTCTCCTCGACGCGGTTCATGATCAGGTCGCGCAGCTCGGCGACGATGTCCTGGCGCGAGGCCTTCGGCAGCAGGGCGGCCACGGCCGCCAGATAACGATCGATCAGATCGCTCATGGTCTTGTCCCCTTGAGAATGGTTGGAGGCCGCGCTCACAGCAGCGGCTCGAGGGCGGCGTTGATCGCGCGCCATTCGCCGGCCAGGCGGGCCAGCACGGCCCGGCCCTCTTCCGACAGTTGGTAGAAACGCTTCTTGCGCTTGTCTTCCTCGCGCCATTCGCTGGCCAGGAGCCCTTGGGTCTCCAGCCGGCGCAGCATCGGATACAGCGCGCCTTCGTCGATCTCGACGCCCACGGTCGAGAGGGCCTGGCGCAGGCTGTAGCCGTAGCGCTCCTCCCGCAGCTGGGCGAGGACGGCGAGGATCAGGCTGCCCCGTCGCAGCTCCTGGCGGAGTGATTCAAAGATGTCCGTATCGGTCGGCATTGGGTGTGCGCCACATAGTGTGCATCACATGGTGTGTGACACACACTGTATGTCACACAGTATGATCGGGAGTCAACGCGGCGGAACGCGGTTCGGCTTCGCGGCTTTTCCTGGCGAACGAAACGGAGGTTTTCGAATGCTCGGCGACCAGGACGCCCAGGCGACGGTGGCGGTGAAGGACCTGAAGACGGCGCGGCCTTTCTATGAGGAGGTCCTGGGCCTGAGGCCCGTCCCCTCGGACCAGCCCGGCGTCCAGGCCTTCCAGGCCGGCAAGTCGCTGGTGCTGGTCTACGAGTCCCAGTTCGCGGGCGACAACAAGGCCACGGTGCTGACCTGGGCGCTCGGCGATACCTTCGACGCCGCGGTGGACATGTTGAGAGGCCGGGGCGTCGTCTTTGAACGCTACGATCTCCCGGGCATGGGCCATGATGGCGACGTCCATGTCGCGGGCGGCATGCGGGTCGTGTGGTTCAAGGATCCGGACGGGAACATTCTGAGCCTGGGGAACTACTGAAGCGCAGATGCTCCCCCGCGATGCGGGGGAGCTGTCGCGGAGCGACTGAGGGGGCTAGCGCCCGCTCACCTTCAGCAGATCCTGCAACCCGATCCGCCAGAACATCTCCGCCCGCACGCGGTCGGCGACGCCGTTGACGACCTCCGCCCCATCCTGCGACGGATCGATGTGCACCCGGAACGGCCGCTGCCCGAACGGCGTATCCACCACGCGCGCAATGGCCTTCGCGACCTCGCCGGCGTCGGTATCGGCCGGCTCCAGCGCCGCCAGGCCGCTCAGCGCGGCGTCAGCCACCCCGGCATACGGCCCGTCCATGTACGCACCCGCCACCGCCGCATCTGCCGGCTTGCCGGAGTGCGCGAAGTGGTTGGTGCCCTTGGTGAAGGCCCCCGGCACGATGATCGAGGTCTCGATCCCCCAGCGGGTCAGCTCGCTGGCATAGGAGACCGCCAGGCTGTCCATCGCCGCCTTGGCCGCGAAATAGGGCGCCAGGAACGGCGGGGTCCCGCCACGCGTCGAGCTGGACGACACCCAGACCACCAGGCCCCGCCTCTGCTGGCGCAACACCGGCAGGGCGGCGCGGTTGACCCGCTGGGTCGACAGCACGTTGACGTCGAACAGCTGGCTGTACTGCTCTGGCGTGAAGGCCTCGGCCGGACCAAAGCTCATATGGCCGGCATTGTGGACGATGACGTCGAGGCGACCGTCCCGGGCGACGATCTGGTCGATGGCGGCCTGGACCGAGGCCTCGGAGGCCACGTCTAGTTCGACCGTGCGCAGATCGACGCCGTGCTCTTGGGCGTAGTCGGCGGCGGCGGCCACCTGCGGCGCGTTGCGCCCCGTCGTCTCGCGCATCGAGGCGTAGACGGTGTGGCCGGCGCCGGCCAGCTCCCGGGCGGTCAGCGCGCCGAAGCCCGAGGAGGCGCCGGTGACGAGGATGACTTGCTTGCTCATGGGACTGCTCCTTCTCAGATGATGCCGCCGTTGACGCGCAGGGTCTGGCCGTTGACCCAGGCGCCGTCCGGACCGGCAAGGAAGGCGATGGTCGCGGCGATGTCCTCGGGTTGGCCGAGGCGCTCCAAGGGCGCGGCCTTGGCCAGGCGGTCGATGACCTCGGCGGGCTTGCCGTCCAGGAACAGCTTGGTGGCCGTCGGGCCGGGCGCGATCGAGTTCACGGTGATGTTCCGACCGCGCAGCTCCTTGGTCAGGATCGCGCTCATCGTCTCGACCGCCGCCTTGGTCGCGGCATAGACGCCGTAGTTGACCGGCAGCAGGCCCACGACGCTGGACGAGATGTTGATGATCCGGCCGCCGTCACGCAGACGACGCGACGCCTCGCGCAGGGTGTTGAACACGCCCTTCAGGTTCACGGCGATCGTCTGGTCGAACAGGGCGTCGTCGGTGTCGGCCAGGCTGGCCAGCTTCATGATGCCGGCGTTGTTGACCAGGACGTCGACGCCGCCGAACGCCGCTTCGGCATGGTCGAACAGCCGGCGCACGGCGGCCGGGTCGCTGACGTCGGCCTGGGCGGTGATGGCTTTGCCGCCATCGGCTTCGATCTCGCGCACCGTCGCCTCGGCCGGGGCGGGGTTTCCGGCGTAGTTGACGATGACGGTGAAGCCGTCGCGGGCCAGGCGCTTGGCCGTCTCCGCGCCGATGCCGCCCGAGGCGCCGGTCACCAGCGCCACCTTCTGAGTTTGTTGGGTCATGGTTGGTCTCCTTCGATGGAGAGACCATGCGCCTTCGCCCCGATTGAATAATTCAGCCAAACCCGACATGACTATTCGCATTGTCGAATAATAGGAGCGCGCGGCGTGGATCGGTTCGAGGCGATGCGCCTGTTCACCCGGATCGTGGAGCGCCGCAGCTTCACCCAGGCCGCCGCCGATCTCGACCTGCCCCGCTCCACCGCCACCGAGGCCGTGCAGCAGCTGGAGGCGCGGCTGGGTGTCCGGCTGCTCCAGCGCACCACCCGCCAGGTCAGCCCCACCCTGGACGGCGAGGCCTATTACCAGCGCTGCCTGCGCCTGCTGGACGACCTGGAAGAGGCCGAAGGCGCCTTCCGCCAGCGCACCCCGCGCGGCCTGCTGCGGGTCGATGTGCAAGGCGCTCTCGCCCGCCGGTTCGTGCTGCCCGGCTTGCCCGCGTTCCTGGCCGCCTATCCCGAGCTCAAGGTCCAGATGACCGAGGGCGACCGGCTGGTCGACCTGGTCCGCGAGGGCGTCGACTGCGTGCTGCGCCTCGGCGACCTCTCCGACAGCGCCATGGTCGGCCGCCGCGTGGCCCTGCTGCCCGAGGTCACCTGCGCCGCCCCGGCCTATCTGGAGCGTCACGGAATGCCGACGCTGGAGACGCTGAGCGACCACCGCATGGTCGGCTTCCTGCACCCCGCGACCGGCCATCCCTACCCGCTGGAGCTGACGATCGACGGCAAGCCGCGCGAGATCGCCGTGCCCGCCGACGTCATCGTCAACTCGGCCGAGAACACCGTCGCCATGGGCCTGCTGGGTCTGGGTCTGATCCAGGTCCCGCGCTACCGCGTCGAGGATTGCCTGGCCGACGGAACCCTGGTCGAACTCCTTTCCGACCACCCGCCCACCCCGACGCCGGTTTCCCTGCTCTATCCACGCAGCCGACAGCTGTCCCCGCGCGTTCGAGTGTTCATCGACTGGGTCGCGAAGCGTTTCGCCGCCTGACGGTGGGGAGCCCGCCATGGGTCATACCGCGACACGTCAACCCAATCCGCTGAGCCGCTTCGTCGACGCCCAGGCCAACACCTACGACACCGCCATGGCCGAGCTGCGCCGAGGCCAGAAGACCAGCCACTGGATGTGGTTCGTGTTCCCGCAGATCGCGGGCCTGGGCCGCAGTCCGACCGCGCAGTTCTACGCCATCGCCGACCTGGCCGAGGCCCGCGCCTACCTGGCCCACCCCGTGCTGGGCCCGCGCCTGGTCGAGGCCGTGGAAGCCATCATCGCCCTCCCCGGCCGCGACGCCTACGCCGTCTTCGGCTCGCCGGATGATCTGAAGCTGCGGTCGAGCCTGACGCTGTTCCAGGCGGCGGCCCCGGAGGAGCCGGTGTTCGGCCAGGCGCTGACCAAGTACTTCGCCGGGCGCGAGGACATGCTGACGTTGGAGAAGCTGGGTTAGAACACCAGCACCTGCTTGCCCCGCTCCGGCGCGCGAACCGTCTCTTCAAGCGCGGCGCGGAAGTCCTCGATTGGACGCCGGCCCGCTATCAGCACCTCGACCGACGGGTCGGCCAACTCTTCCAACACGCTCTTGATCCACGCCGTATCGCTCGCCGGCGGGGTGTCGAAGAAATAGCGGTAGATGTAGGCGCGGATCACCTGGTCCTGCATCAGCACCTTCAGCGCGTCGGTCTGGAACGGCGCCAGGTCGTAGGCGCCGACGATCACCGCGCGGCCTCGGAAGCCCAGGGCCGCCAGCAGCTGGGTCAGCACCGCCCCGCCGATCGCGTCGACCACGCCGGAGAGGGTCTCGCCGCCTATGGCCTCGCGGACGGCGTCGGCCAGCGGGACCGTCAGCGCCGAGAGTTCGATCACCGTCGCCGCGCCCAAAGCGGTCAGGTCGCGGCCTTCGACCTTCCGGCGGACGATGGCGACCACCTTCACGCCGCGACGGGCGGCCATCTGGATCAGCAGGGTCGACACCAGCGAGTGACCGGCCGTCACCGCCAGCCATTGGCCAGCCTGGACCTCGGAGGCTTCCAAGAGGTCGCGCGCCGTGACCGCCGGCATGAACTGGGCGGCGCGCTCGACGGGATAGTCGTCGGGCAGCGGGACCAGGGCGGCCGGATCGACCGTCACATACTCGGCCCACAGCCGCGTGGCGCTGAAGGCGACCAACGCGCCAGGCGCGAGGTCGGCGCGGCCGCCGGTCTCGACCACCCGGCCGACGCCGTGGTTGCCGACGATCTGGCCGGGCAGGCTGGGCCGCTTGGCCTCCGGGTACTGGCCCTGGGTGTAGAAGAAGTCGCCCGGATGGATGCCGACGGCGACCATCCGCACGAGAGCTTCGCCCGACGCGGGGACCGGCTGCGGGACCTCCCGCAGCGCCACGACATCGAGGGGCGAACCGAGGCGATCTTGGATCAGGGCTTTCACGGCGTGGGCTCCGTTGAACTCGAAGCGTCAGATGAAGACCATGGCGCGACGGGACAATCGCGCCGCTGGGAGCTCTGTTTTCCACAGGCGGGACAATCGCCAGCCTTGCGCCACCGCTTGCCGGCGCCGATCTGCGATCGGTGTGGCGTGAAGGAGAGCGGGCGTGCTGGGCTATGACGACGTGGCGATCTTCCTGAAGGTGGCGCGCGAGGGCAGTTTCGTCGCCGCCGCCCAGGCCCTGGGCCTGCCGACCAGCACGGTCAGCCGCCGGGTCGCGGCCCTGGAGGCGCGGTTCAAGACCCAGCTGCTGCGCCGCACGACCCGCGCCGTCAGCCTGACCGAGGACGGCCGCGCCTTCGCCGACCGCGCCGCCGCGGCCATGGACGAGCTGGAAGCCGCCGCGCGCGGGCTGGACGTCTGCGACTCCCGCCTGTCGGGCAAGCTGACCGTCACCGCCCCGCACCACGTCTGCAACGAGGCGTTCGCGCCGCACCTGCTGGCCTTCGCGGCCCAGCATCCGGACCTGGTCATGGACCTGCGCCTGACCAACGGCTCGCCGGACCTGGTCGAGGAAGGGATCGACGTCGCCTTCCAGCTGGCGCCGCTGCCCGACGGCCGGCACGTGGCCCGCAAGCTGTGGACAGCGCCCTACGGCCTGTGGGCCAGCCTGGACTTTCTCAGCAAGCACCCCGAGGCCGCCGGCCTGGATCATCCCAAGCGCCTTTCGCGCCTGCCCGCCGTCGTCACCCCGCCGATCCTGGCCTGGCGGTTCGTGCACGGGAACGGCGAGACCCTGGCCGTCGCGCCGCGCACGCTGGGCGCCTCGGTCGACGACCTGTCGCTGGGCGCTCTGGCCGCCAGCCAGGGCCTGGGCGTGGCCTACCTGCCCAAGGGCCTGGCCGCGCGTTTCCCGGAGCTGGTCGAGCTGTCGCTGGGTGACTGGCGGGTCGAGGACCGCGAGCTCTACGCCCTCTATCCCGCCACGCGGCAGCTTTCGCCCAAGGTTCGGGCGGTGATCGACCACGCCTTGGCCGCCCGCGCCGTACACTGACGTTTCGCGAAACTTTCAACTCTCGCGCGCTTGCCCAGATAACGGCGTTCGCTCTATTGCAGCGCTGTCAATTGTCGGGCGAAGCGGGTCGGGGTGGCCATCTTTCTGAGACGAACACTGCTGACCGTCTTGTACGTTTGCGCCCTCGCCGCGCCCGCGCTTGCGGCCGAGCGCCCGGTCAGCATCGTCGTGCCCGCCCAGCCGATGAGCCGCGCCCTGGGCGAGCTGGGCCGGCAGGTCGGCGCGGACATCCTGGCCTCGCCCACAGTGGTCGGCGACCGCCGCGCCCCGGCCGTGCGTGGCCGTCTGACGCCCACGGAGGCGCTGACGCGGCTGCTGGCGGGGTCGGGCCTAGCCTATGAGCGGATCGAGGCCGGCGTCTATGTTATCCACGTCCGCCCCGACACACGCGCCGCCGAGCCCGAGGCCCCCACCGCCCTGCCCGAGCTGCTGATCGTCGGCGTGCGCAGCCAGAATGTCGACCAGCCCCGCGATCCCGACGACATCCAGCCCTACCAGGTTCATGAGCGCAGCACGCTGCGGGCGGCCCAGGGCCTGTCGGCCGACGATTTCCTGCAGACCTGGCTGACCGCCAACACCTACAGCTACCAGTCGGTCCCGACCCGCCTGCGCGGCCTGCCACCGTCGCGCTCGAACTTCGCCTTCCGCGATCCCAACGCCCTGGCCGGCACGCTGGTGCTGGTCGACGGGCGGCGAATGCCCGCTGTTCCGGGCGCGAGCCAGATGGTCCAGGCCGATATCGCCCCCATCCCCCTGGCCGCGATCGGGCGCATCGAGACCCTGGGCGCCAGCAGCGGCGCGATCTACGGCCTCGGCGCGGTCAATGGCGTGGTCAATCTGGTCCTCGACCGCGACTATCGCGGGGCTGAGGTCGCCGCCACCGTCGGCGCCGGCAAGAAGGGCGACGGCGGCTATGGACGCTTCGACGCGCGGCTGGGCTGGAGCTCCAAGAACGGCGGCACGGCGATGATGCTTCGTTACGGCCAGAGGCGCTTCAACGGCGTCACGGTCCGCGACCGGATCGAGGTCTCCGCGCCGCTCGACGGGGCCAATTTGAAGACCGGCCAGAGCTATAACGGCGTGCCGGGCGACGGCATCACCCTGTTTGGCGTCAACGGCCCCTTCACGGTCGGGGGCGTCTCGATGCTGAAGACCTACATCCCCGCAGACTATGACGGCTCGACGCCGATCGAGGCGGTGCTGATCCGCAATGCGGGTCTGTCCGCGCCGGGCGTGGCCCAGGCCCATCAGGACCGGCAGCTATCCACGGACAGCCGCAGCGACGCGGTGATGGCCAATCTCCGCCAGCGGCTGTGGTCCGGGGCCGAGGCCTATGTGGACTATATCTACCTGGCCAGCCACGACGCCTACTTCGCGCCCTATGGCGCCTTCTCCGCCTGGCTGACGCCGGGCCAGGGCGCGGGGGCCAGGTTCTCGGGCGCGAGCCCCATCGAGCTGGTGGCGCCCGTCCCCCACACCGCCGGGACCAACGACATGCGGACGATCTCGCGCCGTGTCACGGCGGGCCTGGTGTTCGACCTGCCGGCCCGCTGGCGCGGCGGCGTCGACTACGCCGTGGGCTCCGCCCGCCTTCGCAGCCTGACCAGCGACCAGGGCTACGAATACCGGACCTACCAGATCGTCGCCGACGGGGTCGCGCCCAGCGGGATGCCGGCGCCCGACCCCTTCGGCGCCCAGGCCAAGTTCCTGGCGGACCTCGACCGCTATGCCGCCAAGGCCGCGCCGGCCGAGCCCTATGGCTCCACGCGCCTGGAGGACATGTCGCTGCGCGCCTCGGGACCGATCGCCCGGATCAAGGACCGCGACCTGACCCTGTCCCTGACCGCCCAGCAGCTGTGGGAGGGCATGCCCCACATGGCGGGCGCCGCCAGCAACCACCTCTCGATGCGCTCGCGGTCGCTGTTCGCCGAGCTGCGCGCGCCGCTGGAGGGCGTCGTCGGGATCCGGGGCTTGGAGCTGCAGGCCGCGGCGCGACGCCAGGCCGGCCGCATCCGGATCGCCTATGGCGGGTTCGCCAAGGTGCAGAAGTCCGCCGACCTCTATCTGGTCGGCCTGAAGGCCGAGCCCGTGGCCGGCCTGATCCTGCGCGGGGCCTATGCCTCGGGCGCCCAGCTGCCCGAGCCCACGATGTATATGAACGCGCGGGGGACCAGCGGCAGCTACCTGATCGACCCCAAGCGCGACCCCAACCGGCCGATCTCGCCCGACAGCTGGTTCTGGAGCGTCTACGGCGGCTCGCCCGACCTCAAGCCCGACCAGACCCGGACCTGGTCGGCGGGCCTGGTGCTGAACGCGCCGCTGATCCCGCGCACCCGCCTGTCGGTCGACTACACCCGCATCGAGGGACACGACCTGCTGGTCCAGGTCTACCGGGGCTCCGACTACTACATTCTCAATGAGGATCGCTTTCCTGGCGCCGTTGTCCGCGCGCCGCTGACCGAAGCCGACCGCGCCAAGGGCTATACGGGTGGCAAGATCCTCGAGGTGCGCGACGTCAACGAGAACAGCGGCGCCAGCCTGGTCGAGGCGGTGGACATCACCGCCCAGCACGACCTGGACCTGGGCGGCGGGCTCTTGAGCCTCAGCGCCACGGCGACCTGGCAGCCAACGCTGACCCTGCGCACCGCGCCCGACAACTGGCTGGGCAAACGCACCCCCGACGGCGGGGCGCCGGAATGGCGCGCGGCCGCCGGGGTGCGCTGGTCGACCCCGAATTTCGCCGCCTCGGCCACGGCCCGCTACATCAGCGCCAACGGCCCGACCGCCCTGGCCGCCCGCACGACCATGGACGTGTCGCTGGCCTGGGCGCTGCCGCGCCCGCCGGGCGCCTCGGAGACCGAGCTGCGGCTGGGCGTGCGCAACCTGTTCGACCGCTGGTCGATCGACGACCCGCTGAAGCGCCGCATCGAGGCGACGGTCATCGCTCGCTTCTAGCGCGTCACGTCCAGCGTTCAGGCGTTTCCTCGCGCACATCGATCTCCAGCGCCGAAAGCCCTTCGGCATAGTCGCGCACGATATCGCCGAGCCGCTTCTTGAGCATGATGCAGGTCCTGACGTCGTCGACGAACACCCGGTCCAGCAGCCAGATGCTGGCGCTGTCGCCAAGCGTGGAAACGGCCCTGTCCCAGTTCCGCTCTACCTCGTCCAGGCATCCGTCGAGATTTAGAATTTCACTTTCGGCAAGGATGAGCTGGCGTTTGAACAGATCAAGCGCCAGCACGCCTCGCATGTCCGGCTTGACCGGCGGCTGCTTCAGCGCCACGGCCATCATCTCGTGCCTGTATCGCTCGTCGAATATCCGGTGCTGATCGCGTACCCGCGACTGGGTCTCGCCGATCTCGGCGGCGAGATCGCAGGCCTCCTCGATGACCGCCAGGAGGTCGTCGTGTTTCTCCAGCTCGGATTCGTTCAGATATTTGTCCCAGACGCCCTTCATATAGCGCGAGTATTTGAGCTCGTGATCCATCCGCTCGATATTGCTCTGGCGGATCACGTATCTCACCTCGCGGAACATCCCTAGCCACCAACGCGCGTTGCGCAGCAGCTTCGTGCGCGCGGTCTCGAAGTCCTCCTGTCTGCGGATGATCAATTCGATCACACGTACCGAGAGCCAACTGCCGACAAGCTGCAGGCCGGCATCCTGAAGAAACGGTGTCGCTCCAGCTGGCGCCCAGGGGATCGGAACATATCCAAGCACAGCCAGCACTGCGCCCACCGCGCCGAGGATGTCGACCGCGAAGATCAGGTTGTGAATGCGGCGTTGTCGCGATCGCGCGACCGACTTACGCGGCTCGATATCCTCGAGCTGAATAGAATCCACAGGCCCCATAGTCGCCGTCCCCTGCCCCGCAGCGAATGGCGCCACACTCGCCCCTGGCGCGCAAGGTTTTGCAGCCACGCCTGGGACGCTATCAAGGTCGCCTCATGTCGCGTCGGTGGGGATAGCATGCGTAGAGGGGTGGCGGTCGCTCTGGCTGCGACCGTGTCGGTGATCTGCAGCGGGGCGGCCGGGCCTGCCGCCGCCAGCACCACCGCGAGCCGCGCCCAGGTCGCCGCCAAGCTGACGCCGCACGCCCCGTGGGCCCCGCCGCCGGAGGCCATGACCGCCCCGCTGAAGGTCGGGCTGGAGAAGTTGAAGGCCGACGACTACGCCGGCGTCTACGCCCTGGCGAAGCCCTACACGGAGCGGCCCGACTTCGAGACCCTGCCCGAGACGGTGCGCCACCTGGCCTGGCACCTGCTGGGCCTGGGCGCCTGGCAGACCGACCAGCTGGCCGAGGCGCACAAGGCCTTCAAGGCCTCGTCCCGCCTGGCCGGGGCGATCGGCTGGGACTGGCTGTACCGCGCCTATACCGCCGACCGTGACAAGGATCCGTACGACGCGGTCTACGCCTTCTCGATGCTGATGGAGACCGACCTAGCGCCGCTGGCCGATGTCGACGACAGCTTCGTCGACCACCTGCGGGGCGAGGCCCTGGACCTGCCGCGCGGCGAACAGCGGCAGATGGACCTGATGGACGACCTGCTGGACGCCGACTGGAAACCCAAGGCCGCGAACGCCGACTGGAGCGACTTCTGGATCGAGCACGCCGCCCGGCTGCTGGATCGGGGCGATCTGGAGCGGGCCGGCAAGGCGATGGCGCGCGCGACCTCGCCCGAGCCGCTGGCCTCGGCCCGCGCCGACCGCCGCTTCGCCCCGCTGCTGCGCCAGGATCCGGTCCGCTTCGATCTTACCAAGGCCTATGCCGCGCGGGTCGAGGCCACCCGCGCCCAGACGGTCGCCAAGCCGCGCTCCCTGGCCGCGGTCAACGCCCACGCCATGGCCCTGCTGACCATGAACCGCGCCGCCGAGGTCGTGACCCTGGCCCAGGCCACGCTGGACCGCCGCTTCGACAGCTGGGACGATCCGAAGGAGCGGACCTGGACCCTCGACATCCAGGCCCGCGCCCTGCGCGACCTGGGACGGCCCGACGAGGCCCTGGCAGCCTGGCGCAAGGCGACCCGGCCTGAGGCCGGCGGCGGGGTCAGCCAGGACCTGAACCTGGCCGACGCCCTGTTGGAACAGGACCAGCCCGCCCAGACCCTGACCATCGTCAGCGGCGTCAAGTCCGACCAGATCAGCGCCTTCGGCCGGATGGTCGCGGCCAATCTGGCGGTCTGCGCCAATGCCCGGCTGGGCGACCGCGCCGGGACCGACCAGGCCCTGGCCGCCCTGGCCGCCGACCGCGACGCCGCCCCGATGCTGGAGATGAGCGGCCGCCTGTGCGCCGGCGACCAGGACGGCGCGGCCGCGATCCTGATCGCCCAGCTCAAGGATCCCGAGACCCGCCTCGACGCCCTGGCCGACGCCCAGGACTATCCCGACCACGCCGTCACGCCCCCGTTCCGCCGCGCCCAGATCGCCCGCCGCCGCGCGCTCTACGCCCGTCCCGACGTCCGCGCCGCCATCGCCGCCGTCGCCCGGATCGAGCGCCAGCCCTATCCGGCGGTCTACTGATGCGCGCCCTGCTCCTCGGCCTGATCGCGGCCCTGACCCTCAGCGCCCCGGCGTTCGCCCAGCGCTTCGGCGACGTCCTGCTGGAACTGGACCAGCCCGCCTTGGCCGTCGCCCAGGTCGAGCGCGAAGTCCGCGCCGGCCATCCGATCGAGGTCTTCAATCACAAGCAGATCCACGACCTGTGGCAAGCACTGGCGGACAACGACGCCCTGCGCCTGCGGCTGCTGAACGCCCTGGCGAGCCTGAACTTCGGGCCCGTCGATCCGCTCGACCAGGAGGACGCGTTCTGGGAGGACCACGCCCGGCTGCTGGCCAAGACCGGCGCGTCGCCGCGCGACGTCCTGTTCGCCCTCAAGCGCCTGGTCGGGGTCGACGAGCAGCTGGGCGCGGCCCTGTCGCCGCGCTTCGCCGCCGCCCGCCGGCTGGACGAGGCCTGGTTCGAGCCCCGCGCCATCGTCATGCGCGCCTTCGAGCGGGCCGATCGCCTGGCGGTGAAGGAAACCGACCGCCTCAGCCTGGTCACCCGCCGCGCAGACCTGCTGGAGCGCCTGGGCCGCCCCGCCGAAGCCCTGGCCCTGGTCGACAAGGCTCTGCTGCGCGCCAAGGTCTCGCCCCAGACCTTCAGCGACCTGGACGGCGGCCTGCTGAGCCTGCGCGCCGAGCGGGCCTTCAGCCTCTGGCAGCTGGGCCGCTTCGACGAGGCGATCGCCGAGGACCGCGCCATCGTCAAGGACGCCCGTCCCGGCGAAGGCTACGACGGCTGGGCCGACAACATGCTGATAAGCCACCTGACCGCCGACGGCCGCGCCCAGGCGGCGCTCAAGGCGCTGGACTACTTCCTGTATCGGCCCAACGGCAATCTGGGCGACTGGGTCGTGGCCCGCTCGGCCTGCGTCAACGCCCAGCTGGGCCGGCTGACCGCCGCCCGCCGCGACCTCAAGGAGCTGAAGGCCGACACTGCGCCGGCCCGCACCTACGCCCTGCTGTGCCTGGACGACCTGGACGCCGCCGCGACCAGCTACAAGGCCCGCCTCGCCGATCCCGACACCGCGCCGTGGGCCGTGCAGGCGCTGTCGGCCCGCGTCCGCCCGAAGGTCCTGGGCCGCTGGGACGCCGTGGTGCTGGACCGCCAGGCCGAAGTCGCCGCCCGCCCCGACGTCCAGGCCGCCCTGGTCGCGGCCGGCGGCGCGCGCAAGTCGCCCCTCACGCCATCGGGCGGCGAGACCTGGTGACAGACTGCTGCCACTCCCCGTCAGCAGACCCCCTAGCCGAGACCCGCGCGCGTCCCTAACTTGGGGCCATGCCTTCTCGCGATAACAGCGGCGTCTCGGACGTCTCAGCTCCCTTCGTCATGGACACCGTCCAGGACGTGGCCGACGCCACGATGCCCATGCTGTGGACCCCGCACCGCCCCGCGCGGCCGGACAAGTCCGAGGGCGGCAAGAAGTTCAAGCTGGTCAGCGACTACCAGCCCGCCGGCGACCAGCCGACGGCGATCAAGGAACTGGTCGAGGGTATCAACAACCGGGACCAGGACCAGGTGCTGCTGGGCGTCACGGGCTCGGGCAAGACCTTCACCATGGCCCAGGTCATCGCGGCCACGCAGCGCCCGGCGCTGATCCTGGCCCCGAACAAGACCCTGGCCGCCCAGCTCTACAGCGAGATGAAGGGGTTCTTCCCCGACAACGCGGTCGAGTACTTCGTCAGCTACTACGACTACTACCAGCCGGAAGCCTACGTCCCGCGCACCGACACCTTCATCGAGAAGGACAGCTCGATCAACGAGCAGATCGACCGCATGCGCCACTCGGCCACCCGGGCGATCCTGGAGCGCGACGACGTCATCGTCGTGGCCTCGGTCAGCTGCATCTACGGCATCGGCTCGGTCGAGACCTACACCGCCATGACCTTCACCCTGACGGTCGGGGACAAGGTCGACGAGAAGCAGCTGATCGCCGACCTGGTGGCCCAGCAGTACAAGCGCAACGAGATGGCCTTCGAGCGCGGCACGTTCCGCCGCCGCGGCGACACCATCGAGATCTTCCCCGCCCACTACGAGGACCGCGCCTGGCGCGTGACCATGTTCGGCGACGAGGTCGAGGCGATCTCCGAGTTCGACACCCTGACCGGCAAGAAGACCGCCGACATGGAGACCATCAAGGTCTACGCCAACAGCCACCACGTCACCCCGCGCCCGACCCTGCGCCAGGCGATCATCGCCATCCGCGCCGAGCTGAAGGAGCGGCTGGCCTGGCTGGTCGAGAACGGCAAGCTGCTGGAGGCCCAGCGCCTGGAGCAGCGCACCACCTTCGACCTGGAGATGATCGAGACCACCGGCTCGTGCGCCGGCATCGAGAACTACAGCCGCTACCTGTCGGGCCGCCGGCCGGGCGAGCCGCCGCCGACCTTCTTCGAATACATCCCCGACAACGCCCTGCTGTTCACCGACGAGAGCCACCAGACGGTTCCGCAGATCGGCGCCATGTACAAGGGCGACCGCAACCGCAAATGGACCCTGGCGGAGTACGGCTTCCGCCTGCCCTCGGCCCTGGACAACCGCCCCCTCAAGTTCGAGGAGTGGGACGCCATGCGGCCCCAGTCGGTGCACGTCAGCGCCACCCCGGCCAACTGGGAGCTGGAGCGGGCCGGCGGCGTCTTCGCCGAGCAGGTCATCCGCCCCACCGGCCTGATCGACCCCCCGGTCGAGGTGCGCCCGGTCTCCAAGGACAACGCCAGCCAGGTCGACGACGTGGTCGACGAGATCCGCCAGACCATCAAGAAGGGCTACCGCACCCTGGTCACCGTGCTGACCAAGAAGATGGCCGAGGACCTGTCGGAGTACCTCAACGAGCAGGGCATCAAGGTCCGCTACATGCACTCCGACATCGACACCCTGGAGCGCATCGAGATCATCCGTGAGCTGCGGATGGGCAATATCGACGTGCTGGTCGGCATCAACCTGCTGCGCGAAGGCCTGGACATCCCCGAGTGCGGCTTCGTGGCCATTCTCGACGCCGACAAGGAAGGTTTCCTGCGTTCGGAGACCTCGCTGATCCAGACCATCGGCCGGGCCGCGCGGAACGTCGACGGCAAGGTCATCCTCTACGCCGACCGGATCACTGGGTCGATGGAGCGGGCCATGGCCGAGACCGCCCGCCGCCGCGAGAAGCAGCACGCCTACAATCTCGAGCACGGCATCACGCCCGAGAGCGTCAAGCGCGACATCAAGGACATCCTCAACAGCCCCTACGAGCGCGGCGACCGCGTGCTGGTGCCGATGGGCATGTCCGAAACCGACGACCGCCCGTTCAGCGGCGACAACTTCAAGGCCGCGCTCAAGGACCTGGAAGCCAAGATGCGCGAGGCCGCCGCGAACCTCGAGTTCGAGACGGCCGCCAGGCTGCGCGACGAGATCAAGCGGATGAAGCTGATGGATCTCGAGTTCGCCAACGAGGTGCTGTCGGCGACGGGGGACGAGGTCGATCGCTCGGCGCCGAAGCGGATCCGGGCGGAGATCCGCGCGGAGAAGGCGGAAGAGTTCCGGAAGAAGCGGAAGTAGGCCGGCTCAAAGATCCTCCCCCCAGCGGGGGAGGTGTCGGCAAAGCCGACGGAGGGGGAAGAGGCAGGCTCAGCAGCACTTCCCCCTCCGGCCTTCGGCCGCCTCCCCCGCTGGGGGGGAGGATCTATGGCGGCTCAGCCTGCCTTGATCACGACGTTGCTGATCTTCGCCCCGAACCCCTTCCCCAGCGGCGACGCCACCACGAGCCCCAGCTCCACCTCCGCCCCCATCGGCAGATATCCGTACCGATCCACCACCCACTCCCCGTCCCCGATCGCGTGCGCGCAGAACAGCGTCTGCCCCTTCCGCGCCAACCGCACGCGCACCGCCTTGCCGGACGCGATCACCGCCGCCGTCCCGTCCGACCAGTCGCGGGTGAACACGCTGGCCACGTGCGGCTGGCCCTTCAGCCATTCGACGCCGTGCTTCATCCAGGTCTTCTCGTCCAGGCGCAGCATCAGGCCGGTCTGGTCGGCGTCGGCGGCGTAGTCGCCATCCAGCACGGCGGTCATCTCGAAGTCGCCCGTCTGGCGGCGGAAGAAGAAGTGGCCGGTGTCGATCTCCGGCCCGCCGGCCGTCTTGCGCCAGAAGTCCGAGCCCGGCTCGGCCGCGCAGGCCAGGGTCCCGTCCTTCCACGACCAGGTCTTGGGGGCATTCAGCCAGGTCCAGTCCCCGGGCGCTTCGGCGGCGTGGGCGAGGCCCGGCACAGCGAGGGCGGCGGCGGCCAGCAGCAGGGATCGGCGGTCGGTCTTGAGAGTCATGGACGGCTCCGGAAAATTCGAGGCCATCCCAGCTATTGGCATTTCGCCGTTCGGTAAAGCGCAGTGGTCTTATCTTCGCGCCTAGGTGGAGCGCCGCTCCACGCCCCTCCCCTTGCCCGCCAACTCGCGCTAGTCAGGGATGGAGACGTCGCCCGAGGAAACGACTGCATGAGTCCGAACGCCGGAACCGGCATGGCCGACAAGCTGGCCGGCGTGCTGATCACCGCCGGCCTGGTGGGCGGGGGCTTTGCGGGCCTGGCCCTGGTCCAGACCTTCAACGAGCGCCGCGACCAGATGCTGCTGAGCACCATTCCCGAGGTGCTGGTGACCTGGCGCGAGGGCGGCGACGCCTTCCTGCCGATGATGCTGATCGCCATCGCTCCGCTGGTGCTGCTGCCCGGCGCCTTCGGCCTCAGCCGCGCCATGCCGCCGATCACCCGCCGCGCCCGCTGGGGCCTGGTGGCCATCGCCGCCGCCTGCGTCGTCGCCGGTGTCGCCTGGGGCGGCGTCGCCGCCCGCCAGGAAGTCGGCGTCGCCACCCAGATCGGCGCGGCCTGGCTCTACGACGGCAAGGCCCGCGAGCACTGGTCCTGGGGCGCCGCCACCAGCGTCGGCGTCGCCTGCACCGTCCAGAAGGACGAGGCGACGGGGAAGGTGGAGCCGAAGCTCAACTACGACGTGGCGTTCCCGAGCGGGCGCGAGGCCAACCTGGCGCGGGACACGGGGGATGTGCGGAAGCTGCTGGGGCAGCTGGCGCCGATCGACGCGAGCCTACGGGCGCGGGGGGTTCCGAGGTTCGCGGCTAGCGATGAGGCGTGCTGGGCGCGGTTCGGGCAGGGGTTGTCGGCGGGGGACGTGGCGCGGCTGCGGGGGGTGTTGGGGCGGTAGAATAGTCAATCTTCGTGTGTCCACGACGGGTGGAGAGCGGACCGTTGTAGGCTAAGCTCAGCCTGTAAGTTTGATTAGTTCGCAGAAAGTCTGGTGGGCGGAGCGTCATGGGAGGTGTTCTCGAACATAACCTCGCGGTTGTCGGCAAAGCCGTAATGGCTACCCACCCTGAGCTACACCACTACACAGATGAGGCTGGCCTACGCGGTATCGTCGCCAGCAACACCCTTCGTGCGACACACTTTTCTGATCTGAACGACAGCACAGAGATTTTCCATCTCGGCGAAAAGCTGGTGCCCGAGCTGACTGGCATTTTCGCCGATATCCTGCGCAAGCAGCGAGTGCGCCCGCAGGTCGAGAAAGCGATTATCGCCACCGGCGGACTTATGAAGTCGGCAAACTCGCTTGCCGAGGACTTGGTTCGTTCCTTCTATAACAGTGCCTTCGAACGCGAAGGCGATAGAGCGTCGATCACAGCGAGCGCACCGTTCGTCAGTTCATTATGTACCCACACCACAGAGCCCTACTCTCGTGACAACGGGTTGCTCAGCCAATGGCGCGGCTACGGCGCATCTGGTCGCGCTGGATTCTGCCTAGTGTTCGACACCCAGAAACTGGCGGCAATGCTTGGCCAAGAGTTTGATCGGGGAGCGTATAGTCACCTCAACCTGGAAGAAGTAAAATACGCCTTCTCGGATCGCACAATGCGATCATTCTTCCCGGATCTCATTGAGACCTGTGAGACTTTCGTCAGGTCCGTGCTCGGTAGAGATCCCCAGCTGCAGAACGGCATCGCCCAATTCTTTCCGGCCGCGACGCTCCTCAAGCATGAGGCCTTTTTTGAGGAGCGAGAGGTTAGGATCGTTGGCATCCCGATGACCGACCTCTTTCGCGAAGAGGTATTCAGAGAATACCCAGACGCCAAGCTCGGCCCCAACAAGCCGATTCTTCCCGAAGGTGTCACAACTGGCGGTGCCAGGCGGTACATCGAGCTATTTAACGGTGACGCCGGACGCCTCCCCATCAAGCGAGTGATAGTCGGTCCTCGTTTAGATCAGGCTGATCAAGTCGCGGTCGCCAAGGAAGTAAGCGGAGGTCGATTCGAAGTCGTTGCCTCAAGAACTCCCTACAAGGGTTGAGGAAAAAAGCCGCCTCAGGTCGGCGCCCGTCTTACATCTCTCGAAGGCTGCAGCCGTGCTGACCTGTACGGGTTGGTCAAGGACCGCCCTCCGGGCGGCCGCCGCGCGGCGGCGCTGCGCGCCGTCCTTGAGCAACCCGTACAGGTCAGCGACCGTCTCGCCGTGAGATGAAAGGATGGCTCCCTTCCGAGGAAGGGCGGCCATACGCCGTTTCCCCTCTCCCCTTGCGGGAGAGGGTGGCCCGCGGAGCGGGTCGGGTGAGGGGTTGAAGATAGCACCCGCTGCGGCAAAGCGGATGGGCTGGGCGCCAAGCCGACAGGACTATCGACCCCTCATCCGTCGGCTTCGCCGCCACCTTCTCCCGCAAGGGGAGAAGGGATACCAAAACGGCATGACCACCGCCCTCCTCCACCCCGCCACCGACGCCGAGATCCTCGCGACCTTCGACGTCATGCACCACCTGCGCCCCGCCCTCACCCGCGAGACCTATGTCGCGCGGATCCGGCAGCTGATGACCTCGGACAACTTCCGGCTCACCGCCGTCGTCGAGGATGGCCAAGTCCGCGCCGTGGCCGGGTGGCGGATCCTGGACATGCTGTATTGCGGCAAGTTCCTGAGCGTCGACGACCTGGTCTCGGACCCGGACGCGCGCTCGAAGGGCCATGGCAAGGCGCTGCTGGACTGGCTGAAGGACGAGGCCCGGCGGCAGGGGTGCGGGCATCTGGAGCTGATCTCCAACGTCGTGCGCGAGCGGGCGCATGCGTTCTATTTTCGCGAGGGGCTGGCGGTGGATGCGTTCCACTTCCGGGTGAAGGTCTAGCGGGCTGATCTTCGACGGGGACGGGTGTTGGAGCCCTCTCTCTTTGAGAGAGGGAGGGGCCCGCGCCGCAGGCGTGGGAGGGTGAGAGGTTTCGCCGCTCGCCGTGAAATCCTCCACCCTTCCAAAGGCTTCTTCGTCCCTGCCCTGTCCGGAGAGGGCGTAACCACTCACCCTCCCATGCTGCGCATGGGCCCCTCCCTCTCTCTAAGAGAGAGGGCTTCATGAGCGTTGGACGAGCGTTCACGCCCCTCCGTCCCCGGCCTTGTAGACCGCCTTACAGTCTCCCCACCTCGTCGCGGGGAAAGGGCGCATGGCCAGCGACCGATTGCGGCGGCGGGGGGCGATCGAGCGGTGGAGGTCCGAGGGGGATACTCGGACGGTCCGGGGCTTCAGCGTGCTGGCTGAACCCGCCCGCCGTCGGCGTGGTCGAAGGCCAAGGGGCGTGTCTGGCGTAAGCCCGTCCTCTTCGACCGTCGGGCGTTCTCGGAAACGGGAAAACCCGGGTCCCGGTAAGGCCTGAACAGGGCCACCTGCCAGGACGCTGATGGATAACGACCGCGCGGAGCGTCTGGCTTCGTCGAAACGGTACTCACTTCCCCTACACCGGACGCTGTCCGGCGCTCCGCGGCCCTTTCCATCCCTTCAGCGGTTTGCGCCGCGTGAAGCGGCGGCGGCGCGCCTAGGCCAGCATCCCCGCCAGCCGCTGGCGGATCAGGTCTTCCGCCTCCGCCACGATGCGGTCGACGAGGTCCTTCACGGTCGGCACGTCGTGGATCAGGCCCTGGACCATGCCGGCGCTCCAGATGCCGTGGTCGACGTCGCCGGTCTCCAGGCCGTCCTTGCCGCGCACGCCCTTCACCAGGTCGGCGACGTCCTCGAACTTGGCGCCGCCGGCCCGCTCGATGGCCACGACCTGCTGGCTGACGGCGTTGCGGGCCACGCGGGCGGTGTTGTGCAGGGTGCGGAAGATCAGGTCGGTGGCGCGCTCGTCATTGGCGACCATCGCTTGCTTGAAGTTCTCGTGGATCGGGGCCTCGACCGTCGCGCAGAAGCGGGTGCCCATGTTGACCCCGTCAGCGCCCAGGGCCAGGGCCGCGACCAGGCCGCGGGCGTCGCCGAAGCCGCCCGAGGCGATCATCGGGATCTTGACCTTCTCGGCGGCGACGGGGATCAGGATCAGGCCGGGAATGTCGTCCTCGCCCGGGTGGCCGGCGCACTCGAAGCCGTCGATCGAGATGGCGTCGACGCCCATCCGCTCGGCGCTGAGGGCATGGCGGACGGCGGTGCACTTGTGGATCACCTTGACCCCGTGGGCCTTCAGGTCGTCGACATGCTCCTGCGGCTTGTAGCCGGCCGTCTCGACGATCTTGATGCCGCTCTCGATGATCGCGGCGCGGTACTCGGCATAGGGCGGCGGCTTGATGGACGGCAGGATGGTCAGGTTCACGCCGAACGGCTTGTCGGTCATCTCCCGGCAGCGGGCGATTTCCTTGGCCAGCGCCTCGGGCGTCGGCTGGGTCAGGGCGGTGAGGAAGCCCAGCGCCCCGGCGTTGGCGACGGCGCTGACCAGCTCGGCCTTGCCGACCCACTGCATGCCGCCCTGAGCGATCGGATGCTCGACGCCGAACAGTTCGGTGAAACGGGTCTTGATGGCCATGATGCGCGGGCTCCCTCTGATTTTGGGAGACTATGCGGGGGCGCCCCTTAGGTCAGGCAAGAGCCTATCGCGGCCGATGCGGACGGGCCATGCGCTCCAGTTCGTCGGCGCGGGTCTGGGTCGAGAAGGCCCGGCAGGCCGTGGCCTGGATGCCGGCCTGGGTCCCGCCCTGCTCATACTCGGCGTCGCACTCTTCGTCGCGATCCCGGATCCACTGGCGCTGCTCGCGGCGCAGCAGATCCCGCTGAGGCGGCTTCATCCGGGCCAAGGCGGCCTGGTAGGCGCGGTTCAGGCGAGCGTCCTCGCGGTCGAGGATGCGGGCCGCGCACCGCTGCGCGACCGGGGTCGGCCCGTCGCAACGGCTGTCGATCTCCTCGCTGGCCGACAGGCGGTGAGCGGACAGCAGCAGGGTGACGACGAGGGCGCTGATCATCTGGCGACCCTAGCCGCTCACTGGGCCTGGCGATACCGCTCAAGCTCGTCGGCGCGTTCGGCGGTGCGGTCCAGCACGCAGCTATTGGCCTCGACGCGGCTCAGCGTGCCCCAGTCGGCGTCGTACAGGCTGGCGCAGTCGGCGTCGCGGAAGGCGATCCAGGCGCGCTGGGCCTTGGTCAGCGCCGCCTTCTGGCGCGGCAGGGTCATGCGCTTCTGGGCGCCCTGGTAGGCGCGGTTGAGGCGGGCGTCCTGGACCTTCAGCTCCGCGCCGATGCAGCCGATCATGCCGGCCGTGCTCTGGCCGGAAGGAACCGCCAGGCACTTGTCATAGGCCGGGCTGTACTTCGGTTCGGCGTGAGCGGCGGCCGGGATCAACAGCAGAGCGGCGGCGGCGAAGAGACGGATCATGGCAGGCTCCAGCATGCCGGGGCCCTTCGCCGCCGACGCTGTCTAATGGCTCGAAACGCCCAGGCGGTTCCAGAGATTGATCTGGGCGACGATCACCGTCAGGGCGCTGGCCTGCTGGTCGGTCCAGTGCTCGCGCAGCTCGCCACGCAGGGCGGCGAAGCCCTCGGGCTGGGGCAGACGGGTCAGGGCCTCGGCCCAGGCCAGGGCGGCCTTTTCGGCGGCGGTGAAGTCATCGACGTGGCGCCAGACGACCAGGCGGTCGAGGCGCGCATTGGTCTCGCCGTCCTCGCGGGCCTCGTGGCTGTGCATCTTCACGCAGTAGGCGCAGTCGTTCAGCTGCGAGACACGCAGATAGATCAGGTGCTTCAGGCCGCTGGGGATGCCGGCGGCGCGCACCGCCATCTCGGCGGCGAGGAAGGCCTTGTAGACCTCGGGAACGTTCTGGTCGTGGCGGAAGGCGGCGGTGTCGCCCATGGTCGTAAGCTCCGTTCGGGGCCAAGGATCGGCCCTTCAGAAGCTAGACGAGGCAGTACCGGCGGACGTGACATCCGCCGGTGAATTTACTGCAGGCCCGCGCGGCCGATGGCGTAGAAGCGCTCGGCGCGCTGCTTCTTCAGCTCGGCCGGGGTCATGTGGGCCATGGCCTTCAGCTCGTCCTCGACCGCGTCGCCGACGGCCTGGATGGCAGTGTCGGTGTCGGAATGGGCGCCGCCGGCGGGCTCTTCGATGATACGGTCGACGATGCCCAGCTTGATCAGGTCCTGGGCGGTGATGCGCATGTTGGTCGCCGCGTCCTTCGCCCGGGCGCCGTCGCGCCACAGGATCGAGGCCGCGCCTTCCGGCGAGATCACCGAATAGATCGAGTGCTCCAGGATCAGCACGCGGTTGGCGCCGGCGAGCGCGATGGCCCCGCCGCTGCCGCCTTCGCCGACGATCGTGGCGACCATCGGGGTGCCCAGCGTCAGGCAGCGCTCGGTCGAGCGGGCGATAGCCTCGGCCTGGCCGCGCTCCTCGGCGCCGAGGCCCGGATAGGCGCCGGCGGTGTCGACGAAGGTGATGACCGGCAGGCTGAAGCGCTCGGCCATGTCCATCAGGCGGACGGCCTTCCGGTAGCCCTCGGGGCGGGCCATGCCGAAGTTGTGCTTCAGGCGCGTGGTGGTGTCGTGACCCTTCTCGTGGCCCATGACCACGACGGGCTGGCCGCGGAAGCGGCCCAGGCCCCCGACGATGGCCTGGTCGTCGGCGAACTTGCGGTCGCCGCGCAGCTCGACGAACTCGTCGATCAGGCCTGCGACATAATCGCGCAGATGGGGCCGCTGGGGATGCCGGGCGACCATGGTCTTCTGCCAGGCGTCCAGATTGGCGTAGGCTTCCCTGCGGAGGTCCTGAGCGCGATCGCGCAGGGCCTGGATCTCGGCGTCGAACGCACCCGGTCCAGCGGTCTCGGAGAGCCGCGACAGCTCTTCGATTTTGCTTTCCAGGTCAGCGATTGGGCGTTCGAAATCGAGATAATGGGCGGCCATGGACTCTTAAACGTCGCCGTTGATGAAAGGGTGCGAACCTAGTGGCGGAATCCCCCGAGGGAAAGAGGCCAGATTCAGGCCGGGAACCGTCATGAATCAGCCGGGTTTTATCCACAGGCTGAATGGTGCGGTTCACAGGTGAGTCTCGAATCGAGACTCTCTCCTCTGGTGAATCGCGACATAGAGTCCTATGTTCTTATGTAGCAGGTCGCGGAAGACGACTTGCGCCCCTGCGGCCCCGCCATCGAATGTGCGCGGACCCGCCTGATGAGAGCGCACAGTTCCCATGCAGGTGTTCACCTTTTTCTGTGTCGAGTCCGATGGTTCGGTCCCGCGTTTCGACGTCACGCCCTGCGCTGACGACTCCGCGGCGCGCGCTAGAGCCTTCGAACTCCTGGACATGCACCACCGCTGTGACTTCGTGGAAGTCTGGCGCGGATCGCAGCGCGTGTTCGACGTCGCGCCTCAGGCCTACGCTGCTTAAGTATTTTCAGCACGCGATGAATTATTGCGTCGCAACCTGAGCGCGCCTAGGCTTCGCTTCCGGATGGGGTCCAAAACGGACCCTGCACACCGGAAGGCCGCCTCATGGACGCCACTGTCCTCACCGCGCCGCTGATCCCTCCTGCTCCCAAGGTTCATCCCAATCCGCTGGGCGTCACCCCGCTGGGCCAGTTCCGCGTGGCCTGGGAGATGGGCCGCAGCCTGATCGGGGCCTATTGCGAGGAGGACTATGAAAGCCTTGCCGCGCCCTACATGTTCATGGGCCAGCCCGGGCTGTTCCTGAACGACCCCGCCAGCGTGCGCCAGGTCCTGACCTCGCCGAAATATGCGCGCCCCGTGAAGGCGGCGCGCTCGCTCAAGCCGCTGGTCGGCGAAGGCTTGCTGATGTCCGAGGGCGAGACCTGGCGGCGGCAGCGCAAGAGCCTGGCCCCCGTCTTCACGCCCGCCGCGACCGGCGGGCTGCTGCCCCACTTCATCGCCGCCGGCGCCGGCCTGACCGACGAGCTCGCCGGTCGCCCTCGCGCCAACCTGGCCCAGGCCTTCCACCGCGCCACCCTGGACGCTGTGCTGCGCGCCCTGTTCTCGCGCCGCGCCGACGCGGAAGGCGCGGTGCTGGCTGATCTGGCCCGCCGCTACATGGAAGGCCCGGCGCACTTCAAGCTGTTCGACTTCATGGCCAAGGGCGCCGACGACCTGACCTTCCTGGACGGCGACCGGCGGCGGACGGGCGCGCAATGGTTCAAGGCCGTCGATGTCCTGATCGAGGAGCGGCGGACCAATCCTCACCCCGATGTCCGTGACATGCTCGACCGCCTTCTGGCCGCTCGCGACGAGGACGGCGCGCCCTTGCCTGACCGCGAAATCCGCGACCAGTGCAGCTCGATGCTGGCCGCCGGCTTTGAGACCACCTCGCGCCTGCTGTTCTGGGCGACCTATCTGCTGGCCCTCGACCCGGCGACCCAGGACCGCGTCCGGGCCGAGGTCGCGGCCTTCCCGCCCGAACGGATCACCAGCCTGGACGACCTCAAGGCCTGGCCGCTGCTGCGCTCGGTGCTGTTCGAGACCCTGCGGCTCTATCCGACCGCGCCGATGATCGCCCGCCAGGCGCTGGAGGCCGACACGGTGCTGGGCTGCGAGGTCGCGCCCGGCTGGATGGTCACCATCAGCCCGTGGGTCATGCACCGGCACCGCAAGCTATGGGACGCTCCCACCGCCTTCCGGCCCGAGCGGTTCATCGACCAGCCGCATCCCTGGGGCATCGAGGCCTTCATGCCGTTCGGGGCGGGACCGCGCGTCTGCATCGGCGCGGGCTTCGCCCTGGCCGAGGCGCAGATCGTGCTGGCCAGCCTGCTGGAGCGGTTCTCGGTGGCGATGGCCGGCGATCGGCCGGTCATTCCCAGGGCCTCGATCACCCTGGGGCCGGACCACGAGCCCGACTTCATCCTGACGTCGATCGTTCAAGCGCGGCCTTGAACCCGGTGGTAGGAAGCGAAAGCTTCCGCCCATCGTTCTTCGAGGAACCTCCGCCATGACCGACGTCGTCCGCACCCGCCCGTTCGCCACCGCCACCGACAGCGGCAACGGCGGCCTGCAGACCTTCGTCACGGCCGGTCCGTCGACGATCGTCGCCGACATCTCGGTGGCGCAAGGCGGCCTGGACCTGGGCCCCGACCCGCACGAGCTGGTCGCCGCGGGCCTGGCGGCCTGCACCAGCATGACCCTGCGCCTCTACGCCAACCAGAAGGGCTGGGACGTCAGCGCCACGCACGTCGAGGTCTTCTCGCACTTCGACGCCGACGTGACCCCGCACGAGCGCTTCGAGCGGGTGATCACGATCGAAGGCAACCTCAATGACGAGCAGCGCGAGCGCCTGTTCCAGATCGCCGAGAAGTGCCCGATCCACAAGCTGCTGACCGCCGGCGCGCGGGTGGTGACGACGGTGGGTGGGGAGTAACTCAGCACAGGCCCCCACCTGACCTGCTTACGCAGGTCTGTCCGCCCCCAAGCGGGGCGGAGAAAGAGCCGCGCCCGCCGCGCCTCTCCCCCCCTTTGGGGGAGGAGGACCGCCGAAGGCGGTGGCGGGGCCAGCGCCGCTAGTCGTCCAACGACAGCGGCGGCTTGTCCTTGTAGGCCGGCTTGTGCGGCCCCCAGCGCAGGATGGCGATGGGATAGAGGATCACGACGCCCAGGCACCAAAGGCCGACAACGAACCAGAACAGGCTGTAGAGCGCGTTCGGCGTAATGGCCCAAGGCTCGAGCCGCCAATGGGCCCAATAGCTCTCGCCGCGCCGCACATAGATGTAGAACTCGTTGTACAGCAGCAGCTGGCTGAGATTGTAGCCAAAGCCGCCGGTGCAGACGGCCCCGACCACCGACAGGCCGAACAGCTCCCCGCCCTCGACCCCACGGGCGTGCAGCCGCTTGGCGGCGTCCCTCAGCAGAGCGGCCAGGTCAAAGTTCATACAGCGCCGCGTACTCCGCGTCCTTGCCCGCGATCTGGCGGGCGCAATCGACCATCACCTTGGCCTGTTTCCAGGTGGCGTCGTCCTGCATCTTGCCGTCGATCATGGCCACGCCCGTGCCGTCCGGCATCGCCTCCAGGATCTTCCGCGCGAACGCCACCTCGGCCGGATCCGGGCTGAAGACCTGCTTGGCGATGGCGATCTGGCTGGGATGCAGGCTCCAGGCGCCGGCGCAGCCCATCAGGAAGGCGTTGCGGAACTGCTGCTCGCAGGCGACCGGGTCGTCGATCGCGCCGAACGGGCCGTAGAACGGCTTGATGCCATGGGCGGCGCAGGCGTCGACCATCTTGGCGAAGGTGTAGTGCCAGAGGTCCTGCTGCACCGAGGCGCGGGGTGAACCGTCCGCATGCGGATCCTCGATGACGCGATAGCCGGGGTGCCCGCCGCCGACGCGAGTGGTCTTCATCGCCCGGCTGGCGGCGAGGTCGGCCGGACCCAGCGAAATGCCCTGCATGCGCGGGCTGGCGGCGGCGATGGCCTCGACGTTCATCACGCCCTCGGCCGTTTCCAGGATGGCGTGCAGCAGGATCGGCCGGGTGACGCCGTGCTTGGCCTCCAGCGAGGCCAGCAGTTGGTCCATGTAGAAGATGTCCCACGGCCCCTCGACCTTGGGCACCATGATCACGTCGATCTTGTCGCCGGCCTTCTCGACGATGGTGGCCACCTCATCCAGGTGCCAGGGCGAATTCAGGCAGTTGATCCGCGTCCAGAAGCCCACGCCCAGGGCCTTGAAGTCGACCTCGCGCGACATCGCCACCAGGCCGGCCAGGGCCGCGCCCTTGGCGTCGGCCGGGATGGCGTCCTCCAGATTGGCCAGGATCACGTCGACGGTCGGGGCGATCTCGGGGACCTTGGCGCGCACCTTGTCCAGGTGCGGCGGCACGAAGTGGATCATCCGCTCCACGCGGGCGGGCAGTTCGCGATAGGGCGTCGGGGCCCCGATGGCCAAGGGTTTGAAAAAGCCGCGCGGCGTCTTCATGCCAGTCACTCCCCGCTGCCCCTTCAGGGGTCATTTCGCAATTGCGAAGACCATGCGGCGACGCGAAACGAGCGTCAAGGTTATCGCCGTTCAGGCGGCGACGCGGGCTTGGGCATCTCGTCCGGATCCTCGCGCTCCAGGTCCTCGGCGGCGTCGTTGCTGGAGCCCGACCTGGAGGCCTTGGCGGCCTTGCGGCGGCGAGCGGCGGGTTCCAGCTTGAGGCTGGTCAGGGCGTCCTCGCCCTCCTCGCCGAACAGGCCGCGCAGGCGCACGTCGCGCTGCGGATACGGGATTTCGATGCCCGCCCCGCGCAGGGCGTCGTCGATCAGCCAGGTATAGGCCGCAAAGATCGCCGCGGGACGGCGCACCGCCTCGACCGTCGGCCAGACGATCAGCTCGAACTTCAGCGAACTGTCGCCATAGCCGACCAGCCAGACCTGGGCCCGGCGGGTGGCGTCGTCGGGCGAGGTGTAGGGCGCGGCCTTGGCGGCCTTCAGCACCGCCTCGCGCACCTTGTCCTTGTCGGCGCCGAAGGCGGTGACGAACGGCACGCGGATGCGGCGATTGGTGCTGCGCAGGGTCCAGTTGATCACCTGGTCGTTCACCAGCACCGAGTTGGGCACGATGATGTCGGTGCTGTCGTTGGTGCGGATGCGGGTGGCGCGCGGGCCGATCTCGTGCACCACGCCGCGACCGCCATTGGGCAACTCGACGAAGTCGCCCACCGCCACCAGCCGCTCGAACACTAGGCTGACGCCCGAGGCGAAGTCCTTGATGATCCCCTGCAGGCCCAGACCGACGCCCACGCCCAGGGCGCCGGCGAACACGGTCAGCGAGGTCAGGTCGACGCCCATGGTCGACAGGCCGGCCACAACACCGATGACGACCAAGCCGTAGGTGGCGACCTTCTCGACGATGTACAGCGAGGCGGCGTTGCCGGCGGCCCGTTCGCGCAGCTTGCGCAGGCCCGCCGAGGTCAGGCGCGCGGCGACGATAGCCGCCACCACGATCAGCAGTCCGGCCAACAGCCCGCCGACCGTCACCGACGCCTTCCCCAACTTGAGAAGTTCGAAGGAATCGAGCGTGCGAAGCGGGTTGTCTGCCATGACCCGAGTTTGGCGGGATGACGCGCTTTGGATCAATAGACGCCGAAATGCGCTTACGTCGGGTAGCTTACACTATTTTGGGTTTATCTGGGCTTCCTCCCGCATAACGCCACCCGCTAAGGTCGACTCAATCTTCCAGCGAGTGGGTCAGGAGCGTATCCATGCTCAGGCAGCCGAGAGGGCTGACAGGGCGTAAAAAGGTTCAAGCGATCATTGATGCGGCGCGCCGCATCGTTCTCGCCGAAGGCCTCGATCCGGCCAAGATGGGCGCCATCGCCGCGGAGGCCAAGGTTTCCACCGCGACGGTCTATGCCTACTTCCCCAGCAAGGACGAGCTGTTCCGCGCCGTCGTCGAGCAGGTGGCCGGCGACATCGAGTCCGAGCTGCTGAACGATCTGCACGCGCCGGATGGCGATCCGATCGAGAAGCTGGCCCTGGCGATCATGGACCGGTTGAACGACCCTGACCTGCGGGCGCTGTTTCGTATCATGGGCAAGCAGGGCCGGCGCTTTCCCGAGGCCCTGGCCTATTTCGACGCCCATACCCGGCTGAAGGCCCACCAGTCGGCGGTGGCGCTGTTCGAGCGGCTGGCGGCGGAGGGCCGCTTCGCCCCGGGCGCGGCGGAGACCGCCTCGCGCCAGCTGCTGGGCATGCTGGAACACGAGACCCTGATCTTGGGCACCTTCCTCGGCGACGACACGCCGGGCGCGCACGACGCCCAGAAGATCGCCCGCGAGGCGGTGATGACCCTGCGGGCCCGGTTCGGGCGCGACGGCGCGGCGGCCTAGGCCGCCATCATCTGGCTGCCCAGCACGGGCTGCAGCGCCAGCATGGCCTGGGTGCGATTATGGACGCCCAGCTTGCGGAAGATGCCGGTGAGGTGGGCCTTGATCGCGGCTTCCGAGACGTTGAAGTCGGCGGCCACCTGCTTGTTCAGCCGGCCGTCGGCGACGCTCATCAGCACCTTCATCTGGGTGGCGGTCAGCGAGGCCAGGCGCTTGCGCATGGCGGCGATCTCCTGGTCGGCGGTGACGGCGCCGTTCAGCGACGGGAACGAGCGCGCCCCGGCGGCGGCGGCGCGCAGCACGCCGAGCAGCTCGTCGATCTCAGCGGATTTGTGGACATAGCCGGCCGCGCCCAGGGCGTTGCTGGAGCTGATCACCTGGTCGTCACGGCGCGCGGTATAGACCACCACCGGCGCGTCCGGCAGGCGGCGCTGCACGGCGATCAGCGCGCCCAAGCCCGTGGCGTCGGGCAAGGCCGGCTCCAGGATCACCAGGCCGACATTGCCCGCCCGGCAGGCGGCGTCGACGCCGGCCAGGTCGGCGGCCTCGACGATGCTGGCCTTGGGCCACGCCGTTCCCAGCAGACGGACGATCGCCGCGCGCATCAGCGGTTGGCTCTCGACGACCAGTACTCTCTTCATGGGAACCCCCTCCCAAACAACTCGAGGGAGAGCATGGGACAACCTGACGGATGCGGACAAAGTCCAATATGTCGCACGGGGGCCGCGCGGTCGCGCTTATCCGCACGCATCGCGCCATAATTTTCCCACTATTTTCAACGAGATAACAGATAACTTCGCTACACGATCATCGTTCTCAATCGCGACCGGATGTCGCAAAAGTAGTACTGACCATTTTAGTTTTGCGAGACGCGACTCGCGTTTCCGGCGCCTCAGCGCACGTAGTTGAAGGCGATGGCCGGGGTTACCGAGGCCGTGGTGTTGCGGCCCGCCGGGATGATCCGGGCGCCAACGATCACCCCGACCCGGCTGTTGAAGTTGTACTCCACCGCCGGGGCCAGGATCAGCGCCTTGCTGACCGGGTAGCGCCGCTCGAAGACCGCGCCGTTCAGCCTGCCGGTCACCTTGGTCGAGGCGTCGCGCTGCCAGCCGAAGTCCATGGCCGCCACCCATTTGCGGGTGATGCTGTACTCGAACGCCAGGTCGACCAGGAAGCTGTCGCCCGGCTGGGCCTTGCCCATGAAGCCCTTGGACGTGCCGTAGACGCTGGCCCCGCGCACCCGGGTGTTGTCCGAGCGCGTGTATTGGGCGTTCAGGCGCGTACGCACGATGCGACCGTTCGGAGCCCACCAGATGTACTGCGAATTGATCCCGACGGTGGTGGCGTAGGCCCCGCTGCCGAAGCCGTCATTGGGCCGGTCGTCCAGCCTGTCGTGGCGACCGATCGGCAGGTTCTCCTGCAGCATGATCGAGACGGTCGGGACGCGCTTGCCCTCCTCGTACTTCAGGAGGCGGTACTGGGCCTGGGCGGTCAGGTCGCCGATGCCCAGCCCCTGGCTCCAGCGCCCGCGGGACCGCTTGTAGCCCAGATGCGGGATAAAGCCGGCCGTCAGGGTGTCGGTGACGCCGTACAGCATGTAGGCCGACGAGCCGATGTTGTCGGCGTCCGGGGCGCTCTTGCGCTTGCCGCTGGCGTCGAAGCTTCCGTACGGCTTGGCGTCGTACAGATAGGGCTCGAACAGGATGTGGCCCTTGGGCAGGGTCGAGGCGCCCGAGGCCAGCAGCGGCCCGGTCCACCAGGCGTCGTCGAGGGCCTGGCGCTCCGGGGCCTCCACCGTGGCGAAAGCCGGACCGGCCAAGGCGCAGGTGGCGGCGGCCAGCACGGCGGCGCGTCGGATGGTCGAGTGCATGGGATCCTCCCGGAAAGACGTCTTTGCGCCTTAAGCCGCCTCCCGATGCGGCTCCGCCCGAAACTTGCGGATCCACGACCGGATTCTGTCAGCAGCCTGCGGAGGAGAGGCAGGAAATCGGCGTCGGCCTCAGTCCGGGGTGAAGATCCCCTGCAGGCCGACGATCATGGCGATGACGCCGAACACGGCCAGGATCAGGCCCGGTCCGCTGGCGCCGCTGGCCGGCCGGGCGCGCCCGGCCCGCAGGCGATCCCACAGCAGCAGCACGCCCACCGCGATCCCGACCAGCTCGAAGTGGAAAATCCGCGGCCCACTGGTCAGGTGGACGATCAGGAAATAGCCGCCGCACACCAGGGCCGCGACGCCGACGATCCAGCGGAACGGCGAGAGGCGCCCGGCGAAGCGATCGAGGTCGCCGCCGGCCTTGGGGATCAGGGCCAAGAGGCCGATGGCCAGCAGGAAGCCGCCCAGGATGTTGCCGAGGTCGAGGATCAGTTCGAGCATGACCCGACAATGCGGGGTGGTGGCCGGGCGTTCCGCGCCATGGCCCGCCCTCGCGTTCGAGAGCTCAGGGTGAGGATGACTTCTGATGCGGCTTCAAGAGAAACCTCATCCTAGGCCTGTCGAAGAACGAGGTTTCGGTCTTCCTACAGCGCCACCTTCGCCAGCGGCAGCCTCATCGCCACGGTCAGGCCGCCCGCGGCCCAGTCGTAGTCCACGCTGCCGCCGAACTGGCCGGCGACGGTGTTGCGGACGAGGGCGCTGCCGAAGCCCTTGGCGGCTGGGGCGCCGACCACCGCCGGGCCGTCGTGTTCGCGCCAGCGCAGGTCCAGGCTGTCGCCGTCGAGGGTCCAGCGCACGTCCACGCGCCCTTGGTCGTTCGACAGGGCGCCGTACTTGATGGCGTTGGTGGTCATCTCGTGGAAGACCAGGGCCACGCCGTTGATGGCGTGATCGCCGCAGGGCACGTACGGTCCGTCCAGCGAGAACCGCGACGGCAGGCCAAGGTCGGTGTGCTCATGCGGCGCCACGACGGCCTGGATCAGGGCCCCGACGTCGCCGGCGCGCGGGGCGCGGCCCACCTCGTGCAGCTTGCGCGACACCAGGGTGTGGGCGCTGGCCAGGGCGTGCAGGCGGCCAGACAGGGCGCGGGCCATGTCGGGCTTGTCGGCGGCGCTGCGGGCCGTGCCGCGGATCATGCCGTCGATGATGGCGAACAGGTTCTTGACCCGGTGGCTCATCTCCTTGGTCAGGGTCTCCTGCTCTTCCAGCGCGGCCTGCAACTGGCGCTCGCCGTCCAGCATGCGCAGGGCGATGCCCAGGAAGGCGGCCAGCTCGGTCATGCAGCGGGCGTGGCCGGCGTCGAACCAGCCTTCCTTGTCGGAGACGATCCACAGCGTGCCGATCGGCAGGCAGCCGCCGAAGCTTAGCGGGACCAGCATGACCTCGGGCACGGTGATGCCCGCATCGACGATCCAGTCGTAGACCAGCTCCGGATGGCGCGACAGCGTCGGGCCGTTGCGGTCCAGGGTGACGCCGCAGGGGCTGAAGTTGCGCGGGGTCGTCGCCTCCTCGAACGGCGACAGGCTGCCGCGCAGATAGCGCCAGCGGAACACGCCGGGGGCGGGCTCGGGCTCGTAGAGGCTGAGCCCCGCCGAGACGCCGCCGGTCAGCTCCATGGCCAGGTCGACGAAGCGCGGCAGCATCTGCTCGGGCTGGTCGGCCATGCGCATGGCCAGGTCCTGGATCGCCTGCTTCTCGCGCAGGTGGTCGGCTGGCTTGATGGGCCGGGTCAGCAGTTCGTCGGTAATGAAGACATGGGCGATCGCGGGATCGAGCCCCGTGACATCATCACCTGTGACATAGCCGTCAGCCATCGTCGTCGAGCGCCCCACTGCTCACCTGCTCGGCCTGTAACGCGCTGACGCGAAAATGGCTCAGCTTGCAGCGCGACTTTTCTAGCACGCAACGGCGGGCTGTACGGTCGCCTTCACAACAATACCAAAGGAGCCGACGCGGTGCGCCGGCCCCTCCAGTGTCAACGGCCCACCATCGCCAGGCCGGCGGGGGCATAGCGCTCGCCTTCCAACGCCGTTTCCGGCACGGCGGCGGCGATGCGGGCCAGTTCATCGGCCGAGAAGGTCACGTCGACGGCGCCGACATTCTCCTCCAGGCGGGCGATCTTGGTCGTGCCGGGGATCGGGGCGATGTCCTCGCCCTGGGCCAGGATCCAGGCCAGGGCCAGCTGGGCCGGGGTGACGCCCTTGTCGGCGGCGATGGCGGTCAGGGCCTCGACCACCGAGAAGTTCTTGGCCAGGGCCTCGCCCTGGAAGCGCGGCAGGCCCCGGCGGAAGTCGTTGTCGGCCAGGGCGCCGGGCTTGATCGCGCCGGTCAGGAAGCCGCGGCCCAGCGGGCTGTAGGGCACCAGGCCCACGCCCAACTCGCGCAGGGTCGGGATGATCTCGGCCTCCAGCTCGCGGAACCACAGCGAATATTCGCTCTGCAGGGCCGCGACGGGCTGGACGGCGTGGGCCTTGCGGATGGTCGCCGCGCCGGCTTCCGACAGGCCGAAGTGCTTGACCTTGCCCTCGGCGATCAGGTCTTTCACCGCGCCCGCCACGTCCTCGATCGGCACGTTCGGGTCGACGCGGTGCTGGTAGAACAGGTCGATCGTCTCGATGCCCAGGCGCTTCAGCGAGGCCTCGGCCACGGCGCGGATGTGCTCGGGGCGGCTGTTGACGCCGCGCATGCGGGCATAGCCCTCGCCGGCGCCCTCGGGGGCGATGTCGAAGCCGAACTTGGTGGCGATCACGACCTTGTCGCGGAAGGGCTTCAGGCCCGCGCCGACCAGTTCCTCGTTGAGATAAGGGCCATAGACCTCGGCAGTGTCGAAGAAGGTCACGCCCAGGTCGACGGCCTTGGCCAGCACCTTGTGGGCGTCGCCGGTCTCCAGCGCCGTGCCGTAGACATGGCCCATCCCCATGCAGCCGAGGCCGATGGCCGACACTTCCAGGCCGTCGCCGAGTTTGCGCGTCTTCATGAGGAGGCTCCTTCTTTGGGTGACGACGAAGATGGGTTCGATGCGCGGCAAGCCCAGGCGCCTCGCGCCGATGTGGAGGATCAGGCAAGCTTCCCGGCGCAACGACCAATCGCCCGCACGATTTTCTTCAAGCACATGTCGGAACGACCGTCGCTCGACCGTCCTAGGGTCACGACAATGGAGGACGACCCATGCCCAAGATCACCCCATTCCTGTGGTTCGACAACCAGGCCGAAGACGCCGCCAAGCTGTACGTCTCGCTGTTCCCCAATTCGAAGATCACCAGCGTCGACTACTATCCCGGCGAAGCCCCCGGCGGCGGCAAGCCCGGCAAGGTGATGACCGTGGCCTTCGAGATCGACGGCCAGAAGATCACCGCCCTGAACGCGGGGCCCACCTTCAAGCTCGATGAGGCCTTCTCGTTCGTCATCGACTGCGACGGCCAGGACGAGGTCGACCACTACTGGAACGCGCTGACCGCCGACGGCGGGCAGGAAAGCCAGTGCGGCTGGCTGAAGGACCGCTTCGGCCTGTCCTGGCAGGTCACGCCGCGCCAGCTGATCGAGGCCACCACCAGCAGCGACCGCGCCGCCGCCGGCCGCGCCTTCCAGGCCATGATGGGCATGAAGAAGATCGACGTCGCCGCGATCCAGGCGGCCGCTCGGGACGAGACCTAAAACCGATCATCCCCGCGAAAGCGGGGACCCAAGCTGACACTCAGAACGATCTCTGGAAACTCGGCTTGGATCCCCGCTTTCGCGGGGATGAGCGGAACTAGGAGACCAGCCCCCGAAGCTTGCTGACCGGCAGGACGAGGGCCAGGCTGCTGCCGCGCTCGGCCTCTTCCCAGCGGATGGCGCCGCCGATCGCCTCGGCGCGGCTGAGCTGGTTGGTCAGGCCGCGCCCCCCTGATGACAAGGCGCCGGTCGGCAGGGTGGTCGGGGCAAAGCCCCGGCCGTCGTCCTGCACCCGTACCACCACCTGGTCGCCTTCGGTCCGCACCGAGACGGTCACGGTGCGCGCGCCGCTGTGCTTGAGGACGTTCGCGATCGCCTCCTGCATGATCCGCAGGATGTGCAGGGCGTGGCGCTGGTCCAGCCATTCCAGCGGCGGGACCTCGCCGGCGTCCCAGACCAGCTTGACCCCGGCCGCCTCCAGGCGCGGCTGCAGGCGGAAGCGCAGGGTGGCCAAGAGCAGCAGCAGGTCGGTCTCGACCGGCTCCATCGAGTCGATGGTCAGCTTCAGATCGTCGATGCAGCCGCGCAGGATGCTGACCGTGTCGAGATCGGCGGTGCGGTTGCCCTCGAAGGCGCGCAGCGCGCCGACCAGGGTCGAGCCCAGGCCGTCATGCATGTCCTGCATCAGCCGCTGGCGCTCCTGGTGCAGCAGCTCGCGGCGCTCGACCTCGCGCAGCTTGGCGTGGCTGGCGGTCAGCTCGGCCTCGCGCTGGGCCAGGCGCCGGGCCAGGTCGGCCTTGGCCTGGGTCGCCGTCTCCAGCGCCTCGATGTAGCGGCCAAACATGATGTACCAGAACAGCAGCGTGAACCCGACGCCCGTGAAGTTGCTGACGAACACGCTCTCGATGCTGATCAGGTTCTGCTGCAGGGCCAGGTCGTAGATGCCCGACAGCACGGTGATCAGGCACCAGGCCGACAGCAGCATGGCGTCGCGCGACTTGAAACGCAGCGACTGGCGCACGCCGTTGAAGGCCACGATCAGGCCCAGCACCAGCAGGTTGATGTAGACGGGGGCCGACAACAGCGTCGGGTCCAGCAGCCCCGGCAGCGTGGCGATCGTCCAGAACCCGCCCATCAGCAGGGCAGCGCCGGTCAGCAGCGGCTGGCGCTTGCCGTGCAGCTCGGCCACGAACAGGTGCAGCACGATGACCATCCAGTAGGGCGAGATCACGGTGAGCCAGCCGAACCACGCGTCCGACACGACCAGCGGATGCACCCCGACGAAGGTGTGCAGCATCCGCACGAAGACCACCGCCGAGGTCAGAAAATACAGCAGGTAGATCGGCTCGTTGCGCCGGGTGAGCCAGACGAAGAAGGCGAACACCCCCGTCGCCAGGAAGGCGAAGGACGAGAACGAGGTCAGCTGCACCTGCAGGATCTCGCGGATCGTGTAGCGCGGGGCCAGCTGGCGATAGGTCCCGATCCACACCGACGAGAACGCCCCGCCGATGCCCCGCACGTGCTGCATCCGGACGTCCAGCGTGTGGGGCGGATGCGAGACGTCGGTGCGCGGCAGCTTGATCAGCAGCGGCTCGTTGGAGCCGTTCCATTGCAGGTTGGCGTGCGACTGATGGATCAGATGCCCGTCCGCATAGATCGCCAGCGAGCCGTCCGACTTCCAGCGCGGAATGTAGAGATAGAGCTGGCGGCCGTCGTCCGGCAGCGGCGGGACGCTCAGCGAGTACCAGGTGACGCGGGTGGCGATGCGCTGGGGCGAGGTCTCGGCCGTGGGCGCGAACAGCGGCGGCGGCGCGTGCGGCATGGTCACCACCTGGCCGCTGGCCTGGATCGTTTTCGGACTGGTCGACGGGGGCGGCTGATAGCCCACCGTGTCGATGGCGGTCATCCGCGCGGCGGTCAGGCGCGCGCCGCCGGACCTGGACTCGACCACGAACGCTACGGCCAGGGCGAGCAGCCCCGCCAGGACCCAGGCCACCCACGGAAACCAGCGATGTTCGGTCAGCTTCAGCCTAGAGGAGGCCATAGGCGCGGGCCTCGAACACGGCCTCGGTCTTGGAGCGTACTTCCAGCTTGGCGTAGATGCGGCGCACGAAGGTCAGCACCGTGTTGCGCGACACGCCCATCAGTTCGGCGATCTCCTCGAACGAGAAGCCGCGGGTGATCAGCTGCAGCGTCTCCTTCTCGCGCTCGGACAGGCTGGGGATGCCGGACTTTTCGACTTCGGCGCTCTCTTCGGCTGGCCTCTCGTCGGGGCGGAAGCGCATCAGCACCTGGCGGGCGATGCGGGGGCTGATCGGGCTGCCGCCGGCGTGCAGGACGCGGATGTCCTCGGCGATGGTCGGCAGCGGGCTGTCCTTGAGCAGATAGCCGCTGGCCCCGGCCTCGATCGAGGCGATGACGTGACGCTCGTCGGCGAAGGTGGTGGCGACCATGATCGCGCAGCCGGGCCAGCGGGTGTGGGCCTCGCCGATGATGTCGACGCCCGAACCGTCGGGCAGGCCGAGGTCGACGACCAGCACGTCGCAGGGCGGCTGGCCCAGCATGGCGCGCGCCTCGGCGGCTGTGGCGGCGACCCCGACCATCGCCAGGTCCGGCGCGGCGGCCAGGGCGGTGCGAAACGCCTGCTGGAACGCGGCGTCGTCCTCGACCAGGGCGACCTTCAGCGGCGTCGACGACGCGGCTTCCATGCTCATTCGGCTTTCCTCGTCCTCGGGACAAAACCCCAGGGCAAACCCTTGTAGCAAAAGGCGTCTCGGAACTCTCGTCACACGACGTCATCACATCTTGCGACAGCCCCGACATTGCTCCGCCGGCGCGCGCGGGGCAACTAGGCCGTGTCGACGGCTGTGTGAGCAACGGCTTTCGAAGGGCTCGCGCGGTGGGGCGCAAGAAGGGCGAGGGGCGTCGCGATCAAGACGACGCCCCTCTTCCGGCTCGATTCCCGTCCGGGCGAGGCGGGCGGCATGTCGCCGCCGATCCGGCGACGTGCCGCCAACACCGCGAGGTCTGCCGTGTCCTGGCCCTCCCTGCGTACGAACGGTTGGAGGCCGGAAAACCGAGCGCTGGTGGTGGTCGTCACCACCCTGCAGCTGCTGCTCGTCATCGTGGTCTGGCTGCTGGCCATCGTCCCGGCCGGCCTGCTGGCCCTGGCGGCGATGGCGGTGAAGGCGATCCGGCGCGGGCGCGCCAGGCCGAAGGCCTAGGCTTCCAGCTTCATCAGGCTGCCCGGCGGCATGTCGCGGCGGATCTGCTGATCCAGGTCCTCGGTCATCGTCTCGAGGTCCTTCAGGGTCTCCTCGGCCTCTTTGACCTCGTCGGAGCGCTCGAACTTGCCCGGCTGGGTCAGGATGCCCTTGGTCTTGGCGGTGGAGAGGTCGTCCTTCAGGGCGTTGGCCAGGCTGCGCACCGACTTGATGAAGTCCATGTCGAAGCTGGCTTCCGCCTTGGCCTGGTCCTCCAGGTCCTTGCGGGCCGACAACTGCTGGTCGGGGGTGAGCGAGGCGTCGGGCGCGGCGGCGAAGTCGGCCTTGAACATCTCGCCGCTGTCCTTGGCGGCCTTGGCGTAGTCCTTGACCGCGCCCTGCAGCTCCTTGGCCGCCGCCGCCAGGGTCTTGGCCATCATCTTGGGGTCGTTGGCGTACAGCTTCTTGAGCAGCTTCAGCTTTTCCATCAGCCGCTGCAGCTTCTCGCGGGCGCGGCCCTTGGCGTCGCCGATGGCGGTCTTGCGGTCGTTCCGCTGGCTGGCCTTCAGGCGGTCCAGCGCCTCGGCCTCGGGGGTCTTCTTCTCGGGTTCGGCCGCGCTGGTCGCAACGCCCAGCGCCTTGGCCCCATAGGCCGCCAGGACCATCGTCCCGGCCTGTCCCGCCACCATCATGGCTTTCGCCCTCACCCGGCCGTTCTGGCCTGTCGAAGGGCCACCTTCCCACGGCAGCGTTAAAAGGCTCGGAACAGCTAGGCCGAGGGCGGCGCCGACCGCAGCCCACGGATCTTCTCGACCAAGGTCTTCAGGTCCGCGTCCGAGAGCGCCCCGCGCAGCAGGTAGCCGTTGATCACCAGGCCAGGCGTGCCCTGCAGGGTCAGCAACCGCGCCTCGCGCTCGTTGCGGGCCAGGATGGCGTCGATGTCGTCGCCGTGGGTCTTCAGGTCGCCGACCAGCCGCGTCCAGTCGACACCGCTCTGCCGCGCGACCGCATCGACGGTCTGGATGTCGCTCAATCGCGTGGGCGACAGCATGAAGGCCCGATGCACCGCCTCGTAGCGGCCCTGGTAGATCGCCGCCAGCGCCACCCGTGCGGCGCGCTCGGACACATCGCCGAAGATCGGCCATTCCTTATGGACGACGGCCAGCCGGCGGTCGGCCTTCAGCGCGTTGGCCAGGACCGGCTCCATGCGCTTGCAGTA
Organism: Caulobacter sp. GW821-FHT11E11; assembly: GCF_058808315.1. NCBI lineage: Bacteria > Pseudomonadati > Pseudomonadota > Alphaproteobacteria > Caulobacterales > Caulobacteraceae > Caulobacter > Caulobacter sp. GW821-FHT11E11. The sequence continues at coordinate 310,723 of NZ_JBXARO010000005.1, forward strand.
GCCGCAGTTGTAGTCGGCATACATGACGATGACGACATCGGCGTCGGCCGGGCCGACGCGGGGCGCGCCAGGCCCTTTCAACAGGTCCTTGAACCCATACTCGGCGGCGCTCGCCCCGTGGGAAGCAGACATGGCCAGGGCCAGGGCGGACAGCCCCAGGCCCCGGCGGGACAACAGAGCGCGCATCAGGCCTTCTTCACGAATTCCGTGCGCAGAACCAGGCCTTTCACCTTGTCGACATTGGCCTCGATCTCGTCGGGATCGCCGGTCAGGCGGATCTTCTTGACCACCGTGCCGCGCTTGAGGGTGACGCCGCCCGAGCCCTTGACCTTGAGGTCCTTGATCAGGGTGACGGTGTCGCCGTCGGCCAGCAGGGTTCCGTTGGAGTCGCGGGTCTCTTCGCTCATGGCTCTCTAGCGCTTTCTGCCAAGCGGGTGCTTGGTCTGGACGACGTGCTGCAAGTGCTCGCCGGCCACGTGGGTGTAGATCTGGGTGGTCGCAATGTCAGCGTGGCCAAGCAAGGTCTGGATGACCCTTAAGTCGGCGCCGCCTTCCAGCAGGTGGGTGGCGAAGGCGTGGCGCAGGACGTGCGGGCTGACCTTCTCGCGGTCGATTCCGGCGGCGATGGCGGCGTCTTCCAAGAGCTGGCCGACGCGGCGGGCGGTCAGGCGGCCAGTGGAGCCGCGCGAGGGGAACAGCCACGGGCTGTCTTTCGCGCCCTTGGGCAGGAAGCTGGAACGCTCGGCCAGATAGGCCTTCACCGCCGTGCGGGCGGCGTCGTTCAGGGGCGCCAGCCGCTCCTTGCCGCCCTTGCCCTTGACGATCAGGTAGGCCGGATCGCGCGCCAGGGCCGTCAGCGGCAGGGCCAACAGCTCGGAGATCCGCAGGCCCGAGGCGTAGATCAGCTCGATCATGCACGACAGGCGCAGGCCCTGCGCGCCGTCCTTGCGGATGGCGGCGACCAGCAGGCGCTCGATCTCGTCGCGCTCCAGCACCTTGGGCAGCGGGCGGCCGGCCTTGGGCGCGGCGACGCGGCGGGAGGGGTCGTCGGCGCGCCAGGTCTCGCCCAGCACGAAGCGGTAGAACTGGCGCACGGCCGAGCGGCGGCGAGCGGCGGTGGCCGGCGACAGGCCGCGAGCGGCGAGATCCTGGAAATAGGCCTCGATCGTCTCGGCGTCGGCGTCGTCCAGGTCCTGACCCTTGCCGGCCAGGTAGGTCCGGGCGTCGTCCAGGTCCTTGCCGTAGGCGGTCAGGGTGTTGCGGGCGGCCGCGCGCTCGACAGCCATCATCTCCAGGAAGGCGTCGACCCAGCCTGCGCCCTTGGTGCTCATTTCGTGAAGGCCAGACCCAGCAGGCCCTCGACGACGATGGCGCGGGCGTCGGCGGTCAGGCCGGCGTGGTTGAGGGCGCGAGCGATGCGGGCGCGGTCGGCGGGGATCGGGCCGGTGGCGCCGCTGTCGACGGCGATCGACAGGGCCAAGAGGCCCGCCTCGCCCTTGCGCTTGGCCGCGCCGGCGTCCTCCAGCACCTGCATCCGCGCCGGCGAGGCGACGGACTTGGCCAGGTCGAAGGCGGCGAACTGGGCGCGAGCGTCGGGGTCCAAGCCGCCGCCCAGGCTGGCCAGCAGGGCCGCGGCGGGCTGAGCCGACGACTTCGGACCGCCCGAGGCGCCCCGCGCCACGAGGTTGCCCAGCACCTGGTTGTCGACCTTGCCGGAAGCCGCCGCGATCAGGGCGTCCAGCACGGCCAGGTCGGCGGCGGTCGCGCCGGGGATGCTGTCCTGCACCAGGCGGCTGCGGATCGCCTGGGCGCTGGCGACGTCGCCGGCCGCCAGGGCCGCGCGGGCCATCAGCACCGGGTCCTGCAAGGGTCCGCCGGCCGCGGCCAGGGTCGCGATCGAGGCGGCCGAGGCGTGGGCGGCGTCGATGAAGGCGGTCAGGGTCTTGGCCTGGCGCAGGAACGCCAGGTCCGAGGCCTCCTGCGCCGTCAGGTCCGCGCCCGACGACACGCCGGAGATGTCGCCGCTGGTCTTGATCAGGGGCTTCAGCGCCGGCGACGCCGAGGCGATGGCGGCGGCCGACCGGATGTCCAGGTTCAGGCGACGCGACAGGGCGTAGTTCACCCCGTTCTTCAGGTTGGCCGCGCCCGGCGCCGTGCCGCTGAGGGCCGCGCCCATCAGGCGAGCGTAGTCGGCGTCTTTCGTGGCGTTCTGGGCCAGTTGGAAGGTCAGCTGGGCGGGGTCATTCTGGCCGGCCTTCAGCTGGCAGAAGGCCCGCAGGCGCAGCCAGTAGGCGCCGCCGCGGTCGACGGTCAGGGCGTCCTGGGTCCTGCAGGCCTTGTCGTCGTCGCCGGCGATCAGGGCCGCCTCGGCGGTGGCCATCGACAGCGCACTGCTGCCGGCCGCGCCGGTCGCGCGGTCCAGGATGGTGTTGGCGCCCTTGGCTTCGCCCAGGGCGATCAGGGCCAGGGCCCGCTGGGCGCCCATCTCGACATTGTCGCCCACCCCGGCCGGGCCATTGGCGCCGGTCGACAGCAGGCGCTTGGCCAGGCTGGCGAAAGCCGGCGACAGGGGCTTGGGACCGCCGAGCTTGGGCAGGACGTCGCGCAGGATATCGGGCGCCGCATCCTTCCACAGATCACCGCCAAGGCCGGTGTCGGCCACGGGGCTGGAGAAGTAGTCGGGCGCGGCCAGGCTGGTGACCTTGACCTCTTCTTGAGCGGCGACAGGGGCCGAAACACCCAGGGCGAGAAGCAGCGCGAGCGCTTGCGAGGAACGCATGATGAGGACCATGGACCGGTTATGACGCATGACGGAGTTCTCGCAAACTTGGCGGTTGACCCAACCCTCGTGTAAACCCGCGACCGCATCATGACCGAACTCGCTCACACGCCCGAAGATCTCGCCCCGCTGCGCGAGAAGACCATCGTTCTGGTGGGGCTGATGGGCGTGGGGAAATCCAGCGTCGGCCGCCGCCTGGCCGGCGTGCTGGACCTGCCGTTCCGCGACGCCGACAACGAGGTCGAGGCCGCCGCCGGCCGCTCGATCTCCGAGATCTTCGCCGAGCTGGGCGAGTCGGCCTTCCGCGACGGCGAGCGCCGGGTGATCGGCCGCCTGCTGGACGAGCCGCCACACGTGCTGGCCACCGGCGGCGGGGCCTTCGTCAATCCCGAGACCCGCGCCCTGATCAACGAGAAGGCCGTCTCGGTCTGGCTGAAGGCCGATGTCGAGCTCTTGGCCCGCCGCGTCTCGCGCAAGGACAACCGGCCGCTCGTCAAGGGCAAGGATCCCGTCCAGGTGCTGACCCAGCTGGCCGAGACCCGCAATCCCGCCTATGCCGAGGCCCAGGTGCACGTCCAGACCGGCGACACGCCGCACATGGTGGCGGTCGAGGCCATCCTGGCCGCCCTGCGCGCTCAGCCCGCTACCGAGTAGGAGTTTCACCCATGATCCGCACCGTTCCCGTGGGCCTGGGCGATCGCGCCTATGACGTGGTCATCGGTCCTGGCCTGATCGACAAGGCCGGCGAGCGCATCGCGCCCGTGTTGGGCAAACGCAAGCGCGTGGCCATCGTCACCGACTCGAACGTCGGCGAGCACCACGGCGAGCGCCTGGCCGTCTCGCTGGAAAAGGCCGGCGTCGCCGTCGACGTCATCACCATCCCGCCCGGCGAGGAGAGCAAGAGCTTCGAGGGCCTGCAGGACCTGTCCGACCGCCTTCTGGCGCTTGGCCTGGAGCGCGGCGACCAGATCGTGGCCTTTGGCGGCGGCGTCGTGGGCGATCTCGCCGGCTTCGCGGCGGCGATCTACAAGCGTGGCATCGACTTCGTGCAGGTGCCGACGACGCTGCTGGCCCAGGTCGACAGCTCGGTCGGCGGCAAGACCGCCATCGACACCCCGCGCGGCAAGAACCTGATCGGCGCCTTCCACCAGCCGCGCCTGGTGCTGGCCGACCTGGACGTGCTCTGCACCCTGCCCGCTCGCGAGCTGGCTTGTGGTTATGCCGAGATCATCAAGTACGGCCTGCTGGGCGACTTCGCCTTCTTCGAGTGGCTGGAAAAGAACGTCCACGCCGTGCTGGAGCGCGACGTCGACGCCCTGGTCCGCGCCGTCGGCCGCTCGGTGGAGATGAAGGCCGAGATCGTCGAGGAAGACGAGAAGGAAGCCGGCCGTCGGGCGCTGCTGAACCTGGGCCACACCTTCGGTCACGCGATCGAGGCCGAGATGGGCTTCGGCGACGCGTTGAAGCACGGCGAGGCCGTCGGCGTGGGCATGGCCCAGGCCTTCCGCTTCTCGGCCAAGCAGGACCTGTGCCCCAGCCAGGACGCCGTCCGCGCCGAAGCCGCCATCAAGGCCGCCGGCCTGCCGACCACGATGGCCGATGTCCGCCCCGAACCCTTCAACGCCGACGCGCTCGTCGCCCACTGCGGCCAGGACAAGAAGGCCGAGGGCGGCAAGCTGACCTTCGTGCTCGTGCGCGGGATCGGCGACGCCTTCGTGGCCAAGGACGTGGATCGCGCGGCGCTGCGGGCGTTCCTGGTGGAAGAAGGCGCGGTCTAAGCGCAGCGGAGCCGAAAACCTCGTCCTTCGACAAGCTCAGGATGAGGTTTTCTACTGGACCGCTTTCAAAAGTAGTCCTCACCCTGAGCCTGTCCCCCGGGTCCGACCAGGGTCGGCCCGAGGATAAACTCCGGGCGAGGACGGTCCCTCTGCCTACGCCGCCTTGCGCCCCTTCAAGGTCAGCGCGATCGCCGCCACCAAGAAGTAAAACGCCCCGAAGCCCGCATACGGCGCGATCTCGATCGGCGCGGGCGGATGCCCGCCGGCCTTGAGCGAGCCGGCGATCATGAACACCCCGGCCAGTACCGACTGGGCGCCGCTCAGCACCATGGGCCACTGGCCGCCCACCGAGCGCCAGCGGCGGGCGCCGGCGATCAGCTGCAAGAGGCCCGAGAACGCCGCCCAGACGCCGAACACGGTCAGCACCCGGCGCGGATCGGCCTGCAGGGCCAGCAGCACGGCGCCGGCGACCACCAGACTGACGACCAGGTTGAAGGTCTGTGGCGGATTGGCCGCGAACCCGCCGTTGGACCGGGCGTCGAAGGCGTTGGCCAGGGCGTCCCAGGCCGGATAGGCGACCAGCAGCACGCCACCGAGCAGCGGATTGCTGGTCCCGACCGCCACGGCCGCGATGATCCAGGCGACCGACACGCCGGCCCGCAGGAAATAGTAGCGCTTGAGACCGTCGCGCTGAACGTTGTCGACCTGGGCCATGACGGCCTCCCTGAAGCTGAAATTTCCATGCCGAGACATTATATGTCGCGACATATGAAGGTCATCTACAGATCCACCACCCGTGAGTCCAGGCATTATTTGTCACGACATCTAATTTCGCGGTAGGAAAGACCGACGATCAGGAGCTTCCCGTGTCCGACTACATCCCCACGCTGGATCAGCAGCTGTGCTTCTCGCTCTACGGGGCCAGCCTGGCGATCAACCGCGCCTACAAGCCGCTGCTGGACGCGCTGGAGATCACTTATCCGCAGTACCTGGTCCTGAGCGCCCTGTGGGAGACCGACGGCCTCAGCGTGGGCGCGATCGGCGAGCGGCTGGGCCTGGACTCCAGCAACGTCACGCCCCTGGTCAAGCGGATGGAGGGCGCGGGCCTGGTCAGCCGGGTGCGCAATCCGGCCGACGAGCGCCAGGTGGTCGTCAGCCTGACCGACGCCGGCCACGACATGCAGGCCCGCAGCACGTGCCTGGGCCAGACCCTGTTCGCCGCCGGCGGCATGAGCGTCGCGCAGCTGGTGCAGCTGAACAAGGACGTCCAGGCGTTCAGGGACTCGGTCGCGCGCTTTGTCAGCGACGCGCCCAAGCCGTAGAGAACATCCATGCTCACCGCCCTCCTCGGCCTCGCGCCCATCGTCATCGCCCTGCTGGCCCTGTCGGCGATCTTCTCGGCCGCTGAGACGTCGATGACGGGGGCCAGCCGTTCGCGCATGCACCAGCTGGAGCGCGAGGGCGACGCGCCGGCGCGGCGGGTCAACAAGCTGCTGTCCGACCAGGAGACGATGATCGGGGCGGTGCTCTTGGGCAACAACCTGATCAACATCCTGGCCTCGGCCCTGACGACCCAGGTGCTGACGACGCTGATCCCCGGTCCGTGGGGCGTGGCCACGGCCACCGCCCTGATGACCGTGCTCGTTTTGGTGTTCGCCGAGGTGCTGCCCAAGACCGTGGCCATCATCCGCTCGGACGACGTGGCGCGGGCGCTGTCGGGGCCGACCCTGCTGGTGGTCCGGCTGTTCGGCCCCGTCATCTACGCCATCCAGTGGATCGTGCGCCGCACCCTGCGGCTGTTCGGGGTCAAGCTGGACATGGCCGTCGACGTGTTGGCCGCCCACGAGGAGATCCGCGGCGCGGTCGACTACCACCACTCCGAAGGCCTGGTCGAAAGCGGCGACCGAAGGATGCTGGGCGGGGTGCTGGACCTCTCGGACATGGACGTCTCGGAGATCATGGTCCACCGCAAGTCGATGGTGCTGCTGGACGCCGGCATGCCGGCCCGCGAGCTGGTCGACGAGGTGCTGGAAGCCCAGCACACCCGCATCCCCCTCTATCGCGACGAGCCCGACAACATCGTCGGCGTGCTGCACGCCCGCGACCTGCTGAAAGCCCTGGCCCAGTCGCCGACAGGGGTCGAGGGCCTGGATATCGCCGCCATCCTGCGCGAGCCGTGGTTCATCCCCGACACGACCAACCTCAAGGATCAGCTGAACGCCTTCCTCAAGCGCAAGAACCACTTCGCCCTGGTCGTCGACGAGTACGGCGCCCTGCAGGGCCTGGTGACGCTGGAGGACATCCTCGAGGAGATCGTCGGCGAGATCGACGACGAGCACGACACCAGCCTGGAGGGCGTACGCCGGCAGGGCGACGGCTCGGTCAATGTCGACGGCCACGTCACGGTGCGCGACCTGAACCGGGCCATGGACTGGCGCCTGCCGGAAGGCGACGCCGTCACCATCGCCGGCCTGGTCATCCACGAGGCCCAGATGATCCCCGAACCCGGCCAGACCTTCATCTTCCACCGCCACCGTTTCCAGGTGTTCCGTCGTCAGAGGAACCAGATCACGGCCCTGCGGATCAGCGCCCCCCTGGACGACGACGCCGAACTCTGAATCACTATGGTCAAGTTTCCGGCTCCGCTTTGGGAACCGGATGAGAAAGGACGCGTTTCGTGTCCTTACGGACCAGGGGCGGTCCGGCGTGGAGGGGCGCGTTGGTCAAGTTGGCTGAGACCGACATTCGCGAGGACAGCGAAGCTGTTCTGCGCGCGCGTCTGGCCAGGCTGGACAGCGCGCTGGTCGACGAGGTCCGCAAGTCCGACACCCTGGCGCGGGTCAGCGAGGCGGTCGCTTCCAGCCTCGACATCGACAGCTGCGTGCAGGTGGTGATCGACGGCGCGCGCGAGATCAGCGGCGCGGCCTTCGGGGCCTTCTTCTACAATCTCGTCGACGCGGCCGGGGAGTCCTACACCCTGTACCGGCTGTCAGGCGCGCCGCCCGAGGCCTTCGCCAACTTCCCCATGCCGCGCAAGACCGAGATCTTCGCGCCCACCTTCGACGGGGTGGGCGTGGTGCGCTCGGACGACATCACCAAGGATCCGCGCTATGGCCGCAACGCGCCGCGCAAGGGCATGCCGGAAGGCCACCTGCCGGTGCGCAGCTACCTGGCCATCCCGGTGATCAGCCGCCAGGGCGAGGTGCTGGGCGGCCTGTTCTTCGGCCATCCGGAGCCGGGGCATTTCTCGTCGCGCGACGAGAGCCTGCTGGTCGGCCTGGGCGCCCAGGTCGCCGCCACCATCGACTCGATCAAGCTGAACGCCGCCGCGCGGGCTGAGCTCGACCATCGCCGCAAGGCCGAGGAGCGGCTGAAGTTCGCCCTGGACAGCGGCCGCATGGGCTCGTGGGACCTGGACGTGGCCACCAAGTCGTACGAGGCCTCGGACCTTTGCAAGCTCAACTACGGCCGCCGTCCGGACGAGAGCTTCACCTTCGCCGACCTGATCGAGACCATTCACCCCGACGATCGCCCGCGCATCCTGCTCGCGATCGAGGCGGCCATCCGCGACGGGGCCGACTACGACGTCGAATACCGCGTGGTGCATCCGACCGGCGAACTGCGCTGGCTGCACGCCCGTGGCCGCGCGGCCCAGACCGCCGACGATGGCGGCGTGCGCCGCCTGGCGGGGGTCTCGCTGGACATCACCGAGCGCAAGCGCGCCGAGGAACGCCAGAAGCTGCTGGTCAACGAGCTGAATCACCGCGTGAAGAACAGCCTGGCCACGGTGCAGTCGATCGCCGCCCAGACCCTGCGTTCGGTCGCCGCGCCGGAATATTTCCGCGACGCCTTCGAGACCCGGCTGATCGCCCTCTCCCACACCCACGACCTGCTGACCCGCGAAAGCTGGGCCGGCGCCAGCCTGCGCGAAGTGTTCGACGTCGAGCTGCACGCCATGGCCGGCGAGGATCGGGTGACCTTCGACTATGCCGGCGACGTGCGCCTGAACCCCAAGGCCGCCGTGGCGCTGGGCATGGGCATCCACGAACTGGCCACCAACGCGTCCAAATACGGCGCCCTGTCGTCGCCGGATGGCCGCGTGACCGTCTCATGGTCCCAGGAAGACGGCGTTCTGCGCCTGGTCTGGACCGAAAGCGGCGGTCCGCCCGTCCACCCGCCGGCCCGTCGCGGCTTCGGCGCCCGTCTTCTTGAGCGCGGCCTCGCGGCCGAGCTATCCGGCGGGGTCGAGCTGACCTATGATACCCCCGGCCTCGTCTGCCAAATGGCGTTGCCTCTGCGCGCGCTGGAGCCCTGACACATGACTGCACTTACGTCCCTGAAGGTTTTGGTCGTCGAAGACGAGGCGCTGGTCTCGATGCTGGTCGAGGACATGCTGACCGATCTCGGCTGCACGATTGTCGGCCCGGCCGCCGAGATCGAGGAAGCCCTGCGCCTGGCGGGTTCGGCCGACATCGACGCGGCCCTGCTGGACGTCAATCTGGGCGGCCGCCCGATCTTCCCGGTGGCCGACACCCTGAAGGCGCGCGGCGTGCCCTTCGCCTTCGCCAGCGGCTATGGCGAGGCGGGCCTGACCGAGGATCACCGCGGCGCCACCGTGCTGCAGAAGCCCTTCCGCGAGGCCGACCTGCGCCGCGTGCTGGAAAGCCTGGTCAGCCAGACGGCCTGATCCGAACCGTATCGTTCCGAAAAGAGCGCGCCGACAACCGTCGGCGCGCTTTTTCTTTGCCGCGCGCCAGGCGGCGCGCCCCGACCAGGAACCGGCAAAGAAAAAGGCGGCGAGGTTGCCCTCGCCGCCTTCGGTTTTCAGCCTTGTGGGCCGATTACCACTTCTTGGTCAGGTTCACGAAGGCGCGACGGCCCAGGATGTCGTACGACGACGCCAGACGCATGTTCGAGAAGCGCGACTGACCCGACGTCGAGTAGAACGGCGGCTCTTCGTTGAACACGTTGTTCACGCCCACGGTGACGGCGAAGTCCTCGAACTTCTTGCGCACCGACAGATCGTGCGTGGCGTTGAACTCGATGTGACGCTTCACATAGGCGGTCTGGTCACGGTACGCGATCAGGTCGGTGCCGTAGCCGCTGTAGTTGTCGTCGACGTCCGAGGTCTTGCCGACCATCTGGGTAGCCCAGGTGAACGTCCAGTCGTCCAACAGGTAGGTGACGCCAGTGCGGCCCGCGAAGTCCGGATAGGCCGTGAAGCCCTGGTTCTTCACCGGCGCCGAGCCGTTGCTCAGCTGGGTGTACCAGTCGAGCGTCCAGGTGAACTGGCCGTTGACGACCAGCGTGCCCTTGGCGAACTCGTGACGGTAGGTCGCGCTCAGGTCAATGGCGTTGTTCCACTGCTTGGCGACGTTCAGGTAGGCGTCGGTGACGCTGACCACGGCGCCGAAGTTCGGCGACGACTTGTCGGTGTTACGGACGATCAGGTTACAGAACGCGTTGTTCGGGAAGTCCGGAGCGTCCAGGCAGCCGTCCAGGATGTTGCCCGAGCCGTAGCGCTGCACCTGGTTGTTGATCGTCAGTTCCGAGTAGTCCAAGGCGACGTTCAGGTTGATGAAGCGCGGGTTCCAGACCACGCCGATCGACTTGGTGTCGGAGTCTTCGGCTTCCAGGTAGCCAGCGCCACCCTTGGCGAAGATCGTGAACGAGCCCGCGCCGCCGAAGGTCGAGTTATTGGCGATACCCAGGGCCGCGCAGTTGGCCTTCTGGCGATCGGTCGCCCGCGCCGACGTGCCGTACTGGTAGCAGGTGTCGTTGCTCTGAGCCAGGAAGCTGGTCGACGAACCCAGGTACAGTTCGTACAGCGCCGGAGCGCGGAACGACGTGCCCTTGCTGGCGCGGATCGACCACGACGGGGTGATCTTCCAGTTCAGGCCAGCCTTGTAGGTCTTGCTCGAGCCATACGACTTGTAGTCCGAGTAGCGGCCCGACAGGTTCAGGGTCAGGCTGTCGGCCAGCTTCAGGTCGCGCAGGACCGGGACTTCCACTTCGCCGAAGACTTCGCGGACTTCGTCCGAACCGTGGGTCTCGGCCGAGGCGGCCGAGCCGTTGTAGTTGCTGTTGCGGCTGTTGTAGCCCGGGACGTCGTCCAGGCTTTCCTTGCGGAGCTGGAAGCCCAGAGCCGCGCCGACCTTACCGGCCGGCAGGCTGAACAGGTCGCCGCTGATCGACCCTTCGACGTACTTGTAGACGTATTCCGTGTGGCCTTGCTCGTAGCCGTTCAGGAACGCGTACTCTTCCGGCGTCAGGTAGCTGGAGCCGACCGTCGAGACCTTGTTCAGGTTGATGTTGGTCGGGCAGGTGGCGCCCGGCTGGTTGGCCGAAATCGTCACCAGGGCCTGGTTGCATCGGGCGGCGCCCGACACGGCCAGCACGCGGTCGTTATAGAAGAAGTCCTGGCCGTAATCGCCCGACGACTTCGAGTACTGGCCATAGATGTCCCAGTCCCAGCCGCCCAGGAAGGGCAGAGTGTCGGGGAACAGGCCCTTGATGCCGATGACGCCGCGCTTGTAGTCGACCTTCTGGTCGCGCGTGACCGGCAGCACGAAGATCGGCTGCGCGGCCGAGGCCGCCAGCGGAGCGCCGTTGGCGTCGACGTACGACGGATTGTTGGCGAAGTTGAAGGGGTTGGTCGGGTTGGCCGCGTTGATGGCCGGACCGATCTGGCGGATGCTGCGCTGCGCCGAGGTGCGGCGGTTCAGCAGCAGTTCACCGTAGACTTCGGTCGTGTCGGTCAGCTTGTAGCCGCCGCCCGCGAAGACGGACTTGCGGGTGACCGGCGACACGGCGTGGCGATAGCCCTGCAGGACCGAGTCGGTCGGCTGCGCCGCGGCGGTCGAACGGGCGAAGGCCAGCGGGCTGGCGCAGTTGCCGGTCGTGCTCGTGCCGCAGTAGATCGAGTAGGCCGACTGAACGCCCGGCAGGTCCGTACGAACGTCGGCGGTGACGGTGGCCACGGTGCCGTTGACGCGGCGGAAGCCGTTCAGGTCCCAGCCGTTGTAGGTGGCGGTGGAGTCGGCGACGAAACGGCCCGAGCCACGGATGTAGAGGCCGGTCAGGGTGTTCAGGCACTTGTACGAGCCGTCCGACATCTTCAGGTCGAGGCGGTCGCCGGTGCTCGGGTCGAACACGTAGTCCTGCGGGCAGTTCAGGTAGTCGCGGTCCTTAAAGCGCAGGCCGTCGTTGCGGTAGTAGTCGAGGGCGACGTTGGCGTAGCCGCGGTCGAAAATGAAGCCCTTCGACGCGTTCAGGCGATAGGTCTCGCCGCCCGACTTGAACGGGGCGTTGGCGTAGACCGAGATCTCGCCGTCGTCGCTATTGCGCTTGGTCAGGATATTGACGACGCCGGCGATGGCGTCCGAACCGTAGACCGACGAGGCGCCGCCCGTCAGGATTTCGGTGCGGTCGACGACCGAGCTCGGAATGACGTTCAGGTCGAAAGGGCCGACGGTGCCGCCGACGCCGGCCGGACCGGCGCGACGGCCGTTGATCAGCGTCAGGCTGCGTTGAGCGCCCAGGCCGCGCAGCGACAGGGTGTTCGCGCCCGGACCGCCGGTGGTGACGAAGCCCGTGAAGTTGTTATTGATCTGCGAGGCGGTGGCGCCGAGGATCGAGCTCTGCAGGATCGAAGCGGTGTCGACCATGCCCTGCAGTTCAGCGCTCTCCGAGCTGATCACAGAGACCGGCGAGGCGCTGTTGTATTCGCTGCGGCGGATGCGCGAACCCGTGACGACCACGGCTTCCACTTCGGCGGAAGCCTCGGCGGCCGGGGCCGGCGCCGGCTGAGCCTGCTCGGCTTGAGCGAAGGCGGCGGTTGCGCCGGCCAGCGCGATGAGCATGCTGGAGCCGAGAAGGAGGGAACGATTGATCATTTAAGGAAAAAACCCCCGATAGGAACAAGCGGCCCACCGAGCGTCGCATCAGCCAAATGCGGCGCCGGGAGTGAGCCTTGTCGCGGAGCGTAGGTCGGCCATCAGGCTCGCGACACTTCAATGACGCCGTTGGCGTCAATTAACGCACAAACCGTTACCCTGAGGACACAGAAATGCCACAGGGGCCAAGCTTGGACATAATTTGACGCATCACTGGAAATTAACAGGTCCTGCTGACCCGTCCCCAAAAGCCGGTAAAAACATCCATTTTTCCGTTGAAAGTGCTCTCGTTGAGCAATTTCTTTCACCTAACATCGAAATTCGAAGGATCGGTTTTCAGCCTCGCTTTCGAATGCTTCGGGAAATTTTACCGTCCTAAAAATTGACCGTCTTGCCCCAATTTGACCTTAGTCCAGGTCGCGTGGGCCGAACGAACGGGGCAGCAGGCTCCAGAAATCTACCCGTTCGGTGGTCGCTCCGCCCTGCACCGAGACGATCTCGCAAGCCTCGCCGGCGAACTCGGCGATGCGCTGGCGGCAGGCTCCGCAGGGCTGGACCACGGCGTCGGAACCGGCCGCGATCAGCACCTTGTCGATGCGCCGCGAACCGCCGGCCGTGATCATCGCCCCGATCGCCGTCTGCTCGGCGCAGGTGCCGACCGGATAGGCCGCGTTCTCGACATTGACGCCGTAGTGCACGCGTCCCTCGTCGTCGATCACCGCCGCGGCCACCGTGAAGTTCGAATAGCGCGCATACGACCGCGCCAGCAGCTCGGGCAGGACCTTGGCGGCGTCTTGTTCAACGGGGTCGAGGGTAGCGCTCATCGTGTCTCTTGCCTTCCGGCAGAGGATCGCGCCGGGGAGAGAGGCAATCAGTCGCAGCCTTTCCGCGCAAGCGAAAAAGTAAGCGCCGCCTTACTCCTCGCCAGGCGCCGTCGCGACGATCGACAGGGCGTGGACGGGACCGGCCAGTTCGTCGGCCAGCACCTTCATCACCATGCGCTGGCGCATCACCCGCGCCTTGCCCGCAAAGGCCTGCGCCTCGATTCGCAGATTGAAGTGGCTTTCACCCGATCCGGTGTGGCCCGCATGGCCATGATGGCGGTCGCTATCGTCCACCAGCTCCAGGCGGGTGGGCGAAAAAGCCTCGTTTAGCTTGCGTAGAACGGTCTCGGTGACGGCGCCCATGTCGCTCTCTTGCTTGTCAATCCTTGAACGGAAATAGCCTGGGCTTACTCTAGACGCCATGAGCCGCGAGTTCGAATACCGTCCCAAATTCACCGACATCCGGGTCCGGCCGCCCAAGAAGGGCGAGGACGACCCGGTCAACGACGTGCTTGGCCTCAAGCCCGGCGAGAAACGGTGTGACCATCCCGACTGTCGCCTGGCCGGATCGACCAGGGCGCCGAAGTCGCGCGACCTGCCGAACCAGCACTACTGGTTCTGTCAGCAGCACGCGGCCGAGTACAACAAGAACTGGAACTTCTACGCCGGCATGAGCGAGGCGCAGATCCGCGCCGCCCAGGAGGCCGAACGCCAGACCGGCGGTCGTCCGACCTGGAGCTTCAAGGCCGACGCCAATTCGCGTGAAGCCGCCGCCGCGGCCGCCCGCGACGCCCGCGCCTTCGCCGATCCGTTCGGGATTTTCCGCGCCCAGCAGCGCAAGGCCGAATCGGCGCGCTCCGCCGCCGAGCGCAGCCTGGGCAAGCTGGAACGCCAGGCTCTGGCCGACCTCGACTTGGAAGCCGGTGTCGACGGCGCCGCGATCAAGGCCAAGTACAAGGAGCTGCTCAAGCGCTTCCACCCCGACGCCAACGGCGGCGACCGCAGCGCCGAGCACAAGCTGCAGCGGGTCATCAAGGCCTATAAGACCCTGCAGAAGGCCGGGATGGTGAAGGCCTAGGGCCTTCCCCTTCTCGCCTTGCGGGAGAAGGGGTCGCTGCGGCCTTTAAGCCGCCAACGCCTCCACGCCCTCCAGCGCCTTGGCGATCGCCCCGGCTCGCGCCTCTTCGCCCATGGCCAGGCCCTCGGCGACGATCACGTCCAGGTCGGTGACGCCGATGAAGCCGAATACGCCGCGCAGATAGGTCTCGGCGTGCTCGAAGGCCTCGTAAGGGCCGCCGGGGCCGTAGAGGCCGCCGCGCGCGATGGCCACGACCACCCGCTTGCCGCCGACCAGGCCCTTCGCGCCCTCCGGCCCGTAGGCGAAGGTCTTGCCCGCCACCAGAATGCGGTCGATCCAGGCCTTGAGCTGGCTGGAGATGGTGAAATTGTACATCGAGACGCCGATGACCACGGCGTCGGCGGCCAGGAATTCATCCAGGGCCGGGTTGTCGGCGCCCCAGAGGTCGAGCGTCAGGTGCGGCAGGGGCCCGCGGGCGAGGTCCCGATAGGTGACGGTCGCCGACGGATCGGCCGCTTTCAGCCGCGCGACGGCGGCTGCGCTGAGCGTTCGGCTGGCCGACGCATCGCCCTGGATACTGGAGTCGATATGGAGGAGGTTCATGGTATAGACTAGGTCCCGATTGGTGACCTGCACCAGTTATGGGACCGCCTTGGCGCCGCCAAGAACGCATATTTCTAGGACTAGGTCACATGGATCTGCCTAAGGGAGACCTGCCTCCCCGCCCCGTCGACCATAGCGACTGCCGCGCGATCAGCGAGATTCTGGCGCGCGTCGGCGACAAGTGGACGGTGCTGGTGGTCATGACCCTGAAGACCCGGGCGCTGCGCTTCAACGACATCAAGCGCGCGGTCGGCGGTATCTCGCAGCAGATGCTGACCCGCACCCTGCGCACCCTGGAGCGCGACGGCATGGTCTCGCGCACCGTCTATCCGACCGTGCCGCCGCAGGTGGAATACGCCCTGACGGACCTCGGCCACTCCCTGGCCGCGCCGGTGATGCAGCTGGGCCAGTGGGCGCAGGCCCATCTCGGGATCATCCACGACAACCGCCAGCGCTACGACGCCTCCTGACGGGACGCTTGAGGACGGGCGCTTGCGGAAAGGCGGCGGCCTGAGCCATCCTCCGCCCGCCTTTTTGGGCGAGGGACAGATTCTGATGACCGACGCCGATCGCGAGTGGCGCGCCCCGGCCGATCCGCCGACCCCGGTGACGCCGGTCCCCTTCGGCAAGCCGTGGAGCATCTGGTTCTGGGGCGGTTTGATCTCGACCGCCGGCCTGGCCCTGGCCGTCGCGCCGCGCGTCGTGCTGCGCCTGCTGGACGTCGATGTCGCCGCCTCGGGCCTGCCCTGGGTGCGGTTCGCGGGCCTGGTCCTCCTGGCCTACGCCATGGGCTATCACGTCGCCGGCTGGACCGGGCAGCGCACCTATATGCGGGCCTCGGTGGTGCTGCGGGTGTTCTCGCTGGTGGTGATCGGCGCGTTCGTGCTGCTGGACTGGCTGCCCAAGGCCTGGCTGGCCGTGGGGCTGGTCGACTTCGTCGGCGCGGTGTGGACGACGCTGGAGCTGCGCTGGCGGCCGAAACCTAAGACTTGAGGGCCGAAGGCCGCTTGAGCCGACGCTGCACCAGGAACGCCGCGAACCAGCAGGCCATGGCCCAGGCCGCGCCCACGCACCAGCCGGCCAGCACGTCGCTGGCCCAGTGGACGCCCAGATAGACCCGGCTCACGCCCACCAGCAGGCTGACCAGCACCGCCGCGACCATGGCCAGCACCTTGACCCGCCGCTTGTCGGCGAAGCGCGCGGCCAGCACGCCCAGGGTCAGGAACACCACGGCCGACAGCATGGCGTGGCCTGACGGGAAGCTGGCATTGACCGCCTCGACCGCGCGATAGGCCATGTCCGGCCGCTCGCGCTCGAACACCCGCTTCAGGGTCTGGCTGATGATCAGCCCCCCGCCCGCGCCCGCCACCAGCAGCAGCCCCTCGGTCCAGCGCCGCAAGGAGGCCAGGAAGGCGAAGGCCAGCAGGATCAGCAGGGCCAGCACCGCCACCGAGCCCAGGGCCGTGATGTCGGTCGCCGCCAGGTGCAGCCAGTCCGGCCCGATCAGCTCATGAGGCTGGCCGTCGACTCGCAGGGCCCGCAACACCGCCATGTCCAGCGATCGCGTCTCGCCCTCGGCCACTTCTTCGGCGATCGACAGGAAGCCCCACGCGCCCAGGGCCACAATCAGCAGGGCGCCGGTGGCTCCCAACTCGCGTTTGGCAGTGTCCAGAAGTCCTCGAAAGGCGATACGGATCAAGTGGATAGCTCTCAAATAGACGAGATCACGTTACAATATTTCCCTTGTGAAACATGAACTTAAGCTGACCAGAGCCGTTCAGGTTCCGACCATGTTGGACCTTGTAGGTTCGACTTCTCTTCAAAGGAGACCCGAACATGAAACGCCTGATCACTGCTTCGCTCGCCGTTCTGATGCTCGCCGGCGGCGCCAGCGCCGCTTCGGCCCAGGACTATCGCCGCGACCACAACAACAACGGCCGCTACGACAGCCGCGACCGCGCCTATGAAAACGGCCGCCACGACCAGGCCCGCGCCGAAGACCGTCGCGACCGCCGTGAATACCGCCGCTGGGCCAAGGGCCAGCGTCTGGACCAACGCTATCGCGGCAATGGCTACTATGTCAGCGACTACCGCGCCCGCGGTCTGCGCCAGCCGCCGCGCGGCTATCGCTGGCAGCGCGTGGACGACCAATATGTCCTGGCCGCCGTCGCTACGGGCCTGATCGCCTCGGTGATCATTGCCAACCGCTAAAAAAATGGGTCTCTGGGGGCGCCGCGGTGCGGCGCCCCCTTCCCTCACCCTAGGTCAAAGCGCTAATTCGGGATCATGCCCGAGTTCGCCGATAACAGCTCCGCCAACGATCCTCTGATCACCCTGGTCCCCGACAAGTGGGTGACGCTCCGCGACGCGTTCGGCGTCGACAGCGACATGAAGATCCCGTTCTTCTCGCAGCGCGACGCGCACGTCCCCGAGATCGACACGGCCTACAAGTTCGATCCGCAGACGACGAAAGCCATCTGCGCCGGCTTCGCCAAGGACCGCCGCGTGATGGTCCAGGGCTATCACGGCACCGGCAAGTCGACCCACATCGAGCAGATCGCCGCGCGCCTGAACTGGCCGCTGGTCCGCGTGAACCTGGACAGCCACGTCTCGCGTATCGACCTCGTGGGCAAGGACGCCATCGTCCTGAAGGAAGGCAAGCAGGTCACTGAATTCCGCGAAGGGATCCTGCCCTGGGCCCTGCAGCGCCCGATCGCCCTGGTGTTCGACGAATATGACGCCGGCCGTCCGGACGTGATGTTCGTGATCCAGCGCGTGCTGGAAGCCGGCGGCAAGCTGACCTTGCTCGACCAGAACCGCGTCATCCGCGCCAATCCGTATTTCCGGCTGTTCTCGACGACCAACACCATCGGTCTGGGCGACACCACCGGCCTCTATCACGGCACCCAGCAGATCAACCAAGGCCAGATGGACCGCTGGTCGATCGTCACGACGCTGAACTATCTCGAGCACGACGTCGAAGCCGCCATCGTGCTGGCCAAGAACCCGTCATACGACACCGCCGAGGGCAAGCGCACCCTGGCCGCCATGGTCCGCGTCGCCGACATGACCCGCAACGCCTTCATGAACGGCGACATCTCGACCGTCATGAGCCCACGCACGGTGATCACCTGGGCCCAGAACGCCGAGATCTTCGACCACGACGTGGCCCTGGCCTTCCGCCTGACCTTCCTGAACAAGTGCGACGAACTGGAACGCCCCACGGTGGCCGAGTTCTTCCAGCGCGCGTTCGGGACGGACCTGCCGGAAAGCGCGGCGCGAGTGAAGGTGGCTTAAGGCTCGGCGCGTTTCCGACAAGACAGCGTCATCGGAACCGCCTCTACTGGCGGTCCGTTCGATCCTGACACTTTTCGGAGACGCCCCATGACCGACATCACCTACACCATCGTCGAACACGACGGCGGCTGGGCCTACAAGGTGGGCGACACCTTCTCCGAGACCTTCCCGTCGCACGACGCGGCGCTGAAGGCGGCCAAGACCGCGGCGGCCGAGCAGCGCCAGCCCGGCGAGACCGAAGGCATCGTCTACGAAGACAAGAACGCCGTCTGGCACGGCGAGGTCGCGTCCGGCGACGACCGTCCGACCACCCATGTTCGGGACTCTGAATAGTCCCGTTCGGAAATTGGCCCTGATCTTGCGGCACGAAGCTTCCCAAAGCCCATTTTGAGACAAGGTCGCCGCCGATGTTCGCCAAGAAGAAAGAAGCCCCCGCGTCGCTGGCCCTGACCCCGCTGGACCAATCGCGCCCGGCGGCGCCCCAGGTCCAGCCGCAACCGGTCGCCCCGGCGCCCGTGCGTCCCAAGCCCGCCTCGCTGTTCTCGCAAGGCCTGACCGTTCGCGGCGACATCGTCGGCGACGTCGAGGTCCACGTGGACTGCGCGGTGCTGGGCGACGTGAAGGTGGGCAAGCTGGTGGTCGGTCCCAACGCTCGCATCGAGGGTTCGATCATCGCCCAGGCCATCGAGGTCCACGGCCTGGTCATCGGCGCGGTCACCGCCCAGACCGTGCGTCTGTACGGCACCGCCCGCGTCGACGGCGACATCACCCATGAGCAGCTGGCCATGGAGACCGGCGCCGAGTTCCAGGGCCGCAGCCTGAAGTTCCGCCGCCCGATCGCGCCGCAACCGCAAGGTCACGCGCCGCAGGCGTCGGCTCCGCAGCAAGCCGCGCCGCAAGCGGCTCCGGCAGGTGCGCCGTCCGCCTCGCAGACGCCCTACAGCCACGTCTCGCACTAAGGTTCTGATGGGTTTTCAGGCGCCGCGCCGCTCTCTGTGGCGCGGCGGCCACGCGGTTCCGCTTTCGCGGAAACCGGCGGAACGCTCACGCTAAGCCGGGCTTTGTTATGGTGTGGGTTGGCGTGAACCAACCCGGATCAAGGAGCCCAAATCCATGGCCGGCAAGCCTTTGCACATCGTGCCGCCCGTCTCGGGCGTGGCGGAAGTCTACGACCTGGGACGCGGTCCCGAGTCCACCGCCCAACGCGTCAAACGCCTTCAGAACGAGGCCCGCATGCTGGCCCGCGAAGAGGTCGAGCGCCTGGACCGCGACCTCCGCAGGCTGGCCGACCAGGCCAAGACGATCGCCGACGGCGGCGAGGCCTATCCGGCCGGCATCCGCGAACTGGCCGGTCGTATCGGGGTGGACACCGCCCAACGCGCCGAGATCCTGCGCGCGCTGCTGGAGCGGCTGCACTAGGCATCCCGGAACGGGACACCCTCATCTTCCAGCGGCGGCTTCACCCCGCCGCGTTCGCCATCTTTCGCAGTCGCCGCGCGAGGTCTTCGGGCCGGTCGGCGATCTGGTCGAACAGGGCCTGGACCTCGGCCTCGCCGAACCCCGCCGCGCGCAGGGTGCGCCAGGCGCCGGCCAGTACGGCCTCGGCAATGTCCAGTCGATCGTCGGCCAGGGCGAGGCCCGCGCCGAACGGGCTCGGGCAGACGGGATATTCAGCGGCGAGCGACATGAGAACCTCCTGCAGTCGGCAGTAATGTTCCTTTTTTGTTCTCATTACGCAAGAGAGTCGAGTCCCCATTTCGGGACATGAAAAACCCCGAGACCTAGGGCCTCGGGGCTGCGCGGTCGGGGCGGACCTACGCGTATCAGGCGGCCGGCTCACAACGGCCGCCCAATCTCAGACGGGCTTAGCGGCAGACAGTCCGCTCGCGGTAGACGCCCTCGTAGCGATCGTAGTCGCGCGTGGTCCAGCACTCGCGGTCGCCATAGTAGGGACGCGGGGCGTAGCCGTAGCCATAGCCGTAACGCGGGGGCGGCGGCGGGGCGTAGGCGCGGCGGCCGTAATAACGATCGTCGTAGCGGTCGTTGCGGTTGCCGTCCGAGATGGCGGCGCCGACGGCCAGGCCGACGATGCCGGCGGCGATGGCCACGGCGGCGGTGTCGCCGCCACGGTCATGATGGCGGCGGTAGTGACGGGGATCAGCCGAGGCGCTCGTCGCCACCACCAGGGACACGACCGCCGCGCCGGCGGCGATCTTGCCGATCGAGCTGAACAGGTTGCGGGCCATGATGCCCTCCTTGGGTTTCGCTTCCCGGCGCCCTTCGCGTCGTCCAGCGTCACAGGGACGATCGGACTTCCTGCCTGAACGGCGCCTGAACAGATCCATTCAACGGTTGGCGGAACCGGTTTGTTCACCTTTTTGCGCCAGGGTGGTGTCGAACGGGGGTTCCAAGCGGCCTCCGCGCTACGGAGATCGCCATGTCCAGCACCGTGTCGTACGCCCAAGGTCAGGCCCTGCAGGTCCTGTCGTTCGAAGTTGGCGCCCAGACCTATTGCGTTCCCGTCAGCGCCGTCCGCGAGATCCGCGGCGTCACCCCGCCGACCCCGCTGCCCGAGGCTCCGCCCTATGTGCGCGGCGTCATCAACCTGCGTGGCCAGGTCATGCCGGTCATCGACCTGTCGTGGCGCCTGGGCAAGGGCGCGGCGCAGGACGGCGCCCGCCAGGTGATCATCGTGGTCGAGAACCAGAACGACGTCGCCGGCCTGCTGGTCGACGCCGTCTGCGACAGCTTCACCGTCGAGGCCGACCAGATCAATCCGCCGCCGGCCCTGGGCGACGGCGAGGACTCGCCGCTGGTCTCGGCCGTGATCACCTCGGGCGAAGGCGACATGACGGTCCTGCTGGCCGTCAGCCGCATCCTGCCCGAGCGCCAGGTCGCCCTCGCGGCCTAACTAGCCGCCCAGGACGTCGTAGTACTCGATCGCATCGAGGCCCACGCCGGCCAGCTTGACCACGTTCTGCAGTTGGCCGCCCGCCGCGTCGATCTCGCCGGCGAACACGAACACGTCCGCGCCGACCTTCACCGCCGTGAAGTTCATGCCCGCCTCGCCCGTGGCCAGCCGCTCCTGCGCCAGGCCGAAGGCCTCGCCATAGGTCGCCGCCGTCTTTTCCGTATAGCTCCAGGCGAACGAGCCGGTCTTGAAGACCAGGCGATCGGTGATCTGGAAGCCGTGGATCACGTCCGCGCCCGAGCCGTCGTCATTGGCCACGGAGTCGCCGACCGCGAACTTGAAGCTGTTGCGGCCCGCGCCGCCCCACAGGTCGTCCTGGCCCTTGCCGCCGATCAGCACGTCGCCGTCGGCGCTGGCCGAGGCGCGCAGGACGTCCGCGCCCTCGCCCCCGTCCAGCGTGTCGCCGCCGCCGATGGCATAGAGCGCGTCATCGCCCGCCCCGCCCGACAGCGTATTCACCGAGGCGTTGCCGTAGAAGACGTCCGCGAACTTCGAGCCGACCAGGTTCTCGATCGAGATCAGGCGGTTGGTGGCGAAGGCGTTGGCGATCGACTGGTCGACGACGCCCAGATCGAGGTTCATGCCGTTGGTCGCGTTCGCATAGTCGGCCGTGTCCGAACCCTCGCCGCCGTCCAGGAGGTTGGCGCCGCTGCCGCCGACCAGGACGTCGTCGCCGCCCAGGCCCTTGAGCGTGTCGTTGCCGCCCAGGCCGCTCAGATAATTCTTGCCGTCGTTGCCGGTCAGGGTGTCGGAGGCGATCACGCTGCCGATCACGCCCTCGATCGAGATCAGGTGGTCGACGCCCGAGCCGGAGGAGCCGGCCACGCTGTGGTCCTGGACCTCCTGGCGCAGGTCGACCGTGACACCCATGCTGGCCGCGTAGCTGGCGATATCGAAGCCGTCGCCACCGTCGATGATGTCGTCGCCCCTGAAGCCTTCGATGATGTTGTCGCCGGCGTTGCCGATGATGTGGTCCGCCCCGTTCGAGCCGCGGACGTTCTCGATGTTGCGGATATCCAGGTAGAACCGGTCGGCGATCACGGCCTGCGGGCCGGCGATCCGCAGGTCGATCACGGTGTTGCGGCCGATGGCGTTGTCGACCGACAACAGATCCAGCCAGTCCGCGCCCTCGCCGCCGTCGACGATGAAATTGCCGTAGGCCGTCTGGAAGCTGATGTAATCATCGCCAGCGCCGCCGTCGGCCAGCGGCGCGGTGAGCATTTCGCTGCCCCCCATCGCCAGCACCAGCCTGTCATTGCCCGCGCCGCCATACAGGTCGTCGCCGCCGACCAGGGCCGTCAGGATGTCGTTGCCGTCGCCGCCATCCAGCAGCCCGCCGCCCTTGCCGGACAGGGTGTCGTCACCGCCGCCGCCGAACAGGTGGCTGCCTTCGTTGCCGTACAGGACGTCGGCGAAGCGCGAGCCGCGCACGCCCTCGATCGAGATGAAGGTGTCCGTGCCGTAGAGGGCGTTGCCCTGCTTGGCCTGGCTCATGTCGATCGTCACGCCGGCGAGGATGTCGTCGCCCTCGTAGCTGACGATGTCGAAGCCCGCGCCGCCGTCCAGCACGTCGTCGCCGGCGCCGCCCGTCAGGACGTTGTCGTGGGCGTCGCCGGTCAGGTGGTCATTGCCGGCCCCGCCCCAGAGGTTCTCGACCCCTTGCGCATCGACCTTCAGGCCTAGCGCGACTTCTTGCGGGCCGGCCTTGGACAGGTCGTAGGTGACCCCGACCGTGCCGGTGAAGCGCAGGGTGTCTGAACCCTCGCCGCCTTCCAGGGTGGTCGTCCCCGTGGTCCCGCCGATGACCAGGGTGTCGTTCCCCGCGCCGCCGACCAGCAGGTCGCCGTCGCCATCGACGCTGGAGGTCAGCACGTCATTGCCGTCGCCGCCGTCCAGAGTGTCGTGGCCGCCGATGGCGACCAGGGTGTCGGCGCCGCCGTTGCCGGCCAGGTAGTTCTCGGACGCATTGCCGATGAAGGTGTCGTCGCCGGCCGAGCCCCACAGGGCCTCGATCGAGATCAGGCGGTCCTTGCCGTGGGCGGTGCTGAGGAATTCATGCTGGATCGGGATGCGCAGGTCGACATAGACGCCGCCCTCGATGCCGTCCTCGTAGCTGACCACGTCGAAGCCGTCGCCGC
This sequence comes from Caulobacter sp. GW821-FHT11E11, assembly GCF_058808315.1. Classification (NCBI taxonomy): domain Bacteria; kingdom Pseudomonadati; phylum Pseudomonadota; class Alphaproteobacteria; order Caulobacterales; family Caulobacteraceae; genus Caulobacter; species Caulobacter sp. GW821-FHT11E11. The sequence goes on from NZ_JBXARO010000005.1 coordinate 334,086, forward strand.
CGTCGATGAAGTCGTCGCCCGCCCCGCCTTCCAGGTGGTCGTCACCGGCCCCGCCGTACAGGTTGTCGGCGCCCGCGCCGCCGGTCAGGTAGTTGTCCTTGGCGTCGCCCTGCAGGGTGTCGGCATAGTTCGAGCCCAGCAGGTTCTCGACGCCGCTCAGGGAGTCCTTGCCGGCGCCGATCGTGTCCTGGGCCGTGGTCAGCTTCAGGTCGACCTTCACGCCGGCCGTGGCGTTCTCGTAGGCCGCCCAGTCCGAACCGGCGCCGCCCTTGATGATGTCGTCGCCCGCGCCGCCGACCATGTAGTCGTCGCCGTCGCCGCCATCGAGCGTGTCATTGCCGGCGTCGCCCCACAGGGTGTCGTCGCCCTTCCCGCCGCTGATGGTGTCGTTGCCGGCGTCGCCGACCAGCATGTTGTGGTCCGCATTGCCGGTCAGGATGTCGTTGAACGCCGAGCCGTAGACGTTCTCGATGCCGGTCAGCTTGTCGGTCCCGCCGCCGCCGGTGTTCTGCGGACCGGTGATGTTGAGGTCGACCTTCACACCGGCCGCAGCGTCCTCGTAGGCCGCCCAGTCGTTGCCCACGCCGCCGTCGATGGTGTCGGCGCCGGCCCCGCCCAGGATGTAGTCGTCGCCGTCGCCGCCTTGCAGGATGTCATTGCCGTCGTGGCCGGCCAGGACGTCGTCGCCCGCCCCGCCCTTCAGCGTATCGGCGCCGCCGAAGCCGTAGAGCGTGTCGTTGTCCGCGCCGCCCGTCAGGACGTCAGCGCCTTGCGTACCTTGCAATTCCATCTTCGACCGTCCCAGAAACAGGCTGCAACTTCAGCGTGACCCGGGGACTGCAAGAGCCGGGCCCGGCGGGATCGACCGAAAGGCGAGTGTTTTTAGCGCCCAGTGTCCAAGATTGAGCCGGTCATCCCGTTCTGGTACAGCGGGCGCCCCGCCAAACATTTGTTCGAATTTCCTCTTCCGCTCCGCCCCACCCGCCCGCTAGTCTCCCACCAACCAAAGGGAGACACGCATGAAGGCCGCTGTTCTGCGCGAGGTGGGCAAGCCCCTCGAGATCGAGACCGTGGCCATCGGCAAGCCCGGCCCGCGCGAGGTGCTGATCCGCACCAAGGCCGCCGGCGTCTGTCACTCCGACCTGCACTTCGTCGAAGGCTCCTACAGCCACCCCCTGCCCGCCGTGCTGGGCCACGAGAGCGCCGGCGTCGTCGAGGCGGTCGGCAGCGAGGTCCGCACGGTCAAGGTCGGCGACCACGTCATCACCTGCCTCAACCCCTATTGCGGCCACTGCGAGGTCTGCCTGACCGGGCACATGAACCTGTGCATCAGCCCGGAGACCAAGCGGCCCAAGGACGCCGAGCCCCGCCTGTTCAAGGAAGACCTGGGCGCCAATGGAAGTGGGGGCGCCAACGGCAAGATGGCCCAGTTCCTGAACCTGTCGTCCTTCGCCGAGATGATGCTGGTGCACGAGCACGCCTGCGTCGCCATCCGCAAGGACATGCCGTTCGACCGCGCCGCCCTGATCGGCTGCTCGGTGATGACGGGCGTGGGCGCGGTGATGCACACCTCCAACGTCCGGCCGGGCGAGACCGTGGCCGTGATCGGCTGCGGCGGCGTGGGCCTGGCCACCATCAACGGCGCGGCGATCGCTGGCGCTGGCCGGATCATCGCCATCGACCGCTTCGCCTCCAAGCTGGAGCTGGCCCGGCAGTTCGGCGCCACCGATGTGATCGACGCCTCGTCCGTCGACGACATCGCCAAGGCCGTGGTCGAGCTGACCAGCGGCGGCGTCCACCACAGCTTCGAGGCCATCGGCCTAAAAGCCACGGCGGAAGCCTCGTTCAAGATGCTGCGTCGGGGCGGCACGGCCAACGTGATCGGCATGATCCCGGTGGGCGTCAAGATCGAGCTGCACGGCGTCGACTTCCTGGGCGAGCGCCGGATCCAGGGCAGCTACATGGGCTCCAACCGCTTCCCGGTTGACATGCCGCGGCTGGTGGATTTCTACATGAACGGCAAGCTGAAGCTGGACGAACTGATTTCGCGCCGGATCAAGCTGGAAGACGTCAATTCGGCGTTCGACGAACTGAAGCGCGGCGAGCTGGCGCGGTCGGTGATCGTGTTTGATTGATCCCTCGAAAAGCGATTGGTCTAGTCCAGTTGTCACATCACTGACCAAACAGGCGTGCTAGCTCCGGCGCAGTTTCACCGGAGCCTCGCCATGCCCCAGCTTGACCGCCGCAGCCTGCTCGCCGCCATCGGCGCCATGGCCTTGCCGCCGGCCCTGGCCAAGGCGGCCGCGATCGACGCCGACGTGCGCACCGGCACCATCAAGGACGTCGAGCACGTGGTGATCCTGATGCAGGAGAACCGCAGCTTCGATCACTATTTCGGGACGCTGAATGGCGTGCGGGGCTTTGGCGACCGCTTCCCCATCCCGGTGCGCGACAACGACAAGCGCAAGCACGGTTCGGTCTTCACCCAGGCCTACAAGGACCAGCTGCTGGCCCCGTTCCCGCTGGAGACCACCAAGACCTTCGCCCACATGCGGGTCGAGAGCACGCCGCACAGCTGGACCAACGCCCAGGACGCCTGGGACCAGGGCCGCATGGACCGCTGGCCCGAGTCCAAGGAGCCCTGGTCGATGGGCTATTTCGAGCGGGTCGACATCCCGTTCCAGTTCGCCCTGGCCGAGACCTTCACGCTCTGCGACGCCTATCACTGCTCGACCCAGACCGGCACCAACACCAACCGCCTGTTCCTGTGGACCGGGACCAACAACCCGGCCGGCACGCATGGCGGCCCGTCGATCTCGAACTCGCACGACGACTTCCCCGACAAGGGCGGGGCGGCGGAGTCCTACACCTGGACCACCTATCCCGAGCGGCTGCTGCACGCGGGCGTGACCTGGCGGATCTACCAGGACATGGCCGACAACTTCACCGACAACCCCCTGGCCGGCTTCAAGGCCTATCGCGACGCCCGCAAGGACGTTCCGGGCTCGGACAAGCGCCTGAAGGACCTGGCGCTGACCACCTGGCACCTGGACAAGCTGCGCGAGGACGTCACGTCCGGCCGCCTGCCGCAGATCTCGTGGATCATCGCTCCGGCCGCCGCCTCCGAGCACCCCAGCCCCTCCAGCCCGGCCCAGGGCGCGGACTACACCGCCCGGGTCATCGACGCCCTGACCGCCGATCCCAAGGTCTGGGCGCGGACGGTGTTCCTGGTGATGTTCGACGAGAACGACGGCTTCTTCGACCACATGCCGCCGCCGGCCGCGCCGTCGAAGGGGCCGGACGGCAAGCTGCTGGGCGACTCGACCGTCGACCTGACCGGCGAGCACCACGCGGTGCGCAATCCCACCGAGGCCAAGGCCGAGCGCGACGACCTGATGAACCGGCCCTATGGCCTGGGCCCGCGCGTGCCGCTGTACGCCATCTCGCCGTGGAGCCGGGGCGGCTGGGCCAATAGCCAGGTGTTCGACCACACCTCGGTGATCCGCTTCCTGGAGACGCGGTTCGGGGTGATGGAGCCCAACATCTCGCCGTGGCGGCGGGCGGTGTGCGGCGACCTGACCTCGTGCTTCGATTTCCGCACGCCCAACGACAAGCCGTTCGCGCCGCTGCCGCCGACCGCCGAGACGGCCGCCCGCGCCGCCAAGCTGCCGGAGACCAAGCCGCCGACGCCGACCACGGTGGTCGCGCCGATCCAGGACAAGGGGACCCGCCCGTCGCGCGCCCTGCCCTACGCCCTGGCCGTGGACGGCCGGGTCAAGGACGGCGCCATGACCCTCAGCGTCGCCAACAGCGGCGCCCAGGCCGCCGTGATCCATGTCTATGACCAGCTGCGGCTGGACACGGTGCCGCGCCGCTACACCGTCGGCCCCAAGGCCTGGGTGGAAGACGCCTGGCCGGCCGGACCGCACGACCTGTGGGTGCTGGGCCCGAACGGCTTCCACCGCCGCTTCGCCGGGACCGCGACGGGCGTCGAGGTCACCGCCCGCCCCGACGGAGGGGCGATGGTCCTGACCCTGAGCAACACCAGCCGCGAGCCCCGCATCGTCAGCGTCGAGGGCGCCGCGCCCTGGCGCGTCACCCTGGCGGCCAGCGAGACCCGCGCCCAGGCCTTCGCCACCAGGCAGGGCTGGTACGACCTGACCATCCGCCGCGACGACGACCCGACCTGGGTGCGCCGCCTGGCCGGGCGGGTCGAGACGGGCAAGGACTCGATCAGCGATCCGCTGATGGGCGGGGCGGCGCGGCTGACGCTCTGATCCGCAGCGCGTTAGGGTGGCGGCGAAGCCTAAGGATTCGCCGCATGCTCCGTCCGTCCCTGCTCGCCCTGGCGCTTGCCCTGGTCGCCCTGCCCGCCTCGGCCGCGACCGATCCGGCCAAGCTGGTCGTCTCGCCGGCGTTCAAGAAGGCCGTGGCCAAGCTGGACGCCGACTACGACCGCACGGTCGCCAACATCGTGACCTTGACCGAGATCCCGGCCCCGCCGTTCAAGGAAGAGGCGCGCGCCAAGGCCTACCTCGAGATGCTGAAGGCCCACGGCCTGAGCAATGTCGAGATGGACGCCGAGGGCAATGTCATGGGCGTGCGTCCGGGCACGGCGACTAAGGGCAAGGGCCCGTTCGTGGTCATCGCCGCCCACCTGGACACCGTCTTCCCCGAAGGCACGGACGTGAAGGTCAAACGCGAGGGCACCAAGCTGATGGCCCCCGGCATCGGCGACGACACCCGCTCGCTGGCCACCCTGCTGGCCTATCTGCGCGCCCTCGACGCGGCCGGCATCAAGACCAAGGCCGACATCCTGTTCGTCGGCAATGTCGGCGAGGAAGGCCCCGGCGACCTGCGCGGCACGCGGTTCCTGTTCAACAAGGGTCCGTACAAGGGCCGGATCACCGCCTTCTTCTCGATGGACGGCTCGGACCCGTCGCGGATCGTCGACAAGGGCGTCGGCTCCAAGCGCTACCGGGTCACCTTCAAGGGGCCGGGCGGCCACAGCTATGGCGCGTTCGGCATCGTCAATCCGATGGCGGCCATGGCCCGGGCGGTGACCGACCTCTACGCGGTGCAGACGCCCAAGGCGCCGAAGACCACCTATTCGGCCAGCGTCACCGGCGGCGGGACGTCGGTGAACTCGATCCCGAACAGCGTCTTCATGGAATTCGACATGCGCTCGAAAAGCGCCGCCGAGCTGGCCAGGCTGGACCAGACCCTGGTCGGCATCCTGGACAAGGCTGTCGCCGGCGAGAACGCTGCCCGCGACACCCGCGACGGCAAGGTCAGCTACGAGGCCAAGGTGATCGGCGAGCGGCCGGCGGGCAACACGCCGGAGACGGCCGACATCGTGAAACTGACGGCCGGCGCGATCACCGCCCTGGGCTTCACGCCGCAGCACGAGGACAGCTCGACCGACAGCAATGTGCCGATGAGTCTGGGCATCCCCGCCGTCACCATCGGCTCGGGCGGCAAGGCCGGTCGCGCCCACGCCCTGGACGAATGGATCGACGTCGAGAAGGCCTCGAGCCTGAAGGGCATGCAGGTCGGCTTGGCGGCGCTGCTGGCCGTGGCCGGCGTCGACTAAGCGCGCGCTCGGGGCTTGCGCGTCACCAGCCAGATCCCCGCGCACACCAGCGCCAGGGCGGCGGCGTTCTTCCAGGCCAGCACCGGCTCGTGCAGGAACACCGCCGACAGCAGCACCCCGAACACCGGGATCAGGAAGTTGAACACCGCCAGCATGCCCACCGGGTTGTGCTTGATCAGCAGGCTCCACAGCGCGAAGGCCGCCGCCGACAGCGCCGCCATATAGGCCATCAGGGTCAGGGAGCGGATGTCGAAGCCGGAGAGATGCCCGCCCGCGACCTCGCCGATGGCCAGCAGCACCGTGCCACCGATGGCCAGCTGCCAGCCGGTCATCACCATCGGGTCGACGGTCTGCGAGATGCTCTTGCCCCAGATCGAGGCGGCGGCCAGCACGAAGGCGGCGACGACCACGAAGCCCTCGCCCAGCAGGCTGAACTCGAAGTCCAGGCCCCCAAAACCTCTTGGGCCGCCCAGGTTCACCGCCAGCACGCCCGCGAAGCCCAGCAGGCAGCCGGCGACCTTGCGCGGCGTCAGGCGGTCGTCCTTGAACAGGAAGTGGGCCAGGATCACGCCGAAGAACGCGCCGGTGGCGTTCATGATCGACGACTTCACGCCGGTGGCGTGGGCCAGACCGACATAGAAGAACACGTACTGCACGGTGGTCTGGAAGAGACCCAGGCCGATGATCCGCCCGACCTGGTCACGCGGCACGGCCACCGGCTTGCGGTTTAGCAGCGCCAGCACCAGCAGGATCACCCCCGCCGCCAGGAACCGCCAGCCGGCGAACAGCATCTGCGTCGCCGTGTCGGTCTTCGCCACGTGCAGCAGGGCGTAGCCGGCCTTCACCGCCGGAAAAGCGCTGCCCCACAGCAAACAGCACAGCACGGCCATGCCGATGACGAAGCGCTTGTCTTGGTAGAGGTCGGTCGAGGAACTGGACAAACGGCGTCTCGGCGCAAGGTGAAGCGCCGCTTCTATGGCGTGGGACGCCGCGCTTCAATCACGGCCGCCGCTTGACGCTTACGTAAATATTCGCTGACGCCATTTTAAATAACGCCGTTATCAAAACGACGCCTTTCGTCGCAGTCGAAAAGTCTTTTCAGGCAATCTCCCCAGGGTTGTTCCTGGTTTCCGAGCTTGACTGATATCCATGTTCTGTCCGGACGCTTGGCCATCCGGACTGTTCGGCGCTAGCGAGGAATTCGACTGCGATGACAGCGACGACAGTCCACAAGACCCTGTCCGAAGACATCAGCGCCTTCTTCGACGTCTCGCTGGACCTCTTGATCATCCGCGACATCGAAGGCCGCGTGCTGAAGGCCAGCCGCTCGTGGTACGCCACCCTGGGCCAGCGTCCCGAAGAGATGGAAGGCCAGAAGCTGCTGCGCCTGGTGCATCCCGAGGACATGCCCGGCACGCTCAACAGCGTGGTCGAGGTCGAGAACCGCAAGGACGGCGATCCGGTCCTGGGCTACGTCAACCGCTATCGCCACAGGGACGGCCACTACCTGACCCTGGAATGGCGCGCCCAGCGATTGGGCGACCGCATCTATGGCGTGGCCCGAGACGTGACCGAGCGCGTGGCGGCCGAGCGGGCCCTGGTCGAGGCCAAGGCCGCGGCCGAGGCGGCCAACCGCGCCAAGACCGACTTCCTGGCCAATATCAGCCACGAGATCCGCACGCCGCTGAACGGCGTCATCGGCATCGTCGACGCCCTGACCCGCACGCCGCTCAGCGCCGATCAGGCCGAGATGGTCGGGCTGATCCGCGATTCCGGCGCGACGCTGGAGCGGCTGGTCTCCGACTTTCTCGATGTCGCCAAGATCGAGGCCGGCCAGCTGCGGCTGGAGGAGCAGCCCTTCGACCTGGGCGACGCGCTGCGTCCCTGCATCGAAGTCATGCGCTACCGCGCCGAGGAGAAGGGCCTGGCGTTCCAGGTCATCGGCGCGCTGGATGGCCGCTACCTGGGCGACGCCACGCGGATCGGCCAGGTGGTCGGCAACCTGCTGTCCAACGCCATCAAGTTCACCGAGACCGGCGGCGTCTCCCTGCGCATCGCCACCGAGGATGTCGGCCTGACCCTGGAGATCGCCGACACCGGCATCGGCTTCGACGCCGAGCACGCCGCCGGCCTGTTCGCCCGCTTCCACCAGGCCGACGCCTCGATCAGCCGCCGGTTCGGCGGCACGGGCCTGGGCCTGTCGATCTGCCACTCGCTGGTCGAGATGATGGGCGGCCAGATCTCGGCCGCCTCGACGCCCGGCGCCGGCAGCCGCTTCGTGGTCTCGCTGGTCCTGCCGCGCGCGCCCGATCAGGCGCAGAGCGACCGCGACGCCGCGGCCGAGCCGGTCGCCGCCTCCGACGCGCCCCTGCGGGTGCTGCTGGTCGAGGACCATCCGACCAACCAGCGCGTCGCCCAGCTGATCCTGGCCACCCAGGGCGCGGACGTCGTCACCGTCGGCGACGGCCTGGACGCCATCGACGCCTTCAAGGCCGGGACCTTCGACGTGGTGCTGATGGACATGCAGATGCCGCGCATGGACGGCCTGGCCGCCACCCGCGCCATCCGGGCCCTGGAGCTGGAAGCCGGCGCGATCCGCACCCCGATCATCATGCTCAGCGCCAACGCCCTGACGGCGCACCGGGAACAGACCCTGGCGGCGGGCGCGGACCTGCACGTGTCGAAGCCGATCACGGCGGCGAACCTGCTGGCGGGGATCCAGGCGGCGATGGGGTGAATTCCCCTCTCCCCTTGCGGGAGAGGGTGGCCCGCGAAGCGGGTCGGGTGAGGGGTTGCGCTCCGCTTGCCGGATAGGCCTATCGACCCCTCAATCCGGCGCTACGCGCCACCTTCTCCCGCAAGGGGAGAAGGGGAGTTCCTACCGCAGCTTGACCTTGTCCAGATCCGCCTGGGCCAGTTTCGGCGTGTCTTCGCCGCTCACCGCCTCACCACCCGCCGCCAGCATGCGATCGATCCGCGACTTCTGCGACTTGAACGAGGCCAGTTCGGAGCCGCCCAGGATGGTGCCTTGCGGGACCTTGGCGCCGATCGGATTGACGCGCTCGCCCTTCAGCCAGACCTCATAGTGCAGGTGCGGGCCGGTCGCGAGGCCGGTCGAGCCGACATAGGCCACGACCTGGCCCTGGCGCACGCGCGTGCCGGCCTTGATGCCGGGGGCGTAGCGCGAGATGTGGCCGTAGCCGGTGTCCCACTGGCCCGAGTGGCGGATGCGCAGCCAGTTGCCGTAGCCGCTCCAGCGGCGAGCCTCCAGAACCACGCCGTCGCCGGCGGCCAGGATCGGGGTGCCGGTGCCGGCCCCGAAGTCGACGCCCTTGTGAGCGCGGGTGTAGCCCAGCACCGGGTGCTTGCGCGTGCCGAACACCGAGGTGATCCGCGCGCCGTCCACCGGGGTGCGCAGCAGGAAGCCTTTGATGTTCTTGCCGAACTCGTCGAAGAACTGGCTCTTGCCGTCGTCATCTTTACGGTCGAAGGCGTAGAACTTCTGGCCCTTGACCTCGGCATATTCGAGATCGCCGGCTTCGATGGTGCGGCCGCTCTCGGTGACCTTGCGGTCAAACACCAGGCAGAAGCGGTCGCCTTCCTTGATGTCACGCGAGAAGTCGATCTTGTGCGAGAACAGCTTGGCGGCCTGGCTGATGATGGCCGGCGTGCCGCCGACATTGGCCACGCTCTCGTAGAACGAGCCGTTCATTTCCCCACAAGCGACTTTCTGCTCGTCGCGGACCTTCTCCTCCAGCTCCCGCAGGCGCATGGCGCCGTCGAAGGTGCGCGAGACGGTCAGGGTCGAGGACGGGCTGGCGCGCATGGACAGGCCGATCAGGCGGGCCGGGCCACGCTGGCCGCGGCGCTGGGCGATGGCGGCCTCGAAGGCCATGCCGGCCTTGATGTTCACGGTGTCGATCGCGCCTTGCAGGGTCGCGACGACGGCCTGGGCGTCTTCCGGCGCCACGCCGGCGCGCTGCACGGCGCCTTGCAGGGTCTCGCCCGGGCGCACCTTGACGGCGATATTCTCGGGACGCTCGAAGCCCGGCTGGGCCTCGGCGCTGGCGAAGGCGACATGCTGCAGGGCGACCAGAGCGGCCGGATCCAGAGCGGCCTTCTCCGTGCCCGGAGTCTTGGCGTCGTCGGCGGTCAGCTTCCAGCCCAGGCTCAGAGCAGCCAGGCCGGCTACGGCGGTGAACACCCTCGGCGCCCAGCGCGTCGCGCTGCGTCGCGGATCAAATTCCTGCATCGTGCCCCCGTCGGTTCGATGCCGCGCAAGTCAAAATGACACGGCCGGGTAGCCCCCCAGCAACTGTCGGGCCGGAACATGCGCGAGGCGCGCTCCCGGCGGCAAGGACTATTCGGCGCTTCGGTCGTTTTGTCACGGCATGGTTAACGTCGGTTAATAGCCCAAACGTAACCATATGATCCCAATAAGAAAACGCCCACCGTTTCCGGTGGGCGCCTTGGGTACGCTTTTACTGTTACGCTTACTAAGCTCGCGAGACTTAAGCGGCGTTGACCTGCTCGTTCGGGTCGCGCAGCACGTAGCCGCGGCCCCAGACCGTCTCGATGTGGTGCTTGCCGTGCGCCGAAGCGGCCAGCTTCTTGCGCAGCTTGCAGATGAAGACGTCGATGATCTTCAGTTCGGGCTCGTCCATGCCGCCGTACAGGTGGTTCAGGAACATTTCCTTGGTCAGGGTCGTGCCCTTACGCAGGGAGAGCAGCTCGAGCATCTGGTACTCTTTGCCGGTCAGGTGAACGCGGTTGCCGTTCACTTCGACCGTCTTGGCGTCCAGGTTGACGATGATGTCGCCGGTCTTGATGACCGATTGCGCGTGGCCCTTCGAACGACGGACCACCGCATGGATGCGGGCGATCATCTCGTCCTTGTGGAACGGCTTGGTCATATAGTCGTCGGCGCCGCCCGAGAAGGTCTTCACCTTCGTGTCGATCTCAGACGAACCCGACAGGATCATGATCGGCGTGTTGATCTTCGCGACCCGCAGGGTGCGCAGAACATCGATGCCGCTCATGTCGGGAAGATTGAGGTCGAGCAGAATGAGGTCGTAGTCGTAGATCTTACCCAGATCCACGCCTTCCTCACCCAGATCCGTCGTATAGACGTTGAAGCCTTCAGACTTCAGCATCAGTTCGATGGTCTGCGCCGTCGCGCTGTCATCCTCGATCAACAGTACGCGCATGAGCCCCTCCACGCCAATCTGGCGTATTCGAACGTCTTAGGCGGAAGTCCGCCGATAAACCCTGCGGCCACTGTGGCGTAGAGTTAATTTAAGACTGGTTAATGGTGAATGTTTCCGTTGGTCGAATGGTTAATATGATTTGCGAATCGGGCGCAAGCCGCGCCGGGGGCCTTGGTCACATTGGTCGCACGCGTCGCAGGCAGGCCCTCGGACGCTCCTGTTAACCAACGCAAATCTCTTAAAACCGTGCCCACAAAGCGGTCCGAACGTCGTTACCGCGTTAAGGCCAAGGTCGAACGGCGTTCGCTTTTGAGGCGAGATTGCGGCGTTCCGTCGCGGGAATTTGAACGCCATGCTCGCGCTTGGCGGGTGGCGATCCGGAGGCTGAAGCTTGACCATTCCGGGTAGGCCGCGACGCCCCGCCGCAGGCCCTAGGCGGGATTTTCTTCGGCCAGCCAGCCGGCGGCCCTAAGCTTGGCCACCGAGGCGCGGCTGACGGGGGCGGTTTCGCCGTCGACGAGCCGCAGACGCAGGTTGCGGCCGTCCCTCTCGACGCCCTCGATCGCTCGCCGGGCCACCCACCACGAGCGATGGACCTGCAGCCCCTCGACGCCCGACAGTCCCGCCGTCACCCGCGCCAGCGGTCCCATCTCCAGCCGCGCGCCGTGCTCGGTGCGGATCCGGACATAGTGGTCCTCCATCTTCAGATAGAGCACCGCCCCCGGATCGGCCGCCGGCGCGACGGCTTCGACAGGAACGAGCCGCTCGCGCGCGGGCGTACGCGTGTGTGAGCGCACGCGGAGAAAATAGTAGGCCAGCACGATCGGCGTCGTGATCGCCACGCACTGGCCGTACCACTCCAGCGGCGACACGGCCTGCTCGATCGGCGGCCACAGGGCGATGGCGACCAGGCGCAGCGGCGCGCCCTGGATGAAAGCTCCGATCAGGGTGATGGGCAGGATCAACGTCCAGTCCGGCCAGCCCAACCGCCGCGCGCCCGCCGCCGCCAGTCGCACCAGGCAGCCGAACAGCACCATCCCGCTAAAGATGCTGCCGCACCAGTAGGCGATCCGCACCGACGCCCGGTCGTTGAAGAAGCTACCGAAAGGTCCCATCAGGCCGAGGAGCACGCCGATCCCAACGCCCACGCCAAGGTCGATCGCCCATTCACGGGCGGTCCCCAGCAGCGGCGGCTTGGAAGCTTGGGCGGTCATCGAACGACGTATAGCGACCGTTCGCCCGGTCGCGAACCCATTCGCCCATTCACGCAAGAGCGCTGGCGACGGTGCGCCACGAGCCTCACAGCGACGGCATCGTCATTCGCTGAAGGACCGCCATGTCGCTCCGCCATCTCTTCGCCGCCGCTCTGCTCGCGACGGCCGTCGCCTCCCCCGCCCTCGCGGCCAACGCCGGTTTCATGGTGTTGCAGGAGCCTCGCCCCGATGGGCCGCCGGTCCAGGTCGGGGTCTGGTATCCCACCGACGCCAAGCCGGCCTTCATGGCGCTGGGCGGCTGGGGTCACACCGTGGCGGCCGGCGCGCCGATTACCGGCGAGCATCTGCCGCTGATCGTCATGTCGCACGGCAATGGCGGCTTCTTCGGCGGCCATGCCGACACCGCCCAGGCGCTGGCGGAAGCCGGCTTCGTGGTCGCCGCCCTCACCCATCCCGGCGACAACTACAAGGACCAGAGCCGCGCCACGGCCATGGCCGATCGCCCGGCCGCCCTGTCGGACCTGATCGGCTGGATGCTGGACGCCTCCCCCCTCAAGACGAAGATCGATCCGACCAAGGTCGGGGCGTTCGGCTTCTCGTCGGGCGGCTTCACCGTGCTGGCGGCGGCCGGCGGCGAGCCCGACATCGGCAAGGTGCCCAGCCACTGCAAGGCCCATCCGGCCAACTACGACTGCAAGCTGACCGCCAACCATCCGATCCCGGCCGACATCCTGACGGCCAAGTGGACGCATGACGCCCGCATCAAGGCCGTGGTCTCGGCCGCGCCGGCCCTGGGCTTCACCTTCGGGACCGAGGGCCTGAAGGGGATCAAGGTCCCGCTGCAGCTGTGGAAGGCCAGCGACGACGAGGTGCTGCCCGGCGACGACTATGCCGAGTTCGTGCACCGCAACCTGGGACGGCCGCACGACTATCGCGTCGTGCAGGGGGCGCGACACTTCGACTTCCTGACGCCCTGCACCAACAGCAAGGGCGTAGAGATCCTGTGCGCCAGCGCGCCCGGCTTCGACCGCGTGGCCTTCCACCGCGACCTCAACACGGCGGTCACCCGGTTCTTCACCGACCAATTGGTCGCACCGGTGAAGTCGCCCCCTGGCCAGTAATTTCACACCTGATTAACCACGATCGCCGAGTCTGCGCAGGTCATTAGGAGCTGTCTTGCGTAGCCTCATCGCCGCCGTCGAACGTATCGATCCGCTGACCATCTATGGCCGCGTCGCCGCCGTGAATGGCCTGCTGATCGAGGTCCGTGGCGGCCTGACCCGACTGTCGGTCGGCGCCCGCGTCGAGATCAGCCGGCTGGGCCTGGATCCGCTGCCGGCCGAGGTCGTCGGCTTTCGCGAGACCCGCGCCCTGCTCATGCCCTTCGGTCCCGTCGAGGGCGTGGCCCCGGGCGCGGAGATCCGCATCGCTCCGGAAGGTGCGGTCGTCCGCCCGACCAAGGCGTGGCTGGGCCGCATCGTCAACGCCTTCGGTGAGCCGATCGACGGCCTGGGCCCGCTGCCGCAAGGCGAAGTCCCCTATCCCCTTAAGACTTCTCCGCCGCCGGCCCACGCCCGTGGCCGGGTGGGCGAGCGCCTCGACCTGGGCGTGCGTTCGATGAACGTCTTCACCACCACCTGCCGCGGCCAGCGCCTGGGCATCTTCGCCGGCTCGGGCGTCGGCAAGTCGGTGCTGCTCTCCATGCTGGCCAAAGAGGCTACCTGCGACGCCGTCGTCGTTGGCCTGATCGGCGAGCGCGGCCGCGAGGTCCGCGAGTTCGTGGAAGAGACCCTGGGCGAGGAAGGCCTGCGCCGCGCCGTCGTCGTGGTCGCCACCTCGGACGAGCCCGCCCTGACCCGCCGCCAGGCCGCCTACATGACCCTGGCGATCAGCGAATACATGCGCGACCAGGACCTGGAAGTCCTGTGCCTGATGGACTCCGTCACGCGCTTCGCCATGGCCCAGCGCGAGATCGGCCTGGCCGCGGGCGAGCCGCCGACCACCAAGGGCTACACGCCCACCGTCTTCACCGAGCTGCCCAAGCTGCTGGAGCGCGCCGGTCCCGGCCCGATCCGCGCCGACGGCACCACCGCCGCGCCCATCACCGCCCTCTTCACCGTGCTGGTGGACGGCGACGACCACAACGAGCCGATCGCCGACGCCACGCGCGGTATCCTGGACGGCCACATCGTCATGGAGCGCGCCATCGCCGAGCGCGGCCGCTTCCCGGCGATCAACGTCCTGAAGTCGATCAGCCGGACCATGCCGGGCTGCCAGCACCCGCACGAGCGCGACGTCGTCAAGGGCGCGCGCCAGGTCATGGCCGCCTACGCCAACATGGAAGAACTGATCCGCATCGGCGCCTATCGCGCCGGGGCCGACCCCGTGGTCGACCGCGCGATCCGCCTGAACCCGGCGATCGAAGCTTTCCTTAGCCAGGATAAGGAAGAAGCAACTTCTCTGGACGACTCTTTCGGATACCTGGGGCAGATCCTGGCGAGTGAGTACTGATGACCAAGTGGGCCGCCTCGCTTATCCGGATCTCCAACCACGAGGTCGAGACGCTGCAAAAGCGCCTCGCCGAGATCACCGAACGCCGCATGGCGGCTGAACTGCGCATCACCATGCTGGACGCCGAGGCCGAAGCCGAAGCCAAGAACGCCGAGGGCGACGCCTCGGCCGGCTGGTACATGATCGGCTATCGTGAGGGCCACAAGCGCCGCAAGGCCGACATGCTGGTCCAGATCGACCAATGCCACGCCGAAGAGGTCGGCGCCCGCGACGCCCTGTCCGAGGCCTTCGAGAACCTCAAGAAGTACGAACACGTCGCCGAACAGGCCAAGGTGCTGGCGGCCAAGAAGCTTGGCGTGTTCGAAAGCGCCCAGATGGACGAACTGAGCATCCGCCGCGCCGCCATGGCCGGGCGCTAAGCCCATGAAGCGGCTGACGCGCCGCTCCGCGATCGCCTCGGCGCTCGCGCTCTCCGCCTGCAGCCAGGGCGCCAAGAGCCAGCCAGCCCTGACGCCGCCTCCGCCGCTGCGGACCCTGACGCCCTTCCCCGTCGGCTGCTGCGTGCAGGAACGCTGGCTGCACCAGCCCGAATACATCGACCTTCTCGCCGAGCAGTTCTCCCAACTCACCGCCGAGTGGGAGATGAAGATGGAATACATCCTGCGCGAGGATGGCGGCTTCCAGTTCGACCGGCCCGACAGCATCGCCTCGTTCGCCAAGGCCCGCGACATGGCCCTGCACGGCCACTCGCTGATCTGGTTCGCCAACGAGAACGACGCCTTCAAGCGCCTGGACGGGTCGGGCAAGCCCTTCGCCGACGCCTATCGCAACTACATCCTGGCGGTCGCCGGCCGCTACAAGGGCCAGGCCCGCAGCTGGGACGTGGTCAACGAGCCGGTGGCCGACGACGGCGACCATCTCCGTGAAAGCCTGTGGTCACGCAACCTGGGCTCGGACGATCACATCGCCCTGGCTCTCGAGCACGCCCACGAGGCCGACCCGCACGCGGTGCTGTTCCTCAACGATTACCACCTGGAACTGAAGCCCAACAAACGCGCCACCTTCATGCGGCTGATCGAACGCCTGCTGAAGCGCGGCGCGCCGCTCAGCGGCATCGGCACCCAGACCCACATCGACTACGACCTGCCAGCCGGCGCGGTCGAGGCGGCGATCAAGGACCTGGCCAGCTTCGGCCTGCCGATCCACCTGTCGGAGCTGGATATCTCGCTGGGCGACCACTACGTCCCGGCGATCCCCGGCGACCGCGTCAAACGCCAGATCGCCAAGTATGCGGAAGTCGCCGAGGCCTTCATGGCTCTCCCCGCCCGCCAACGCTTCGCCTTCACCATCTGGGGCCTGCGCGACAGCGACACCTGGCTGCGGGGGGATTCCGGACAGCGCCCGAAGGACCAGCCGCTGCTGTTCGACGAGGCGGGTAAGGCGAAGGCGACGTGTCGCGCGCTGGCGGATGTGTTCGCGCGACGCGCCTGAGCCATTCCAGAAAACTGGCGGCTCGCTCTCACGGAGTGCAGCTTCTCACAGCCAGCAAACCCGTCCAGCGTCCAGCCTCACGCCGTGCGTACCCCCTTAACGAAACACCGACCTTTTGCGGCCCATAGTCGCAGACCTTCGAGCATCGGGGAGAGGTGGGGCGAAGTGACGGCTGGGGTACAGCACAAGGCGGCTTCCAATGGCGCGACCAATGCGGTCGCCCTGGTCTGCGCCTATGTCGCTGGGCTCGCCTACAGCCTGTTCCTGGCCGGCGCCACGCACAACATCCCGACCATCTGGACGGCCAACGCCGTCGCCATCGCCGCCTTCATGATCCTGAACCGGCGCCAGGCGCTGGCCTTCATGGTCGCCACCGGCGTGCTGCATATCGTGCTGGAGCTGATGATCGGCGCGCCGATACGCTTCGTCCTGGTCGTGACCGTGCTGGACACCATCCAGACGGCCGGCACCGCGATGCTGCTGCGCTGGATGCGGGTGCCGACCAAGGTGCGCGATCCGCGCAGCCTGTTCACGGTCATCGTCGTGGCCTCGGTCCTGACGGCGATCAGTTCGATCCTGGTCCACGGCCTGCTGGCGGTGAGCGGCGGGCGCGCGTTCTTCCACGGCTGGGACGACTGGACGACGTCCAACGTGCTGGGCGTGGCCGTCATCCTGCCCGTGGTGCTGATCCTGACCGACCATCGCCACCGCGAGGGTTTCCACGTCCGGCCGCTGGAGGCCGCCGCCACCCTGCTGCTGGTCATCGCCGCCTCGTCCTGGGTGTTCGTCAACGACGCCAGCCTGCAGGTGCTGCTGTTCGCCCCGGCCCTGCTGGCCGCGTTCCGGGGCGGGCCGCGCGCCGTGGCGGTGATCGTCACCACCTCGCTGGCCGTGGCCATTCCGGCGGTGCTGCATCGCACCGGCATCGACATCAAGGTGGCCCTGTCGCCGCTGCGCCACGCCCTGCTGTTCCACGTCGTGCTGTACGCCGTCAGCTTCGTGGCCGCCCTGGCCCTGAGCCGCCAGGCGCGCCTGCAGGCCCTGCTGCTGCGCCGCCAGGCCGCTGCCCGCGCCGCCCAGGCCCGCGCCCAGGCCGCCAGCCAGGCCAAGTCCGACTTCCTGGCCACGATCAGCCACGAGATCCGCACGCCGCTGAACAGCATCCTGGGTTTCGCGTCCCTGGTCGCCGACGACCCGGACCTGTCGCCTGAGAACCGCCGCCGCCTGGACCTGGTCGGCCGCGCCGGCCGCTCCCTGGCCGAGATCGTCGGCGACCTGCTGGACTTCGCCAAGGTCGAGGCCGGCCGCCTGGACCTGACCCTCACCCCAGCCTCGCCGTCGGCCCTGCTGCGCGACGCCGTGGCCATCATCGCCCCCGAGGCGGCGGCCAAGGGCCTGTATCTGCGCACCGTCTGCCAGGCCGAGGGCGACGCCGATGTCGACCAGCCGCTGTCGCTGGACGAGACCCGCCTGCGCCAGGTGCTGCTGAACCTCCTGGCCAACGGCCTGAAGTTCACAAGCCAGGGTGGCGTCACCGTCCGCCTGACCGCCGGCCCCGCGCCCGGCGCCCTGCGGTTCGAGGTGATCGACACCGGCATCGGCATCGCGCCCGAGGTGCAGGCGCGACTGTTCCAGCGCTTCTCCCAGGCCGACAGCTCGATCAGCCGCAGCTATGGCGGCACGGGCCTGGGCCTGGCGATCAGCAAGGCCCTGATCACCCGCATGGGCGGCGCGATTGGCGTCGAGAGCGACCTGGGCCAAGGCGCGCGCTTCTGGATCACCCTGGCCGCCGAGCCCGCCGCCATTCCAGTGGCCGACACCGGCCCCGCCCCAGAAGCGCCCGAACGCGCGGCCCGCGTGCTGCTGGTCGACGACCACCCGATGAACCGCGAGCTGGGCAAGGCCCTGCTGACCCTGGCCGGCTGCGAGGTGATCACCGCCGACGACGGCCATCAGGCGCTGGACACCGTCCAGGCCGGCGACTTCGACCTCGTGCTGATGGACGTGCACATGCCGGGAATGGACGGCCTGGCCGCCACCCGCGCCATCCGCGCCCTGCCTGGCCCGATCGCGGCCATCCCGATCGTGGCGCTCAGCGCCGACGTCCTGCCCGAACAGATCGCCCGCTGCCGCGCCGCCGGCATGGACGACCACGTGGCCAAGCCGATCCGCCGCGAGGAACTGATCGCCGCCGTTGCCCGGGCGCTGGAACGGACGCCCGACAGCCGCCCGGATAGCGCGCGCGCGTAGCTTTCATCGCCTGCTCTCGTCGCCTGGTCTCATCGGCGGCGCCCCCTGTCGCGATCGACAGGACGCCAGGGCTCCGCGCGGACTACGCCCCGCCCATCGCGCGTCCAGCCCAGGGTTAATTCGACCTCATGACAATCTTGTAAGTTGAGACTTACCTCGACCGCCCGTACATCGCGCGGCCTCGGCGAAGTAACGCCGTTCTTTTTCCCATCACCAGCGTATCCGAACCGCGCGCGACGGCTGTTGCGCGCCGCGCGGACGGGTGCGCCTGCATCACAGAGCAAGACCTGAAATGATCCACCACCTGTCCGTCAGCGCCGCCGATCCCCAAGGTGCGGCCCACTTCTTCGCCGACATCATGGACGGCGTCGTCGTCGACTTCCCGCCCAATCCCGGCAGCTTCATGGTGTTCAAGGCCGACGGCATGGGCACCGCCATCGAGGTCTATCCGGCCGGCACGGTCATGGTCCCGAACGGCGAGCCGGGCTCGATCTTCGTGCGCCAGCCGGACGGCAGCGACCGCCGCTCGCCGACCCACTTCGCCCTCAGCGTCTCGATGGCTCGCGAGGAGGTCATGGCCAAGGCCGCGGCCAAGGGCTGGGAGACCTATGTCTGCGACCGCGGCGGCCACTTCCACGTCATCGAGGTGTGGATCGAGAACACCTGGCTGGTCGAGGTGCTGCCGCTGGACTTCGCCGCTGAGTACCTGACCTTCGCCGGCGTGGTGACGCAGATGGCCGACCCCAACAAGGCGCTGGTCGATCACCAGCCCCAGGCCAAGACGCTGGAAAACGCCTAGACCCCAGCCAGCTTCCGCGTCAGCTCGGCCGAGCTCATCGGCTGGCTGGCGCGGAACGCCTGGCCGGCCCAGAGCGAGCTGAAGTCGCCGCGGCCGGCGGCTTCGGCGGCCTTGCGCAGGGGCAGCACCGCCGCGCCGGCGGTCGGGAAGGCCGGGGCGAGGTCCGACAACGGGCCGACCTCGGCGATCAGCCGGTTGACGATGCCGCGCGCCGGGCGGCCGGTGAAGAGGTTGGTGACAGTCGTCGCCTCCTCGGCCGACGTCAGGGCGTCACGATACACATCCGAGATCGCCGCCTCGGGCGTCAGCAGATAGGCGGTGCCGACCTGGGCGGCCTCGGCTCCCAGGGCGAAGGCGGCCAGCACGCCGCGCCGGTCGGCGATGCCGCCGGCCGCGATCACCGGGACCGAGACGGCGTCGACGATCCGGGGGACCAGCGAGAAGGTGCCGACCTGCTGGCTCATGTCGTGGGTCAGGAAGTTACCGCGATGGCCGCCGGCGTCGAAGCCCATGGCGATCACCGCATCGACGCCCCGCGCTTCCAGCCACTGGGCCTCGGCCACCGTCGTCGCCGACGAGATGACCTTGGCGCCCGTGCGCCGGACCCGCTCGACCAGCTCCGGCGACGGCAGGCCGAAGTGGAAGCTGACCACCTCGGGGCGATAGTCCTCGACCACCTTGGCGAAGGCGTCGTTGAACGGCGCGCGGCCGGCGGCGGGGATCGGCTGGTCGGGATCCAGGCCCTCCTCGACATAGTAGGGCGCCAGCCGCTCGCGCCACGCCGCCTGGGCGGCGGGCGCATCGTCGGGGTTCTGGTGGCTGAAGAAGTTGACGTTGATCGGCTTCGTCGTGCCGGTCCGCACCGCGTCCAGCGCCGTCCGCAGCTGCTCTTCGGAATAGAGCGCGCTGGGCAGGGAGCCGAGGCCCCCTGCATTGCTGACCGCCACCACCATCGCCGGCGAGGTCGAGCCGGCCATCGGGGCCTGGATGATCGGCAGGTCGACGCGCAGCAGATCGAGCACGCGGGTCATGGCGGAACCTCCTACAGCTCGCCGGCCGCGACGCGCCGGCGATATTCGGGCACGGGCATGCCACCCCAGCCCCAGTTCTCCAGCTCGACCTCCTGGATCACCACGAAGGTCGAGTCCAGCGGCTTGCCCAGCACGTCCAGCAGCAGCTGGCTGACGCCTGCAATGAGCTTGGCCTTCTCTTCAGCGGTGACGGCCGAGCGGCCAGGGGCGGAGCCTTCTCGAGTGACCTGGATATTGACCATCGGCATGGCTTAGTGCCCCGCGCTCTGGCCGCCGTCGACGTGCAGGATCTCGCCCGTCACGAAGCCGGCGGTTTCCAGATAGAGCACGGCCTCGACCACGTCGCGGATCTCGCCCAGGCGGCCCACCGGGTGCAGGCCGGCCAGGAAGGCGTGGGTCTCGGGCGCGTGCATCGGGGTCTTGATCACGCCCGGCGAGACGGCGTTGACCCGCACGCCCTTGTTGGCGAACTCGATGGCCAGCGACTTGGTGGCCGAGTTGATGCCGCCCTTGGTCAGGCTGGCCAGCACCGAGGGCACGTCGGCCAGGGCGTGGTCGGTCAGGGTGGTGGTGATGCTGACGATGTGGCCCGCGCCCTGCTTCAGCATTTCCGCCGAGGCGCGCTGGGTGATGTGGAAGAAGCCGGCCAGGTTGGTGGCGATCTTGGTCTGGAAGTCCTCTTCCGTGTAGGCCGTGAACGGCTTGGCCATGAAGATCCCGGCGTTGTTGACCAGGGTGTCGACGC
The DNA here is from genome assembly GCF_058808315.1 of Caulobacter sp. GW821-FHT11E11. Classification (NCBI taxonomy): domain Bacteria; kingdom Pseudomonadati; phylum Pseudomonadota; class Alphaproteobacteria; order Caulobacterales; family Caulobacteraceae; genus Caulobacter; species Caulobacter sp. GW821-FHT11E11. Next base: position 354,927 of record NZ_JBXARO010000005.1, read on the forward strand.
GTCCGAAGCGGGCCAGGGCCTCGGTGACCACACGCTCGGCGGTGGCCGGATCGCCGATGTCGCCGGCGACGGCCAGAATGTCGGGGTCGGCGCCCTGCTTGATCGACCGCGAGGTGGCGACCACACGGTAATTGCGGTCACGATAGGCCTTCACCAGCGCTTCGCCGATGCCTTGCGAGGCCCCGGTGACGATGGCGACCTTCTGTTCGTTGCTCATGACTTGCCTCTTTGACGTTGCCGGGGCGGCGGAGATCGTCGCCCGATGAGCAGGAATGTCGGATCGATCGTCTATCGGGTGAATGGATGCTGATTGGCAGTCAGTCTTCCGTCAAACGGCGGAATGGCCCAGCACCTCCGCGTCCGCCGACAGCCGCGCGAAGATGGCCCTCAGCCTGGGTGCGGCGAAGTCCAGGAAGGCGCGGACCTTGGGGGTGGCGGTGCGGCCCTGGGGCGTCAGCAGGTGCACTGGCAGAGGCACGGGCTCGGCGTCGCGCAGCACGATCCGCAAGCTGCCGTCCAGAACCCGCTCGGCCACGTGATAGGTGTAGAGCCGCGTCACGCCCCGCCCCTCGACCGCTGAAGCCAGGGCCGCGCGGACGCTGTTGACCACCAGGCGCGGCTTGAAGTGCACCGCTCGGGCGATGGTCTGGCCGGGCGCGGGCGGAAACACCCAGGTGTCGTGGCCAAAGTGGGTGGTGGTGACGACCTGGTGCTTGGCCAAGTCCGCCGGCTCGACGATATGCGGATGCTGGTCCAGGTAGCGCGGCGCCCCGACGATCACCCGCCGCACGTCGCCGCCCACCCGCGTGGCGACCAGCGAACTGTCCGGCAGCTGGCCCACCCGCAGGGCGACGTCGAAGCCCTCCTCGACCAGGTTGGTGTGACGGTCGAGCAGGACCAGGTTCACCGACACGGCCGGATAGGCGTCCAGATAGGCGTCGACGATCGGCCGCAGCACGTCCTCGCCGCTGATCGGCGGGGCGGTGATGGTCAGCATGCCGCGCGGGGCCGAGCGCTCGCCCAGGGCCGCCAGGTCGGCCTCCTCCAGGTCGGTCAGGATGCGACGGCAGGCGGCGGCGTAGCGCTCGCCGGCCTCGGACAGCCGCAGCGAGCGGGTCGTGCGGTGCAAGAGCTCGGCCCCCACATGCTGCTCCAGGAAGGCGATGGCCCGGCTGACCGCAGCCGGCGAGCGGTTCAGCCGGCGGCCGGCCCCGGCCAGGCTGCCCTCGTCCAGCGCCGCCACGAACACCCGCATCGCCTCGATACGATCCATTCGGCCTACCGTTTTCCGCAAGAGTGAGGATCAGGGCCGGCAGCTTATCGACGCCGCGCAGCGCAATCCACGCATTACGACGAGTTCACTTCCATCGCTACAGACGTAGCGCTACACCTGTAGCGAACAAGGAGCTCTCCCGTGATCGACGCCCTGCCCAGACGCGAACGCGAGGTCTTCGAGACCCTGTGCCGGCTCGAGGCCGGCACGACCGCCGAGGTGCGGGGCGCGCTGTCGGATCCGCTCAGCGACAGCGCCGTGCGCACCATGCTCTCGCGGCTGGAGGCCAAGGGCCTGGTCGAGCGAGCCAGCGGCCCGGACGGCGTGCGCTTCAGCCCGGTCCAAGAAACCGAGACGGTGGCCGTCAGCGCCCTGCGCCGGGTGATCGACACCTTCTTCGCCGGCTCGGCCGCCAGCGCCGCCACGGCCCTGCTGGGCATGGGGCAGCGCCTCACCCCCGAGGAAGCAGCCGCCTTGGAAGCCATCATCGATGAGACCGTGGAGGCTAAGTCGTGACCTGGATTCTGCTGATCTCGCTGTTGGCCAAGTCCAGCCTGGTGGCCGGCGCGGGCCTGCTGTGCTCGCACCACATGACCCGCCGACCGGTCGAGCGTGTCGACATCCTGCGCGGCACGGTCTGCCTGCTGCTGGCCCTGCCGGCGATCATGAACATGCTGCCGCCGCTGGAGCTGGCCCTGCTGCCGCCGCTGCCGGCCGAGCCGGTCGTGCTGCCGGTCGCCACGCCCGGCGTCGAACTGGACCCCAATCCCTGGTGGATGTCGCCCGGCGCGATCACCGGCGGCCTGTGGCTGCTGGGCGCGGCGCTGATCGGCGGCCGCCTGGCGTTGGGCCTGCGCACCCTCGAGCGCTGGACGCGCAAGGGGCAGCCGGTGACCGACCCGGCCTGGCTGGCGCCCATCGAGGACCTGCCGTTCGCCGACCGTCCGGGCCTGGTCGCAAGCGACCGCGTCGCTGGCCCGCTCAGCTGGGGCGTCGCGCCCGGCGCCATCCTACTGGACCCGGCCACCCTGGCCGAGCCGCAGACCGCCCCCGCCATCATGGCCCACGAACTGGCGCACCTGCGCCGCCATGACTGGATCTTCCTGATCCTGTCGCGCCTGGCCCTGGCCATCTTCTGGTTCAATCCGCTGGTCTGGCGCCTGCACGCGGTGCTGGCCGAACGCACCGAGGAAGCGGCCGACGCCGCCGCCGTCGGCAGCGTGGACCGCACCCTCTACGCCCGCACCCTGGTGCGCCTGGCCGCCTCTCCCGTCCCGTTCGGCGCCACCGCGATGGCGGCCGACGCCAAGACGCTCAAGACAAGGATCGCCTGCCTGATGACCGACACGCCCGACCGCCGCCGTCCGCTGACCGTGGGCCTCACCGTCGCCGCCCTGGCCATCGTCGCCACCCCGCTGGCCGCGTTCGGCCTGAGCCGCCAGGTCGCGCCGCTGCCGCCCGTTCCGCCGGCGCCGCCGGCCGCTATCGCCGAGCAAGTCCCGCCGGCGCCTCCCGCGCCGCCGGCCGCGCCCGCGCCGATGGCGGAAGCCGCGCCCCCCGCCCCGCCCGCCGCTCCGGCCCCGCCGGCGGCCCCCGCCAAAGGCTGGGAGTTCGCTTTCTCCACGCACCGCTGGCTGAGCGACGAAGACATCAAGGCCGTCGAGCACGCCCGCCACCAGGCCGAGCACGCCCGCGCCGAGGCCGAGCTGGCCCGCCTGAGCGCCGAGGACGTGCGTCGCATCGCCGAGGACGCCCGTCGCGAGGTCGAGTCCCATCGCGGCGAGATCGAAGCCGCCGCCCGCATCGCCGCCGAGCAGGCGCGTCTGTCGGCTGACGACGTCCGCCGCATCAGCGACCAGGCCCGCCGGGCCGCCGACGACGCCCGCCGCACGGGTGAGCAAGCCCGCCGCGACGGCGAACGCATCCGGATCCAGGCCATGAAGCAGGCCAGCGTCGAGATGACCCGAGGCGTCGGCCAGATGCGCGCCGGCGCCCGCCAGATGCGTGAGGAAGCCGCCCGCCTGCGCGACCCCGCCTACCGCGCCAAGCAGATCGCCGAGAACCGCGCCCGGGGTAACCGCGAGGTCACCGACGAGGAACTGATCGACCTCTCCCGCCGCCTGCCCGGCCAGGCCGACGACCTGGAACGCCAGGCCGAGCGCCTGGCGGACAAGATCCGCGACATGAGCTGAGGCCCTAGCGGAAACCCAGAAACAAAAACGCCCCGGTCCTGCGACCGGGGCGTCTCTGTTTTGGGAAGGCTCGGAGCCAGTCGCGGGCCCCTTACGAGTCCAGGAAGCTCCGCAGCTTCCGCGACCGCGACGGGTGCTTCAGCTTGCGCAGGGCCTTGGCCTCGATCTGGCGGATGCGTTCGCGGGTGACCGAGAACTGCTGGCCGACTTCTTCCAGGGTGTGGTCGGTGTTCATGCCGATGCCGAAGCGCATGCGCAGCACACGCTCTTCACGCGGGGTCAGCGAGGCCAGCACGCGGGTGGTGGTTTCCCGCAGGTTGCTCTGGATGGCCGCGTCGATCGGCAGGATGGCGTTCTTGTCCTCGATGAAGTCGCCCAGGTGGCTGTCTTCCTCGTCGCCGATCGGCGTTTCGAGCGAGATCGGCTCCTTGGCGATCTTCAGGACCTTGCGGACCTTTTCCAGCGGCATGGCCAGCTTTTCGGCCAGCTCTTCCGGGGTCGGCTCGCGGCCGATCTCGTGCAGCATCTGGCGGCTGGTGCGGACGATCTTGTTGATCGTCTCGATCATGTGCACCGGGATACGGATGGTCCGCGCCTGGTCGGCGATCGAGCGGGTGATCGCCTGGCGGATCCACCAGGTGGCGTAGGTCGAGAACTTGTAGCCGCGGCGATATTCGAACTTATCGACGGCCTTCATCAGGCCGATATTGCCTTCCTGGATCAGGTCCAGGAACTGCAGGCCGCGGTTGGTGTACTTCTTGGCGATCGAGATCACGAGGCGCAGGTTGGCCTCGACCATTTCCTTCTTGGCCTGGCGGGCTTCGCGTTCGCCCTTCTGGACCGTCTGGACGATGCGGCGATAGTCGTCGATCGGCACGCCGGTCTCGGTGGCCAGGGCGGCGATCTCGCCACGGATGTCGGTCACCGACTGGCTGTCGTTCTCGACGAACTTGGTCCAGCGCACGCCCATGCCCTTGACCTGATCGCCCCAGTTCGGGTTCAGCTCCGAACCGAAATAGGCCTTCAGGAACTCGCCGCGGCTGATGCCGTAGCTGTCGGCCAGGCGCAGCAGGCGGCCTTCCAGGCCGATCAGGCGCTTGTTGATCGCATAGAGCTGCTCGACCAGAGCCTCGATGCGGTTGTTGTTCAGCTTCAGCGTCTTCAGGTGCTGGATGATCGTCTGCGACAGGCCCTCATAGGCCTTACGGTCGGCGTCGGTCAGATCCTCGCCCTTCAGGCGGCTGCCGACCAGCTTGTCCTGCAGCTTGCGGAAGCTTTCGAACTCGCTGGCGATCGCGTCCAGGATGGCCATCACGCCTTCGCGCAGCTCGCCTTCCATGGCGCTGACGGTCGGACCGGCGCCATCGTCGAAGTCGTCGTCATCTTCGCCTTCGCCCTCGGGCTTGGGCTCGCCGCCGGCTTCCTGGTCGACGGGCTCGGCGGGTTCGCCTTCGTCCTCTTCGGCGGCCGGCTGGGCGGCGACGCCGTTGATGGCGGCGTAGGTGCCTTCCAGGTCGATGACTTCACGCAGAAGGATGCGGCCGGTGCCCAGTTCCTCGCGCCACACCATGATGGCTTCGAAGGTCAGGGCGGACTCGCAGAGGCCGCGGATCATGGTGTCGCGGCCGGCCTCGATGCGCTTGGCGATGGCGATTTCGCCTTCACGCGACAGCAGCTCGACCGAACCCATCTCGCGCAGATACATGCGCACGGGGTCGTCGGTGCGGTCATAGGCGGCCGGCTTGTCGCTGGTGATGACCGTGGTGTTCTCGTCGCGGGTGGCGACTTCGCCGCCTTCCGAGCCCTCGGCGTCTTCTTCGGCCTCGACCACGTTGACGCCCATCTCGCTCAGCATGGCGAGGGTGTCTTCGATGGCGTCGGGGCTGACTTCCTCGGACGGCAGCACCTTGTTCAGCTCGTCCATCGTGACGTAGCCGCGGGCTTTCGCCTGCTTGATGAACTTCTTTACGCCAGCGTCGGTCAGGTCGAGCAGCGGGCCGTCACCACCGGTGGATTCTGGCGCTTCCGTCTCGGCCGAGGAATTGTTGCTCATCAAGCTCTCCGAAATCGACACCGCTGGCTCTAGCAAGAGCGGCGCCGAAAAAATCCGTTCGAAAAGGACTGTCTTCGCCGGTCGACGCTGTGACTCAGCGCGCGCCCAGAGATCACGTTCCCGTCAGAAGTCGCCTAAGCGCGCCCTTTCCGCCATGTACGAACGCTCCGCGGGAAACCCGGCGGAGGCCCAAAGGCGTGGGCGCGGCCTGGCGTCTTCCCTGATCGGGTCGACGACCGCTGGGGACCTGGTGCGGCAAACGAGGGTGACATCCTGTTTCGGTATAGGGCGCGCGCGGCGGCGGCCCGAGCGATGTCAGTCAGTTGCTTGGCAGTTCCTTGAGTCGGCATGTGGCTTTGGGTGACGCCGGTGTCAAGATGGCACGGACATTCAACGCAAAGATTTGCAGTGTTCCGCGTCGCCTATTTCCCGGCAAGGCCGGGAAACGGGTGGGCTTTATTACTGCTCTCGCCAGAACTCGAGGTTGCTGATCTGCCGTTGCAGGACCGCGATCCGGTCGCGCAGGTCGCGCGTCGCGGTCAGGCTGCCGGCCGTCACCTCCTCGCGCCGCATGCCGTCCAGGGCCCGTTCGGCGTCGGCGATCTCGATCACCGCCTCGTAGCAGGCGGCCCACAGGGCGCGGGCCTTGGCCGGATCGAAGCGGGCGTCCAGGAACGGCGCATCGGCCTGGGCCAGGCGCTCGATCTCGGCCAGGGGCTCGGACAGACCCTTGCGCGACAGGCGCTCGCGCATCGAGACGTCGTCGCCATGGTCGTCGCACAGGGCCAGGAACAGCTCGTGCGACAGGGGCTTGAGGCGCGGGTCGCCAAAGCCGACCCGCTCGATCGCCTCGTCATAGGACCGCGCCCAGCCCGGATGGTCGATGGCGGCCAGGGCGACGGCGGCGTTGAACGGCTTGATACGGCCGACGATCTGCACCCGCGCGGTGGGACGCAGGCCCGGATCCGGCGGCTCGCGCTTGCCGTTCTTCCAGGTCCCGCCGCTGCGGGGCGTGAACGGCCGGTCGCGGAAACCACCGCCCCCGCCGCCATAGCCGCCTCCGTAGCCGCCGCCGTCCTGCGGCGGACCGCCTCGTGAGCGCTGGAAGAGCTCGTCATAGCGGTCGCGCAGATCGTCCTTATAAGCCTGGGCCAGGTCCTTGTCGGCGATGGTCGTGGCCGCCGCGCGCAGGCGCTGGCGCAGGCCGGCCTTACGCTCGGGCGTGTCCAGCGGCTCCAGGTCCCGCTCGCGCTCGAACAGGGCCTGGACGAAGGGCTTGGTCTCCGACAGCTGGGCCCGCAGCGCGTCGGGACCCTGGTCGCGCAGAACGTCGTCGGGGTCCTTGCCGCCGACCGGCATCGAGAAGCGGAACGAGCGGCCGGGCTTCAGCAGCGGCAGGGCGCGGTCGATGGCGCGATCGGCGGCCCGCTGGCCGGCCTTGTCGCCGTCGAAGCACAGGGTGGGCTCGGGATGCAGGCGCCACAGGGCCTCCATCTGCTCCTCGGTCAGAGCCGTGCCCATGGCCGCCACGGCCGGCACGTTGGCGCGCTGGCAGGCGATGACGTCCATATAGCCTTCGACCACCACCATCGGCGTGCGTTCGTGGGGCGAGGCGCTCTGGTTGGCGTGCAGGATCTTGCGAGCCTCGAACAGGCCGTACAGCACCCGGCTCTTGTGGAAGAGCCCGGTCTCGGGGCCGTTCAGATATTTGGCGCGGGCGTTGGGATCCATGGCCCGACCGCCGAACGACACCACCTTCCCGCGGCTGTCGGTGATCGGGAAGATGATCCGGTCGCGGAAGCGGTCATAGGGCTGGCCGCCGTCCTCGGGCGAGATCAGCACGCCGGCGTCCACCAGGTCGCCCGGCTTGGCGCCCTTGGCGATCAGGTAGTCCTTCAAGCCCGTGCGGTTGTTGGGCGAGAAGCCGACGCGGAAGCGCGCCCACTCGCTCTCGGGCAGGCCGCGCTTTTCCAGATAAGCGCGGGCCGCCTGGCCGACGGGCCGGCGCAGCTCGCTCTCGAACCAGGCGGCGGCCAGCTCCATCCAGTCGCCCAGGGACGAACGCTTCTGCTCCTCGCGCGCCATGTGCGGGTCGACGGCGGGCAGGCTCATGCCGGCCTCGGCCGCCAGCCGCTCGACCGCCTCGGCGAAGGTCAGCCGCTCGGTCTCCTGCAGGAAGCTGATGATGTCGCCGTGCTTGCCGCTGGAGAAGCAGTGATAGAAGCCCTTCTCATCGTTCACGAAGAACGACGGGCTCTTCTCCTTGGTGAACGGCGACAGCCCCGCATATTCACGCCCCTGCCGCCGCAGCTTCACCGACTTGCCGACGACGTCGGACGGGCGAAGGCGGGACTTCAGTTCTTCGAGGAAACGATCGTCGAAACGCATCTAGGCGGGATTGAGGACCAGGGCTGGGATGAGCCCTTTAACATATGCGCCCAGCGGCCGCCGCGCACGTCCCAAACAGAGGCAATCCACAAGCTGGCCACAAGCTGGGCACTAGGAACACCGACTCCCGCCGTCCGTTTTGATCGCCGGGGCGCCTCGACGCGCCCCAAGCTTTCAAGAACGCCACGGAGAAGACCCATGCCCCAGAGATGGAATGACCGCGAAGGCCGCTTCGATGTCGAGGCGGACGGCGATTTCGACCGCAACCGCACCTATGGCGGCGACCCACAGCCCAGACGCGATGTGGGCCGCGCCCCAGAGCGATCCAGCTACGCCAATTCCGGCTATGACCGCTCGTATGGACAGGATGGCGGCCGCGAGGGCTATCGCAGCGATCGTGGCCCGCGCCGCCACGGCGGCGAGTTCCTGCGCGCCGCCCAACAGGGCGGCGACATCGGCTATGGCCGCTCGCACGCCAGCGCGGACTACGGCGCGGCCGGCTTCCGCGCGCCGGGCGACTACGGCTCCAGCGGCTATTCCAGCCGCACGGCCGACTATGGCGACGAGCGCTATTTCCAGCACCGCGACCACGATCGCGAGGCCCGCGAGCGCAGCTATCGCGGCGCCTATGGCCAGCACGATCCTTACCGGTCGTTCGGTCCCGGCCGTCATCCTGAAGAAGAGCGCACCTGGTTCGACCGGGCCCGTGACGAGGTCTCGTCGTGGATGGGCGACCAGGACGCCCTGCACCGCCGCCAGGACGATGGCGCCCATCGCGGGCGTGGCCCCAAGGGCTACCGCCGCTCGGACGAGCGCATCCGCGACGACGTCAATGACCGCCTGACCGACGACAGCTGGCTGGACGCCAACGGCGTCGAGGTCGCGGTCTCGGACGGCGACGTCACCCTGACCGGCTCGGTCCGCTCGCGCGAGGACAAGAAGCGCGCCGAGGCCCTGGCCGAGAGCGTGACGGGCGTCGACAACGTCCAGAACAACCTGCGCGTCGATCGCGGGACGGGCGCGACGGCGACCACCGTGCCGCTGTCGGATCCGCTTTAATCTACGGAGGGCCCCGGCCACGCGCCGGGGCCTACCCCGCCAGCGCCAGTCCGGCCGCCGCCAGGATCGCGCCGCCCATGGCCAGGTTCATGACCCTCTGGCCCTTCGCGCCCAGGCGCACCCGGCCTAGCAATACGCCCAGCGCCAGCCAGGCGATGTCGACCACCACCATCACCAGCACGCACAGCGCCCACTTCGCGGCGGCGTCCCAGCGCGGCCCCGCCACCACGAACGCGCCGAACAGCGACATGAACGCCAGGTAGGCCTTGGGATTGGCAACGCCCAGCAAGAAGCCGCCAGCGAAGGTCAGGCTGGCCGAGCTCTCGGCCCCGATCGCATCGTCGCCCACCGGCGCGGTCGCCACGCTCCAGGCCAGCCAGGCGAGATAGACGACCGACACCACCGTCAGGATCAGCCGCAGCATCGGCGCCGCGCCCAGCAGCGAGGCCAGCCCCGCCGCGCTCAGTCCGGCGGCCAGGGCCAGGCCGACCTGCAGCCCCGCATAGAACCGCAGACCTCCGACCAGACCCAGGGTCCGTCCCGCCACGATCAGCGCCGCGATCCCCGGCCCCGGTGAGCCCAGCAGCGCCGTCGCCGCCAGCAAGAATAGAACAGCGCTCATCACACCCCCATACGACATAAAGATATATGCATATCTTTATGTCGTATCCGAAACCCCCGTAAGCCGGGAAGTTTCCGTTACGGCCGCCACGCTTTGTTGCGCGCAAGAAACGAAACACGCTCCGCGTACCCACGTTCTGCGTTTCGGGGCCAAGTTGTCCTCGACAAGCGAATATTAACGCCACAAAAATCCCGCCTTCCGCCGCGGGACGCATACCCGCGCGCCGCATTGGGGTGTTTCGTGAAAGCGCTGTTCTTCTCCGTGTCCGTCCTGTCGCTGGTCGCGACCGCCGCTCTGGCTCAAGTCCCGACCCCCGCGACGTCGCAGCCGATGCCGGAGTCCGCTTCGGCCACCCCGCCGATCGAAGCGCCGCGCGACGTGCCTTATGCCGGCACGCTGAAGCTGACCGTCGACGCCACGGACCTGGACCGCAAGATCTGGAACGTCACCACGACCATGCCGGTCAGCAAGGCCGGAGACTTCGTGTTCCTGTATCCGCAGTGGGTCCCGGGCGGCCACTCGCCGCGCAACGACCTGGACAAGCTGGCCGGCCTGGTGGTCACCGCCAATGGCAAGCGTATCCCCTGGACCCGTGACGTCGTCGCCGTGAACGCCTTCCACGTCGACGTCCCCACCGGTACGAGCGAGCTTACGATCAGCTACCAGTTCCTGACCGCCGTCGAGGCCAAGGTCGGCCGCACGGAAGTCACGCCCGAGATGCTGAACCTGCAATGGCTGCAGGTCGCCATGTACCCGGCCGGCTACTACACCCGCCAGATCCCGATCGACGCCAGCGTCAAGCTGCCCGACGGCTGGAAGCTGGCCACGGCGCTGGAGACCGCCAAGACCGAGGGCGCGACCACGACCTTCAAGACCACCACGGTCGAGACCCTGGTCGACTCGCCGATCTTCGCCGGCAAGTACTTCAAGTCGATCGACCTGGATCCGAACGGCCCCGTGCCGGTGCGCCTGAACCTGGTCGCCGACAGCCCCGAGCTGCTGGACGCCAAGCCCGAGCACATCCAGATCCACAAGGATCTCGTGCAGCAGGCCTACAAGCTCTACGGCTCGCACCACTACGACCACTACGACTTCCTGGTCGCGCTGTCGGACAAGATCGGCGGCATCGGCCTGGAGCACCACCGCTCGTCCGAGAACCGCGTGGTCCCGAAGTACTTCACCGAGTGGGACAAGAGCTTCCCCGGCCGCGACCTGCTCAGCCACGAATACACCCACTCGTGGAACGGCAAGTTCCGCCGCGGCGCCGACCTGTGGACCCCGAACCTGAACGTGCCGATGCGCGACAGCCTGATGTGGGTCTATGAGGGCCAGACCCAGTACTGGGGCAACGTCCTGGCCGCCCGCTCGGGTCTGCTGACCAAGCAACAGGCGCTGGAGTCCCTGGCCGCCACCGCCGCCCTCTACGACAACCGTCGCGGCCGCGACTGGCGCCCGGTCCAGGACACCACCAACGACCCGATCATCGCCAGCCGCAAGCCGCTGTCGTGGCTCAGCTACCAGCGCAGCGAGGACTACTATTCCGAAGGCCTGCTGGTCTGGCTCGACGCCGACACCCTGATCCGCGAGAAGACCGGCGGCAAGAAGTCGCTGGACGACTTCGCCAAGGCCTTCTTCGGCGTCGACAACGGCTCCTACGTCCCGCGCACCTATACGTTCGAGGACGTGGCCAGCACCCTGAACGGCGTCTACGCCTATGACTGGACGACCTTCCTCAAGACACGCATCCAGGAGGTCCAGGAAAAGGGTCCGCTGGATGGCTTCGCGCGTGGCGGCTACAAGCTGGTCTACACCGACACGATCACCGACTTCATGAAGGCCGTCGAAGCCAAGGCCAAGACGACCTCGCTGAACTACTCGGTCGGCCTGACCGTCGGCACGGACGGCGTGATCAGCGACGTGCAGTGGGGCGGCCCGGCGTTCAAGGCCGGCCTGACCCAGGGCCTGACGGTGGTCGCGGTCAACGGCGAGGCCTTCGACGGCGACAAGCTGAAGGCCGCCATCACCGCCGCCGTGAAGCCGGAGAACCCGCTGGTGGAGTTGCTGATCAAGGACGGCAGCCGATACAAGATGGTCAAGATCGACTATCGCGGCGGCCTGCGTTACCCGCGCCTGGAGAAGATCGCCGGCGTCCCGTCGCGCCTCGACGACATCCTGGCGCCGCGCAAGTAAGGCGCGAGCTCCTCGTCGCCAGGTTGCGACCTGTTCGCAGCCTGCGACGATTTGGGGAAGGGCGGGAAGCCGACACATCTGTCATCTTCCTGACTGTTCAATCCCTCTGAACGCGTACCGAAAAGGGCCCGCGCCTCTCCCAAGCGGGCCCTTTTTTGTGCTTGGAGTGTTGGTTCAGTCGACGACCGGCGGCGGCGTCAGCGGGGACGGCAACTTCACGTCCTGGTCGACATAGGCCGTCATGACCGTTCCCTTCTTCATGCCGACATCCTTGCCCTTGATGAAGGGCGCGGCCGGCCAGAACAGCAGCGTCGTCACGACGGTGGCGCCCACACGCGTCTCGCCCTTGGCGCCCCGGTTGGCGCGCAGGCGAACCCGGTCGTCGCCGACCTTCATGTAGAGCAGGCGGACGTTCAGCTTGCCGTTCTTGCCCAGCATGCCGTTGTCGCGGGCCTCGACGACCTCGCCCACGCCGCGATAGCCGGCGCGCAGGATCGTGCCGTCCGGCAGCTTGACGTCGTCATCCAGGCTGATGGTGAAGCGGTCGCCTTCCTTGGCGACCGAACTGGAGAGCGCGTCCTCCAGGCGCATCGCCAGTTCCGTGCCCTCCGGAATGACGATTTCGGCAAAGGCCGGCGTGGACGCGAGCAGCATCAGGCCGCAGAGCGCGGCGGCGAGTTTGATCTTCATGGTTTCCCCCCAAGGAATTGTGCTCAAGGCTTAAGGCCAAGCTTCCATCGCGTCTAGGGAGCGCTACCGGCTGCGGGTTCGCGCAGGTTGCGGTCCTGGGCCTTGGCGTTTGGCCGGCAAGACCGGTATCTGTCGCCCATGCAGGACCGTCCGGAACTTCAGCGCATCACTACCGAGTACGTGGCCATGGAGGATCGCCTGCGGCTATCGGGCGAGACGGCCGATGGCGGGACCGTGGTGCTGTGGCTGACCCAGCGGCTGATGAACTTGCTGGCGCCGAAGCTGACCGGATGGCTGGAGCGGCGGGACGCGGCGGGCGGCGAGGCTTTGCAGGAGTTCGTGCAGCAGGCCGCCGAGGCGGCGCTGACGCCTCTGCCCCCGGTGCGGGCGACGTCGCCGGAGATGGACTGGTGCGTGGTCACCGTCGACATCAACCCTGGCGCGGAGGGCGTCATGCTGGTCCTGAAGTCCGACGGCGAGGCGCGGCAGGCCAGCCTGCCGATGCCGACCGAGGCCCTACGGCAATGGCTGGGCATCGTCCGCAACCAGTATGTCGTGGGCGCCTGGCCGACGACGGCTTGGCCCGCCTGGATGGACGAGACCCAGACGGCATCAGTCGCGCCAGCCCCAGCGATCCTACACTAGAATGAGACCGGTACCATTTCTGTCTTGAGTGGTCTGACAACTGCCCCCATAGTGCCGGCCAACCGCGGCCGCTCAGAGCCGCACCAGCCATTGCGCAGCCTCGGGGAAACACCAGGATGACCACCACCCTCACCCGCCGCCTGTTCGGCGCGAGCCTCGCCGCCCTCTCTACGGGTATGGCGGCGGCCGCCATGCCCAGCCTCGTCCAAGCCGCCGAGAAGGCCGCGAAGAAGTCGGGCGACAAGCCGCTCTACAAGGACGCCAGCCAGGCGATCGACGCCCGCGTCCAGGACCTGCTGGGCCGCATGACGCTGGAAGAGAAGGCCGCCCAGCTGATCGGCATCTGGCTGACCAAGGCCAAGATCCAGACCTCGGAAGGCGAGTTCTCGCCGGAAGAAGCGGCCAAGAACTTCCCCAACGGCCTGGGCCAGATCTCGCGTCCGTCGGACCGCAAGGGCCTCAAGCCCGCCACCGTGGTCGACGCGGCCGCCGGCGCCGACGACGGCGCGACCAACCGCAACGCCAAGGAAACCGCCCGCTACACCAACGCCGCCCAGAAGTGGGCCGTCGAGAAGACCCGCCTGGGCATCCCGCTGCTGATGCACGACGAGGCCCTGCATGGCTATGTCGCCCGCGACGCGACTAGCTTCCCGCAGGCCATCGCCCTGGCCTCGACCTTCGACACCGAGCTGACCGAGAAGATCTTCGCCGTCGCCGCCCGCGAGATGCGCGCCCGGGGCTCGAACCTGGCCCTGGCCCCCGTGGTCGACGTGGCCCGCGACCCGCGCTGGGGCCGCATCGAGGAGACCTATGGCGAGGACCCGCACGTCTGCGCCGAGATCGGCCTGGCCGCCATCCGCGGCTTCCAGGGCACGACCCTGCCGCTGGCCAAGGACAAGGTCTTCGTCACCCTCAAGCACATGACCGGCCACGGCCAGCCCGAGAACGGCACCAATGTCGGCCCGGCCCAGATCGCCGAACGCACCCTGCGCGAGAACTTCTTCCCGCCGTTCGAGCGCGCGGTCACCGAGCTGCCGGTGCGCGCGGTCATGCCGTCGTACAACGAGATCGACGGCGTGCCCTCGCACGCCAACCGCTGGCTGCTGACCAAGATCCTGCGCGAGGAGTGGGGCTACAAGGGCTCGATCCAGAGCGACTACTTCGCGATCAAGGAGCTGATCGCCCGCCACAAGCTGACCTCGGACCTCGGCCAGACCGCCGTGATGGCCATGCATGCCGGCGTCGACGTCGAGCTGCCCGATGGCGAGGCCTACGCCCTGATCCCGCAGCTGGTGAAGGACGGCCGCATCCCGCAGTTCGAGATCGACGCCGCCGTCGCCCGCGTCCTGACCATGAAGTTCGAAGGCGGCCTGTTCGAGAACCCCTACTGCGACGAGAAGACGGCCGACGCCAAGACGGCCACGCCGGACGCCGTCGCCCTGGCCCGCGAGGCCGCCCGCAAGGCCGTGGTCCTGCTCAAGAACGACAGCAAGAATGGTGGGGGCCTGCTGCCGCTGGACGGCAAAAAGATCAAGCGCCTCGCCCTCTTGGGCACCCACGCCAAGGACACGCCGATCGGCGGCTATTCCGACGTGCCGCGCCATGTGGTCTCGATCCATGAGGGCCTGACCGCTGAAGCGAAGGCGCAAGGCTTCGCCCTGGACTACGCAGAGGCCGTGAGGATCACGGAGTCGCGGATCTGGGCGCAGGACGAGGTCAAGCTGGTCGATCCGGCCGTCAACGCCAAGCTGATCGCCGAAGCCGTCGAGGTCGCCAAGAACGCCGACGTGGTGGTCATGGTGCTGGGCGACAACGAGCAGACGAGCCGCGAGGCCTGGGCCGACGCTCACCTGGGCGACCGCGACAGCCTGGACCTGATCGGCCAGCAGAACGACCTGGCCAAGGCGATCTTCGACCTGGGCAAGCCGACCGTGGTGTTCCTGCTGAACGGCCGTCCGCTGTCGATCAACCTGCTGGCCCAGCGCGCCGACGCCATCATCGAGGGCTGGTACCTGGGTGAGCAGACCGGCTTCGCCGCCGCCGACGTGCTGTTCGGCCGCGCCAACCCGGGCGGCAAGCTGCCGGTCAGCATCGCCCGCGACGTCGGTCAGCTGCCGATCTACTACAACCGCAAGCCCACGGCCCGCCGCGGCTATCTGCTGGGCGACACCAGCCCGCTGTATCCGTTCGGCTTCGGCCTCTCGTACACGACTTTCGACATCTCGGCCCCGCGCCTGGCCAAGGCCAAGATCGGCACGACCGAGAGCGTCAAGGTTGAGGTCGATGTGGTGAACACCGGCAAGGTCGCTGGCGACGAAGTGGTGCAGCTCTACATCCACGACGAGGAGGCCTCGGTCACCCGTCCGGTGCTGGAGCTGAAGCACTTCAAGCGCGTGACCCTGGCGGCGGGCGCGAAAACCACGGTGACGTTCGAGATCAAGCCGTCGGACCTGTGGATGTGGAACCTGGACATGAAGCGGGTTGTGGAGCCGGGTGACTTCAAGATCCTGGTCGGTCCGAATTCGGTGGACCTGAAGACGGCGACGCTGACGGTGGCTTAAGGCAAGGAAGAGCGCCCCCTCCGTCACGGCGTCTATCGACGCCGCGCCACCTCCCCCGCACGCTTCGCTACGGGGCAGGAGGGAGCGCTCTTCTCCTCCCCCGTGAAACGGGGGAGGTGGCGCGCTGCGGATACGCAGCGTGACGGAGGGGGCGTCCAGACGTTAGCCGCCGAGCAACGGCGGCAGGGGGAGTGAACACATGCGTCGCCTGATCTTCGGCCTGAGCCTTGCCGCCCTCGCCGCCTCGCCAGCCTCCGCCCAATCTTCAGGAAATTTGGCCCTCCTCAACGGCCTGTTCTCCGACCACGCCGTCGTCCAGCGCGACCGGCCGCTGCCCGTGTTCGGCACGGCCAAACCCGGCGAGACCGTCACCGCCGCCTTCGCTGGCCAGACCCTGACCGCCAAGGCCGGCCCGGACGGCGCCTGGCGCGTCGACTTCCCGGCCACGCCGGCCGGCGGGCCCTACACCCTCACCGCCTCCAGCCCCTCGATCACTGCCACGGCCTCCGACGTCCTGGTCGGCGATGTCTGGCTGTGCTCGGGCCAGTCGAACATGGAGATGCAGGTCAGCGCCTCGGGCGACGCCTGGAACCAGATCAACAACGGCGCGCCCAACGACACCATCCGCATGGCGACGATCGAGAAGGCCGACGGCCGCGCGCCGGCCGCCGACTACAAGAAGCCGCCCGTCTGGAAGCCCACCAACAAGGACAATGTCGGCGCCTTCTCGGCCGCCTGTTTCTACTTCGCCCGCGAGCTGCAGAAGACCCGTAAGGTCCCGCTGGGCCTGGTCCACGCCTCGTGGGGCGGATCGGGCCTCGAGGCCTGGATGACCCCGACCGCCCTGCGCAAGGTCGCCGGCTATGACGACGCCATCGAGACCCTGAACCTCTCGATCAAGGACCCCGTCGCCGCCAACCGCCGCTGGGGCGAGACCATCAAGGGCTGGTGGACCGCCAAGAACCCCGGCTCGGCGGCCACGCCATGGACCGGCGGCGGCGCCTGGACCGCCGCGCCCGAGAGCCTCGGCGTCTGGGAACGCTGGGGCGTGCCCGCCCTGGCCGACTTCAATGGCGTGGTCTGGTTCAAGGCCGAGGTCACCCTGACCGCCGCCCAGGCCAAGCAGGCCTCCACTCTGACCGTCGGCCAGATCGACGAGATGGACACCACCTACCTCAACGGCGTGGGCGTCGGCGCGACCTCGGGTGCGTGGCTCGACCGGACCTATCCGCTGGCGGCCGGGTCGCTGAAGGCTGGCAAGAACGTCATCGTGGTCTCGGCCTACGACACCTATGCCAATGGCGGGATGTACGGCGACGGCGCCAAGCGTGCCCTGACCCTGGCCGACGGAACGCGCCTGCCGCTGACTGCCTGGACCTATCAGATCGAGCCCAAGGCCGGCCCCAACCAGCCCCGCGCGCCGTGGGACACCCTGGCCGGCGTCTCGACCCTATACAACGGCATGCTGGCGCCGATGGGCCCCTACGCCTACGCCGGCGTCGCCTGGTACCAGGGCGAGACGAACGTGGGCCGCGACCAGACCTACGCCCCGCTGCTGAACGCCTTCATGGCCGAGCGCCGCCAGGGCCAGGCCGCCGACATCCCGTTCCTGGTGGTGCAGCTGGCCGACTACGGCGCCTTCGCCGAACAGCCCGGCGCCTTCGCCACCGCCGCCCTGCGCGACGCCCAGCGCCGCGCGGTGGTCGCCGACGGCCACGCCGGCCTGGCCGTGACGCACGACATCGGCAATCCCTATGACATCCATCCGAGCGAGAAGCAGGAAGTCGGTCGCCGCCTGGCCCTGGCCGCCCGCCGGGTTTACGGCGAGACCGTGACGACCGGGCCAGAGGTCGTCTCGGCCAAGCGGACCGGCGACACTGTCGTGGTGACCTTCGCCCAGGTCGGCGGACGCCTGGTGGCGCGCGGCTCGGATCGGGTGATCGGCTTCGAGCTGTGCGAGGCGACCTGCCACTGGGCCGACGGGAAGATCGTCGGCAACACCGTGGTGCTGACCGGCGCGGGCTCGAAGGTCCGCTTCGCCTGGGCCGACAGCCCGACCTTCAACCTGTTCGACGCGTCGGGCCTGCCGGCGGGGCCGTTCGAGATCGGGGTTCAGTAGTGCGTAACGCCGTCTCTGCCTTAGCCCTGGCCGCAAGCCTCGTCCTCGCGGCCCCGGTCTTTGCCGCCGAGCCGGCCGCCGTCACCCTGTCCCCCGCCGCCGACGCCTTCCCGCTGATCGCCGCCGGCAAACCTGCGCGGATCGAGTACGACCAGACCGACTTCCCCGGCGCGATCCGCGCCATCCAGGGCCTGCGCGACGACCTCGCTGCCCTGTCCGGAACCGCCGCCCCGGCCAAGGACGCGCCGGTCGTGATCATCGGCACGATCGGCAAGAGCGCCGCCATCGACGCTCTGGTCGCCTCGGGCAAATTGGATGTGTCGAAGGTCACCGGCGAGTGGGAAGCCTTCGTCCAGCAGGTGGTCGAGAACCCGCGCCCCGGCGTGGCCCGCGCCCTGGTCATCGCCGGGGCCGACAAGCGCGGCACGATCTTCGGGGCCTATGACCTGTCGGAACGGGCCGGCGTCTCGCCCTGGACCTGGTGGGCCGATGTGCCCGTGCCCAAGCGCTCCGACGTCTTCGTCGCCCCGGGCGCCAACGTCCAGAAGCCGGCGGTGAAGTACCGCGGCATCTTCCTGAACGACGAGAACCCGGCCTTGTACGGCTGGGCCAACAAGACCTTCGGCGGCTTCAACCACGCCTTCTACGAGCGGGTGTTCGAACTGATCCTGCGGCTGAAGGGCGACTATCTGTGGCCGGCCATGTGGGGCAAGTCGATCTATGACGACGACCCGATGAGCGCGCCGCTGGCCGACCAGATGGGCGTCGTGCTGGGCACCTCGCACCACGAGCCGATGAGCCGCGCCCACGTCGAGTGGGAACGCTACGGCCAGGGCCGCTGGGACTACGCCAAGAACCCCGAAAAGCTGCGCCAGTTCTGGCGCGAGGGCGTCACCCGCATGGACGCCAACGAAAGCCTGGTCACGGTCGGCATGCGCGGCGACGGCGACGAGCCGATGAGCGAGGGCACGGCCACTCAGCTGCTAGAAACCATCGTCGCCGACCAGCGCAAGATCATCGGCGAGGTGACCGGCAAGGACCCCGCCAAGACCCCCCAGGTCTGGGCGCTCTACAAGGAGGTCCAAGATTACTACGACGCCGGCATGCGGGTGCCCGACGACGTCACCCTGCTGTTCGCCGACGACAACTGGGGCAACATCCGGCGCCTGCCGGAGCCTGGGAAGAAACGTCCCGGCGGCTACGGGATCTACTACCACTTCGACTATGTCGGCGGTCCCCGGAACTACAAGTGGCTGAACACCAACCAGATCGAGCGCACCTGGGAGCAGATGAAACTGGCCGCCGACTACGGCGCCGACCAGCTGTGGATCGTCAATGTCGGCGACCTGAAGCCCATGGAGCTGCCGACCGAGTTCTTCCTGGACTATGCCTGGAACCCGGCCGCGATGCCGGTCGAGGCGCTGCCGGCCTACGCCAAGGGCTGGGCGACCCAGCAGTTCGGCCCCGAGCGTGCGACCGAGATCGCCGCGCTGCTGGACGGCTACACCCGGCTCAACGCCCGGCGTAAGCCCGAGCTGATCGACGACAAGACCTTCAGCCTGGTCAATTTCCGCGAGGCCGAGCGGGTCGAGGCGCAGTGGGCCGACCTGGAGAAACGCGCCGACGCCGTCCGCGCCGTGATCCCCAAGGACCAGGACAGCGCCTTCTTCCAGCTGGTCTGGTTTCCGATCAAGGCCAGCGCCAACTTCAACCGGCTGTACATCGCCACGGGGCGCAATCGGCTCTATGCCAGCCAGGGCCGGATCGCCGCCAACGCCCAGGCGACGCTGGTGCAGAACCTGTTCGACCGCGACGCCGAGCTGACCCGCCAGCATGACGCGATCAACGGCGGCAAGTGGGTCCACATGATGGACCAGACCCATATCGGCTACACGATCTGGCAGCAGCCGGACAAGAACATCATCCCCAAGACCGAGCGCGCCGACCCGACTGGCGGCTGGGGCGTGGCGCTGGAGGGCGGGGCCGACGCCCTGCCGCCCCTGACCCGCTGGGGCCCGCAGAGCCGCTGGATCGACGTCTTCACCAAGTGGGTGCCGATCAATGTCCGGCCGACGGTCGACGTGCCATGGGTGAAGGTGACCAGGGGCCGGGCCAGCAGCTTCGGCGACGTGCGCCTGGAGGTCTCGGTCGACTGGGCCAAGGCCCCGAAAGGGGACCACACCGCCACCGTGACCCTGGTGGACGGAGAGACGAAGACGATCGCCGTCCCGGTCTCCAACCCCGACCGCAAGCCGGCCAAGGGCGCCTTCGTCGAGGCCGCCGGCCTGACCGCGATCGAGGCCGAGCACTATACGGCCGCGACGGGCGGCGTCTGGAAGGTGATCCCGAACCTGGGCCGCACCCTGTCGGGCGTGACCAGCTATCCCTCGACCGCGCCCGCTTCGACGCCGGGCAAGGGCGCGCCGTCGCTGGACTATCTGGTCGACTTCGAGAAGGCCGGCCCCGTCGACCTGACCGTCTTGGTCTCGCCCACCCTGGACTTCCGGGGCGGCAAGGGCCTGGCCTATGCCGTCTCGATCGACGACGGCGCGCCGGTGCTGGTCAACAGCCAGCCGGACCTGTCGACCAAGGCCTGGGACAAGGCCGTCGCCGACAATGTCCGCAGCCAGACCACGACGCTGAACGTCCGCACGCCCGGCCCGCACAAGGTGCGGCTGTGGCGGGTGGATCCGGGCGTGGTGTTCCAGCGCCTGGTGCTGTCGCGAGGAGCGGTTCCGGACAGCTATCTGGGCCCGCCGGAGAGCGTCCGCGCCGCCCTTAAGTAAGAATCCGAAGTGAAGTTTGATCTCGGCGGGGTTCAGTCAGCGGCCCGAAAGACCCATGTTCCGGCCATGGCTGTTCCTCCTGCTCAGTTTACCGACGACGAGATCGACCGGCTGGTCGAGACCTTCTACGCGCGCATCCGCCGGCACCACCGCCTGGGGCCGATCTTCGAGAACGCGATCGGCGAGGACGGCTGGCCCGCGCACCTGGCGACGCTGAAGGACTTCTGGTCGTCGGTGCTGAACACCACCGGCCGCTACAAGGGCCAGCCGATGGTCGTGCACCAGCATGTGGAGGGCCTGACCGAAGGCCTGTTCATGCCGTGGCTGAACCTGTTCCATCAGACCTGCGTCGAGCTGTTCGACGCCCCGCGCGCCGCCATCGTCGGCCAGAAGGCCGAACGCATCGCCGCCAGCCTGAAGCTCGGATTGTTCTTCAAGCCGGGTGCGGTCGCTTGAGCGCGCCAATAAATGCAAGACTGGCCACGGACGGCTTCGTCCGCTTCGAGGCCGAGGAAACAAAAGCCCTGATCGGCGCCGAGGACTGGGCCAGCTTCGCCGACAGCTGGAACGACCTGGGCCTGGACACCTTCATGGCCGACGGAGGGCGCTATCGTCGCCGGCGGTTCGCGGCCTTCGCCGCCCTGCCCGGCGCGGTCGCGCGCAAGCCGCACCAGCCGCACTGGCAGAGTCGCGACTACAACACCCTGAACGGCGGCGTGCAGCGCTGGTTCGACCCCGTCACCCCGGCCATCGCCGACCACCCGGTGACGCAGGGCGTGATCCGCGCGGGTCTGGAGCTCTTCCACCCGCTGTCGCCCGCCTCGGACCAGCCGTGGCATGTCGAGCTGCACCAGTTCCGCATCGAGGCCCGGGTCGGCGAGCAGGGCCTGCCGACGCCCGAGGGCGCGCACCGCGACGGCGTCGACTGGGTGATCGTCATGCTGGTCGACCGCCAGAACGTCGACAGCGGCGTCACCGACATCTTCGCGCCCGACGGAACGAGCCTGGGCTCGTTCACCCTGGTCGCGCCGGGCGATGCGGTGTTCCTCGACGACCACCGCGTGCTGCACGGCGTGACCGCGATCCGGCCGCTGGATCCGGCGCTGCCGGCCGTCCGCGACGTGCTGGTCGTGACCTATCGCCGCGAGGACGCCGCTTAAGGAAACTCTCGCCATGGTTGCCGCTGCGACCGCGTGTCGCATGCGGACTGTGATCACGACGTGCCACGGTGAGGCTCCGCACCCCGTGGGAATGAGCGTCCGTCACGCATGTCTCGAGACGAACACGCCTTGCCGTCCTACCCGCCTCTGGCCAATCTGCCTGGGGAACGCCGCGCGGTGTTTTCCAGCGCGATGGCCGACGCGGTGCCCATCCTGATCGGCTATGTCGACCGCGAGGAGCGCTATCGCTTCGTCAACCGCGCCTATGAACTGTGGTTCGGGGTCGATCGCTCGCAGATCGAAGGCCGCACCCTGAAGGAAGTGATGGGCGACGAGGCCTATGGCCGGCTGCGCCACCACGTGGCCAGCGCGCTCTCGGGCCGGGCCGTGACCTTCGAGGGCTCCTTCGACTACCAGGGCCACGGCGAGCGCTACATCGAGGCCCAGTACGTGCCCGACATCGCCCGTGGCGGCGAGATCCCCGGCTATTACGTCCTGGTCACCGACATCTCGGATCGCAAGCAGACCGCCGTCGAGCTGGAGCGCCTGCTGGTCGGCGAGCGGCGGCGCACGGCCCTGCTGGACCTGGGCCAGAAGCTGCGCGACGAGGCCGATCCGATCTGCATCGCGCAGAAGGCCGCGCGCATGCTGACCCAGCAGTTGGGCGTGGCCCGCGCCGGCTATGCCGAGATGAACCCCGAAAGCGACCTGGCCGAGATCGTGGCCGACGACGGCCATCCCGACAGCGGCGTCGCGCGGCTGCAAGGCCGCAGCCTGCGCCTCGACGATTTCGGACCGTCGATGAGCGCCGACATGCATGCGGGCCACACGGTGAAGGTCGGCGACGTCGCCCTGGATCCGCGCACCAACGACCCCGACGCCCTGGAGGCCTATGGCGCCATCGGCGTGCGCGCCTTCCTCACCGTCTCGCTGGTCAAGGCCGGCCAGCTGTCGGCCTATCTGTTCCTGGCCCACGACGGGCCGCGCGCCTTCGCCGCCGACGAGACCGCCTTCGTGGCCGACGTCGCCGAGCTGATCTGGACGGCCAGCGAGCGAGCGCGCTCGGACCTGGCCCTCAAGCGCGCCGAGGAGACCGAGCGCCTGCTGATCCGCGAGGTCGACCACCGCGCCAAGAACGTGCTGGCCGTGGTCCAGTCGCTGGCCCAGCTGACCCCGTTCGAGGACAAGGCCCAGTACGTCCAGGCGCTGTCGGGCCGCATCGGCTCGCTGGCCCGCGCCCACAGCCTGCTGTCGACGACCCGCTGGAGCGGTGTCGACCTGCACGACCTGCTGCGGCTGGAGCTGGACCCCTACGGCGGCGACGGCGGACAGGTGGTCATCGACGGTCCGCCGGCCCTGATCGACGCCCAGGCCGCCCAGTCCCTGGCCCTGGTCGTCCACGAACTGGCCACCAACGCCAGCAAGTACGGCGCTCTCTCGCGGCCATTGGGCCGACTGAACGTCAGCTGGATCTGGGGAGCCGAAGACGTCCTGCACCTGATCTGGCGCGAGGACGCCGGCGCGCCCATCGTTCCGCCTGCTCGGCGAGGCTTCGGCTCGACCCTGATCGAAAGCGCGGTCAAGCAGGTGGGCGGCCGCATCGAGCTGACCTGGCGCCCACAGGGCCTGAAGGTCCGCCTCGACATCCTGAGAGGCGCCCAGGCCCGCGCGGCCGAAAGCACGCCGGCCTATCGCCCCGGCCTGGGAGTGGAGGAAAGCCCCGCCCTGCGCGACCAGCGTGTGCTGGTGGTCGAGGACGAGGCCGTGGTGGCCATGGAGCTGACCCGCGTCCTGACCGCCGCCGGCGCCAAGGTCGTGGGTCCGGTCGGCACGATCGAGGAGGCGCTGCACCTGCTGGACGACCAGCCGATCGACCGCGCCCTGCTGGACGTCAATCTGGGCGGTCGCCTGATCACCCCGGTCGCCAACGCCCTGACCCGGCGCCGCATCCCGTTCGTCTACCTGACCGGCTACCAGGAGCCCGACGTCGACGACGGCCCGATCCTGCGCAAGCCCGTGGCCACCAGCGCCCTGCTGGGCGCCCTGGCGCGTGGCGCGCCGGTGGTCGTCTGATCGTCGAACCCGTCGCGGGTGATCGAAAAAGCGCTTCCAGCCCCCGCCTGCGGTTTAGTGGCTTGATATTGCAATTCGTTCTCAAGTAAGGACGAGCCTCCAACGCCAAGGCTCCGTCAGACGCTCGTGAAATCCGCCGCCGACCAGCATCGCCGCTCCTTCTGGCTGAAGCAGTTGCATCAGTGGCATTGGATCAGCGCGGCCATGTCCCTGATCGGCATGATGCTGTTCGCGATCACGGGCATCACCCTGAACCACGCCGGCCAGATCGAGGGCAAACCCGTTGTCGTCTCGCGCAAGGCGACCTTGCCGCCCGACCTGCTGGCCGTGCTGGCCAAGGGTCCCGAAGAGGGCAAGCGCCCCCTGCCCGTCCAGCTGGAGCCGTTCCTTGACAAGGCCGTCGGCGCCGAGGTGGCGGGCCGCGAGGGCGAATGGTCGGCCGACGAGGTCTATGTCGCCCTGGCCCGTCCGGGTGGCGACGCCTGGGTGTCGATCGACCGCGAGACCGGCGCGATCGAGCACGAGAAGACCACGCGCGGCGCGGTCAGCCTGCTCAACGACCTGCACAAGGGCCGCAACACCGGCAAGGCCTGGGCCTGGTTCATCGACATCTTCGCCGCCGCCTGCGTGATCTTCACCGTCACCGGCCTGATCCTGCTGCAGTTCCACGCCCGCGCCCGGCCGCTGACCTGGCCGCTGGTGGCGCTGGGGCTGGCGGCCCCGCTCATTCTCATCATCCTGTTCGTCCACCTTTAGAGGCAGACCACCGTGAAGCGTTCGATCTCCCTGCTCACCTTCGCCGGCGCCGCGATTGGCGCCCCGGCCATGGCCGCCGACCTGAACGTCACCGTCGAGGTGCCGAAACTGACGGTCGCCGAGTACCACAAGCCCTACGTGGCCATCTGGATCGAGAACCCGGCCGACAGCACCGCCGCCGGCACCCTGGCCGTCTGGTACGACGCCGACAACCGCGAGGACAAAGGCGCCAAGTGGCTGAAGGACATGCGCCAGTGGTGGCGCAAGGCCGGCCGTGAAATGAGCTTCCCGGCCGACGGCGTCTCGGGCGCCACCCGCGCGCCGGGCCCGCAGAAGGTCGTGTTCAGCGGCGGTTCGGCCGCGCTGAAGGGCCTCAAGCCCGGCGCCTACAACCTGGTGGTCGAGGCCGCCCGCGAAGTCGGCGGCCACGAAGCCGTCCGCGTGCCGTTCACCTGGGGCAAGCCCGGCAAGCCCGCCACCGCCAAGGGTTCTGCCGAACTCGGCGCCGTCACCGTTTCCGTGAAGTGAGAAAAGCCATGACCTTCAAGAAGCGCCTGCTCGCCGCCGCCCTGGGCGTCGCGGCCCTCGCTCTGCCGCTGGCCGCCGAGGCGCACCGCGGCTGGATCGTCCCGTCGGCCACCGTGCTGTCGGGCGACGTCTGGGTGACGTTCGACGCGGCCATCTCCAACGAGCTGTTCTATCCTGACCACAACGCCATGCGCCTGGACGGACTGAACGTCACCGCGCCGGACGGTTCGGTCGACAAGATCCAGAACGGTTCGACCGGCAAGTACCGCTCGACCTTCGACGTGGCCCTGACCAAGCCGGGCACCTGGAAGATCGGCTCGGCCAGCCAGAGCGTCGTGGCCAGCTACACCGAGAACGGTGAAGTGAAGCGCTTCCGTGGCAGCCCCGACGACTTCGCCAAGCAGGTCCCGGCCGGCGCCGCCGACCTGAAGACCATCAAGAGCTTCGGCCGCAACGAGGTGTTCGTCACCCGCGACAAGCCGACGACCGAGGTCTTCAAGCCGACCGGCAAGGGCCTGGAACTGGTCCCGGTCACCCACCCCAACGACCTGGTCGCCGGCGAGGCCGCCAGCTTCAAGTTCCTGCTCGACGGCAAGCCCGCCGCCGACCTGGAGGTGACGATCGCCGAAGGCGGCTCGCGCTACAGCCCGCGCGCCGACGTCAAGGTCAAGACCGGCCCCGACGGCGTCCTGAAGTTCACCCTGCCGGAAGCCGGCATGTACTGGATCAACGCTTCGGTCCGCACCGGCGCGACGGCTGGCCGTGGTCCGGGTGGCCCCGGCGGCATGGGCGGTCCAGGTGGCGCACCGGGCGCGGCTCCGGCGGCCCCCGCCCCGGCCCAGCCCCTGGCCGGCGACGGCTATAGCGCCAGCTACACCGCCGTGATCGAAGCCCAACGGCCGTAAGAAAAGCTCCCTTCCCCCATCATGGGGGAAGGGTTCGATCTGATTGCACGAATGCCCCGCGTCCTCGTCCCCGCCCTGACCACGCCGCCTGCCCGCCCCGTCGGCGGCAGCGTGCGCGCGTTCGGCGGCGCGACCATGGGCACGACCTGGTCGGTGAAGGCGGTGCTTCCGGCCACCACAGACCTCCCGGCGCTTGAGGCCATGGTTCAGCGCGCCCTCGACACAGTCGTGCGCGAGATGAGCCCGTGGGAGCCGCTGTCGGACCTCTCGCGCTACAACCGCGCCGCCGCCGGTAGCTGGACGACGCTGCCCGCCACGACCGCCACCGTCCTGCGCCGCGCGATCGCGGTCGCCGAGCAGAGCCATGGCGCCTTCGACCCGACCCTGGGCGCGCTGACTGACCTCTGGGGCTTCGGCCCCCGCGCCTTCTCCGGCAGTCCGCCGGACGCCGCCGACATCACCGCCCTGCGTGACGCCGGCGGCTGGAAGCGCCTGACGCTGGACGGCGACGCCCTGTTCCAGCCGGGCGCCCTGCGCCTGGACCTCAACGGCATCGCCAAGGGTTTCGGCGTCGACCAGGCCGCCGCCGCGCTCGATCGGGCCCAGGTGAAGAGCTACCTCGTCGAGGTCGGCGGCGAGCTGCGCGGCGTGGGCGCCAAGCCCGACGGCCAGCCATGGTGGGTCGAGCTGGAACGCCCGACTTCCCTGGGCTTTGGCGCCAACGACACCGAGCAGACCATGGTCGCCCTGCACGACCTGGCCGTCGCCACCTCGGGCGACTACCGCCGGTTCTTCGACCATGATGGGCGCCGCTACGCCCACACCCTGGACCCGGCCACCGGCGCGCCGACGACCAACGGGGCCGTCAGCGTCACGGTGCTGGCCAAGGACTGCATGAGCGCCGACGCCTGGGCCACGGCCCTGACCGTCATGGCCCCCGACGCCGCCCTGGCCTTCGCCGCTGAGCACGCCCTCGCTGCCCTGATCGTCAGCCGGTCCGCCAGCGGCCTCGAGGAACGCCTGTCGCCGGCCCTGCAGGCGATGCTGGACTGATGCTGGACCTCGAAGCCTTCGCGCCGGAAACTCGCCGCCTGATCGCCGCCGGCGCGGTGGCCGGGGTCTACGCCCTGTTCTGCGCCGGCATCGCCGTGCGCGAGGCCCTGCGCGCCGCCGCCGTCCGCCGCGAAGCCAAGACCCTGTCGCAAGGCGCCGGCGAGCCCGTGCTGGTCGCCTTCGCCAGCCAGACCGGTTTCGCCGAGGAACTGGCCAGCGCCACCGCAAAGGCGCTTTCGGAAGCTGGCGCGCCCGTCACCCTGCGCGAGCTCTCCGCCGTCACCGCCGCCGACCTCACGGGCCGCGCCCTGTTCGTGGTGAGCACCACCGGCGAGGGCGACGCGCCCGACCCGGCCCGCGCCTTCATCCGCGACGTGATGAAGGATGGCGTCGACCTCTCGGCGTTGCGTTACGGCGTGCTGGCCCTGGGGGACTCGACCTATACGGAGTTTTGCGCTTTCGGCCGCAGCCTGGACGCCTGGCTGGCCCATTCGGGCGCGCAGCCGCTGTTCGACCGGGTCGAGGTCGACGACGGTGATCCCGGCGCCCTGCGTCACTGGCAGGGGCAGCTATCCCTCCTGACCGGCGTCACCGACGCTCCAGACTGGAGCCGTCCGGCCTACGGTCGCTGGACCCTGGCCGAGCGCCGCCTGCTCAACCCTGGCAGCCCCGGCGGCGAAGCCTGGCATATCCGTTTGACGCCGCCTGGTGACGAGACCTGGCAAGCCGGCGACATCCTGGAGATCGGCCCGCACAACGATCCGGACATGCCGCACCGCGAATATTCGATCGCCTCGCTGCCGGCCGACGGCGGGGTCGAGCTGATCGTCCGCCTGATGCCTCGCGCCGACGGCCAGCCGGGCCTGGGCTCGGGCTGGCTGTGCCGGTTCGCCGAGGTCGGCGGGACCATCGACGCCCGCGTGCGGACCAACCGTGGCTTCCACGCACCCGACAACGCCCGCCCGCTGATCCTGATCGGCTCCGGCACGGGCCTGGCCGGCCTGCGCGCCCACCTCAAGGCCCGCGCCGCCGCCGGCATCCGCTGGAACTGGTTGGTCTTCGGCGAACGCACGGCCGCCCACGACTACTTCCACCGCGCCGAGATCGAGGACTGGAAAGCCTCGGGCCTGCTGGACCGCGTGGACCTGGCCTTCTCGCGCGACCAGGCCGAGCGGATCTATGTCCAGCACCGCCTGCGCGCGGCGGCCGACATCCTGCGCCGCTGGGTGGCCAATGGCGCGGCGATCTATGTCTGCGGCTCGCTGGAAGGCATGTCGCGCGACGTCCACGCCGTGCTGGTCGAGGTGCTGGGCGCCGAGGCGCTGGAGAAGCTGACGGACGAAGGCCGCTATCGGCGGGACGTCTACTAGCGCAGCGCCTCGCGCTCCTCCGGCGTATTGGCCCCCCGCAACCGCGCCATCGCTCCATCAGGCACAGGCAAGGCCACCAGCCCCGCCCGCTCCACGAAGCGCCGCAACGGCCAGCCGGCTTCGGCGTCGGCCGGTATCGCGCTGGCGTCCAGCACCATCGGCACGGGCAAGCCCTCGTAGCAGCCGCCGCCCGCCAGCAACGGCGTCAGATCCTCGGCTGTCAGGGTCGGCGCATCCACGGCCAGCACCAGCAGCCGCGCGCAGCCCAGCGCCTTCGCCCCCGCCAGCACCCCGCCGACCGGACCCGCGCCTGTCTCATCATCCGGAACCCACGGCAGGCCCAGATCCGCCCCGGCCGTCACCAGCGCCGCGGCGCCAACGGCCCGCGCCAGGGCCGCCACCCGGTCCACCGCCCGCACGCCGTCCCACTCGAGCAGAGCCTTGTCGCGGCCCATCCGACGGGAGCCGCCGCCGCACAGAATGATCGCGCCGAGCATGGTCATGCCCGCGTCTTAGCAGGATTTCCGCTTGCTCTTCCAAGCTCTGCCCGAAGCGGTCTAGTGTCCCGCCCGCAAAGGGACGGAAATAAGAATGAGCCAGCCTGTCGAGCGCCAGCGTCGTCGTACGACCCAGAGCGCCACGATCCGTGACGTCGCCGCGCGGGCGGGCGTCTCGCCGATGACCGTGTCGCGGGTCATCAATCGCGAGAGCACGGTCAAGGAAGAGACCCGAGCCCTGGTCGAGAAGGCCATCGCCGACCTCAACTACGCCCCCAACCCCGCCGCCCGCAGCCTGGCCGGCAGCGCGCCGTTCCGCATCGGCCTGCTCTACGACAACCCCTCGACCGGCTACCTGTCGGAGTTCCTGGTCGGGGCCCTGGACGAGAGCAGCCGCACCGGCGCCCAGATCGTCATCGAGAAGTGCGCCGAGCCCGAGCTGGCCGGCGCCACCCTGACCCGCCTGCTGAAGACCGGCGTCGACGGCCTGATCCTGCCCCCGCCCCTGTGCGAGTCGCCCCAGGTCCTGGCCGAGGTGAAGGCCGCCGGCGCGGCCGCCGTGGCCGTCGCGCCCGGCGCGGCCAGCACCGACATGGCCACCATTCGCATCGACAACGAGGCGGCCGCCTTCGAACTGACCCAGCACCTGATCGGCCTGGGCCACAAGCGCTTCGGCTTCATCAAGGGCCACCCGAACCAGACCGTCAGCCAGCAGCGCCTGGACGGCTTCATGGGCGCCCTCAAGGCCGCCGGGATCCCGATGGAGGACATCCGGGTCGAGCAGGGCTACTTCACCTATCGCTCGGGCCTGGAGGCGGCCGAGAAGTTGCTGGCCGTCGAGCCGCGCCCCACCGCCATCTTCGCCGGCAATGACGACATGGCCGCCGCGGCCGCGGGCCTGGCCCATCGCCTGGGCCTGGACGTGCCGGGCGACGTCTCGATCGTCGGCTTCGACGACACCTCGATCGCCGACAACATCTGGCCGGCCCTGACCACCGTCCACCAGCCGATCGCCGCCATGGCCCGCGCCGCCGTCGACCTGGTCCTGGAAGAAATCCGCCGCCACCGCGACGGCGGCGGCGAGCCCCGCCAGCTGATGCATCCGCATACGCTGATCGTGCGGGATTCCTCGGGCCCGGCGCCGGAATAGAACACCCTCTCGCGATGAATCCCTACGCCGCCTTCGAGTTCACAGACAGCGCGGCCAGACGAAAAACACCCGTCGCTGATATACTGCCGAGAAACGCGGTGTTTCGATATGCGGCGCTCCTCTGGAGTGCGGAGCTGAACGGGATTTTGGTCCGAGATTTTGCCGGTCTCCAGGCCGCGACGGCGACGGCCTCGCCGTTCGACGCCATCACCGAGGCGCGCGCCTCGGGCGCCTTTATCGAGAGCGAGCCCCGCGATCCGCCCGAAGCGTTCTGGGGGGCTCTGACGACGGACGAGGCGACATCGGTTCACCTCCGCCTTCACATACCCGGCAGGGACCAGCCCATCCTCGAAACATCGCCATGCACGGGCGCCCTGCCGGCAATGCGGGCGCGGCTTGCCGAGGAGATCGAGATCTTTCCGTCGGACAGCCGCTGGTACATCCGGTTTCGCGACGACACCCCTCTAATGTTCCTGGCGACCTCCGAGCCGCTCATCAGGTCGTTGGTGACGGACTTTCCGCAGAACGTGCTGCCCATCCCGGCAAGTTTCATCTTCGCGGCCTGACCAACGCACTCCCAGGGGAGAGGGTGATAATCAAATTGGTCAGACAACGTGCTTGCGGCCTCGACATGTTAGCGCTACCAAGCATTTGACGAACGAGCGCCGCCGATAGGGTTCGGCAGGCTTGAGACGCTCGAACAAAGGGGAGACGACGCCGTGGGCGTGAGTGAATTCCTTCCGGAAGACTGGAAAGACGCGACTCTGCTGGGTCGTATCGACTTCGGCGATGGCCCGACGCCCGTGCTGGTGCGCGGCGGCCGCGTCGAGGATGTCTCCAAGATCGCCCCCACCGTCGCCGACCTGATGAACGCCTTTGCCCCCGGCGTCGCGATCCCGCGCGGCGAGGACAAGGGTCCGCTGGAAGCCCTCGACATCCGCCCCGTGTGGGAAGACGCCGATGGCCAGGCGGCCGTGAAGCTCTTGGCCCCCGTCGACCTGCAGTGCCTGAAGGCCGCCGGCGTGACCTTCGCCGTCTCGACCCTGGAACGGGTGATCGAGGAACGCGCGCGCGGCGACGCCGCCGCCGCCCTGAAGATCCGCGAGCAGCTGTCCGAAAGCATGGGCGGCGACCTGCGCAGCGTGAACCCGGGCTCGGAGGGCGCCGAGCGTCTGAAGCAGACCCTGATCAAGGACGGCCTGTGGTCGCAATACCTGGAGGTCGCCATCGGCCCCGACGCCGAGATCTTCACCAAGGGCCCGACCCTGTCCTCGATGGGCTGGGGCGACCATGTCGGCGTCCGTTATGACAGCCACTGGAACAACCCCGAGCCGGAAGTCGTGCTGCTGTGCGACGGTTCGGGCCAGATCCGTGGCGCCTCGCTGGGCAACGACGTCAACCTGCGCGACTTCGAAGGCCGCTCGGCCCTGCTGCTGAGCAAGGCCAAGGACAACAACGCCTCGTGCGCGATCGGCCCGTTCTTCCGCCTGTTCGACGACACCTTCGCGCTGGACGACGTCCGCTCGGCCGAGGTCGAGCTGAAGATCACCGGCCGCGACAACTTCGTGCTGGATGGCCACAGCAACATGAGCCTGATCAGCCGTGATCCGGCCGTGCTGGCCGGTCAGGCCTTCGGCAAGCAGCATCAGTATCCGGACGGCTTCGCCCTGTTCCTGGGCACCATGTTCGCCCCGATCCAGGACCGGGACGCGCCCGGCCAGGGCTTCACCCACAAGGTCGGCGATCGCGTCCGCGTCTCGACCCCCAAGCTGGGCGTGCTCGAGAACGAAGTCACCACCTGCGACAAGGCCCAGCCGTGGACGTTCGGCATCTCGGCCCTGATCCGCAACCTGGCCGGCCGCGGCCTCCTCTAATCCGAAAGATCCCGCGATGACCGACACCCTGCGCCACTATATCGGCGGCGAACGCGTCGC
Source organism: Caulobacter sp. GW821-FHT11E11 (assembly GCF_058808315.1). Taxonomy (NCBI): domain Bacteria; kingdom Pseudomonadati; phylum Pseudomonadota; class Alphaproteobacteria; order Caulobacterales; family Caulobacteraceae; genus Caulobacter; species Caulobacter sp. GW821-FHT11E11. The sequence continues at coordinate 386,931 of NZ_JBXARO010000005.1, forward strand.
TTCGGACGCCCCGACCCAGAGCCTGAACCCGTCGAACACCAACGACGTCGTCGCCCAGGTTCCGAACGGCGGTTCGGCCGAGGTCGACGCCGCCGTCGACGCGGCCAAGAAAGCCTTTCCCTCATGGTCGGAAGCCTCGCCGGAAGTCCGCTCGGACCTGCTGGACAAGGTCGGCAGCACCATCATCGCCCGCAGCGCCGACATCGGTAAGCTGCTGGCCCGCGAAGAAGGCAAGACGGTCGCCGAAGGCATCGGCGAGACCGTCCGCGCCGGCCGCATCTTCAAGTACTTCGCCGGCGAGGCCCTGCGCCGCCACGGCCAGAACCTGGAATCGACCCGTCCGGGCGTCGAGGTCCAGACCTATCGCCAGGCCGTCGGCGTGTTCGCGCTGGTCACCCCCTGGAACTTCCCGATCGCCATCCCGGCCTGGAAGGCGGCTCCGGCCCTGGCCTTCGGCAACACCGTGGTGATCAAGCCGGCCGGCCCGACGCCTGCGACGGCCAACGTCCTGGCTGACATCTTCCAGGAAAGCGGCGCGCCGGCCGGCGTGTTCAACATGCTGTTCGGCCGTGGCGCGATGGGCGACGCCCTGATCAAGCACAAGGACGTCGACGGCGTCTCGTTCACCGGCTCGCAGGGCGTGGGCGCGCAGGTCGCCGCCGCCGCCGTGGCCCGCCAGGCCCGCGTGCAGCTGGAGATGGGCGGCAAGAACCCGCTGATCATCCTGGACGACGCCGACCTGGAACGCGCCGTCGCCATCGCCCTGGACGGCTCGTTCTTCGCCACCGGCCAGCGCTGCACCGCCAGCTCGCGCCTGATCGTCCAGGACGGCATCCACGACAAGTTCGTGGCCCTGCTGGCCGAGAAGGTCGCCGCCCTGCGCGTCGGCGATGCTCTGGACCCCAACACCCAGATCGGCCCGGCCGTCTCCGAAGACCAGATGGAGACGAGCTACAAGTACATCGACATCGCCAAGGGCGAAGGCGGCCGCCTGGTCACCGGCGGCGATCGCCTGAAGCTCGACAATCCGGGCTGGTACGTGCAGCCGACCCTGATCGCCGACACGCAAGCCGGCATGCGGATCAACAACGAGGAGGTCTTCGGCCCCGTCGCCTCGACCATCCGCGTCGGCTCGTACGAGGAAGCCCTGGAGATCGCCAACGGCGTCGAGTTCGGCCTGTCGGCCGGCCTCGCCACCACCTCGCTGAAGTACGCGCGCCACTTCCAGCGCCACGCCAAGGCCGGCATGACCATGGTCAACCTGGCCACCGCCGGCGTCGACTACCACGTGCCGTTCGGCGGCACGAAGAGCTCCAGCTACGGCGCCCGTGAACAGGGCTTCGCGGCGGTCGAGTTCTTCACCCAGACCAAAACCTCCTACTCGTGGTCGTAAGCAGCATGTCGTCAGCCATCTACCCCAGCCTTAAGGGCAAGCGCGTCGTCATCACCGGCGGCGGCTCGGGGATCGGCGCCGGCCTGACCGCCGGCTTCGCCCGCCAGGGCGCGGAAGTGATCTTCCTCGACATCGCCGACGAGGACTCCAAGGCGCTGGAAGCCGAGCTCTCGGGCTCGGCCATCCCGCCGGTCTACAAGCGCTGCGACCTGCTGAACCTGGACGCCATCAAGGCGGTGTTCGCCGAGATCGGCGACGTCGACGTGCTGGTCAACAACGCCGGCAATGACGACCGCCACAAGCTGGGCGACGTCACCGGCGCCTATTGGGACGAGAGGATCAACGTCAACCTGCGCCACATGCTGTTCTGCACCCAGGCCGTCGCGCCGGGCATGGCTAAGCGTGGCGGCGGCGCGGTGATCAACTTCGGTTCGATCAGCTGGCACCTGGGCCTGGAAGACCTGGTCCTCTACGAAACCGCCAAGGCCGGCATCGAGGGCATGACCCGCGCCCTGGCCCGGGAGCTGGGTCCCGACGACATCCGTGTCACCTGCGTGGTGCCGGGCAACGTCAAGACCAAGCGTCAGGAGAAGTGGTACACGCCGGAAGGCGAGGCCGAGATCGTCAAGGCCCAGTGCCTGAAGGGCCGCCTGGTGCCTGAGAACGTCGCCTCGCTGGTGCTGTTCCTGGCGTCCGACGACGCGGCGCTGTGCACCGGTCACGAGTACTGGATCGACGCGGGCTGGCGCTAGCTGGCCCAGGCGCTGGCCGGAAAGGCCGTTCGACGAAAGGAGGACTTCCCTGGAAGCCCTCCCCGTCCTATCGAACGGCCAACACCGGTTTTACGGAGACTATGCGAGCATGAGCGCCGCCACCTGCGTTTGGGATCTGAAGGCCACCCTGGGCGAAGGCCCTATCTGGTACGGCGACGCCCTGTGGTTCGTGGACATCAAGGGCCACAAGATCCACCGCTACAGCCTCAACGGCGAAACGGTCAGCTTTGACGCGCCCGAGCAGGTCACCTTCCTGGCCCCGCTGGGCGAGCGCAACAGCTTCATCGTCGGCCTGAAGAGCGGCATCCATCGCTTCCACCCCGTGAGCGGCTTCGAGAAGGTGATCGAGGTCGAGGACGCGGCGCTGAACAACCGTCCCAACGACGCCACGGTCGACGCCCAGGGCCGCCTGTGGTTCGGCACGATGCACGACGGCGAGGAAAACAAGAGCGGCTCGCTCTATCGCATGGACGCGACCGGCGTGGCGCGGATGGACAAGGACATCTGCATCACCAACGGCCCGTGCGTCTCGCCCGACGGCAAGATCTTCTACCACACCGACACCCTGGAAAACGTCATCTGGGCCTATGATCTGGCCGAAGACGGCACGCTGTCGAACAAGCGCCGCTTCGTGAACATCAAGATCAGCAAGGACGTCTATCCGGACGGCACGGTCGTCGACGCCCAAGGCTATCTGTGGGTGGCCCTGTGGGGCGGCTTCGGCGCCATCCGCGTCTCGCCGACCGGCGAGATGGTCGCGCGCGTCGAGATGCCGGCCCCCAACGTCACCAAGGTCTGCTTCGGCGGGCCCGACCTGAAAACCCTGTTCTTCACCACCGCCCGCAAGGGCCTGAGCGACGAGACCCTGGCCCAGTATCCGCTGGCGGGTGGTCTGTTCGCGATCCAGGTCGATGTCGCGGGCCAGCCGCAATACGAGGTTCGCCTTGCCTGATCGCACGCCCCGCCGGTTCCGGTCCCGCGATTGGTTCGATAACCCCGACCACATCGACATGACGGCGCTCTATCTGGAGCGCTTCATGAACTACGGGATCACGCCGGAGGAGTTGCGCAGCGGCAAGCCGATCATCGGCATCGCCCAGACCGGCAGCGACATCTCGCCGTGCAACCGCATTCACCTCGATCTGGTGACGCGGGTGCGCGACGGGATCCGCGACGCCGGCGGCATTCCCATGGAGTTCCCGGTCCACCCGATCTTCGAGAACTGCCGTCGCCCGACGGCGGCGCTGGACCGGAACCTCTCGTATCTCGGTCTCGTCGAGACCCTGCACGGCTATCCGATCGACGCCGTGGTCCTGACCACCGGCTGCGACAAGACCACCCCGGCCGGCATCATGGCCGCCACCACGGTCAACATCCCGGCCATCGTGCTGTCGGGCGGTCCGATGCTGGACGGCTGGCACGAGAACGAGCTGGTCGGCTCGGGCACCGTGATCTGGCGTTCGCGCCGCAAGCTGGCCGCCGGCGAGATCACCGAGGCCGAGTTCATCGACCGGGCGGCCTCCTCGGCCCCCTCGGCCGGCCACTGCAACACCATGGGCACCGCCTCGACCATGAACGCGGTCGCCGAGGCCCTGGGCCTGTCGCTGACGGGCTGCGCGGCCATCCCGGCCCCCTACCGCGAGCGCGGCCAGATGGCCTATCGCACGGGCCAGCGGATCGTCGACCTGGCCTATGAGGACATCAAGCCCAAGGACATCCTGACGAAGAAGGCCTTCGAGAACGCCATCGCCCTGGTGGCGGCGGCCGGCGGCTCGACCAACGCCCAGCCGCACATCGCGGCCATGGCGCGTCACGCCGGGCTCGAAGTCACCGCCGACGACTGGCGCGCGGCCTACGACATTCCGCTGATCGTCAACATGCAGCCGGCCGGCAAGTATCTGGGCGAGCGCTTCCACCGCGCCGGCGGCGCCCCCGCCGTGCTGTGGGAACTGCTGCAGCAGGGCCGCCTGCACGGCGACGTGCTGACCGTCACCGGCAAGACCATGGCCGAGAACCTCGAGGGCCGCGAAACCGGCGACCGCGAGGTGATCTTCCCCTACGCCGAGCCGCTGGCCGAAAAGGCCGGCTTCCTGGTGCTGAAGGGCAACCTGTTCGACTTCGCGATCATGAAGGCCAGCGTCATCGGCGCCGACTTCCGCGAGCGCTATCTGTCCCAGCCGGGCCACGAGGGCGTGTTCGAGGCCCGCGCCATCGTGTTCGACGGCTCGGACGACTATCACCACCGGATCAACGACCCGGCGCTGAACATCGACGAGAGCTGCATCCTGGTGATCCGCGGCGCCGGTCCGATCGGCTGGCCGGGCTCGGCCGAGGTGGTCAACATGCAGCCGCCGGACCACCTGCTGAAGAAGGGCATCATGTCCCTGCCGACGCTGGGCGACGGCCGTCAGTCGGGCACCGCCGACAGCCCCTCGATCCTCAACGCCTCGCCCGAAAGCGCCATCGGCGGCGGCCTGTCGTGGCTGCGCACCGGCGATACGATCCGCATCGACATCAACACCGGCCGCTGCGACGCGCTGGTGGACGACGCGACGATCGCCGAGCGCCGCAAGGAAGGCATCCCGGCCGTACCGGAGACCATGACCCCCTGGCAGGAAATCTACCGCGCCCATACGGGCCAGCTGGAAACCGGCGGGGTCCTGGAGTTCGCCGTGAAGTACCAGGACCTGGCGTCCAAGCTTCCCCGGCATAACCACTAAAAGAGAAAGCCCCGGATCGCTCCGGGGCTTTTTTCTTACTCCTCCGCGAAAGACCGCCGCTCGGAGTTGATGCCGCTCTCCTCGAGCACGTCGTTGGCGATCGCCAGGACCGACTCCGCATCCTGCTTCGAGCGCGAGACCAGCACGACCTCGTCGCCGACCGCCACGGCCCAGCGATCGCCGTAGCGGCGGACGGAAAGATTTCGGTTCTGGTCGGACATACTCAAACTCGAGAGACTGAACCCAGGGTCGAGCCTCAATTGGGCCAGAGCATGGCAGCTTGACCGCTTGGCCTGTGGACCGCCTCATGGTGAACGGAGGGTCCATGACATCGCAGGAACTGGAAGACGGCCTCGCGGCCATGGAAGCGGCCGCGCGCGAGGCCATCACCTATCGACGTGGGGTGGCCGCGGCCGAGACCCATCCCGTGGCGACCTATCGCGAGATGATGGCGGCCTTCGACGAAGCCCTGCCCGAGGGTCCGGGCGCACCGGCCGCGATCATCGAGGACCTGATCACGCGCGCCACGCCGGGCGTCCGGGCCGCGACCGGGCCGCGCTTCTTCGGCTGGGTGATCGGCAACTCGCACCCGACCGGCGTGGCCGCCGACTGGCTGGCCTCGGCCTGGGGCCAGAACGTCGGCAACCTGACCTCGGCCCCGGCCGCCGCGGCAATCGAGACGGTGGCGGCCAACTGGCTGCTGGAGATCCTGGACCTGCCGCGCGAGGCCTCGGTCGGCTACGTGACCGGCGCCACGGTCGCCAACTTCGTCTGCCTGGCCGCCGCACGGTCGGAGGTGCTGGCCCGCGTCGGCTGGGACGTCGAGGCCGACGGCCTGATCGGCGCGCCGCCGGTGCGGGTGCTGATCGGCGCTGACGCCCACGCCACCGTCTTCTCGGGCCTCAAGTATCTGGGCCTGGGCGCCAAGCGGGTGACGACGGTCGAGACCGACACCCTGGGCCGCATGCTGCCCGCCGCCTTCGAGCGGGCCATCAAGCAGGGCGCCAAAGAAACGAATGGGGGCCCGGTCATCGCCATCGCCCAGGCCGGCCAGATCAACACCGGGGCCAGTGACTCGTTCGATCAGATCGCGCCCATGGCCAAGGCCGCCGGCGCCTGGCTGCATGTCGACGGTGCCTTTGGCCTGTGGGGCCGCGCCACGCCCAACCGCGCCGACCAGCTCATTGGCGTCGACCAGGCCGACAGCTGGGCCACCGACGGCCACAAGTGGCTGCAGACGCCCTATGACTGCGGCTTCGCCATCGTCCGCGACCAGGAGGCTCACCGCCGGGCCATGGCCATCTCGGCCAGCTATCTCCCGCCGGCCCAAGGGGCTGACCGCGAGCCCTCGGCCTATGTGCCGGAGCTGTCGCGGCGGGCGCGCGGCCTGGGGACCTGGGCCATGCTCCGCCAGTACGGTCGCAGCGGCATCGCCGAGCTGGTCGAGCGCGGCTGCCGCATCGCCCAGTCCATGGCCGCCGCCCTGGCCGCCGAGCCCGGCGTGGAACTGGTCTGCGAGGTGGTGCTGAACCAGTTCATGGTCCGCTTCGGCGACGATGACGCCGCCACATTGGCCACGGTCGAGCGCATCCAGGCCGACGCCATCGCCTTCATCGGCGCGGCGACCTGGCGGGGCCGCTGGGTGATGCGGGTTTCGGTGTCCTCGGCCGCGACCACCGACCGCGACGGCGAGATCACGGTGGAGGCCGTGCTGTCCGCCTGGCGTTCAGTGCCGAAAACCTGAAAGTAAACAAGCCTGACCACATAAAGACCCTTAAGAATTCCCTAAAAAACCTGCAGTCAATTGTAAAATTCTCTCCTAGGTTGAAACTCAAAACAGAGCTATGTTTGCGGTATCGGGGGCTGTTTTTTGTAGTGCGGACAGCATGTTGTCGGTGACCCGAGCCCCTGTTGAACGTCGAGAATCGCTGACCCTCGTGGTCGTGACGACGGCGCTGCAGCTGTCTCTCGTCGTGGTGGTCTGGCTTCTGGCCCTGATCCCCGCCGCGATCGCCGCCCTGACGGTTCTGACCTTCAAACTGATCCGCGCCGCCTTCCGCAAGACAGCCGCCGCCCATCCCTCCGTGGAGGCGGACAGATGAGCGTTCGTATCGCCCAGGCCGCGGATCTGGCCCCCTTGGCCCGCCTCTGGTGGCAAGGCTGGCGGGATGCCCACCTGTCGCTGGCGCCCAAGGCCCTGGTCGCCCGGCGCACCCTGGACAGCTTCATCGACCGCATGGCCCTGGCCCTGCCCCATGTGCGCACGCTGGGACCGGTCGGCGCGCCGCTCGGCTTCCACCTGATCAAGGACGACGAGCTGAACCAGCTCTATGTCGACGAGGAATACCGGGGCGCGGGGATCGCCACCATGCTGGCGGTCGACGCCGAGGAACGCCTGCTGGCCGCCAGGATCACCACGCCCTGGCTGGCCTGCCCGATCGGCAACGCCCGCGCCGCGCGCTTCTGCCAGAAGGTCGGCTGGACCCTGGCGCGCGCCCAGACCATCCCGACCGAGATCCCCGCCGGCTGGTATCCGCTCAAGGTCTGGCGCTACGAGAAGCAGCTGGCCCAGCCCTCGGCCTGGGCGGACCGCGCCGAGGACGAGCTGTTCCAGTCGCGGTACGCCGCCGAACGCGCTACCCAGGCGGAGGAACGCCTCCACAGAGTGACGCCATGGACCTCCGTCCCGCCGAACCTTCCGAACTAGACGCCCTGGCCCGCCTCTGGCGCCAGGGCTGGCGCGACGCCCACCTGACGCTGGTCCCCGAGGCCCTGGTCGCCCTGCGCACCCTCGAGAGCTTCACCGACCGCATGGCCGCAGCCTTGCCTCGCGTCCGGGTGCTCGGTCCCGTCGGCGCGCCGCTGGGTTTCCACTTCATCAAGGCCGACGAGCTGAACCAGTTCTACCTGGCAGGCGAGGCGCGCGGCACGGGCGCGGCCGCCGCCCTGATGGCCGACGCCGAGGCGCGGCTGCTGGACCTGGGGATCACCACGCCCTGGCTGGCCTGCGCCATCGGCAACGCCCGCGCGGCGCGGTTCTACGAGAAGAGCGGCTGGAGCCTGGCGCGGACCGAGGTCGTGCCCACCGAGACCTCGGCGGGTTTGTTCCCGCTCGAGGTCTGGCGTTACGAAAAGCGGCTGACCTAACCCGGCCCGCCCGCGCTGAAGTCGAACTGCTCGGGCCGCGCCTTGCCGCCACCGAAGGCGTAGCTGAAGCCGAAGAACACCGAGCGGACATTGGCGCTGCGGCGGGTGCGGTCGCGCAGGGTCGGGGTCTCGGTGACCACCACGTCCTGGAACCAGTTGGCCGCGTCCTGGGCGGTGACCACGACCGAGAGCTTGTCGTTGACCTTCCGGCGATAACCCAGGTTCAGCATCTTGAACGGTTCGCGATAGCCCTGCGGGGTGATGCGCTTGCCCGAGCTGAAGACATTGGCCTGGAAGAAGTCCTTGGGCGTGGCCTGCCAGTTCAGGTTGGCGCGGCCCGACAGGGTCGTGCCCGAGCGGTTGCCCGAAAAGCCCAGGTTGGCCGCGTCGATCTCGTTCCAGAAGGCGTTGCCCGAGAGGTTGTAGGTCAGGGTCTTGGTCAGCCGGCCGTTGGCGACAAGCTCGACGCCGCCGCTGCGGCTCTTGCCCAGGTTCTCGCGGGTGGTCAGGAAGACGCCGTTGCCCAGGTTGCTGACGACGTCGGTCACCCCGTCCTTGGCGTCGCGGAAATAGGCCGTGGCCAGGTAGGTCGTCGGCCCCTTGCGGTACTGCCAGCCCAGCTCGAACGAGTCGGTGATCTGGGGCTTCAGGTTCGGGTTGCCCTGCCGGTAGTTGAACGGGTCGATATAGACCCGATACGGATGCAGGTCCTGAGCGCCCGGCCGCTGGACGCGGCGGCTGAAGCTGGCGCTGAGGTTCTGGCTGTCGCTGAGGCGATAGCCGGTGTGCAGGGTCGGATAGACCTTGAAGTAGCTATTGTCGGCCTTCACCGCGTGGGTGACGTCGTTCAGGTCGATCTGGACCTGCTCGGCCCGCAGGCCGCCCTGGACGGTGAAGTCGCCGAACGGCCGCTCGTAGGTGACGTAGGCCGCATAGACGTCCTGGTCGTACAGGTAGCGGTTGGTGCGGGCCGGATCGGTCACCAGGCCGCCCGCGCTGGCGCCGCTGGCCCCGAAATTGGTGAAGTCGTTGCTGGCCAGCTCGAAGTCGAGGCCGGTCTTCAGCTTGACGTTCTTGGGCAGCGGCTTGGTGTAGTCCAGCTTCCAGTTGACCCGCTCCTGGTCGACGCCCAGGCCGACATGCTCATAGACCGTGCCGCCCGGCGTGTTGGCGGTGCGGGCGTCGAAGTCGCGCTGGAAGTCGGTGACCTCGTACTCGAGGTGCGAGGTCAGCAGGTGGTCGGCGCCCTTCAGCTGCCGGCGCCAGTCTGCGCTGACCGCGGCGTTGTCGCGGGTCATCTCGCCGTCCAGGTCGCGGACATAGGCGCGGGCCGTCGCGCCGGCGGCGTTCTGGGCCGAATAGGTCTCGTGGATGTCGCTGTCGAAGGCGATGCGGCGATAGCGAACCTCGCCGCTGATGCGGTTCTGCTTGTCGATGTCGTAGTCGGCGCCGCCGCGCAGATTGACCATGCCGCCGGTGTTGTCGACGTCGGCGTCCTGGGTGCTGGGCAGGAAACGACCGCTGGCGGTGTCCAGCGTCTCGCGCTGGATCAGCTGGCGGGCGTCCTGGGTGTCGTGGCGATAGCCGGCGTCGCCCGACAGGGTCAGCTTGCCGTTGCGGCGCGTAGCGCTGACGCCGCCGTTGTGGCGGCCCTGGGTGTCGACATTGAAGCGGAAGGTGCCGTTGGTGCCCGGCTTCATGGTCTTCTTGGTGACCAGGTTGATGATCCCGGCCGAGCCGTCCGGACGGAAGGCGGCCGACGGATTGGTCATCACCTCGACGCGGTCGATCTGGTCGGCCGGCATCGACATCAGGGCGTCGCCCTTGCCCTCGCCGGTGAACTGGTTGCTGGGCTTGCCGTCGATCATGATCGTGACGTTGGCGTCCCCGCGCAGGCTGACATTGCCGCGCACGTCGACCTCGACCGAGGGCACGTTGCGCAGGGCGTCGGCGATCGAGCCGGTCTTGGCCGACAGGTCGTTGGTGACGCTGTAGCTGCGGCTGTCGATCGAGGTGCGGGTGGCGGTCGAGTCCGAGGTGATCGTGACGGCCTCGACGGCGGTGGAGGCGTCCTTCTTGGGCGCGGCTTGTGTCGCAGGCGCAGGCGTGGCCTGAGCGTGCGCCACGACCGGCAGCAGCGCCGTCGCGGCGGCGAAGAGAGCGAGCTTCAGACGCACGGATAGTCCCCCAGGAAGCGGAACCGGCGTCAGAGGCGACACCGGTATCATTACAAAATGTACATGTGTAAAGTTGAACGTCTCGCACTTAGGCCCCGCTTCCGGCCGCGAGACAAATATCTTTTCCGCAATGTTCGGCCTCGCGCGTCCTACTCCCCGACGTAGCGGAACCTGCTATCGAAGGACCTGCAGGGGTGAGTCTCGTGCGCTTCAGGAGGCCCTAAGAACCTCCGCTTGCGCGCTGATACCGGTAACACTAATGTCGCCGGCAACCAGGGTCCGACAAGGACCGTAGGGCATCAAACGGGCCGCACAGGCCCAACGGGGAGGACACCTGTGGCTTCAGTTTCCAACGCTGGCCCGAGCGCCGGCATGAGCGCCGATGGGGGCAAGGTCAACATGGCCTTCGTCGCCGGCATCGTCGCCGTCGCCACGATCGGCGGCTTCATGTTCGGCTATGACAGCGGCGTCATCAACGGCACGCAGGAAGGCCTGAACAGCGCCTTCAAGCTCACCGAATTCGGCACCGGCCTGAACGTGGCCGCCATCCTGATCGGCTGCGCGATTGGCGCTTTCGCCGCCGGCCGCCTGGCCGACGTGTGGGGCCGCCGCACGGTGATGATCATCTCGGCCATCCTGTTCATCATCAGCGCGCTGGGCACCGGCGCGGCCCACACCTCGACGATCTTCGTCATCTTCCGCCTGATCGGCGGCCTGGGCGTCGGCGCGGCCTCGGTGCTGTGCCCCGTCTACATCTCGGAAGTCACGCCCGCGAACATCCGCGGCCGCCTGTCGTCCGTGCAGCAGATCATGATCATCACCGGCCTGACCGGCGCGTTCCTGGCCAACTACATCCTGGCCCACACCGCCGGCAGCTCGACCGCCGAGTTCTGGCTGGGCCTGCCCGCCTGGCGCTGGATGTTCTGGATGCAGGTCATCCCGGCGGGCGTGTTCCTGGTGTGCCTGCTGGGCATCCCGGAAAGCCCGCGCTACCTGGTCGCCAAGGGCAAGGAAGCCGAGGCTGAAAAGGTCCTCTCGCGCCTGTTCGGCGCCGGCGCCGGCGCCGCCAAGGTCGCCGAGATCCGCGCCTCGCTGAACGCCGACCACAAGCCGAAATTCTCCGACCTGCTGGACCCGACCACCAAGAAGATCCGCCCGATCCTGTGGGCCGGTCTAGTGCTGGCCATCTTCCAGCAGTTCGTCGGCATCAACATCGTCTTCTACTACGGCTCGGTGCTGTGGCAGTCGGTGGGCTTCACCGAGGACGACAGCCTGAAGATCAACATCCTGTCGGGCGCGCTGTCGATCATCGCCTGCCTGGCCGCCATCGCCCTGATCGACCGCATCGGCCGCAAGCCCCTGCTGCTGATCGGCTCGGCCGGCATGGCCGTGACCCTGGGCGTCCTGACCTGGTGCTTCTCGACCGCCACCACGGTCAACGGCGCCCTGCACCTGGACGCCAGCGTCGGCCCGATCGCCCTGATCGCCGCCAACCTGTACGTGATCTTCTTCAACCTCTCCTGGGGTCCGGTCATGTGGGTCATGCTGGGCGAGATGTTCCCCAACCAGATGCGCGGTTCGGCCCTGGCCGTCGCCGGCTTCGCCCAGTGGATGGCCAACTTCGCCATCTCGTTCAGCTTCCCGGCCATGGCCAAGCTGAGCCTGGCGGCGACCTACGGCTTCTATGCCGCCAGCGCCGTGGTCTCGTTCTTCCTGGTCCAGAAGCTGATCCACGAAACCCGTGGCAAGGAACTGGAGGCGATGGAGGGCTAAGGCTCGCCGTCACCGACGACAAAACGAACGCCCGGGGTCATCCTCCGGGCGTTTTTTTGTGCGGATTTTCCGGGCCGCATCGTTGTTACGGCCCTTTGTGACGCCTTGGAAAAACGTCATAGAAATCAATTGCAACAAAGCATGACACCGGTGGACAGCGCGACGCGCTTGCCGCTAAGTGACGGCAACCAAAGTACTCGTCGGGAGGAATACCCCATGGTCGATATCAATCGTCGCGGCGCGCTGGGCTCGCTGCTGACCGGCGCCGGCCTGGCCGCCATTCCCGCCACCAGCGAAGCCGCCTCAATGGCAGGAACGGGCCAGATGGGCCTGCTGCCCGCCAAGGCGACCACGGGTCCGACCTGGGTCAAGGGCGTCGAGGGCCAGCGCAAGGCCGACCTGGGCGACGGCACGTTCCTGAACCCGATCTTGGCCGGCGACCACCCAGACCCGTCGATCCTGAAGGACGGCGACGACTACTACATGACCCACTCGTCGTTCGACGCCTATCCGGGCCTGCTGATCTGGCACTCCAGGGACCTGGTGAACTGGACGCCGGTCACCACGACGCTGAAGACCAATGTCGGCTCGATCTGGGCGCCCGAGATCTGCAAGCACAAGGGCCGCTACTACATCTACCTGCCGGCCAAGATGCCCAACAACAACACCAGCTACGTGATCTGGGCCGACAAGATCGAGGGCCCGTGGTCCGAGCCGGTCGATCTCAAGCTTCCCCGCTACATCGACCCCGGCCACATCGTCGACGAGAAGGGCGAGCGCTGGCTGTTCCTGTCGGGCGGCGACCGCATCAAGCTGGCGCCCGACGGCCTGTCGACGGTCGGCGCGGCCGAGCACGTCTACAATCCGTGGCGCTATCCCGACACCTGGGACGTCGAGGGCTTCTCGCCCGAAGGCCCCAAGGTCATGAAGCGCGGCGAGTACTTCTACATGATCACCGCCGTGGGCGGCACGGCGGGTCCGCCGACCGGCCACATGGTCATCGTGGCGCGTTCGAAGTCCTTGGCCGGCCCGTGGGAAGACCATCCGCGCAACCCGCTCGTGCGCACCGTCGACAACAGCGAGAAGTGGTGGTCGCGCGGCCACGCCACGCTGGTCGAGGGGCCCACGCCCGGCGACTGGTGGACCGTCTATCACGGCTACGAGAACGGCTATTACACCCTGGGCCGCCAGACCCTGCTGGCCCCGGTCACCTGGACCGCCGACGGCTGGTTCGACGTAGGCGGCGGCGACCTGTCCCAGCCCATCAAGAAACCCAAGGGCGGCAAGGCCGGCCCGCACGGCATGGCGCTGTCGGACGACTTCTCGACCGACAAGTACGGCGTGCAGTGGAACTTCTTCGATCCCAAGCCGGGCGAGCACCAGCGCCTGAGCCGCGCCAACGGCGTCATGACCCTGAAGGGCGCGGGCGAGGCCCCGTCCAGCGGCGCACCGCTGATCTTCGTCAATGGCGACCAAGCCTATGAGATCGAGTGCGAGATCGACATCGATCCCGACACCCGCGCCGGCCTGATCCTGTTCTACGACCGCCAGCTCTATTGCGGCCTGGGCTTCGACGCGAAGAACTTCGTCACCCACCAGTACGGCATCGAGCGCGGGCGCCCTGCGAACCCGCACGGGTCGAAGATGCTGATGAAGCTGATCAACACCCGGCACATCGTCAGCTTCCACACCAGCGGCGACGGCGGCAAGACCTGGAAGCGGTTCGACCGCGGCATGGAAGTCAGCGGCTACCACCATAATGTGCGCGGCGGTTTCCTGATGCTGAAGCCGGGCCTGTACGCGGCGGGCAAGGGCTCGGCGCGGTTCAAGAACTTCAAGTACCGGGCGCTCGACTGATGCGCGGCGCCCTCCTCGCGGCGGCGCTGATCGCGGCGCCGTTCGCGGCTCAAGCCCAGACGCCTGAGCCGATGTTCAAGGCCCCGAAGATCGTCCTCGTGGGCGACTCGACCACGGCCGTGAACAGCGGCTGGGGCGGCAGCTTCTGCGCCAAGCACGTCAGCTCGACCGTCGCCTGCGTGAACCTGGGACGCGGCGGGCGCTCGACCCGGACCTATCGCGAGGAAGGCTCCTGGGCCCTGGCCCTGAAGGAGATGACGTCGGGCGGCTTCGCCAAGACCTATGTCCTGATCCAGCTGGGCCACAACGACCAGCCGGGCCGGCCCGAGCGCTCGACCGATCTCGTCACCGAGTTCCCGGTCAACATCAAGCGCTTCGTCGACGAGGCCCGCGCGGCCGGCGCGACGCCGGTGCTGGTCACCCCGCTGATCCGCCGCCAGTTCAAGGACGGCCAGGTCCATGACGACCTCGCCCCCTGGGCCGACGCGATCCGCAAGGTGGCGGCCGAGACGAAGACGCCGCTGGTCGACCTGCACAAGCTGTCGAAGGACGCCGTCCAGGCCATGGGCCCGGTCGAGGCGTTGAAGCTGGGTGAAGCCCCGCCGCCGGCCGAGGTCGCAGCCGCCGCCAAGTCCGGCACCACCACCGGCGCGGCCTTCTACGAACCGGCCATCCCCGGCGCCGTGGTCCCGCCCCGTCCGCCGGCCGCGCCGCCGACGCCGCCCTCGGCCATGGACAGCTTCAAGCCGGTCTTCGACTACACCCACGTCGGAGCGGAAGGCGCGGACGTCTTCTCGGCCATCGTGGCCAAGGCGCTAGCGGCGGCTGTGCCGGAGTTGGGGCGGCGGCTGCTGCCTTAGAGGCTGCAGCCGCCTTCACCCTCAGAACGCGTGGCGCAGGGTCACGCGCGCCCGGCGCGGCTCGCCATAGACGAAGCCCGCGAACCAGACGTTGTTGCTGTAGTAGGTCTTGTCGAACACGTTATCGACGTTGAGCTGCACCGTGGTGCGGTCCGTGACCTTGTACTGCCCCATCAGGTTGACGAGCACATAGGCCGGCTGGCCGACGGGCTCGGTCTTGCCGGTGCCGGGATTCACGCCGGTCTGCGGCGGCCGGCTTTCCCAGCGCAGCGACCCGCCGACACTGATGCGCTCCAGGGCGCCCGGCAGTTCGTACTTGGTCGACAGGCGGAAGACCCGGCGCGGGTGGTGGGCCTGGACGTTGACGCCGTCGGCGTCCTTGGCCGTGAACTGGCTCCAGCCCATGCTGACGTCCCAACCGTCCGTGACCTGGCCCTGGACCTCGACCTCGTAGCCCTTGGACACCGTGCCCTGGGCGGCGCGATAGGCCGGATCGATGGTGCCGGGCACGAAGAAGCCGTCGTCGACGACCGGGAAGTTGTTCTGCTCGACGCGGAAGATCGCGGTCGAGGCCCGCAGGCGGCCGTCCATGAAGTCGGCCTTCAGACCGGCCTCGTAGTTGTCGCCTTCCAGCGGGTCCAGGTACTTGCCGGTGCGGTCCTTGTAGGTCTGCGGATCGAAGATGCTGGTGTAGCTGGCATAGGCCGACAAGTTCGGCGTGAAGTCGTAGATCAGGCCGACATAGGGCGTGACGACATTGGTCTGCTTGAGGGTGAAGGGCACCGGCGTATAGGTCGCCAGCTCCTCGTCACGCTTCCAGTAGCTGAGACGCGCGCCGGCGATCAGCTTCAGGCGGTCGGCCAGCTGCAGGCGGGTCGCGCCATAGACGGCGCCCTGCTTGGTGGTTCCCAGGCCCGACATATCGTAGCGCGGCCCCCAGGTCGGTTCCGGATAGCTGCCGTCCCACAGGCGGAAGTCGCCCGAGTCCGGCACGGTCGAGACGGGATCCTGGTTGGTCCAGCCGGTGGACAGGCGGTTGTACATCGCGCCCAGCACCAGCTCGTGCTCGCGGCCGAACAGGTCGTAGGTCCCCTTGACGGTGAGGTTCAGGTTCCACTGCTTGGGGGCGGTCTTGTACCAGTAGGGCCAGGCGCTCATGCCGACGCCGGTCTTCTCGTCCAGGTCGCCCCACATCCAGAGCAGCTTGGAGTCTTCCTTCTGGCGGTGATAGGCGGCGTCGCCCCGGATGGACCAGCGATCGTTCAGGGAATGCTCGATCGTGATGAAGGCGGCCTGCTCGGTGGTGTCCCACTGGTTCCACTTGGCGGCGCTGGTCTGCGAGCGCGGCCAGTTGGTGCGCACGCCGTTGCTGTACCAATAGGGCAGCTGGCCCCACAGGGCGCCGCTGCGCTCGTCGCGCTGGTGGCTGACGCCGACGCTGAAGCGCGTGCGGTCGCCGAGGTCGGCGTCGATCACGCCGTACAGGGTGAAGCCCTTGTTGGCCTCCAGGTCGATGAAGCCTTCCTCGTCATACACCTCGGCGACGAAGCGGCCGCGCACGGCGCCGTCGCGGGTCAGCGGGGCCGACACGTCCGCCGTGCCCGAGAAGCGCTTCCACGACCCGGCCTCCAGCGTCAGCTCGCCCGACAGCTCGCGGGCGGTGGCGTGCTTGCGCACCAGGTTGATCGAGGCCGAGGGCTCGCCGGCGCCCTGCATCAGGCCGGTCGCGCCGCGCACCACCTCGACCCGCTCGTAGATCGCGGTGCTGGTCTCTTCCAGGCCGATATTGCCGGTCTCGAACGGCACGCCGTCCAGCTGGAAGTTGGTGATCTCGAAGCCGCGCGCCGACAGGCCGTTGCGGCCCCGGTCGACGGCCTTCACCGAGACGCCGGTGGTGTAGGCCAGCACGTCTGTGACCTTGGCGGCGGCCTGGTCCTGGATCTGCTCGCGGGTGATGATGCTGAGGGACTGGGGCGTCTCGCGCGGCGTCAGGTTCAGGCCGGTGGCCGCCGCGTTCTTGGTCGCGCCGCGCCCGTAGACCAGCAGCTCATCGACCGCGACCTTGTCCTCGGCGGCAGCGACTTCCTGCGCCGAAGCCACAGCAGGCAGCGCCAGCATCAGCGTCAGCACCGACGCCGATCGCGCCCACGCAAGCCTTGAAGAAGTTGTCCCGGACATCGATCGCTCCACCCAATTTCGGAGCGCTTCGAGTATTGCATGTGATATTCACTTGCAAGTGATCGCTAGGATAGACCGCGATCGGGCCGCGCGATCAATCGGCGGCGGTGTCGCCGGTCTCGGCCTTGGCCATCATCGTCGGGGTGATCAGCGCCGCCGCATTCACGCGGTCGCCGCCGGGGGCCAGGATCTCCAGGTGCACGTGGTTGGTGATGCCGGGATAGTGGCCCTGCAGGCTCTCGACCTTGCCGATCGTGTCGCCCAGCCGGACGCTCGTGCCCAGCTCGACGCCCGGCGTCACGTAGAAGGCGCGGGCGGCATAGCCGAGGGCAGGATTGGTGATCTCGACGAACTTCAGGTCGGTGTCGCCGGCATAGGCGTAGCCGATCTTGGTGACATAGCCCGACATCGGGGCATGCACGGCCTGGCCAGCCTGAGCGACGTAGTCGACGCCCTCGTGGGCGCGGGTTCCGCCGTCGCGGCGGGCGCCGAACTCGCCGTCGCCGAAGTCGTCATGGCCGCGCGGGGCCGAGCCCGTGGGATTGGCGAAGTCGCTGGCCCCGTCGCCGTCGATGTCGGCGCCCTTCCAGACCAGCTCCATGACCGGCGGCGTCGCCTTGGCCGGCGCGATGCTGGCCAGCAGCTTGACGATCGGCAGCCGGGTCGGCTGGCGCGAGACCGGCCGCTCCATGGCCGCCACCACCATCGGCGCGAAGACAACCGTCAGACCCAGGGCGCAGCGCAGGGCGGCGGACGTCTTCGTGATCGATGCGGTCATGGGTGACTTTCTGCCGTTGAACCAATGGCCGGCAGATATGGAGGGGTTAATGGCCCTCCGCCATGCGACCGGACGTCGCGAAAATCCATGCTTAAGCTATGAATTCATTGGCGAATTTCCGCCACAATCCTTAGTTCAGCAGGTGCCGGATGGTCGAGCGCAGGACCGCCGTCAGAGCCTCGCGGTTGAGGTCGGGATGGTTGACGGCGCGCATCAGCAGGCCGTCGAAGATCAGGCCGATGGTCTCGCAGCGGGCCTGGAACTCTTCCTCGCTCCACTCGGGCTTGCGGTCGCGTTCCATCATGGTGCGGGCCAGGGACCGCTCCTGCTGGTCGGCCTCGCGGACGATGGCGGCGACCTTGGGATTGCGGGCCGCCTCGGCCACGACCTCGAGGGCCAGGGCCGCGCGGCGCGGATCGAAGCACTTGTCGACGCCTTCGGGCAGGTGCTCGTCGATGGCGTCGCCCAGGGTGCCCGGGCGGCTTTCCATCTCGGCGAACTTGTCGCGCATCTCGGCCAGGTCCTGGGCGACGATGGCGGCGATGATCGCTTCCTTGTTCTCGAAGTAGCGGTAGATCTGCCCGACGCTGAGACCGGCGGCCTTGGCGATGTCCGCCATGCTGGCGCCATGGAAGCCCGACTGCCTCACGCGTTCGCACGCGGCGTCCAAAATCTGCTGACGGCGCGATTCTGGCGACGGACGGCTCGAATGTGTCTCGTCAGGCATTGAAAATCCCGGTCGGCATTACATTTCCGTTAGGTCAGCCCAAGCTGTGGGGTGCAGAGGTTGACTTGCGCCAGTACCGCACCTATGTCCAGCCCGCTTGAGAATGAACGTTCATTCTCAGATTGTTCATCATGCTGGCTTCGTCAAGAGCAATAGCTCACGCAGCCATCGCATCCGGGGTCAAATATGCAATTCCAACGCTCGGCAGCCACGACCGCCGTGGCGCTCGCCGCCATCGCCCTCACCCTCGCGGCCTGTGGCCAGAAAGGCGGCGCCGGCGGCATGGGCCAGGGCGGCCCGACCGAGGTCGGCTATGTCGTCGCCCAGAGCCAGTCGGTCGGCCTGACCAGCGAGCTGTCGGGCCGCACCTCGGCCTATCTGGTCTCGGAAGTGCGCCCGCAGGTCACCGGCGTGATCAAGTCGCGCCTGTTCCAGGAAGGCTCGTACGTCCGCGCCGGCCAATCGCTGTACCAGATCGACCCCGCCATCTATCAGGCCAGCGTCAACAGCGCCGCCGCCGCCCTGGCCCAGGCCCAGGCCAGCGCCACGGCCGCCAAGCTGAAGGCCGACCGCTACAAGACCCTGGTCGAGAGCGGCGCGGTCTCCAAGCAGGACAATGACGACGCCCAGGCGGCCGCGGCCCAGACCGCCGCCGCCGTCGCCGTCCAGAAGGCCAATCTGGACAACGCCCGCATCAACCTGAATTACACCAAGGTCGCCGCCCCGATCTCGGGCCGCATCGGCAAGAGCTCGGTGACCCCCGGCGCCCTGGTCACCGCCAGCCAGGCGGGCGCCCTGGCCACGGTGCAGGACCTGTCGAAGGTCTATGTCGACCTGACCCAGACCTCGGCCGAGCTCTTGAAGCTGCAGGCGCAGTTCAACAGCGGCAAGCTGGGCCGCTCGGGCTCGGCCCGCGTCACCCTGAAGCTGGAAGACGGCTCGACCTATCCGGTCGCCGGCCGCCTGGAGTTCTCGGACGTCACCGTCGACCCGACCACCGGCTCGGTGGTGCTGCGCGCCATCTTCGACAACCCCAACGGCGTGCTGCTGCCGGGCATGTATGTCCGCGCCGTGCTCGACAAGGGCGTGGCCAACGGCGGCATCCTGATCCCGCAGGCCGCCGTCACCCGCGACCCCAAGGGGAACGCCATCGTCCAGGTGGTCGACGCCAAGGGCGGGCTGACCCCGCGCCCCGTCACCGCCTCGCAGACGGTCGGCGACAAGTGGCTGATCACCACCGGCCTCTCCGCCGGTGACAAGGTCGTCGTCGAGGGCCTGCAGAAGGTCCGTCCCGGCGCGCCGGTCAAGGCCGTCCCCATCACCGCTCAAGCTCAACGCTAAGGCCGGCCCGTCATGCTTTCCCGTTTCTTCATCGACAGGCCCATCTTCGCGTGGGTCGTCGCGATCGTGATCATGCTGGCGGGCGGCCTCGCCATCCGCAGCCTGCCGATCGCCCAGTATCCCGACATCGCCCTGCCCCAGGTCTCGGTCAGCGCCATCTATCCCGGCGCCTCGGCCAAGACCGTCGAGGACAGCGTCACCCAGGTCATCGAGCAGAAGATGAAGGGCCTGGACGGCCTGGACTACATGTCGTCGACCAGCGACAGCTCGGGCGCGGCCACCACGACCCTGACCTTCAAGGCCGGCACCAACATCGACATCGCCCAGGTGCAAGTCCAGAACAAGCTGCAGACGGCCACCGCGCTCCTGCCGCAGGAAGTGCAGCAGCAGGGCCTGACGGTCGCCAAGTCGGCGCGGAACTTCCTGCTGATCGTCGGCATGTATTCGGACGACCCGAAGACCACCAACACCGACCTGGCCGACTACATCGCCAGCAACCTGCAAGACCCCCTCAGCCGCGTCGACGGCGTGGGCGAGGTCCAGCTGTTCGGCGCGCAATACGCCATGCGCATCTGGCTGAACCCCAACCAGCTGACCAGCTTCAACCTGACCCCGGCCGACGTCATCGCCGCCATCCGGGCCCAGAACGCCCAGGTCTCGGCCGGCCAGCTGGGCGGCGTGCCCAACCTGCCGGGCATCGGCCTGAACGCCACGATCACGGCCCAGTCGCGCCTGACGACTCCGGCCGAGTTCGAGAACATCATCGTCCGCAACAGCCCCGGGGGCGCCATCGTCCACCTGCGTGACGTGGCCCGTGTCGAGCTGGGCGCGGAAAGCTACGGCTTCGGCGCCAAGTACAACGGCAAGCCCGCCGCCGGCCTGGCCATCCGCCTGGCCCCGGGCGCGAACGCGCTGAACACCGCCGACGCCATCAAGACGCGGATGGCCACGCTGGAGAAGAACTTCCCGGCCAACTTCCGCTATGTGATCCCCTACGACTCGACGCCGTTCGTGAAGCTGTCGATCGAGGAAGTGGTCAAGACCCTGCTCGAAGCCATCGTGCTGGTCTTCATCGTCATGTTCCTGTTCCTGCAGAACTGGCGCGCGACCCTGATCCCGACCATCGCCGTGCCGGTCGTCCTGCTCGGCACCTTCGGGGTGCTGGCGCTGTTCGGCTACTCGATCAACACCCTGACCATGTTCGGCCTGGTGCTGGCCATCGGCCTGCTGGTCGACGACGCCATCGTCGTGGTCGAGAACGTCGAGCGCGTGATGGAAGAAGAGGGCCTGTCGCCCGTCGAAGCCACCCGCAAGTCGATGAACGAGATCACCGGCGCCCTGATCGGCATCGCCCTGGTGCTGTCGGCGGTGTTCGTGCCCATGGCCTTCTTCGGCGGCTCGCAAGGCGTGATCTACCGTCAGTTCTCGATCACCATCGTCTCGGCCATGGCCCTGTCGGTGATCGTGGCCCTGGTCCTGACCCCGGCCCTGTGCGCCACCATGCTCAAGCCCGTCCAGAAGGGCCACAAGGAGCACAAGACCGGCTTCTTCGGCTGGTTCAACCGCAGCTTCGACGACGTCAGCGGCCGCTACCAAGGCACGGTCCGCAACCTGCTCGGCAAGGGCGGCCGCTGGATGCTGGCCTATGGCGTGGTGCTGCTGGCCATGGCCTTCCTGTTCGTCCGCCTGCCCAGCGCCTTCCTGCCCGAGGAAGACCAGGGGACGATGTTCACCATCGTCCAGCTGCCTCCTGGCGCGCCGGAAGAACGCACCCAGGCCGTGCTGACCCAGGTTCGCAACCACTTCCTGCAAGACGAGAAGGAGTCGGTTCAGGCCGTCTTCACCGTCGCCGGCTTCAGCTTCGCCGGCGCCGGCCAGAACGCGGGTCTGGCCTTCATCCGCCTGAAGGACTTCGACGAGCGCAAGGCCGCCGAGCGCAAGGCCCAGGCCGTCGCCGGCCGGGCCATGGGCAAGTTCATGCAGATCCGTGACGCCATGGTCTTCGCGATCGTGCCGCCGGCCGTGCCGGAACTGGGCACCTCGTCGGGCTTCGACTTCCAGCTGCAGGACGTCGGCGGCGTCGGCCACGACGCCTTGGTCGCCGCGCGCAACCAGGTGCTGGGCATGGCCGCCCAGGATCCGACCCTGGCCGGGGTCCGCCCCAACGGCCAGGACGACACGCCTCAGCTGAAGATCGACATCGACCAGGCGAAAGCCGGGGCGATGGGCCTGACCACCGCCGACATCAACGCCGCGCTCAGCGCCGCGTGGGGCGGGGCCTATGTCAACGACTTCATCGATCGCGGCCGGGTCAAGAAGGTCTATGTCCAGGCCGACGCGCCCTTCCGCATGCGCCCCGAGGACCTGAACAACTGGTACGTCCGCACAAGCAGCGGCACGATGGCCCCGTTCTCGTCCTTCGCCACCACCCACTGGATCTACGGCTCGCCGCGTCTGGAGCGCTATAACGGCCTGTCGTCGCTGAACATCCAGGGCTCGC
Source organism: Caulobacter sp. GW821-FHT11E11 (assembly GCF_058808315.1). Taxonomy (NCBI): domain Bacteria; kingdom Pseudomonadati; phylum Pseudomonadota; class Alphaproteobacteria; order Caulobacterales; family Caulobacteraceae; genus Caulobacter; species Caulobacter sp. GW821-FHT11E11. The sequence goes on from NZ_JBXARO010000005.1 coordinate 409,155, forward strand.
CGGCTCCCGGCAAGAGCTCGGGCCAGGCCATGGCCGCGATGGAGAAGATCGCCGCCACCCTGCCGCCCGGCATCGGCTTCGAGTGGACCGGCCTGTCGGCCCAGGAACGCGAGTCCGGCAACCAGGCTCCGGCCCTGTACGGCATCTCGATCCTGGTCGTGTTCCTGCTGCTGGCGGCCCTCTATGAGAGCTGGTCGATCCCGCTGTCGGTGATCATGGTCATCCCGCTGGGCATCGTCGGCGCCCTGCTGGCCACCACCTTCCGCGGCCTCAGCAACGACATCTACTTCCAGGTCGGCCTGCTGACGACCATGGGCCTGGCGTCCAAGAACGCCATCCTGATCGTCGAGTTCGCCAAGGATCTGCACGAGAAGGGCATGGGGCTGATCGAGGCCACGGTGGAAGCCGTCCGCATCCGCCTGCGGCCGATCATCATGACCTCGCTGGCCTTCGTGTTCGGCGTGCTGCCCCTGGCCATCTCCAACGGCGCGGGCTCGGGCAGCCAGCACGCCATCGGCACCGGCGTAATCGGCGGCATGATCTCGGCGACCCTGCTCGCGATCTTCTTCGTCCCGCTGTTCTTCGTGATCGTCGAGCGGGTCTTCAAACCCAAGCACAAACGCCACGAGGAAACCGCGGCCGTTCCTCCGGCCGAGGCTCACTGACCATGATGCGTAACCTCACCCTGATCCTGCTGGCCTCCACGGCGGTCAGCGCCTGCACCATGGCTCCGGACTACAAGCGTCCGACCCTGCCGGTGGCCCAGGCCTGGTCCACGCCGAGCGCCGAGCCCGCCAGCTCGGTCACGGCCGCCGACCTCGACTGGCGCCAGGTGCTGGTCGATCCGCGCCTTCAAGGCGTGGTCGACCTGGCCCTCAAGCAGAACCGCGACCTGCGCGTGGCGGTCCTGAACATCGAGAAGGCCCGCGCCCAGTACGGCGTTCAGCGCGCCAACCTGTTCCCGGCCATCAACGGGACGCTCAGCGAGCAACGCAGCCACACCCCGGCCGCCACCTCGCAGATCGGCACAGCGATGGAGATCGAGGCCTATACTGCCACGATCGGCTTCACGGCCTATGAGCTGGACCTGTTCGGCCGCATCCGCAGCCTGAACAACCAGGCCCTGCAGGCCTTCCTGGCCCAGCAGGACACCGCCCGCTCGGTGCGCGTCAGCCTGATCGCCGAGACGGCCAACGCCTGGCTGACCCTGGCCGCCGACCAGGAGCGCCTGGCCCTGGCCAAGGACACCCTGACCACCCGCGAAGACACGCTGCGCCTGACCCAGCAGCAGGTCGACGGCGGCGTCGGCTCGCTGGCCACCCTGCGCAACGCCCAGGTCCAGGCCGAGACGGCTCGCAGCGACATGGCGGTCTACACCGCCCAGGTCGCCCAGGACCTGAACGCCCTGACCCTGCTGACCGGCGGCAATGTGCCCGACACACTGCTTCCGTCCGCTGACCTGGCCCGGGCCCAGATCCTGGCCGAGCTGCCGGCGGGCGTGCCCTCGGACGTGCTGACGCGTCGTCCCGACGTGCTGGCCGCCGAGCACCAGCTGCAGGGCGCCAACGCCAATATCGGCGCGGCCCGCGCGGCCTTCTTCCCGCGCATCGCCCTGACCGGCTCGTTCGGTTCGGCCAGCGGCGAGCTGGACGGGCTGTTCAAGGGCGGCACCAAGGCCTGGAGCTTCACGCCCTCGATCACCCTGCCGATCTTCGCCGGCGGGGCCAATGTGGCCAATCTGAACGTCTCGAAGGCCAACCGCGACATCGCCGTGGCGACCTACGAGAAGACCGTGCAGACGGCGTTCCGCGAGGTCTCCGACGCCCTGTCGGTGCGCCAGACGGTCGGCGATCGTCTCGCCGCCCAGGAGCGCCTGGTCGTGGCCGCCACCAGCAGCCAGAGCCTGTCGCAGCAGCGTCGCGACGCCGGCCTCGACAGCGCCCTGACCCTGCTGGACAGCCAGCGCACGCTGTATTCGGCCCAGCAGGGCCTGATCACCGCGCGCCTGGCCCGGGCCACCAACCTGGTCACTCTCTACAAGACCCTCGGCGGCGGCGCTCCGGCCGCCTCGTAAGTCTCCTCCCCTTCCCCGGAGGCCCATCCGGGGAAGTTCGTTGGCCATCATCCCCCACCCCCGATGGTCGCGAACGGAACGGGCGTGCTCCTCCCCCCATCCCTGGAGCCGCCCGTTCCACCCATTTCTCCTACCGCTCCCGCTTCCACTCCGAGACCGGCACATTGCCGTCCGGCGCGGCCGGGACGCGCCAGCCCAGGGCGTCGCCTTTCAGCTCATAGGCGCGGCGTTGGGTGGTCCCCTCCCAGTTCTTGAAGGACGCGCCTTCGATCTTGAACACCAACTGGTGGGCCGCCTCGTCGATCGAGATCGTCCCGTAGTGGGTCGAGGAGCCGAGGGCGGCGTCGGCATATTCCTCGGCCGTCCCGCGCTTCTTGTCGCCCGAGGCAAAGCCCGTCCGCTCACTCTTGAAGATCTGCAGGCTGTAGCGGCCGGCGGCGTCGACGATCAGCCGGCCCTTGGGCGCTGCGCCATAGTCGTGCTCGCGCACGCCCGCCGGGGTGATCCGGTCGGCGGCCGTCAGGGTCCAGGTTCCAGCCAGCGGGAAATCGGCGGCCAGCAGGGCCAGCACCGTCATGGTCGTCAGCATCTCGCACCCTATGTAACTTGTTAAATCGGTTACTGGCGCAGACTCGGCGAACGTCGCTAACCTGTCAATCCGGTTTCCCGTGAGATGTTCGTGACGCCCAAACTCGAAGAGACCCGTGACGGCTTCCGCTTCCGGGGCGGCCGCCTGCCCCTGGATCTGCCGGCCACCCTGGCGGGGCGGGTCAGCGGCGCCCATCGCGACGCCCTGGCCTCGCCGGGCGACCTCGATCGCTGGCTGGTCGCGGCGGGGCTGGCCGACAGCTTGGCCGGCGCTTCCGCCGAAGATCTTTCGGGCGCGCGGGAGCTTCGCGAGACGCTCTACGCCCTGGCCCTGGCTCGCGCCGAAGACCGCCCCCTGCCCGAAACGCCGCGTGAAGCCCTGAACACCTTCGCCGCCCGGCCCGCCGCCGCGCCCTGGCTGGACGCCGCCGAGCGCCCGCGCCTGAAGGGCTCGGCCCGCGACCTGCTGACTAGCGTGGCGCGCGAGGCCATCGAGCTCCTGGGCGGCCCCGACGGCGCACGCATCCGCCAATGCCAGGGGCCGGTGTGCGCCATCCTGTTCCTGGACACCTCGCGCAAGGGCGACCGCCGCTGGTGCTCGATGAGCGCCTGCGGGAATAGGGCGAAGGTGGCGGCGTTTCGGGAGCGGGAGAAGGGCTAGAGCGGCAGCTGCACCGTGCTCTTGACCTCTTCCAGCACGGCATAGGTCCGCGTCTCGCGCACGCCCGGCATCTTGACCAGGATGTCGCCCAGGAAGTTCCGATAGGCCTCCATGTCGCGCACGCGGGCCTTGATCAGGTAGTCGAAGCCGCCGGCCACCATGTGGCACTCCAGGATCTCGGGGGCGCGGCGGACGGCGGCGGCGAAGTCCTCGAACACCTCGCCGGTCGTGCGCTCCAGCACCACTTCGACGAAGATTAGCAGGGCGCGGTCGACCTTGGCCGGATCCAGCAGGGCCGCGTAGCCGGTGATGTAGCCGCGCTCGCGCAGACGTCGCACGCGGTCGAAGGTGGCGGCCGGCGACAGGTTGCAGCGCTTGGCCAGCTCGGCGTTGGTGATGCGGCCGTCGGCCTGCAGAACCTTCAACAGTCGGCGATCGGTGTCATCTAGAGCAGAAATGGACATGGCGCGATTTTACCGAAGAAGCTTCGAAAAGTAGCGCTCACAAACGGAGCACCTTCGGCAAGCTTAGCGTTACACCTTCGATCGTTCCAGCGCCGCTTGCGCTCCCCTCCTCCTGAAGGCGTGAGCGGATCGGTCAGCCACCGAAGTCTGGAACCTACGCGACGCCCATCCCCCTCCCCCCAGGGCGTCGCGCAAGAGAGGAAGGGGCGTGTGCGCTCCCCCCAATAGCCGCGCCCCTTCCTCCCTCCCCACTTTCGGCCTCCCCACTTCCAGAGCATTGTCCTCCGCGCGCTTGCCGCGCCATGCGGTCGCGCGGGCTGGAGCGGACGAATGTTTTTCGCGCTTTCTCCGAAGAACGTACGGACTGCCCGATCAACAAACGAAGCACCTTCTGTCGAAGCCAAGTTAGACCGATGATATTCTAACGAAGGACCGATCATGACCGACTTGGCCCACTGGGACAGCCTGGACAACGGCAAGTATCGCGACGAAGCCGCCGTGATCGCCGACCTGCTGGCCGCCAAGCCCCTGTCCAGCGAGGACCGCGCCGCCGTCCGCGCCGAGGCCGAGGCCCTGGTCCGCGGCGCGCGCCGTAGCGTCCGCAAGCAAGGCGTGGTCGAAAGCTTCCTGCAGGAGTTCAGCCTGGGCACCCGCGAGGGCCTGGCCCTGATGTGCCTGGCCGAGGCGCTGCTGCGCACGCCCGACGACGACACCCGCGACAAGCTGATCGCCGAGAAGATCGGCTCGGCGGATTGGGCGTCCCACCTGGGCGGCAGCGACAGCCTGTTCGTCAACGCCTCGACCTGGGGCCTGATGCTGACCGGCAAGATCGTCGAGCCCGACGACGAGGCCAAGAACGACCTGCCGGGCTTCATCAAGAAGCTGGCCGGCCGCGTGGGCGAGCCCGTCATCCGCGCCGCCGTCGGCCAGGCCATCCGCATCATGGGCGAGCAGTTCGTCCTGGGCCGGACGATCGAAGCCGCCATCAAGCGCGCCGCCAACGAAGACACCATGTGCAGCTTCGACATGCTGGGCGAAGGCGCCCGCACCGCCGCCGACGCCGCACGCTATGAGAAGGCCTATACCGACGCCATCGAGACAGTCGGCAAGCTGTCCAAGGCCGCCGGTCCGGAAGCCGGCCACGGCGTGTCCGTCAAGCTGTCGGCCCTGTGCCCGCGCTATGAGGCCACGCACGAGGACCGCGTGTGGGAGGAGCTCTATCCCCGCACCCTGCGCCTGGCCCTGATCGCCGCCAAGCACAACATCAACTTCACCATCGACGCCGAAGAGGCCGATCGCCTGGCCCTGTCGCTGAAGCTGCTGGACCGCCTGTGCCGTGAGCCGGAGTTGGGCCAGTGGACGGGCCTCGGCCTCGCCGTCCAGGCCTATCAGAAGCGTTGCGGCGAAGTGATCGCCCGCCTGAAGGCGCTGTCGGAAGAGACCGGCCGTCGCCTGATGGTCCGCCTGGTCAAGGGCGCCTACTGGGACAGCGAGATCAAGCGCGCCCAGGTCGCTGGCCGTCCGGACTATCCGGTCTATACGACCAAGCCGGCCACCGACCTGTCGTACCTGGTCTGCGCCAAGGCCCTGATCGAGGCCGCCCCGCACCTCTATGCCCAGTTCGCCACCCACAACGCCCACACCCTGGCGGCCGTGGTCCGCATGGCCAAGAACGCCGGCGTCAAGATCGAGCACCAGCGTCTGCACGGCATGGGCGAGGCGCTCTACAAGGCCGCCGACGACCTCTATGACGGCATCACCCTGCGGGCCTACGCCCCGGTGGGCGGTCACGAGGACCTGCTGCCCTATCTGGTCCGTCGCCTGCTGGAGAACGGCGCCAACACCAGCTTCGTCCACGCCCTGCTGGACGAGCGCGTGCCGGTCGAGAAGGTCGTCACCGACCCGATCGACACCGTCGAAGCCCACCCCGAGCGCCACGCCAAGATCCCGACGCCGATCGACGTCTATGGTCCGCGCCGCAAGAACTCCGCTGGCCTGGACCTCTCGGTGAAGGCCGATCGCGAGCGCCTGCAAGCCGCCGTCGCCACCCTGGACGGCGCCACCCTGTCGGCCGGTCCTTTGATCGGCGGCAAGATCAGCGCCGGCGGCCCGCCGCTAGCCGTGGTCGCCCCCGCCGACGAGCACAAGACGGTCGGCGCGGTCTCCGAAGCCCAGATCCCGCAGATCGACGAGGCCTTCCGCCTGGCCCGCGCCGCGCAGCCCGCCTGGGACCTGGCCGGCGGCCCGGCCCGCGCCAAGACCCTGCGCGCCATGGCCGACGCGCTCGAGACCAACATCGACCGCCTGATCGCCATCTTGGCCCGCGAAGCCGGCAAGACCCTGTCGGACGGCATCGCCGAGGTCCGCGAGGCCGTCGACTTCTGCCGCTACTACGCCGTGCTGGCCGAGGATCAGTTCGGGGCCGGTGAGGTGCTGAAGGGCCCGGTCGGCGAGACCAACACCCTGCGCCTGGCCGGGCGCGGCGTCTTCGTCTGCATCAGCCCCTGGAACTTCCCGCTGGCCATCTTCACCGGCCAGATCGCCGCCGCCCTGGCCGCCGGCAACGCCGTGCTGGCCAAGCCCGCCGAGCAGACCCCGCTGATCGCCTTCGAGGCCGTGAAGCTCTATCACGCCGCCGGCCTGGACAGCCGCCTGCTGGCCCTGTTGCCGGGGCGCGGCGAGACCGTCGGCGCGGCCCTGACCAGCCACGAGGGCCTGGACGGCGTCGCCTTCACCGGCGGCACCGACACCGCCTGGCGGATCAACCAGACCCTGGCCCAGCGCCAGGGCCCGATCGTTCCGTTCATCGCCGAGACCGGCGGCCTCAACGGCATGTTCGTCGACACCACCGCCCAGCGCGAGCAGGTCATCGACGACGTCATCGTCAGCGCCTTCGGCTCCGCTGGTCAGCGCTGCTCGGCCCTGCGCCTGCTGTTCCTGCCTGAGGACACCGCCGAAGGCATCATCGACGGCCTGAAGGGCGCCATGGACGCCCTCGTGGTCGGCGATCCGGCCCTGGCCGTCACCGACGTCGGCCCGGTCATCGACGCCGAGGCCAAGGACGCGCTCGACAAGCACCAGGTCCGCCTCAAGAAGGAAGCCAAGGTGCTGCACGCCCTGGCGGCTCCGGCTGGCGGGACCTTCTTCGCCCCGGTCCTGGCCGAGATCCCCGCCGCCGACTTCCTCGAGCGCGAGGTGTTCGGCCCGATCCTGCACGTGGTCCGCTACAAGCCCGAGCACCTGGACCAGGTGGCCGGCGCCCTGGCGGCCCGCCGCTACGGCCTGACCCTGGGCATCCACTCGCGGATCGAGAGCTTCGCGGCCGACGTTCAGCGCCTGGTCCCGGCCGGCAACGCCTACGTCAACCGCTCGATGACCGGCGCCGTCGTCGGCGTCCAACCGTTCGGCGGCGAAGGCCTCTCCGGCACCGGCCCCAAGGCCGGCGGCCCGCACGCCCTGCTCCGCTTCGCGGTGGAGCGCGCGGTCAGCGTCAACATCACCGCCCAGGGCGGCGATCCGGCGCTGCTGAATCTGTGATCTTGACCTCGAAGGCCATGGGCGAGACCCTTCGCCCATGGCCGACGGCGTCGACATCCACATTGATCATGAGCAGGCTGCTCAGCTGAAAGTCGCGGCGGACAGACTGGGTATGTCCGTGGCCGAGTACGCCAGGGCTCTGATCGACGCGGGCCTGGCAGGCGCGCTTCCGGCGTTTGCCGATCCAGATCCCGCCATCGACGAGGCAATCGCCGACGCCGTCGAACGCGGCGAGATGGCATCGATCCCTCTGTCCGAATTCCGCGAACGCTTGCGCCGCTTCGGCGGTCGCGATTGAGCTTCATCGTCTCCGTTTCGGAGAACGCTCAAAGAGACGTCGACCGTCTCGAGGCCTGGCTCTGTGCGCATGATCTCAACGCCGCGGCGCGCGTGGGCCCTTTGTTGTTGGAGACGTTCGACAGCTTGGCCGAGACGCCGCTGCGCGGTCGCGTCACCGGCCCGACCACCCGCAAATCAATGTCCCCTTCGGCCGTCACGCCTACATCATCCGCTACAGGGTCCGCGGCTCGCGCGTGATCGTCACCCGGATCCGGCACAGCCTGGAGCATAGGTAGACGACGCGCTCAACGTGTGGCCATCCTCCCGCGCAAAGTCCGGGGAGTTACAGCCACATGCGTTTCCTGCCTCGCGCGGCATTCGTCGCCGCCTTGCTCGCGCCCGCCGTCGCCACCGCCCAGATCGCGCCGATCGCCGGTGACTGGTACGGGACGCTGGACGTCGGGGTGAAGCTGCCGCTGGTGTTCCACCTGCAGGCGGACGGGACCGCCAGTGTCGACAGTCCGGCCCAGAAGGCGACCGGCCTGAAGGCGAGCGCGACCCTGGCCGGCGACCAGCTGACCGTCACCCTGACCACGCCGGCCGCCGCCTACGAAGGCAAGGTCGCCGCCGATCGCAAGTCGATCGCGGGCGAGTGGGTGCAGAACGGCGGACGCTTGCCGTTGCGGCTGGAGCGCACGCCTCAGGCCATCGTCGCGCCCAAGCGCCCGCAGACGCCCAAGCCGCCCTTCTCCTATCGCGCCGAGGACGTCGCCTACACGAACCCGGCCTCGGGCCTGACCCTGGCCGGGACTCTGACCCTGCCGCCGGGCGAGGGACCGTTCCCGGTCGCGCTGCTGATCACCGGCTCGGGCCCGCAGGATCGCGACGAGACCCTGTTCGACCACAAGCCGTTCCTGGTGCTGGCCGACGCCCTGACCCGGCGCGGCGTGGCGGTGCTGCGCGTCGACGATCGCGGCGTCGGCGGCTCGCAACCGGGTGACTTCGCCAAGGCCACCACACTGGACTTCGCCACCGATGTCGCCGCCGGGGTCGCCTATCTGCGCGGCCGCAAGGACATTGATCCGGCGCGCGTCGGCCTGATCGGCCACAGCGAGGGCGGGATCATCGCGCCACTGGTCGCCGCCAAGGATCCGCGCATCGCCTTCATCGTGCTGATGGCCGGCACGGGCGTGCCGGGCGACCAGGTCTTGCCCCGGCAGTATCACGACATCTACGTCGCCTCCGGGGCCGGCGAGAAGGCCGCCAGCCAGCAGGCCAGGCTGGTCGAGACCGCCAACGCCCTCGTCCGGGCCGAACCCGACGCGGCCAAGGCCAAACCGCAACTGCTCAAGCTGTTCGCCGGCGGCGGCAATCCGCAGGCCGCCGAGGGCAATGCCGCGCTGATCAACTCGGCCTGGTACCGCACCTTCCTGACGGTGGACCCCGCCCAGGCCCTGGCCCAGGTCCGCGCGCCGGTGCTGGCGATCAACGGCGCCAAGGACACCCAGGTTTCGGCGGCGGTGAACATCCCGGCGATCAAGGCGGCCCTGGCCGGCAATGCCGACGCCACGACCCTGGCGCTGCCGGACCTGAACCACCTGTTCCAGACCGCCCGCACCGGCGCGCCGGGGGAGTACGCCAATATCGAGGAGACCATCGCCCCGAGCGCGCTGGCGACGATCGTCGACTGGACCGTCGCCCACGCGAAGCCGCGCTAGAACGGCCATTTCCTACATCATCTTTATTTAATCCGCTTCCGCCAAGGGCCGCGCTCGGTTACCCTCCCGCAAAATACAAATTCTACGGGGGAATTCAGGAAGATGCTCAGCAGACGCTTTCTCTTGGGCGGCGCGGCCGCCGGCCTGCTCGCCGCGCCGGCTCTGGGCGCGACCAACAAACCGCCCGCCCCGCGGAAGGGCTTTGTGGCGGTCAAGAACGGCCGCCTCGTCTTGGACGGCAAGCCCTACCGCTTCACCGGCGCGAACCTGTGGTACGGCGCATGGCTGGGTTCGCCCGGGGCCACAGGCGACCGCGAGCGGCTCAAGCGCGAGCTCGATAGGCTGAAGGCCTTGGGCGTCACCAATCTGCGGGTCCTGGGCGCGGGCGAGCGCTCGCCGGCCAAGGCCGCCGTCGCCCCGACCTTCCAGGAAAAGCCCGGCGTCTACGACCAGGACCTGCTGAAGGGCCTGGACGTCCTGCTGGCCGAGATGGCCGCGCGCGACATGAAGGCGGTGATCTACGTCAACAACTTCTGGGACTGGTCGGGCGGCATGCCGGCCTATCTGAACTGGGTCGGCAACGGCCCCTGGTTCCAGCAGGGCGACCCGGCCCACCCGTGGCCGGAGTTCCCGGACTATTCGGGCCGCTTCTATGGCGACGAGAAGGCCAACGCCCTGTTCCGTCGTTACCTGCTGGGCCTGGTCGGCCGCCAGAACACCGTCACCGGCAAGGCCTATCGCGACGATCCGACCATCATGGCCTGGCAGTTGGCCAACGAACCGCGCCCCGGCGGCACGGACGAGTTCGGCAACAAGAACCTGCCGACCTATTACAAGTGGATCAGCGAGGTCTCGGCGATCATCAAGACGCTGGATCCCAAGCACCTGGTCAGCACCGGCAGCGAAGGCAGCATGGGCTGCCTGCACAGCGAGGCCTGCGTGGTCGAGGCCCACAAGCCCTCGACCATCGACTACCTGACCCTGCACGTCTGGCCCAACAACTGGGGCTGGATCGACGTCAAGAACCAGCCGGCGACCTATGCCGACGGCGAGGCCAAGTGCCGCGAATACGTCACCCGCCACATCGCCCTGGCCAAGCAACTGAACAAGCCGCTGGTCATCGAGGAGTTCGGCCTGATCCGCGAGGACCGTTCGTTCGTCCCCGCCTCGGCCACGGCCGACAAGGACCGGTTCTACAAGACCATCTACGGCCTGGCGCTCGATGACATGAAGGCCGGCGGCCCGGTGGCGGGCACCAACTTCTGGGCCTGGAACGGCGAAGGCCGCGCCCAGCATCCGGACGCCTGGTTCGTGCACGGCGACAAGAGCTTCGTCGGCGACCCGCCCCAGGAGGAGCAGGGCCTGTACGGCGTGTTCGACAACGACGCCTCGACCAAGGCCGTGATCGCGGGCCACGCCGCGGCGGTGGCGGCGCTCTAGCCACCTCGCCGAACGCCGGTTGACGGTATCGATGACAAGTGTCAACGTCGATTCGTTGACACTTGTCATCGATGAGGCGCGACCCAATGGCAGGCATGAAGATCAGCGCGGCGGAAAGCGTGGTGATGGAGGCGCTGTGGCGGCGCAGCCCCCTGACCTCCGAGGCCATTATGGCCGAGGTCAGCGAACCCAACGCCTGGACCGAGGGCACCGTGAAGGTGCTGATCAGCCGGCTGCTGAAGAAGAAGGCCATCGGCGCGACCGCCGAGGGCCGGCGCTATCTCTATTCCCCGCTGGTGACCCGCGAGGCCTATGTCGGCAGCGAGAGCCAGGGCCTGCTGGACCGCCTGTTCGACGGCCGGCTGGCGCCGCTGGTGGCCCACTTCTCCGACAGCGACAAGCTGAGCGAACAGGACGTCGCCGACCTGAAGGCGCTGATCGAGAAGATCGGCAAATGAACGACACCATCCTCACCCTGATCATCCGCGGCGAGCTGGCCCTGGCGGTCGGCATCCTGCTGGTCCTGGCCCTGCGCCGACCTGTCCGCCGCGCCTTCGGCCCGCTGGCGGCCTACGCCCTTTGGCTGGTCGCGCCGCTGTGCGTGGTCACGGCCCTGCTGCCGGCGCCCGCCGCAACCGGCGCGATGGCTCCCGTGGTCACGCTGGCGGCCGACGCGGCCTGGTCAGTGCATCCGGTCTCGCGCCAGGTGCACAAGGTGTCGGAGATCCTGACCATCCTATGGGCCTTCGGCGCGGTCGGCGCGGCGGTGTTGTTCGCCCTGCGCCAGGCCCATTTCGTGCGCGGTCTGGGACGTCTCACCCCCTCGCCCGCCGATCCCGACCTGCTGCTGGGCCAGCACACCGGAGCGGGACCGCTGCTGCTGGGCGCGATCCGGCCGCGCATCGTCGCGCCCGCCGACTTCGAGGCCCGCTTCCAGGGTCCGGCGCGCGACCTCGTCCTGGCCCATGAGCGCGTCCACCTGGCGCGCGGCGACGCGGCCGTGAACGCCCTGGTCGTGGCCGTGCGTTGCCTCGCCTGGTTCAACCCGCTGGTCCATGTCGCCGCCAAGTCGCTGCGGATCGACCAGGAAATCGCCTGCGACGCCGCCGTGGTCGAGCGCCATCCCGCCGCCGCCCGCCTCTATGCCGAGACCCTGCTGGGCAGCGCCCTTACCCCCTTGTCCGCGCCGTTCGGCTGCCACTGGCCCGCTGTCGGCGTCCATCCCCTGAAGGAGAGACTGATGATGCTGCGGACCGCTTCGACGCCTCCCGCCCGCAAGCTGCTGGGCGCCCTGCTGGTCGGGACCCTGGGCCTGGCCGCCGCCGGCGCGGTGTGGGCCGCCAATGTTCCCGAGCCGACCATCCGCCTGCCGGTCTGGACCCAGCGTCCGGGCGGCGAAGACATGGCCCGCTACTATCCGCAAGCCGCACACGAGGCCGGCGTCACCGCCGCTCGGGTGACCGTCGACTGCTCGATCACCGCCGAAGGCCGGCTGGAGAACTGCCTGGTCCGCCAGGAGGACCCCGCCCAGTACGGCTTCGGCGAGGCCACGATCAAGCTGGCCCGCCACTTCCAGATGGCTCCCGAGGACCGCGACGGCAAACCGACCGCCGGTGGGGTGATCCGCCTGCCGATCGTGTTCCAGGACCCGAAGGCGTAGGGCGCATGCCGCTGCCCGCCCTGATCCTGGCCACCGCGCTGGCCATCCCCTGCGTCCCGGCCCAGCCTCGTGACCTGGCCGCCGACCGGGCCGAGCTGACCCGCGCGGTGGCGCCGGTCGACCAGGCCCAGGCCGAGCGGCTGAAGACCTTCGACGCCGCCAAGGGCCTGACGACCGCCGCCCAGACCCAGGGCTTCCTGGACCTGCAGCGCCGGTATCACCAGGAGCGGTTCGCGGTGCTCAAGCCCCTGGCAGAGGACGGCAATGCCTCCGCCATCTTCGCCGTCGCCCGGCAGTACCAGTCGGCCGACTCCGGCTTCGCCGATCCGGTGCAGTGGACCCGGCTGATGCACTGCGCGGCCGACCTCGGCGAACCCGGCGCCCAGCTGGAACTGATGATGGAGACCTGGCACGACAAGGGCGACGGCAGCTTCGCGGCCATCCAGCGCAACCGCGCCCGGACGCTGGACCTGGTCGAGCAGGCCGCCGCGCGCGGCGAGGTCGGCGGGCTGTCGATGCTGGCGACCTATATCCGCGGCGGCGCGCACCAGTATCCGATCGATCCGGAGCTGGGCCGGCGGATCGCCGCCCTGTGCGTTCGGGTCACCGGCAAGGGTTGCCGCGAGGAGCTGGTCGGCGCCCTGCCCGACCCTGTGGATAACTACGCGCTGCTGGCCGACCTCGCCCGCGACCAGCCGGTCCGCTTCGCCGCGCGGCGTGACGCCGCCTGGGCCCAGCTGACGCCCAAGCAGCAGGCCCGCACCGAGGCTGCGTCGGCCGCCTGGCGGCGCGCGCCTTGGACCGAGCTCGCCCCGGAATGGGCGGTCCTGCGCGCCCGGATCATCGCCCAGGGTGGTCCGGCCTCGGTCAGCTGCCGGCGCGGACACCTCTGCCCAAGCATCTGAAATAGTGGATTGTCACCGGTGTCACCCGTGCTACCGCTACCGGCAAATCGTGCGTTAGACGCGCCGGAGGAAGCCCCGTGGACACCGTTCAGACTCGCCGCACCCTGATCACCGGGGCCGCCGCCCTGGCCGCCTTCGCCGCCCTGCCGACCGTGGGCTTCACGGCCGAGAAGCGCTCGCCCGTGATCAAGACCACCGCTGGCAAGGTGCGCGGCTATGTCGACGGCGAGATCAGCGTGTTCAAGGGCCTGCGCTACGGCCAGGACACCGGCGGCGAGCGCCGCTTCGCCGCGCCGGTGAAGCCCGAGCCGTGGACCGATGTGAAGGACGCCCTGACCTACGGCGCGTCGTGCCCGCAGGGTAAGGGCGAGGACGAGGTCCAGTCCGAGGACTGCCTGTTCCTGAACGTCTGGACCCCGTCCAAGGCGTCAAAGGCCGGCCTCGCCGACGGCGGCAAGCGGCCGGTGATGTTCTACATCCACGGCGGCGCCTACAACACCGGCTCGGGCTCGAGCCCCTGGTACGAAGGCACGAAGCTGGCCAAGCGCAGCGACGTGGTCGTCGTGACGGTGAACCACCGCCTGAACGCCTTCGGCTATCTGTACCTGGCGCGCCTGTTCAACGACCCGTCGGTGGCCGACAGCGGCAATGCCGGCCAGCTGGACCTGGTCCTGGCCCTGCAGTGGGTGCGGGACAACATCGCCCAGTTCGGCGGCGATCCCGAGCGGGTGATGCTGTTCGGACAATCGGGCGGCGGCGCCAAGATCGCCACTCTGATGGCCATGCCGGCCGCCAAGGGCCTGCTGCATCGCGCCGCCACCATGAGCGGCCAGCAGGTCACCGCCGGCGGCCCGTTCAACGCCACCAAGCGCGCGAAGGCGTTCATGGACAAGACCGGCGCCAAGGACCTGGCCTCCCTGCGCGCCTTGCCGGCCGACAAGATGGTCGAGGGCCTGCGGGCTGTCGACCCGATCGCCGGCCAGGGCAGCGTCTATATGGGCCCGGTGCTGGACGAGCGCAGCCTGACCCGCCACCCGTTCTTCCCCGACGCCTCGCCGGTGGGGCTGTCCGTGCCGATGATGTGCGGGAACACCCACGACGAGACCAAGGGCTTCATCGGCTTCGACGCCAAGGCCTTCCCCAAGACCTGGGACGAGGTGCTGGCCAGGCTGCCCAGCCAGTTCGCCGGCCGCATCGACATCGATCCCGAGACGGTGGTCGCCTTCTACCGCCAGACCTATCCGAACTATTCGCCGTCGGACGTCTATTTCGCCGCCTCGACCGCCGGCCGCTCGTGGAAGGCCGCGATCATCCAGGACGAGGAACGCGCCAAGGCCGGCGCGCCCGCCTTCGCCTACCAGGTCGATTGGAAGTCGCCCAAGGACGGCGGGATCTTCGGCGCGCCGCACACCATCGACATCGGCCTGGTGTTCGGCACGCTGGACGCCAAGGGCTCGATCGTCGGCACGGGGCCGGAGTCGGTGGCGATGTCCAACACGATGAGCGACGCCTTCGTGCGCTTCGCCGCCACGGGCGATCCCAATGGCGGGACCCTGCCCAAGTGGGAGCCCTACACCCTGCCCCGTCGCCAGACGATGGTGTTCGACAACGTCTCGCGCCTGGAGGACGACCCGCGCGGCGCCGAGCGCGAGTTCTTCAACCGGGTGCCGTTCACTCAGTTCGGGACTTGAGTTCGTAGGGCAGGATGGGCGGGAGGTGCTCGATCAGGATCCGGCCGGTCACGTCGGACTCGGCCTCGATGGGCGGCGGCTCGCCGAACACCGCCTCCCACAAACCGATCCATTCCTGACGCTCGTCGAAGGTCACCGACACGCTCCTTTATAGGGATCGAAATGTCAGTGCCGACAAGGGGTTGCTGGTTAACGGCGGGGTAACCAAGGAATCGTGCTGAAGCTTTCTACGGCAGCGGCAGCTCGAACGGCGTCGCCGGCAGGCCCATCGCGCCGAACAGGTTGATGATCGGACTGTCGGCCCAGGCGTAGCGCACCTTGGTCGCGCCGGCGGCGCCGGCGAGGCGGACGGTCGCCCCCTCCACGCTCGCATCGACGAAGCGGCAGGTCGTATCGCACAGCTCGAAGCCGATCGGGCGGGCCGCGCCGTAGACGACCGCCGGCTGGTCCAAGGTCACCACCACGTCCGCACCATCACGGCGAACCGAGAGTGGGGCCGGGCCGGCCGCCAGCACGGTTTCGCCATAGGCGATCCTCCGCGCCAGCAGGGCCAACCGCTGCCCCACCCGCGTCTTGTCGGCCGGGTGGATGTCGTAGGGCGAGCCGATGTCGACCGCGCTGGCCATGCCGACCTTCGGATCGGCCGCCGCCACTCGGCGCTGGACGTCGCGCAAGGCGGCCCAGTCGGAGTTCGCCACACCGGGCTTCTGAAGCCCGAAAGCCGCCAGTTGAACCAGCAGGAACGGCTGCGCGCCGAACGCCTGGCGCCAGTCGGCGATCAAGGCGGGCATCAGGCGGGCATATTCGCCGGCCTCGGTGACATTGGCCTCGCCCTGATACCAGGCGAAGCCCTTGACCCCATACGGGACCAGCGGGGCGATCATGCCGTTGCGCAGGGTGCTGAGGCCGCTGGCCCCCAGCCACGGCGCGTTGGGCGGCAAGGCGGTCTGCGACAGCGGCGCGGCGATCTTGTAGCGCCAGGCTCCGCTGAGCGGCACGACGGTCCCGTCGTCCAACTTCAGACCCTTGTCTGCGGCCTTGCCCCAGGTCCCGCCGCCACCGCCGGTGTCGATGGCGCGCACGGCCAGGACGTTGCGACCGGCCTTCAGGACGCCCGGCGCGATCTTGTAGTTCCGGGGTCCGTTCCAGCTCTGGGTCGCGCCAACTTCGCGGCC
This sequence comes from Caulobacter sp. GW821-FHT11E11, assembly GCF_058808315.1. NCBI lineage: Bacteria > Pseudomonadati > Pseudomonadota > Alphaproteobacteria > Caulobacterales > Caulobacteraceae > Caulobacter > Caulobacter sp. GW821-FHT11E11. The sequence continues at coordinate 425,347 of NZ_JBXARO010000005.1, forward strand.
GTTGAGGAAGGTGGTGTCCATGTCGTCGACCGGACCCAGCGCCAGGATCGCGCCCTGGGCGGCCTGGGCCTTGGTCAGGGTGATCTCCGTACGCAGCCAGACGACGCCGTCGAAGCCTTCCAGGCCGGGATAGTTCTCCCAGAAGTTCTCCATCGGCACGGTCTTCCACGACCGGTCATCGAGGTCCGGCCGCATGCCGTCATTGGCCGCGCCCAGCTTGGCGGCCGCCCAGCGGTCCAGCATCGCCGCCCACTTGGCCTGGCCCACGACCGGGTCGCGAGCATAGGCGTCGAGGACCGTCAGGCCCTCGTCATAGGACTTCAGCGCGGCCAGCCCCTCGCGGCTGATCCAGTCCTGGATCACCGAGCCGCCCCAGGTGGCGTCGATCAGGCCGATCGGTACGTTGGTGGACTTCCGCAGGTCCTTGCCCAGGAAGAAGCAGGCGGCGCTGAACTCGGCGGCTGTTTGCGGCGTGGCGGCCTTCCAGACGACGCTGGCCGGCAGGGCCTCCTGCGGCGCAGGCATGCTGATCTTGCCGGTCTGCAGCAGGCGGATATTGGGGTCGGCCGCGGCGGCCACCTCGCTGTCGCCGGCCAGGGTGCGGCGCAGCGGATATTCCATGTTCGACTGGCCCGAGCACAGCCAGACGTCGCCCATGACGAGGTCGGAGACCACCTGGCGCTCTGCCCCGGCCTGAACCGTCAGGGTCAGGGCCGGACCACCGCCCGCGCGGGCCGGCAGCACCGCGCTCCAGCGGCCGTCAACGCCGGCCGTGGCGCTGGCGCCAGCGCCGGAGAGATCGACGGCCACCGCCGCGTTCGGCGCCGCGCGACCCCACACCCGGATGGGCTGGTCGCGTTGCAACACCGCATGGTCGCTGAAGACGGACGCCAGCGGACCGGCGAGAGCCGGGCTGGCAAGCAGGGACGCGGCCGCTAGGGCCAGAACTTTCAACCGCATCCCTGCTCCATTTCCCTACTGCGCTTTCGGCGGACAGACCGCCCCGGCCGGGTCGGCCGTCAGCTTCACGTTGGCGATCGAGACCTGGAAGGTCCCGGCCGTGCCCAGGTCAAACGGCGCCGTGACCTTGGTCACGTCGGTCCCGGCGGCCTGGAAGCACTTCAGCGGGATCTTGACGCTGGCCCACTGGCCGGTCGGGGTTCCAGGCGGCGGGGTGGCGTCCAGCTTGCCCGCGCCGATGGCCAGGATCACCGGCTTGGTCGGTAGGGCGTCGATGCGGTACTCGAAGGCCAGGGCCATCTCGGCATTGGTCTGGAACGACAGGTCCAGCGGCTTCTCGCCGACGATCGTCGCCCGGCCCAGCTTGTCGCCGGCATAGGTGATCTGGCGGCCGGCTTCCTGGACGTTGCCGGCGTCGATCGGCGCGATCTGCACCGACGACGAGGGCGAGGCCTTGAACTCGAACGGCGGCGGGGTCTTGCCGGCCACGAAGTAGTTCACGGCGTTGTCGGCCACCGGCTTGACGCCCGACACTTCCGACAGCTTCGCGACCTTGCCGGGCCGCGCGTAGCTCAGGCCATAGCCATAGGCGAACAGCGGGTCGTAACCCTTGTCGCCCTTGTTGAGCGAGAACTGAGCAGCCGTCTTGGGCCAGCTGAACGACAGCTTGCCGTGGAAGTCGGTGCGCGGCTTGCCGGCCTTGTCGCCAATGATGACGTCAGCGACGCCGCCGCCTTCCGAACCCGGCAGCCAGGCCGAGACGAAGGCGTCCGAGGCGTTGATCTCCGGGTTCACCCACAGCGGGCGCCCCGTGAGGAACACCGCCACCACCGGCACGCCCTTGGCCTTCAGGCTCTTGAGCAAGGCCAGGTCGGTCTTGGCGCCCGGTTGGTACTCCAGCGTGGTCTTCAGGTCGCCGACACCTTCCGCATACGGATTTTCACCGAAGACGACGATGGCGACGTCGGGCTTGGTCTCGAACGAACCATCGACCGCAAGCGTAGCCTTGCCGCCGCCAGCCTCGACCGCGGTCTTCACGCCGGCATAGATCGACTCCGCATTGGGGAAGTCGGCATTGGTGTTGCCCGTGCCCTGCCACGACAGGGTCCAGCCGCCCGACTGCTTGCCGATGTCGTCCGCGCCCGAGCCAGCGACCAGCACGTTCGCACTGGCCTTGACCGGCAGGACGCCGTTGTTCTTCAGCAGAACCAGCGACTTGCGCACCGCCTCGCGGGCGACGGCGCGGTGCTCGGCGTTGCCGATCACGCCCTCTCGGCCCTCATAGGGACGGGCAGCCTGGAACAGACCCATCTTGGCCTTCACCCGCAGGATGCGGCGGACGGCGTCGTCCAGGCGGGCCATCGGGATCACGCCCGACTTCACCTCGGCCAGGGTGTTGGCGTACAGCGCCTTCCAGCTGTCGGGGGCCATGAACATGTCGAGGCCGGCATTGATCGACTGCGGGCAGTCGGTGGGCTTGCAGCCCGTGACCTGGCCGTGGCCGTTCCAGTCGCCGACGACGAAGCCGTCGAAGCCCATCTTGCCCTTGAGGACGTCGGTCAGCAGGCTCTTGTTGCCGTGCATCTTGACGCCGTTCCAGCTGTTGAACGAAGCCATGATCGTCAGGGTCCCGGCGTTGATCGCGGGAACGTAGCCCTGGGCGTGCAGGCGGACGAGGTCGGCCTCCGACACCTTGGTATTGCCTTGGTCCACGCCGTTCTCGGTGCCGCCGTCGCCCAGGAAGTGCTTGGCGCTGGCCGCCACGTGGCCTTGCTGGATCACACCGCCCTGGGACACCGCGCCCTGCAGACCCAGGATCATCTCGCCGGCATATTGGCGGACAATGAGGGGATCCTCGGAATAGCCCTCATAGGCGCGGCCCCAGCGGTCGTCGCGGGGCACGGCCAGGGTCGGGCCGAACGCCCAGTCGAAGCCGGCGGCCGAGGTCTCGAACGCGGTGGCCTTGCCGATGCGGCGGATCAGCTCGGGATCGCGCGCCGCGCCCAGGGCGATGTTGTGCGGGAAGAGGGTCGCGCCGACGACGTTGTTGTTGCCGTGCACGGCGTCGATGCCGAACATCAGCGGGATGTGCGTCCCGCCCTCGCGCTGCGCCGCGCCATCACGGAAGGCTTTCGCGGTGTCGACCCAGGGCTTCTGCGGCGAGCGGTCGGGCGCGCCCAGCGGCGGCGAGCTGCCCCCGCCCAGGATCGAGCCCAGCGGATAGGTCTTCAGCTCCTCCGGCTTGATCTGGCCGATGTCGGCCTGGATCAGCTGGCCGACCTTCTCTTCGAGAGTCAGCTTGGCCAGCAGGCCGTCGACGAAGGCTTCGGTCGCGGGATCGACCAGGCCCTGGCTCTTGGCCGCGGGCCACTTGGCCGGGTTGGCGGTATTTTGCGGGCCAGTCTGCGCGGCGGCCGCGCCAGACAGAAAGGTCGACGCCAACAGGGCGACGCACAGGGTCCTGGTGTTCATACTCCCCAACTCTTCTTTCGTTGCCGCCAAGTACGGCTGGGACAACGTTGTCATACCCCTGGACGCCGATCCATAGGCCGCCTAGTTTGTATGACAAATAGACAGAAGAAGATCGGGTTGGGAACTCCTAATGAAGACGTCGGCCTACTTTTTGACAGCGCTAACAGCCGTGACCCTGGCAGGCGCTGCCGCAGGATCAGCAGAGGCCGCCGAACAGGTCGTCGCCTCGCCAAGTGGCCAGACAGAAATTCGCATCTCGGACCAAAACGGTCAGGCCAATTTCTCGTTGAAGTTCAAGGGCCAGACCCTGATCGCACCCTCGCCCCTAGGCCTGGTTCTGGACAGGGGCGGGCTGCTGTCGCGGAACGTCAAGATCGCCTCGGCCAGCACCCGCAAGGTCGACGAAACCTATGAGCTGGTGGTCGGCAAGACACGGACGGTGCGGGATCGCTACACCGAGACGACCGTAGAATTTCTCGAAACGACCGGCTTGCAGCGGCGGCTGAAAGTGGTCGCCCGCGCCTATGACGACGGCGTCGCCTTCCGCTACGTGCTGCCCGACCAGCCGAATCTGGCCGGCGTGGCGGTGCGCGGCGAAGAGACCAAGTTCGAGATCGCCGGTGACGACCGCTGCTGGGCGCTGAACCTGGGACGCTTCGGCACCTCGCACGAGGGCGAGTACGATCCGATCTCGGCCAAGAGCTTCCGGGCCTCGGCGCTGTATGAGCTGCCGGTGGTCTGCCAGACGAAGACGGCAGCCTTCGCGCTGGCCGAAGCCGACCTGAAGGACTGGGCCGGCCTCTACCTGACCGGCCGCGAGGACGGCGGCCCGGGCCTGCAAGCCAAGCTGTCGCCGCGCCTCGACGATCCCTCCACGGCCGTGACCACGCGGATCGGGACCGACACAGTCTCGTCCTGGCGCGTGGTGATGGTCGGCGACACGCCGGGCGACCTCGTCTCGTCGAACCTGATGACCAGCCTCAACCCGCCGACCGCCTTGACCGACACCTCCTGGATCAAGCCCGGCAAGGCCGCCTGGGACTGGTGGAACGGCTCCAAGGTCGCCGGCGCAGAAGGCATGAACGACGCCACGATGAAGGGCTTCATCGACTTCGCGGCCGCCAACAAGCTGGAGTACATGCTGATCGACGACGGCTGGTACGCCGGCTCGGGCCAGGCGCCGAAGGTTCTTCCGGGCACGGACGTCACCAAGGCTATCCCTGACATCAATATCCAGGACCTGATCGCCTACGGCCGCGCCAAGGGCGTCGGCATCATGCTGTGGGTCCACTGGAAGGCGCTGGACGCCCAGATGGACGAAGCCCTGGCGGCCTACGAGGCTTGGGGCGTCAAGGGGATCAAGGTCGACTTCATGGACCGCGACGACCAGCAGATCGTCGACTACTACCACCGCCTGCTGGAGAAGGCCGGCCAGCACAAGCTGATGGTCGACCTGCACGGCGCCTATCGTCCAACGGGGCTGGTCCGCACCTATCCGCACTACGTCACCCAAGAGGGCGTGCTGGGCGCGGAGTACAACAAGTGGAGCTCGCGCGTGACGGCGACCCACAACGTCACCCTGCCCTTCACGCGCATGCTGGTCGGGCCGATGGACTACACGCCCGGCGGCTTCCGGAACGTGGCGCCGGCTGCCTTCAAGGACCAGTTCCTGCTGCCGACGGTGCAGACCACGCGCGGCCAGGCGCTGGCGATGTATGTCGTGTTCGACAGCCCGCTGACCATGGTGTCGGATAGCCCGATCACCTACGCCGCCTCGCCCGCAGGCCTGGACTTCATCAGCGCCGTGCCGACCAGCTGGGACGAGACCCGCGTGCTGTCTGGCGAGATCGGCCAGTCCATCGTCATCGCCCGTCGTAAGGGGACCGACTGGTGGGTCGGGGCGATGACCAACGAGACCGGCCGGACGGTGAAGGTCCCGCTGGGTTTCCTGGGGAACGGCGGCTTCAAGGCCGAGATCCGGGAGGATGGCGCGGAGCCGACGGCGCTGAAGACTCGCAGCCAGAGCGTCACCGCCAAGCAAACCCTGTCCTTAGGCCTCGCCCCCAGCGGCGGCGGCGTCATCCATCTGAGCCTGGTGCGCTGATGACCTTCACCCGACGCGACATGCTGGCCACGGGCGCCGCCCTCGCCGCCAGCCCCGCCCTCGCCGCCCAGCGCTTCCAGCCGTCCTGGGACTCGCTGGCGGCGGGCTACCAGGTCCCGGAGTGGTTCCGCGACGCCAAGCTCGGCATCTGGTCGCACTGGGGGCCGCAGTGCGTGCCCGAGTTCGGCGACTGGTACGGCCGCCAGATGTACCAGCAGGGCAACAAGGTCTACGAGCACCACCTCAAGACCTATGGCCACCCGGCCGACTTCGGCTTCATGCAGTTCATCCCGCGCTGGAAGGCCGACCGCTGGGATCCGCAGGACCTGATGAAGAAGTACGTCGCGGCGGGCGCGAAATACTTCATGTCGATGGCCAACCACCACGACAATCTCGACATGTTCGACAGCCGCCACCACGCCTGGAACACCACGCGGGTGGGGCCCCGGCGCGACATCGTCGGGACCTGGGCCAAGGTCGCGCGGGCCCACGGCTTGAAGTTCGGGGTGTCCAACCACGGCGCCCACGCCTGGCACTGGTGGCAGACGGCCTATGGCTACGACGCGGAGGGGCCGCGCCAGGGCCAGCGTTACGACGCCTTCAACCTGACCAAGGCCGGCGGCCGGGGCCAGTGGTGGCAGGGGCTGGATCCGCAGGACCTGTATACCGGCCGGAACATGGTCATCCCCGACGGGATCGACACAATCAAGGCCGCCAACGCCTGGCACGACGCCCATGACGGCGAGTGGATCGAGACCCCGCCGCCGAACAATCCGGGCTTCGTGAAGAACTGGCTGGATCGCCAGAACGATCTCGTCGACCGCTACCGGCCAGACCTGGTCTATTTCGACAATTACGGCCTGCCGCTGGGCCAGGCGGGGCTGGACGCCACGGCGCACTACTACAACCGCCACGGCGGGAACGTGGTGGTGACGGGCAAGAAACTGTCGCCGCTGCAACGCCGGGCCATCGTCGAGGATGTCGAGCGCGGCTTCTCCGACCGGCTGCGGCCCGAGCCCTGGCAGACCGACACCTGCATCGGCGACTGGCACTACAGCCGGCCGCTATACGAACGCGGCGGCTACAAGTCGGGCCGCGACGTCATCCAGCGGCTGATCGACGTGGTCAGCAAGAACGGCTGCCTGCTGCTGTCGATTCCCCAGCGCGGCGACGGCTCGATCGACGACAAGGAAGAGAAGGTCCTGGCCGACATGGCCGGTTGGATCGCGGTCAATGGCGAGGCGATCTACGCCACCCGCCCCTGGCGCGTATTCGGCGAGGGTCCGACCAAGCTGGTCGAGGGCATGCAGAACGAGGGCGGCGCCAAGCCGTTCGAGGCCGCCGACATCCGCTTCACCACCAAGGCCGGGGCGCTCTACGTCCTGCCGATGGCCTGGCCCGAGGGAAGCCTGAAGATCGAGAGCCTGGCCAATGCGCCGGGCGAGGTGCGCCGCGTCACCCTGCTGGGCGGCGTCGATCCCCTGCCCTTCCGCCGCGAGGCCGGCGGGCTGGTCGTGGACCTGCCGCAGCGGCGGCCGGCGTTCACCCCGGCGCTAAAGATCGAGGGGCCGGGCCTGACCTGAAGCCACGAAAAAGGGCGAGCCTCGCGGCTCGCCCCAGTCTTTCCAGGCGACCTTTTACGCGGCCGCGCGGTGTTCTTGGCTTAGCGGAACAGGCTCAGGATCGACGACGACGACTGGTTCGCGATCGACAGCGCCTGGATGCCCAACTGCTGCTTGGTCTGCAGCGATTGCAGCTTGGCGCTTTCCTTGGCCAGGTCGGCGTCCACCAGGTTGCCGACGCCGGCGTCCAGGCTGTCCTGCAGCTTGCCAACGAAGGTCAGGTGGGTGTCGAGACCCGTCGAAGCCGTGCCCAGCGAGGCCAGCTTGTTGGTGGCGGTGCCGATGGCCTTGTCGATGGTGGTGATCATCGTCTTGGCCGCGCTGGCGTTGGTGAAGGTCGGGACCGCGGTCACGCCCAGGCCCAGACCCGCCAGGGTCAGCGACTGCGCCTGGACCGTGAAGGTCGAGCCGTCGGTGTTGGCCAGGAACATCAGGTTGGTGGTCTTGCCGTCGGCGATGCTGATGCCGTTGAACTTGGCGTTCGTGGCGGCCTTCTCGACCTGCACGCGCAGCGAGTCGAAGTCCGACACCAGGGCGTTGAACGACGAGGTGTTCAGCGAGGTGTCGGAAGCGGCCAGGGCCTTTTCCTTCATCTTGCCGAGCAGGTCGGTGATCGTGTCGCCAGCGGCCAGGGCCACGTCGATGGTCGATTGCCCGCGTTGCAGCGAGTCCTTGACCGCGTTCAGCGACGAAGCGGTGGCCGACTGGTTCTTGGCCATGGCCCAGATCGCGCCGTTGTCCTTGGCGCTGCCCACCTTCTTGCCGGTGTTGATGCGCTGCTGGACGGTCTGCAGCTCGGCATTGGTCGAGTTCAGGTTTTGCAGGGCGATCATGGCCCCGCTGTTCGTGTTGATGCTGTTCAGCGCCATAACGAAACATCTCCTATTCGAGGTGTTCCGGCGTCGTTTTGACGGCCGGTGGGCGTTTTACCCACCGCGACACTATGACGCTGACCTTTCAATACCCTTTATGAGTTGTAGTTACTTTCTTAACAACCCAAACAACCTGTTAAGTACTTTTAACGGTGAGTCTGATCAGACTCAAACGTGAGTCCGATTAGACTCATTCTACTTCACCAACATTGTAGCCATAGAAAAAGGGCGGGCCCGAAGGCCCGCCCCTCTCGACGACCAAGATCGTCGAAGTCAGCCTTAGCGGAACAGGCTGAGGATCGACGAACTGGATTGGTTCGCGATCGACAGCGCCTGGATGCCCAACTGCTGCTTGGTCTGCAGCGATTGCAGCTTGGCGCTTTCCTTGGCCAGGTCGGCGTCCACCAGGTTGCCAACGCCGGCTTCCAGGCTGTCTTGCAGCTTGCCGACGAAGGTCAGGTGGGTGTCCAGACCGGTCGAGGCCGTGCCCAGCGAGGCCAGCTTGTTGGTGGCGGTGCCGATGGCGCTGTCGATCTTGGCGATCATCGACTTGGCGCCGGCCGCGGTGCTGAACGTCGGGACCGAGGTGCCCAGGCCCAGGCCGTCCAGGGTCAGCGACTGCGCCTTGACCGTGAAGGTCGAACCGTCGGTGTTGGCCAGGAACATCAGGTTGTTGGTCTTGCCGTCGGCGATGCTGATGCCGTTGAACTTGGCGTTCGAAGCGGCCTTCGAGATCTGCTCTTTCAGCGAGTTGAAGTCCGACACCAGGGCGTTGAACGACGAGGTGTTCAGCGAGGTGTCGGAAGCGGCCAGGGCCTTTTCCTTCATCTTGCCGAGCAGGTCGGTGATGGTGTCACCGGCGGCCAGGGCCACGTCGATGGTCGATTGACCCCGTTGCAGCGAGTCCTTGACGGCGTTCATCGACGAAGCGGTGGCCGACTGGTTCTTGGCCATGGCCCAGATGGCGCCGTTGTCCTTGGCGCTGCCCACCTTCTTGCCGGTGTTGATGCGCTGTTGGGTGACTTGCAGCTCGTTGTTCGTGGTGTTCAGGTTTTGCAGGGCGATCATGGCCCCGCTGTTCGTGTTGATGCTGTTCAGCGCCATAACGAAACATCTCCTATTCGAGGTGTTCCGGCGTCGTTTTGACGGCCGGTGAGCGTTTTGCTCACGTGCATCCTCACACAATAGGACTAAGCGTTCGTTGAGATTTCAGTATCTTACAATTAAGATTCCGGATTATTTTGTTAATTATTAAATGAAGATCAATTCTATACCTGTATCAAAATGGCACAACCTCAACTCAACTTGGGTACACCTCAAGGTATAGAGCGACCTGCCGGAGGTCAGCGATCGGCCAGGTAGAGGCGGGGCGAACGATAGTGTTTGGCGATCGCCCGGATGGTGATCACGAAGACGAACCCTTTCCAGAGATCGCCAAGAAGGCTGCTGCGACGGCGCATGGGAGAGACTCCTGCTTTTCAGGTTGAACGAAGGAAAGGCCGACCGGCTCCCATTCCTTCTCAAGAGAGAGGGAGGGGAAGGAGCCAGCCGGCCTCTACTGCCGGTCGCCGGTGGGGGATGGGCGACCGGTTACAAACTCACCGAAATCAGCCGTGCAGCTTGATCGCGGTCTCGGCGATGCGGCGGCCCTGATAGCGGGCGCCGTCCAGCTCGTTGGCGCTGGGCTGACGCGAACCGTCGCCGCCGGCGATGGTGGTCGCGCCGTACGGGCTGCCGCCGGTGACTTCGTCGAGGGTCATCTGGCCGGCGTGGCCATAGTCCAGACCCACGATCGTCGTGCCGAAGTGCAGCAGGTTGGTGATGATCGAGAACAGCGTGGTTTCCTGACCGCCGTGCTGGGTCGCCGTCGAGGTGAAGGCGCCGGCCACCTTGCCGTGCAGCGCGCCGCGGGCCCACAGGCCGCCGGCCTGGTCGAAGAAGGCCGCGACCTGCGAGGCCATGCGGCCAAAGCGGGTCGGGGCGCCGACGATGATGGCGTCGTAGTTGGCCAGGTCTTCCACGGCCGCGACCGGAGCGTCTTGATCGAGCTTGAAGTGAGCGCCCTTGGCGATCTCGAGCGGCACGGTTTCCGGCACGCGCTTGATGTCGACGGTCGCGCCGGCTTCGCGCGCGCCCTCGGCGACAGCCTTGGCCATCGTTTCCAGGTGACCGTAGGACGAATAGTAGAGAACCAGAACCTTGGCCATGACGGCTTGCCTTGATGCTTATGGCGGGGACGTCATGTCCTCGTCGTTGGCGTGGGTTTTGGCGCCGCTTGGGCTTGCGCGATATCCGAATAAAATCGTCTACTACGTTCGATATTTTCGAACGATAGAGATTGGCGATGAACGAGCCCGGCACGCCGACCCTGGACCAGCTGACCGTGTTCCTGACCATCGTCGAGGCTGGCGGCTTCGCGGCGGCGGCGCGCCGGCTGAACCGGGCCAATTCCGTGATCAGCTACGCGATCGCCAATCTGGAAGCCCAATTGGGCCTGGCCCTGTTCGACCGGACCACCGCCAAGACCCCGGTGCTGACCGAGGCCGGCAAGGCGATGCTGGCGCGGGCCCGGGTGATCGCCGGCGACATCGCCGCCCTGAGGGCTCAGGCCAAGGGGCTGCTGCAGGGCCTCGAAGCCGAGGTGCATCTGGTTTTGGACGTCATGCTGCCGACGGCGCGCGTGGTCGACGCCCTGCGGGCCTTCCGCGAGGCCTTCCCGACCGTGACCCTGCGCCTGCATGTCGAGGGCCTGGGGGCCGTGACCCAGATGGTGCTGGACCGCCGCGCCACCCTGGGCGTGGCCGGGCCGCTGGACGTCGTCAATGGCGGCGACGAGCTGGACTATATCGCGGTCGGGGCCACCCTGCTGATCCCCGTCGCCGCGCCGGGCCATCCGCTGGCCCAGGGCCGCAACGCGCCGGGCGCGGGCCGCGACCACACCCAGCTCGTCTTGACCGACCGCTCCAGGCTGACCGACGGCCGCGACTTCGCCGTCGCCAGCGCCCATACGTGGCGTCTGGCCGACCTGGGCGCCAAGCACATCCTGCTGAAGGAGGGCCTGGGCTGGGGCAACATGCCCGAGCCGATGGTAAGTGAGGACATCGCGGCCGGCCGGCTGGTGCGACTGGAAATGGCCGAGGTGGTCGAGGCGCACTATACCCTGCACGCCATCCATCGCAGCGACACGCCGCCGGGACCGGCGACGGCGTTTCTGATCGAGCGGTTCAGGGGGCAGGCGAACTAGCGCCTGCCCCCTGCTTCTTACTTCCGCGTCACCACCACCGTGTCACCGGCATACTCCACCGTCGCATCGGCCGCCGCGGCGAAGTCCGTCGGCTTGGCGCCCGCCCCGATGAACCGGACCTTGAAGGTCCGCTTGCCGACCATGCCGTCGAACTTGCCCGAGCGGGCACCGATCACGACCCGGCCCGACGCGTTGTCGTAGCTGATCGGGATCCGGCTGTAGGCCCCGCGCTGGTAGGCCATGGTCAGGCCGTCGTCCTCGTAGAGCTCGTACTTGCCGTCCTTGCCCGTGTAGATGACCAGGGTGATCGGCAGGTCAGGCTTCTCGCCGACATATTGCTGGACCTCGGCGGTCGGCACGATCGCGCCGGCCTTCACGAACAGCGGCATGCGGCCCAGCGGCGCGTCGGCCTTGATCGACTGGCCGCCAGCGTGGGCCTTGCCCGTCTCGAAGTCGTACCAGGTGGTCCCTGCCGGCAGGTACACCGAGCGCGAGCGCGCCTTGAACTCCGTCACCGGGGCGACCAGGAACGCCGAGCCGTACAGGTACTCGTCATTGACGTCCCGGGCCTTCAGGTCGTTCGGGAAGTCCATCACCAGGCCGCGCATGATGCTGCCGTCGCGGTGATAGGTCTCGCCCGCCAGGGTCAGGGTGTAGGGCATCAGCCGGTAGCGCAGCTCGTCGTACCAGACGAGGCTCTTATAGACCTCGGTCCCCTCGTCGGCGAGGTTCCAGATCTCGCGGAAGGGCTCCTCGCCGTGGCTGCGGAACAGGGGCGAAAAGGCGCCGAACTGGAACCAGCGCAGGTTCAGTTCCTGCCACTCAGGCCAGTGCTTGGCCTCCTTGGCGATGTAGCGATCCTCGACCGAGAACCCGCCGATGTCGGTGGTCCAGTTGGGGATGCCCGACATCGACAGGTTCACGCCGGCCGAGATCTGGTCCTTGAAGTCGTCCCAGCGGGCCACGACGTCGCCGCTCCACAGGGCCACGCCCTGGCGCTGGATGCCGCCGAAGCCCGAGCGCGAGAAGATGTACGAGCGCTTGTCCGGGTTCCGCTCATGCTCGCCGTCGAACACCGCCTGGGTGTGCAGCAGCGGATACGAGTTGAAGAACTCCGCGCCCGGCCCCTTGGCGGTCGGCCCCATGCGCAGGGTGCGCTCGGGGATGTCGAGGTTGGAGTGCATGTCCGGCTCGTCGCTGTCCATCCACCAGGCGTCGATGCCGATGCCGCCCAGGTTCTTCTTGACCTGGCGCCAATAGATGTCGCGCGCTTCCTGCGTATAGGGGTCGTAGAACGAGTTCAGATAGCCCGGCCCCACCCAGTCCAGCGCGCCCTGCTCGACGTTGCGATGGTACATGAAGCCCTTGGCGTCGAGCTCCTTGTAGTTGTCGGTGGTCGGATAGAACTTCGGCCAGATCGAGATCATGAAGTGGGCGTTCTCGTCGTGAACGTCCTTCAGCATCTTCTTCGGGTCGGGGAAGCGCGTTTCGTCGAACTTGTGGCTGCCCCAGCTGTCGTCCTTCCAATAGCGCCAGTCGAGGACGATGTTGTCGAGCGGGACCTGGCGCTTGCGGTACTCCTTGACCACCCCGACCAGCTCGTCCTGGGTGTTGTAGCGCTGGCGGCTCTGCCAGAAGCCGTACGACCAGCGCGGCAGGGCCTGGGCCTTGCCGGTCAGCTCGCGATAGCCGGATACGACCTGGTCCAGATTGTCGCCGGCCACGAAGTAGTAGTCGATCGTGTGGGCGACTTCCGACGTCAGGGTCAGCGACTTCTGCTGCGCGACCGGGATCGGGTCGTTGTGCAGCAGGGCGACATAGCCGTCGTTGGGATCCCACTCGACCCGCACCTTGTGCTTCGTGCCGGCTTTCATCGGGACGGTGAAATTGTGGAACCACGGGTTCCAGTTCTGCCGCCAGCGGTCGATCTTCAGCTGACCGTCGACCCAGATCTTGGCGTAACTCGACGAGTACAGCTTGAACTTCTGGACGCCGCTCGCCTTGGGCTCGACGAAGCCTTCCCAGACCACGGTCGCGCCCTTGACCGGCTTCTTGTCCGCCGTCTGCAGCTCGGCCGGCCAGTTGGGCAGGTCGTCCAGGTGCTGGTAGTCGATGTCCTTCTCGGTCCGGGTCAGCTTCAGCTCGCCCTTGACGTAGTACTTGGCGGTGAAGCCGCCCGGCTTGCCGTTGGCGTCGGTAATCTGCAGGTCGCGCGAGGCCAGGGCGTAGGGGCTGGGGTCGCCGAAACGGGTGATGCCGTTGTTGTCCCACAGGACGCCGTAGTTCTTCGTCGACAGCACGAACGGGATGGCGATGTCGCGATTATATTGGGCCAGTTCGACGTCCTGGCCGTTGTAGTTCATCTGGCCGTTCTGGTGCTGGCCCAGCCCGTAGAAGCCTTCATCCGTAGACGGATTGAATCGCTGGCTGATGGCGTAGAAGCCCTTGCCGTCGATTGTGTGCGGCTTGAACGCCTGGCGTGGCTGCTCGGCCAGGACGGTCTTGCCCGCCGCGTCCTTGAACGAGACCTGGCCGTCCTTCAGCGTCACCTCGGCGGTGGCCTTGCCGGCCTTCAGCACGACCTTGCCGCCGGCCTCGGTGACCGTGAAGCCGCTGGTCTTGGGTTGCGCGATGACCATCAGGCTCTGCGGCGCGTCGATCGTGTCGGTCGGCGAGGCGGTGACGCGGATGGCGCGATCGCTCATCACCTGCAGACGGACCTTCTTGGCCGGGCCCGAGGCGGGGGTGACGATGACGCCGTCGGCGGTCTTCTCGAAGCCGCCGTCGAGGGCCAGGGCCGAGGTGGAGGCCATGAGCGCGAGGCTGAAGGCGGAGAGAGCAAGAATACGCATGGCGAGCTTCCGTCAGTAGGTGGCGAGCTTGACGCGCAGGATCTGCGCGCCGCCGGTGAAGTTGAGGCCGTAGTCGGTCTGGTCGCCGTTCCACAGGCGGTCGAAGACCCATTGGCCGTTCTCGAAGTGACCCTCTTCCACGCGGGCCAGCAGCATCGGTTTGTTGTCCTTCAGCGCCCGGCCGAACTCGAAGCGGACGTTGCGGCCGGTGACCAGGAACTCGTCGGGGCTGAGCTGGGCGACGACGCCGCCGCCATCGGGACCTTGCGGGCCGGGCGGACGGTCCTTGAGCCAGGCCCAGTCGGACGCCCCGAACTGCCACTTGCCGTAGCGCAGGGTGACGGTCCAGGCGCCCATCGTGGTCGTCTGGGGGCTGCGGTCGTCGGGCTCGGAGCCACCGAACACCTTGCCCTCGAACGACAGCTTGGCCCACTCGCGCGCCATGCCGCCCAGCAGGCGGTAGTTGGCGGCGAAGGCCTCCAGCGTGGCGTCGTCCATCTTGGCCGCGCCGAGCGGGTAGTTGGCGTAGCCGGTGTAGTCCATGCCGAACGGCGAGAAGCCGATACCCTGGCGGCCCAGGGTGTCGAAGACGTAGCGGGCATAGACCGGATCGTTGCCAGTCTCGGCCACGAACAGGGCGTTGCCGGGTCGCTTGTAGTGGGCCAGGGCGGCCGAATACTTGACCGACTCCTTCATGTAGATGTCGGGCGCGATCAGGTCGACCGAGGGCGCTGCGGCCTTCCAGACGCCGATGACGTTGTCGGTCGGACCGCCGGCCGAATAGCTCTTGGGCTCGCCCGGCTTGATCGGGTCGCGCAGGGCCGCGTTGACGTACATCGGCAGCGGATAGACGGCCTTGCCGGCCGCCGTGACCTGGTCGACGAAACGACCGATGTGCCAGGCGTGGAAATACTCGTCAGCGTCCTTGCCGAACGCTTGGCTCCACGTGCCGGGCTTTGCGCCGACGGCCTTCACGAGGGCGGCGGGCGCGGGGCCGTCGAACACCTTCTGGGCGGCGGGGCCGAAGTCGCGGACCGTGCCGTAGGTGCCGGTCTCGTTCTCGACCTGGACCATGATGACGGTGCGCTCGGCGCTGTCCTTGGCCTTCAGGTGGGTCATCAGGGCGACGAAGGCCTTGCGGTCGGCGTCCAGCGTCGACTGGGCCAGCGGCGACATGGAGTACGAGCGCTCGCCGTCCTCCTTCTTCAGGCGCGGGAAGCGCTTGTCGTCCAGCTTGACCCACTCGGGGGCGTAGGACGGCGAGCTGTTCTTCCAGGTGCCGAACCAGAGCAGCACCAGGCGCACATCATGCTCGCGGGCCTGCTTGAGCAGCAGGTCGAGATACGAGAAGTCGAACTTGCCCTCGACGGGCTCGATCTGCTCCCAGGCGATCGGGACCTGGACGGTATTGGCGCCCATCTTGGCGACGGCCGGCCAGACCTTGGGCATCTGCGAGGGCCAGGCGGACGAGTTGTTGACCTGGGCGCCCAGGATCAGGAACGGCGCGCCGTCGACCATCAGGGCGTGGCGACCATCCTTCTCGACCAGGCGAGGGATGTCGCGATCGGCAGCAATGGCGCTGCTGGCCAGAGCTAGAGTCGAGACCATTCCGAAGGTCGTTATGACGCGTGAAAGTCCCATCCCGCCTCCTCCGTACGCGAGCGCCAAATCGGTGTTAGCGCTATCAATTTTATTGTCGGACGATTGCCTTGGCGAAGGGCCGTGACAAGTCCGGTTGAACGGTCTTCTCAGTCAAAAAAATCCGCGCACCGCCGCAGGAGACGATGCGCGGGATAAGACGTCGCGCGACCTCGGGGAGAGGCTGCCGCGCGAGGCAAGGCCGAGAACCAAAAGGCCCTCGCCACGCCGCCGAAGCTAGTCAGACTATAGTCGTATAATTCACACCAACAAGCAGTTTTGATAGCGTTGTCATGTCGTTTGAGCGTTTGTTTTCTCGACAAAACCCAACACCGCTCATCCCCGCGAAAGCGGGGACCCAAGCTGCCTTTCAAGACTTGGCGCGGCCGAGATCCAACCCGCGAACTCGGCTTGGGTCCCCGCTTTCGCGGGGACGAGCGGATGGGGTGGGTTTGGCGAAACATCACCTCTACATCGCGATCGGATCCGCCCGACACGCCGCCGCGATAAACGCGTCGTGAGTGGGCAGCCGCGCCACGATTCCGGCGTTGGTTTGCCCAATCCCGCGCACCGCCCGGACCACATCGTCATAGGCCGGCACGTCGGCCAAACGGTCGTAGTCGTGGGGCTCAATCCCCTGCCCCAGGAACACCGCCAGCCAACTGGGCTCAGCGAACAGCTGCTCGTCGAAACGGGCGATCTTGGCGCGGTTCTGGAAGAGTTCGAGCTTGTGAGCCAGGCTGTCGGGGACGGCCATGTCTCGGCAGTAGCGCCACAGCTCCGCATCGTCCCGCTCGGTGGCCTTGTAGTGCAGGATGATGAAGTCGCGGATCTGCTCGTATTCGATCTCTGTCAGCCGATTGTACTCGACCTCGGCCGCCGGGTCGTAGCCGCCGATCGGCAGCAGCGACAGCAGCCGCATGGCGCCGGTCTGCACCAGGTGGATGCTGGTCGACTCCAGCGGCTCCATGAAGCCGCCCGCCAGGCCCAGGGCGACGACGTTCCTGCTCCAGCTCTTCTTGCGGCGACCGGCGGTGAAGCGCAGCGGGCGCGGATCGGCCTGGGCCTTGCCGTCGAGATTGGCCAGCAGGGTGTCGGCGGCCGCGTCGTCGCTGATGTGGCTGCTGCAATAGACGTAGCCGTTGCCGGTGCGATGCTGCAGCGGGATCCGCCACTGCCAGCCGGCCTCGCGCGCGGTCGAGCGGGTGTAGGGGGTCAGCGGATAGGCGTTCTCGCAGGGGACTGCCAGCGCGCGGTCGCAGGGCAGCCAGTGCGACCAGTCCTCGAAGCCGGCCTCCAGCGCCTGCTCGATCAGCAGCCCCCGGAAACCCGAACAGTCGACGAAGAAGTCGCCCTCGACCCGGCGGCCGTCCGTCAGCGTCAGGCCCGTGACGAAGCCGCTTTCGGGGTCCTGCTCGACCTTGGCGATCCTGCCCTCGGTGCGCTTGACGCCGCGCGCCTCGGAATAGGCCCGCAGGTACTTGGCATAGAGGGCGGCGTCGAAGTGATAGGCATAGCCCAGGCCCGGCACGCCCGGCGGCAGGTCCTTGGGCGGCAGGGCGAACTTGCCGGCCTTGGCCGCGACCGTGGCCAGGGCGTAGCTGTCGAGCTCACCGCCCTCGCCATTGGCCTTCAGCCGCAGCCAGTAGTGATGGAAACCGACACCCTCGATCGACTGGCCATAGGGGCCGAAGGGGTGGAAGTACTCCGCGCCCAGCCGGCCCCAGTCGCGGAACTGGATGCCCAGCTTGAACGTCGCCTGGGTCTGCTTGATGAAGTCGATCTCGTCGATGCCCAGCAGGCCGTTCAGGAACTGGATCGGCGGGATGGTGGCCTCGCCGACGCCGACCGTGCCGATCTCCTCGGACTCGATCAGCTCGACCTCGCCGACCCGGCCCTTCATGGCCTGGATCAGGGTCGCCGCGGCGATCCAGCCGGCCGTGCCGCCGCCGACCACCACGAACTTGCGATACATCGTCATCTCTCAACCAAGCCCGTCATCCCGGCCAAGCGCGCAGCACGCCAAGCCGGGATGACAGTGACCTAGAACGTCCCGCGCAGCACGACCGAGTAGCGGCGGTCGGCCACGACCCAGTTGTGCTTGGTCAGGCCCTCTTCCAGGCGGCCCGGATAGCTGACCAGGATCTTGGTCTTGGTGTTGGTCAGGTTCACGGCCTGGAAGCCGACCTTCAGCTTGTCGTTGATGGTGTAGAACACCGAGCCGTCCAGTTGGCCGTAGTCGTCGTACCAGGCGGGGATGTTGATGTTCGCCGCCGTGGTCGTCAGCAGGTAGCGCTCACGCCAGTTGTAGGCCAGGCGGGCCGACACCTTGCCCAGGTCGTACAGGGCCGCGACGTTGTAGCTGGTCTTCGACAGGCCCTCGAGCGGCAGCTCCTCGCCGTGGGTGGTGATGTTGGTCAGCTGGCTGTTGTCGTAGGGGTTGGACGCGGCGTTGCGCGCGCCCTTGCTGTCGACATAGGTGAAGTTGGCCTGCACGCCGAGGCCCTTCAGCAGGCCCGGCAGGAAGTCGTAGTACTGCTGGTAGGCGACCTCGAAGCCTTTGATCGAGCCCTTGCCGGCATTGTACGGCTGAACCACCTGGACCGTGCGGGTCACCCCGTTGTTGGTGAAGGTGACCGGCTGCGCGCCGTTGGTGATGAAGTTGTAGATGTCCTTGTAGAACACCGTCGCCGTCACGCTGCCGGTCGGGGCGAAGTACCACTCCCAGGCCAGGTCGTACTGGGTGGAGCGGATCGGCTTCAGGTTCGGGTTGCCGGCGTTGGCCGTGTACTGGAACACGCAGTTGGCCTGGGCGCCGCCAGGGATGGTGTTGGAGCAGGCCCCGCCGGTGATGAAACCGTTGGTGGCGCTGATCGAGTAGTTCGGCTGCAGCTGGGCGAAGTCCGGACGCACCACCGCCTTGGCGGCGGCGAAGCGCAGGAACATTTCCGGCGTCACCTTCAGGCGCACGTTCAGGCTGGGCAGGACGTTGACGTAGTCGCGACCGCCGACGAAGGCGCTCTTCGCGCCGTTGGCGAACGCCAGGTCCGCCGCCGGGACGGTGGTCTGGGTATTGGCGTTGAAGACCTGGATCCCCTGGCTGGTGGTCTCGGTCTTGACGACGCGGACGCCGATATTGCCGTCCAGCTCACGCTCTTCGCCGCCGATCGCGACGTCGTGGCCGAAGCGCAGCATGGCGTAGCCCGCCAGGGTCTTTTCCTTCTGGTGGTTGGTGCTGCCCTTGCCGCCGTTCGGAGCCTGGCTTTCGAAGTCGCCGGTGAACGGACGCCAGCCGCCGCCGCCCGCGATGGCGATCTGCTCGATCGTCTTGGCGAAGCTGGCGTAGTCGTGGACGAACTCGCCGTTCGGCATGACGAAGGTCGCCGGCAGGTTCACCGTGCCGCGGAAGTAGTTGTCGAACGGATAGAGGCTGTAGTGGCCCTGGTACGGGGCCAGCTGGTCGATCGACGGCGCCGACCAGCTGGGCGCCACCGTGTCCCAGCGATAGGCGGTCTCGCGGGTGGTGCTCTGGCGGTAGGTGCTGCGAACGCCGAACTTCAGCGACTTCAGCCAGCCGCCCTCGTCGAACTCGTAGCCGCCGTCGAACCGCGTGGCCAGCTCGCTGCCCTCGTTGCGGTCGTGGTGGTCCATCACGGCCTGCAGGTAGTAGCTGGCCGGGTTCGAGGTGTAGGCGGTGTTGTTGTTCATGGTGATGACCGGCAGGCTGCCCGTCACGTCCAGGCTGGCCGGGGCCGCGTCACCGCTCAGCGCGTTGAAGGCCGTCGTGTCGACCGTCTTGGTCTTGGCGTAGATGTACTGGACGTCGCCGCTGAACGACCACTTGTCGTTGGGATTGTACTTCAGGTTCAGGGAGTAGTCCGAGGTCACCGAGCTGCGCTCGGCATAGCGGGTGTCGATGGTCGACGAGCCCAGGCTGGTCCCGCCCGGCGACTGGGCCAGGGTGCCCTTGGTGAAGTGACCGGCGCCGTCATAGGTGAAGGTGGTGCCGGCGGCCGGACCGTTGGTCGAGCCCGGGTTGAAGCCGACGGCGTGCTCGGACGAGGCCATCAGGGCCGACGAGCGCAGGAACTGCAGCGTCGCCTCCCACTGGTCGTTCGGGCGCCATTGCAGGGCGGCGTCGATGCCCTTGCGCTCGCGGTCGAAGTCCAGGCTGCGATAGCCGAAGCCGCCGGGGACATAGACCGTCTTGCCGGGGACGAGGTCGGTGCGGACGAAATAGGGGTCGACCGAGATGGTGTCGGTGCGGCTCTTGAGCTTGGAGTCCGACAGGTCGATCAGGAAACCGACCTCGCCGATGCCGGTCTGGAAGCGGTCGCTATAGAGGATCGAGCCGCTGGGCTTCCACTTCTTGGCCAGGTCGCCGTACGAGCCGTCCAGCGAATAGGCGATGATGCGCTTGGCGCTGTCGAACGGCAGGCGCGTGCGCAGGTTGACCGTGCCGCCCACGCCGCCTTCGACGATGTCGGCCGAGGGGTTCTTGTAGACGTCCACGCCGGCCATCAGCTCGGGGGGGATGTCCTCGAACGACAGCGAGCGGCCGCTCTTGGCCGAGAAGCTGTCGCGGCCGTTCAGTTCGCCGCGCACCCACGACAGGCCGCGCACCTGCACGCCAGACCCTTCGACCGACAGGCGGTCGGCGTCGCGGCCGTCCGAGGTGCGGCCGATGGTGACGCCGGCGACGCGCTGCAGGGCTTCGGTGACCGAGCGGTCCGGCAGGGCGCCGATGTCTGTCGAGGTGATCGAGTCGACCAGCTGCTCGGCGTTCTGCTTGATCTTCTGGGCCGACTGGATGGCGGCGCGTTGGCCGGTGACGACGATCTCTTCGACCGTGTCGTCCTTGGCCGGCGCCGTCTGGGCGAACGCCGCAGGCGCGGCGGCGCACAGGACCAGCGCGGAAGCGCCGGCCAGCATGAGTTTGCGGTGAGACGAATCGAGGCGCTGCATGCGCGGTTCCCTTCCCCTGTTGGGAGCCGTCCCGACACGTTCTTGAGCGTCCGGTGACGTGCGGCCTAGGCGCCGCTCGCTCCATATCGGTAGCTATAATCGTATAATTACGACCTTCAAGACGAAATTGATAGCGCTATCATTTCGCAGGTGAAACGCTGTTTTTCCGCAACACCCCTTGGACGACGGGCGTAAATCGACTTGGGCGTGTGGAAACGCTTCCAGCCTGGTCACCGATTGCCCTGATCATTATTATATTATAAATGCCGAGATCAGCGATGAGGACGGGCCCTCGGGGCCGGCGTTAGGGACGGATATGAGCGACGGAAACGCGGGCAAGCGCCTGCGCAGCGCTGGCACGTACGGCAAGCTGGATCGGGACGGGTTCATCCACCGATCGTGGATGAAGAGCCAGGGTCTGCCCGACGACGTGTTCGACGGCCGGCCGGTGATTGGCATCTGCAACACCTGGTCCGAGATCACCCCCTGCAACGCCCACCTGCGCGAGATCGCCGAGCACGTGAAGCGCGGCGTCTGGGAGGCCGGCGGCCTGCCGTTGGAATTCCCGGCCATGTCGCTGGGCGAGACCCAGATGCGGCCGACGGCCATGCTGTTCCGCAACCTGCTGGCCATGGAGGTCGAGGAGTCGATCCGGGGCAATCCGATCGACGGCGTCGTGCTGCTGGGCGGCTGCGACAAGACCACGCCGGGCCAGTTGATGGGCGCGGCCAGCGTCGACCTGCCCACCATCGTCGTTTCGTCCGGTCCGATGCTGAACGGCAAGTTCCGCGGCAAGGACATCGGCTCGGGCACCGACGTCTGGAAGTTCTCCGAGGCCGTCCGCGCGGGTGAGATGACCCTGGCGGACTTCATGTCGGCCGAGAGCGGCATGAGCCGTTCGCCGGGCACCTGCATGACCATGGGCACGGCCTCGACCATGGCCGCGATCATCGAGGCCATGGGGCTCTCCCTGCCCTACAACGCCAGCATCCCGGCCGTGGACGCCCGCCGTCGCGCCCTGTCGCATGAGACCGGCCGCACCATCGTGCGGATGGTCAAGGAAGACCGCACCCTGTCCAAGGTCGCCACCCGCGCGGCGTTCGAGAACGCCCTGCGTGTCCACGCCGCGATCGGCGGCTCGACCAACGCCGTCGTCCACCTCTTGGCCTTGGCCGGGCGCCTGGGCGTGAAGCTGGACCTGGAAGACTTCGACCACCTGTCGCGCGACGTGCCGCTGCTGGTCGACCTGCAGCCGTCGGGCCGGTTCCTGATGGAGGACCTGCACTATGCCGGCGGCCTGCCGGCGGTGATGAAGCAGCTGGAGCCGGTGCTCGATCCGACCGCCCCGACCGTGGCCGGCCATCGCATCGGCGCCCAGTATGAGAGCGCCGAGGTGTTCAACGCCGAGGTCATCCGCACGATGACCGATCCGGTGAAGCCCGACAGCGGCATCTGGGTGCTGCGCGGCAACCTGGCCCCCGGCGGCGCGGTGATGAAGCCCAGCGCCGCCAGCCCCGAACTGCTCAGCCATCGCGGCAAGGCCGTGGTGTTCGAGACCATCGAGGACTTCCGCGCCCGCATTGACGATCCGGACCTGGATGTCGACGCCACCTCGATCCTGGTCTTGAAGGGCTGTGGTCCCAAGGGCTATCCGGGCATGCCCGAGGTCGGCAACATGCCGCTGCCTCGCAAGCTGCTGGAAAAGGGCGTCAAGGACATGCTGCGGATCAGCGACGCCCGGATGAGCGGCACCGCCTATGGCGCGGTGATCCTGCATGTCTCGCCCGAGTCCGACGCCGGCGGCCCGCTGGCCGTGGTGCGCAATGGCGACGAGATCGTCTTCGACGGCCCTGCCCGCTCGCTCCGCCTGGCCATCAGCGACGCCGAGCTGGAAAGCCGCCTGGCCGCCTGGCGCGCCGATCCGCCGCCGGCCAAGTACACGCGCGGCTACGCCAAGCTTTATGTCGACCACGTGCTGCAGGCCGACCAGGGCGCGGACCTCGACTTCCTGGTCGGGGCCTCGGGCTCGGTCGTCACCCGCGAGAGCCACTAGATGGACCAGGACATCGTCATCGTCGGCGACTGGGGCACCTCGCGCCTGAGGCTCTGGCTGCGCCAGGGCAAGAGCGTGATCCACCGCCGCGATGGCCCGGGCGTCTCGGCCCTGACCGACACGCCGGAAAAGACCTTCCTCGACCTGGTCGGCGACTGGCGTGAGGCCAACCCCGCCGGCGCCCTGATGTGCGGCATGGTCGGCTCGCGCATCGGCTGGAAGGAGGCGCCCTACGCCGCCTGCCCGGCTGGTCCGACCGAGGTCGCCGAGAAGGCTCTGCGGTTCGAGGCCGACGGCCTGCCGGTGACCCTGGTTCCGGGCCTGTCCTGCGCCAACCCGCTGGGCGGTCCCGACGTGATGCGCGGCGAGGAGACGCAAGTCTTCGGCGCCCTGGCGCTAGACGGCGCCCTGCGCGCCGGCCGCCACCTGCTCGTTTTGCCCGGCACCCACAACAAGTGGACCGTGGTCGAGGCCGGCAAGATCATGGGCTTCGTCACCGCTCCGGTCGGCGAGACCTTCGCGCTGCTCAAGCAGCACTCGACCCTGGCGGCCGGCGGCGGCTCACAGGCCGAAGGCTCGGCTGAGGGTTTCGCCCTGGGCCTGGCCCGCATCGCCGAGCACGGCGCCCAGCGCCTGCCCCACCTGATGTTCGAGACCCGCAGTCGCCAGTTGCTGGACGGCATGACCCCCGCCGACGCCATGGGTTACCTGTCGGGCCTGCTGGTCGCCGCCGACGTCGCCGCCGCGCGAGATTGGTTCGGGCCGATGGACGCCGTGACCGTGATCGGCGCGGGCAGTCTCAGCGACCTCTACGTCCAGGCCCTCGCCAAGATCGGGGTCCAAGCGGCCGTCGTCGATGGCGACGCGGCCGTCCTCGCCGGGCTTTCGGCGATCTCCAGAGTTCAAGGGTAAAGCTTATGACCAACGCCGCTCCGCCCCCCATCGTGGCCATCCTGCGCGGCGTGAAGCCGACCGAGATCCTCGACATCGCCGCCGCCCTGGTGGCCGCCGGGATCAAGGGCATCGAGGTGCCGCTGAACTCGCCCGATCCGCTGGAGAGCATCGGCAAGCTGTGCGACGCCTTTGGTGATCAGGCGCTCTGCGGCGCCGGCACCGTGCTCTCAGCCCAAGCCGTCGACGACGTCGCCGGCGTCGGCGGCAAGCTGATCGTCACGCCCAACACCGACCCGGAAGTCATCGCCCGCGCAGTCGCCCTGGGTCTGACCGCCATGCCCGGTTTCGCCACGCCGTCAGAGGCCTTCGCCGCCGTGAAGGCGGGCGCCAAAGCCCTGAAGCTGTTCCCGGCCGGTTCGTTCAGTCCAGGCCACATCAAGGCGATCAAGGACGTGCTGCCCAAGAACATCGCCGTCTACGCCGTCGGCGGCGTCGGCGCGGCCAATCTCGACGTCTGGAAGGCGGCCGGCGTGGCCGGCATCGGCGTCGGCGGCGAGCTCTATCGGCCGGGCTACACCGCCCAGGAGGTCGGCGAACGGGCCACGGCCCTGGTCGCGGCCTGGAACGCTCAAACCTAGTCCACCCAGGCCTAGTCCCAACAAGAACAACAGTCCCTCGGGGGAGGAACACCGTGCAGACCATCGATTTCGTGATCCTGGCGATCTACGCGGTCGCCATCTTCGGCCTGGCCCAATGGGTCAGCCGCGAGAAGAGCGGTCACCAGAAGGACTCGACCGACTACTTCCTGGCCGGCAAGGCCCTGCCCTGGTGGGCGATCGGCGCCTCGCTGATCGCCGCCAACATCTCGGCCGAGCAGATCATCGGCATGAGCGGCTCGGGCTACGCCATCGGCCTGGCCATCGCCTCCTATGAGTGGATGGCCGCCCTGACCCTGCTGATCGTCGGGAAGTTCTTCCTGCCGGTGTTCCTGAAGAACGGCGTCTACACCATGCCGCAGTTCCTGGAGCAGCGGTACGGCCCCAGCGTGCGGACCCTGATGGCCGTGTTCTGGCTGGGGCTGTACGTCTTCGTGAACCTGACCTCGATCCTGTGGCTGGGCTCGATCGCCATCCACACCGTCACCGGCCTGGACCAGATGTGGGCCCTGGCCGCCATCGGCGCCTTCGCCCTGGCCTATCAGATCTGGGGCGGGCTGAAGGCCGTGGC
Organism: Caulobacter sp. GW821-FHT11E11; assembly: GCF_058808315.1. Lineage (NCBI taxonomy): Bacteria > Pseudomonadati > Pseudomonadota > Alphaproteobacteria > Caulobacterales > Caulobacteraceae > Caulobacter > Caulobacter sp. GW821-FHT11E11. The sequence goes on from NZ_JBXARO010000005.1 coordinate 450,250, forward strand.
CCTGACCGACATCGTCCAGGTGGCCCTGCTGGTCACCGGCGGCCTGATCATCGCCTGGCTGTCGCTGGGCAAGATCGGCAATGGCGACGTGCTGGCCGGCTTCCACCACCTGACGACCCAGTTCCCCGAGAAGTTCGACATGATCCTCTCGAAGGACAACCCGCACTACAAGGACCTGCCCGGCATCGCGGTGCTGGTCGGCGGCCTGTGGATCATGAACATCAGCTATTGGGGCTTCAACCAGTACATCATCCAGCGCGCCCTCGGCGCCAAGGACCTGAAGGAAGCCCAGAAGGGCATCGCCATGGCGGCCTATCTGAAGCTCTTGATGCCGGTGATCGTGGTGCTGCCGGGCATCGCCGCCCTCGTCTTGGCCCCGCAAGGCATCAAGCCCGACCAGGCCTATCCGGAGATGATGAAGCTGCTGCCGCCGGGCCTGCTGGGCCTGGTGTTCGCGGCGCTGGTGGCGGCGATCGTCGCGTCGCTGGCGGCGAAGATCAATTCGATCGCCACCATCTTCACCCTGGACGTCTACGCCAAGGCCCGCCCGGGGACGAGCGAGAAGCACCTGGTCACGGTCGGTCGCCTGACCGCCGTGGTCGCGGTGATCATCGGCGTCCTGACCGCCAAGCCGCTGCTGGGCGGCGCCGAGCAGGCCTTCCAGTTCATCCAGGAGTTCACCGGCTTCTTCACGCCGGGCATCGTGGTGATCTTCATCCTGGGCATGTTCTGGAAGAAGGCGACCACCGCCGGCGCCCTGACCGCCGCCATCGGCTCGGCCGTGCTGTCGGGCCTGTTCTGGTACCTCCAGGAGCAGGCGATCTACACCATGCCGTTCATGAACCGCGTGAGCGTCGTCTTCCTGCTGTCGCTGGCCGGGGCCGTGCTGGTCTCGCTGGTCGCGCCGCAGAAGAAAGAGGTCAGCGTCGTGACCCTGGAAGGGATCAGCTACAAGACCTCGACCGGCTTCAACATCGCCGGGGTCGGGGTGATCCTGATCCTAATCGCGCTCTATTCCACCTGGTGGTGAGACCAATTGGGCGGCCGAGCGAGGTTCTCGGTCGCCCATTTTTTCGTTTTGGTCAGACCTCCGACCTGAACGCTCTTGCCGAACGCTCCCGGCGCGGCTGTATTCAGCTGAACCGCTCCATTCGCGAGCGGAGCAAATCAAGTTAGACAGCAGCGATAGCGTCTCCGTCGCCGCCGCAGGAAAGAAGATCCGCCGATGCGCACCCAGCCCGGCCTGAGTTTGACGTACGGTCTGGTCGAGCAACTTGGTCAGGCCATCGTCACCGGCGAATACGTCGAGGTGGGCTTCCCGACCGAGGGCGAACTCTCCAAGCAGTTCGGCGCCAGCCGCACCGTCACCCGCGAGGCGGTCAAGATGCTGACCGCCAAGGGCCTGCTCAGCGCCCGCCCGCGCCACGGCACCGTGGTCGAGCCGGAAGCCGAGTGGAACATGCTCGATCCAGACGTGCTGCGCTGGCTGCTGGAGCGCAAGTTCAGCCTGCGCCTGCTGGCCGACTTTACCGAGATGCGGCTGGGCATCGAGCCCGCCGCCGCTGCCCTGGCCGCCCGCAACGCCGACGAGGCGGGGCTGGAGGAGATCCGCAAGGGCCTGCGCCGCATGAAGGCCGCCGCCTCGGGCGAGGATGATCCCCTCACCGCCGACATCGCCTTCCACATCGCCATTCTCAGCGCGACCAAGAACCCGTTCTATCGCGAGCTGCACGAACTGGTGAACACGGCCCTGCGCATCTCGATCCGCTTCACCAACCGCATCAAGGGCCGCACCGCCTCGATCCCCTCGCACGAGGACGTGGCCGAGGCGATCATCGCCCGCGACGCCGACAAGGCCTCGGCGGCCATGCGCGAGATCATCGTCGACGTGCTGGAGCTGATCCGCGCGGCCTCGCCGGCCACCGAAAGCGAAGCGGCCCGGCGCGAGGCCTGACATCCGAGGCTTGCTTTTCGGGCGATAGTTGACAACGTTGTCAAGCGATAGCGGCCGCCAGAGCCGCCTTGGGAGCACGCCATGGTCTCGATCCGCAAAGTCCTGGCCTTGGGCGCGCTAGCCGCCGCGCTGGCCCTGCCCGCCGCCGCCCGCGAGATCTCGCCGGAAGCGCAAGTTCAGGCCATGCAGCGCGGCGTCAACGTGCTGGGCTACGACCCGCTGTGGAAGGATCCGGCCAAGGCCCGCTTCCAGTTGACCCGCCACTTCAAGACCATCAAGGCCGGCGGCTTCGACACCGTGCGGGTCAACCTGCAGGCCTTCGCCCACATGGACGGGGAAGGCCGCCTGGATCCGGTCTGGTTCTCGACCCTGGACACGGTGGTCAAGGAAGCCCTGGCCGCCAAGCTGACCGTCATCCTCGACGAGCACGACTTCAACGCCTGCGAGGAAGACCTCGCCGCCTGCAAGCCGCGCCTGACCGCCTTCTGGAAGCAGCTCGCCGAGCGCTACAAGGCCACGCCCGACCAAGTGGTGTTCGAGCTGCTGAACGAGCCCAACCGCCGGATGGACGACGTCTGGAACGCCTGGATCCCCGACCTCCTGGCGACGATCCGCGCGACCAATCCGACCCGCAACGTCATCGTCGGCCCGACCAACTGGAACAGCCTGCACCGGCTGCCGGACCTGAAGCTGCCCAAGGCCGACCGCCATCTGATCGTGACCTTCCACTACTACGATCCGTTTCCGTTCACCCACCAGGGCGCGTCGTGGGCCAGCCCCGTCCCGCCGGTGGGCGTGAGCTGGGGAACGCCGGACGAGCAGGCCCGGATCGACAAGGACTTCGACACGGTCGCCGCCTGGGCCAAGGCCGAAGGCCGGCCGGTGCTGCTGGGCGAGTTCGGGGCCTACGACAAAGGTCCAATGGACTCGCGCATCGCCTATACGCAGGCTGTCGCCCGCTCGGCCGAGCGCCATGGTTTCGCCTGGGCCTACTGGCAGTTCGACAGCGACTTCATCGTCTACGACATCAAGGCCGACGCCTGGAACGCTCCGATCCACGACGCCCTGATCACCAAGAAATAGGACCGCTCCCCGTGCAAGCTCCGTATGCCGCCGCCGCCGACCGCTACAAGTCGATGCCCTATCGCCGCACGGGCCGCAGCGGCCTCGATTTGCCGGCGATCTCGCTGGGCCTGTGGCAGAACTTCGGCGGGGCCGACGTGTTCGAGACCGGCCGCGCCATCCTGCGCCGGGCCTTCGACCTGGGGGTCACCCACTTCGATCTCGCCAACAACTACGGCCCGCCCTACGGCTCGGCGGAAGAGAATTTCGGCAAGGTTCTGAACGACGACTTCAAGGCCCATCGCGACGAGCTGGTGATCTCGACCAAGGCCGGCTGGGACATGTGGCCGGGTCCCTATGGCGGCATCGGCGGCTCGCGGAAATATCTGATCGCCAGCTGCGACCAGAGCCTCAAGCGCATGGGCGTCGACTATGTCGACATCTTCTATTCGCACCGCGTCGATCCGACGACGCCGCTGGAAGAGACCATGGGCGCCCTGGCCCACCTGCACCGCCAGGGCAAGGCGCTGTATGTCGGAATCTCGTCCTACTCGCCCGAGCTGACCCGCCAGGCCCACGCCATCCTCAAGAGCGAGGGCGTGCCGCTGCTGATCCACCAGCCGTCCTATTCGATGGTCAATCGCTGGATCGAGGACGAACTGCTGGACACCCTCGATACCCTCGGCGTCGGCTGCATCGCCTTCTCGCCGCTGGCCCAGGGCCTGCTGACCAACAAGTACCTGAACGGCGCGCCGGCCGACTCCCGCGCGGCCAGGGGCGGCTCGTTCGGCGGCCACCTGCTCAGCGAAGACAACATCGCCCGCATCCGCGCCCTGGACGCCATCGCCAAGCAGCGCGGCCAGACCCTGGCCCAGCTGGCCCTGTCGTGGGTGCTGCGCGATCCGCGTGTGACCTCTGCCCTGATCGGCGCCCGCACCGTGGCCCAGCTGGAAGACTCGCTGGCGGCTTTGCAGACCCTGTCCTTCACCGCCGAGGAGCTGGCGCAGATCGACACCCATGCCTCGGAAGGCGGCGTCGACCTGTGGAAGGTGTCTTCAGAACTCGCAAGCGGCGATCTCCCTTAGGGTTAATAGCAAAGGTTTAATGTTCCGGCGGCTTGTCGAAGCCTCGCGTTCGCATAAAGTTCCCGCGCGATGGATAAGGGCGACCCTACCCTGTCTGACGAGGTCGAAGGCCTCGAGCGTCTCACCGAGCGTGAGCGCGAGTGCCTTCGACTCGTCGATCGCCACATGAGCTCCAAGGAGATCGCCCGCGAGCTGGGCCTCTCCAAGCACACCGTCGACTGGCATCTGGACAAGGCCCGCAAGCGGCTCGGCGCGGCCGACCGCTACGACGCCGCGCGTCGGGTCTTCGACCGGGCCCATGCCCCCCCTCCGACGCCTGTCACCCCCCCTCCGATCGCGTCGGGGTCCGACACGGCTCGGCTAGGCGAACACCCCTCCTCACGGTCAGCTGACCGCATCGAGGAAGGAGTTCCCAGTGAACGAGTTGACCCCCCATCAGAAGGACGCGATCGGCCGAGCCGCTCACCTGCGTCGGGAAGTGACGAGCTTCCAGGACACGTGGCCGAGGCTGAATTCCGCCGAGCTGCTGCCTCCGCTTACGTGGAGCGAGCTCGAGCGCCAGCTGATGAGCCTGGCGGTCACCCCGACCGCCGCGGCGATGGTGCCGGACCTGGTGGCGGCCACGCGCAAGCAGGCTTCGTTCAAGCCGAACGAACTGGTGATGCGCGAGATCCTGTGCATCGCCAGCGCGGTGATGGACGAGACGTTTCTGTCGGACCCTTCCTCCTTGGACTCGGAGACGGACGACCTAATCAGCTGAGTCTGCCCCTCCGACTGGCCTTCATCGCGGCCGTGATGATCGTGACCGCATTCGCGTTCGGTTCGATCCTGGCGGGGCTCCACGCACTCGAAGGCCTGTTCTAGACCGCCCGCGCGCCCAGAGCCGGCGCGCACGCTTCTCCTACTTGCCAATTCACCCTTGAACGCGCCGCGGGGCAGCCGCCGCGCGAGGAGAGAACCCATGCTCAAGGAACGTCGCCTGGCCGCCGAGACCGTGGCCGAAGCTCTGTTCGCCGCCGAGAAGGCGATCGACGAAGCCATCACCCAGACCGCCGCCCTGGCCGGCCTGATGCCCTCCACCCGCCGGAGCGCCAACCTGTCGGCCATGATCGGCCAGGACGCCATCATGGGCGCCATCGAGACCATGCAGGCCCTGGGCGTGGCCCGCCAGAACATCGTCGCCACCCACAAGCAGCTGTCGATCGCCCAGCGCGACATCGGCCTGGGCGCCGTCTCGTTCGGCGGCGGCGGCGAAAAGCCGCCTGAGCCGATCGTCACCAAGGGCAACCTGCACGCCGTCCGCGACGTCGCCTGACGCCGCACTTTTCAGCGCACTTTTCCGCGTCCGCGCATGGCCATTCACGCGCGGACGCGGTTAGGTTGCGAGCATGACCCTGCACACCGTCCATCAGTGGGCCAGCCTGATCTTCCTGCTGTTGTCCAGCGGGGCCGCGCTCTGGATGGGCGGCTGGCCCGAACGGGCGGCCGCCATCGCCATGGTCACGGCCTGGTTCGCCACCGCCGTCCTGCTGGCCCAGATCCAGCTGTGGGGCCTGGAGACCGAGGTGATGATCGTCGACGTCGCCCTGTTCGTGGTCGTCCTGGCCATCGCCCTGAAGTCCGATCGCTGGTGGCCGCTATGGGCCGCGGGGTTCCTGGGGCTGATCGTCCTGGTCCATTTCGCGGTGATCCTGGACCGGCGCATCTGGGGCCGGGCCTATTTCGTGGCCAGCAACATCTTCAGCTACCTGACCATGCTGGCCCTGCTGATCGGGTCGCTGTCGCGGCGAGGCCGCCAGACGCCCGTCGCTTAAAGCCCCGATCTGCTGACGCCACGTCACCGCTGACAGAACCCCAAACGACTGTTTCACTCCCGCCAACATAGGGAGAAAACTCATGGGCGAAGCCTATATCGTGGCGGCCGCGCGCACGGCCGGGGGTCGCAAGGGCGGCAAGGTCTCGGGCTGGCATCCAGCCGATCTGGGGGGCGCCATCCTGGACGCGCTGGTCGCCCGCACCGGCGCCGATCCGGCCCTGATCGAGGACGTGATCATGGGCTGCGTGGGCCAGGTCGGCGAGCAGGGCCTGAACATCGCCCGCAACGCCATCCTCGCCTCCAGCCTGCCCGAGAGCGTGCCGGGAACCTCGGTCGATCGCCAGTGCGGCTCGTCGCAGCAGGCCATCCACTTCGCCGCCGCCACCGTGATGTCGGGGGCCATGGACATCGTCATCGCGGCCGGCGTCGAGAGCATGAGCCGGGTGCCGATGGGGCTGTCGTCGCAGCTGCCCTACAAGAACGGCTTCGGCACCTACAAGAGCCCGCGCATCGAGGACCGCTACCCCGGCATCCAGTTCAGCCAGTTCACCGGCGCCGAAATGCTGGCCAAGAAGTACGACCTGTCGAGGGCCGAGCTGGACGCCTATGCGCTGCAGAGCCACCAGCGCGCCATGGCCGCGACCAAGGCCGGCAAGTTCGCCGCCGAGATCGTGCCGATCGACGTCACGCTGGAGGGCGGCGCGACCGAGCGTCACGACACCGACGAGGGCATCCGCTGGGACGCCACCCTGGAGTCGATCGGCTCGGTGAAACTGCTCGCCGAAGACGGCCGCATCACCGCCGCCACCGCCAGCCAGATCTGCGACGGCGCGGCCGGCGTGATGATCGTCAACGAGCGCGGGCTGAAGACCCTTGGCGTCAAGCCGCTGGCGCGGATCCACAGCATGACCGTGATCGGCCACGATCCGGTGATCATGCTGGAAGCCCCGATCCCGGCGACGCTGAAAGCTCTCGAGCGGGCCGGGATGAAGATCGGCGACATCGACCTCTATGAAGTCAACGAGGCCTTTGCGTCCGTGCCGACGGCATGGCTGAAGGTGACGGGTGGCGATCCCGACAAGCTGAACGTCAATGGCGGGGCGATCGCGCTTGGGCATCCGCTCGGTGGGTCGGGGGCCAAGCTGATGACGACCCTGGTGCATGCGATGCAGGACCGCGGGGCGCGGTATGGGCTGCAGACCATGTGCGAAGGCGGCGGGCTGGCGAACGTGACGATCGTGGAGCGGCTCTGATCTCTCCCTTCCCCCTTGGTGGGGGAAGGGTCGGGGATGGGGGTGACTGCTGAGCCGGCCACCGCGCGGCGTCGATCGCCGTATTCACCCCCACCCCTGCCCCTCCCCCATCAAGGGGGAGGGGGTCATTGATTTATCGTCTTACGGCAAATTAACTCAGCAACCCCCGGTTTGTCGGCTAGAAGCGCGACGGGCTCTAACAGCTGCTGGGGATAATCGTGCTTTACCGGATCAATGGGCGCCGCCCGACTATGAGCGCGCTGGTCTTGGTCCTGGGCGTGAGCGCGATCGCTCTGTCAGGCTGCGGCGACAAGAAGCCCAAGACCACGAAGGCCGCGCCCACCGCTTCGGCGACGGTCAGCGTCGCCACGGTCTCCAGCCAGCCGATCGCGCGCCAGATCAACGCCACCGGCACCGTCTCGCCCTGGGAAGAGGTGCCCATCGGCGCCGAGACCGGCGGCCTGACCGCCATCTCGGTCAATGCCGAGGAAGGCCAGACCGTTCGGGCCGGCCAGATCCTGGTCCAGCTGAACGGCGCCGTGATCACCGCCCAGCTGCGCCAGCAGGACGCCAGCGTCGCCAGCGCCAAGGCCACCCTGGCCGAAGCGAGCGCTGCCCTGAACCGCGCCCGCGAGCTGAACGCCAAGGGCTATCTGAGCCAGGCCGGCCTCGACACCGCCACGGCCCGCCAGGGCACCTCGGCCGCCAACCTAGCCGCCGCCGAAGCGGCCCGTGGCGAGACCGCCGCCCGCGTGGCCCAGACCTCGATCCGCGCGCCTGTCGGCGGGCTGATCAGCCGTCGCAGCGTGACCAAGGGTCAGATCGTCTCGGCCGGGTCCGAGCTGTTCCGCATCGTCCGCGACGGCCGCCTGGAACTGGACGCCGAGATCCCCGAGACCGACCTGGCGTCGGTCAAGGCCGGCATGCCCGCCAAGGTCTATTCCGACAAGGTCGGCGAGGTCGGCGGCCGCGTCCGCATCGTCACCTCCGAGGTCAACACGACCAGCCGCGTGGGCGTCGCCCGCGTCGCCCTGTCGGCGATGGGCGGCTTCCGTCCAGGCATGTTCGCTCGCGCCATCATCGACGCCGGCGACCAACCCGCCCTGGTCGTGCCATCGGCCTCGGTGCTGTACCGCGAGAACCGCCCCGGCGTGTTCGTCGTCGACAGCGCCCGCAAGGTCCACTTCCGCCGCATCACCGTCCTGGCCAACACCGGCGACCGCGTGGCCGCCACAGGCCTGACCGCCGGCGAAAGCGTGGTGGTGGAGGGCGCGGGCTTCCTGGGTGAAGGCGACCTGGTCCGCATCGGCGCCGCCGCCCCGACCGCACGCTAAGGGACGAAACGATGCGCAACATCTCGTCCTGGGCGATCAAGAACCCGATCCCCATCATCCTGCTGTTCGTCATGCTAACCATCGCGGGCGTGGTCAGCTTCAGCAGCATGCGGATCAACAACAACCCCGACGTCGACCTGCCGATCGTCGTGGTCACGGCCGTGCGCCCCGGCGCCGCGCCCAGCGAGCTGGAGACCCAGGTCACCCGCCTGATCGAGGATTCGATCGCCGGCCTGGGCCAGGTGCGCCACACCAATTCCACCGTCGTCGACGGCGCCTCGACCACGGTCATCGAGTTCGAGCTGGGCGTCGACCACGAGCGCGTCACCAACGACGTGCGCAACGCCATGTCCAACCTGCGCGGCGACCTGCCCCAGGACATGCAGGAGCCGACCGTCACCCGCGTCGACATCTCGGGCGACGACCTGATCACCTATGTGGTCAAGGCCCCGACCCTGACGCCCGAGCAGCGCAGCTGGTTCGTCGACAACGACGTCAGCCGCGCCCTGCTGGCCACGCGCGGCGTCGGCGAGGTCAATCGCCGAGGCGGCGTCAGCCGTGAGATCGAGGTCGCCCTAGACCCCGACCGCCTGGCCGCACAAGGCGTCACCGCCGCCGCCGTCAGCCAGGCCCTGGTCTCGTCCAACGCCGACCTGCCCGGCGGCCGGGTGACCATCTCGGGCGCCGAGCGCGCCATCCGCACCCTGGGCGCGGCCGGCTCGGTCGAGCAGCTGCGCGAGACCCGCGTGCCCGTCGCGGGCGGCGGCACCGTGCGCCTGGCCGACCTGGGCGCGGTCACCGACCACTGGGCCGAGCCGCGTTCGCGCGCGCGTTACGACGGCCAGGAGGTCGTGACCTTCAGCATGATCCGCTCGCGCGGCGCCTCGGAGGTGCAAACCGCCGAGAAGGTCCGCAAGGCCGTCAAGAAGCTCGACGAGGAGCACCCCGAGCTGCAGATCGAGGAGATCACCTCGAACGTGAAGTACATCGAGGAGAGCTACGTCGCCTCGATGGAAGCCCTGATCATCGGCGCCGTCCTGGCCGTGCTGGTGGTGCTGCTGTTCCTGCGTGACTGGCGCGCCACCTTCCTGTCGGCCGTCGCCATCCCGATGTCGCTGATCCCGACGTTCGCGGTGCTGGCGCCGATGGGCCATTCTCTGAACGGCATCACCCTGCTGGCCCTGTCGCTGACCGTCGGCATCCTCGTCGACGACGCCATCGTCGAGATCGAGAACATGGTCCGCCACATGCGCGGGGGCAAAAGCCCCTATGCGGCGGCCATGGAGGCGGCGGACGAGATCGGCCTGGCCGTCGTGGCCACCACCTTCACCATCGTGGCGGTGTTCGCGCCGGTCGGCTTCATGCCCGGCATCGTCGGCCAGTTCTTCAAGGCCTTCGCGCTGGCGGCCTGCGTCTCGGTGCTGTTCTCGCTGGTGGTCGCCCGCCTGCTGACGCCGCTGATGGGCGCCTACATGCTCAAGGCCGACGCCAAGCACGAGGACAAGGACCCGCCGTGGATGGGTCCGTATCTCAAGAGCCTGAACTGGGGCCTGAACAATCGCTGGAAGGTGCTGGCGATGGGCATCCCGATGTTCATCATCTCGATCTTCCTGGCCACTCGCCTGCCGTTCGAGTTCCAGCCCCAGGCCGACCGCGGCCGGGCCCAGTTCTCGATCGAGCTGCCGCCGGGCGCCACCCTGGACGAGACCGACGCGGTGCTGCAGCGCGTGACCCGCGAACTGCGCGCCCGCAAGGAGGTCGTCGGCGTCTACAGCTCGGTCGGCAGCAACAATTCGGTCAACAAGGGCTCGGTGACCGCCGACCTGACCGACAAGGGCCAGCGGATCAGCCAGAAGGTGTTCAGCCGCCAGATGGTCGACCAGTTCGCCGCGATCCCCGGCGCCCGGATCGGCGCCGGCGGCGGCGGCGGCGGCGGCCCTTCGGACGGCAGCGGCTACACCCTGAGCCTGGTCAGCGACAACGGCCCGGCCCTGGAAGCCGCCGCCCGCAAGGTCGAGGCCGAGATGCGCTCGGTCCCGGGCCTGGCGCACGTGGTCAACACCGCCTCGATCGCCCGTCCAGAGATCGTCGTCACGCCCAGGCCCGACCAGGCCGCCCGCGCCGGCGTCTCGGCCGGAGCGATCAGCCAGGCCGTGCGCGTGGCCACCATCGGCGATGTCGACCAGAACCTGCCCAAGTACAATCTGGGTGACCGCCAGGTGCCGATCCGCCTGCGCCTGAACGACGACGCCCGCGGCGACATCGCCGTGCTGCAGACCCTGCAGGTGCCGACCGCCAACGGCTCCGTGCCGCTGAGCGCGGTCGCCGACATCCGCTTCGGCGCCGGTCCCTCGCAGATCGACCGCCGCGACCGCGCGCGCGTGGCCACCATCACCGCCGAACTCGACGGCATCGTCGTCGGCGAGGCGGCCAAGCGCGTCCACGCCCTGAACTCGGTCAAGCACCTGCCCACGGGCGTCAAGGAAGTGGCCGCCGGGGACGCCGAGTTCATCCAGGAAATGGTCACCGGCTTCCTGGGCGCGCTGATCACCGGCATCCTGCTGATGTACGTCGTGCTGGTGCTGCTGTTCCGCAGCTTCGCCCACCCGATCACCATCATGGTGGCCCTGCCCCTGGCCATCGGCGGCGCCTTCGGCCTGCTGGTGCTGGCCAAGTCCAGCTTCTCGATCTCGACCCTGATCGGGATCCTGATGCTGATGGGCATCGCGGCCAAGAACTCGATCCTGCTGGTCGAGTACGCGATCATGGCGATGAAGGAACACGGCATGGACAAGCGCACGGCCATCGTCGACGCGGCCCACAAGCGGGCCCGGCCGATCCTGATGACCACCGTGGCCATGGGCGCGGGCATGCTGCCCACCGCCATCGGCCTGGGCGCCGAGGTCGAGTTCCGGGCTCCCATGGCCATCGCGGTCATCGGCGGCCTGATCACCTCGACCCTGCTGTCGCTGCTCTACATCCCGGTGGTGTTCGTTCTGATGGACGGCCTGACGGTGCGGACCGGCAAGCTGATGCACCGCATCTTCGGCGGCCAGCACCACGTGGCGGCGAAGAAGCCGATCGTGGAGTAAAGCCGACCAAATCGGACTTGAGAGCGCCCTTCGCGAACCTCGGCGGAGGGCGTTTTTGTATCGCCCTACGTTCTAAGCGCCTGAGCCACCACCGGCGCCAGCCGGTCGGCGATGATCCGCGCGCCCTCGGCGTTCGGATGGATCCCGTCCCGCTGCATGTAGCGCGAGACCCCGATCACGCCGGTGAAGAAGTCCGGCGCGTAGAACACCCCCTGCTCCCTGGCCAGATCCGGATAGAGCTGGCTGAAGCGCCGGGCATAGGCCACGCCCAGCAGCGCCGGCGCCCTCACCCCGGCCAGCACGACGCGCACATTGCGGTTCTTCAAGTGCTGGATGATGGCCCGCAGGTTGGCCTTGGTCATCGAGGGGTCCAGGCCCAGCAGCAGGTCATTGCCGCCCAGGGCGATCACGCAGACGCTCGTCGCGGCCGGCACGCGGTCGACGCGGGCCAGGCCATTGGCGCTGGTGTCGCCCAGGACGCCGAAACCCTGCACCCGCGACTTGATGCTCATCCGGTCCAGCGCCGCCTGCAGCCGCGCGGGCATGGCCATGTCGCTCTTGAGGCCCAGGCCCGCCGTGATCGAGTCGCCCAGCACCGTCACCAGGGGCGGCGGCGGAGGCGGGGGCGGCGGCTTGGGCGCGGCCTTCTTGCGCGAGGCCGCGGATGCGCCTCCCGGCAAGGCCAAGGCCATGAGGCCGACCAGCAGGCTGCGGCGATCCGAAACGCGGGACTGGAACTTCACCATGATCAAACCGTATCAATCTCCTGAGCACATAGAAGTCCATGCGCGTTGAACGCAGGGTGAAGGGAGAACCGCCGATGCATCGCCGAGTTCGCGAAATCTTGATCGTCGGCGGCGCGCTCATGGCGCTCGCGGCCTGCGGCAAGAGCAACAGCCAGCAGAACAGCACGGTGGGCTACGGCCCCAACCCCGCCCTGCCCGAGCCCAGCCGCAGCCTGATCCCGACCGTGAAGGTCTCCGAGGTGGTCGGCTGGCCGGCGGGCGTCACGCCCCGCGCCCCGGCCGGCTTCCGCGTGCAGCCGTTCGCCACGGGCCTGGACCATCCTCGCTGGCTGCTCGTCCTGCCCAATGGCGACGTGCTGGTGGCCGAGAGCAACGCCCCGCCCAAGAAGGAGCCGCCCAAGGGGATCAAGGGCTTCTTCGAGGCCAAGCTGATGAAGAAGGCCGGGGCCGGCGTGCCCAGCGCCAACCGCATCACCCTGCTGCGCGACGCCGACCACGACGGGATCGCCGAGGTGAAGACGCCGTTCCTGACGGGCCTCCATTCGCCGTTCGGCATGGCCCTGGTCGGCGACACCCTCTACGTCGCCAACGCCGACGCCATCGTCGCCTTCCCCTATGTGGTGGGCGCGACCCAGATCACCGCCGCGCCGCGCAAGGTCACCGACCTGCCGGGCGGGCCGATCAACCACCACTGGACCAAGAACATCATCGCCAGCCCGGACGGGACCAAGCTGTTCGCCACGGTCGGCTCCAACAGCAATGTCGGCGAGAACGGCATGGCCAACGAAGTCGACCGCGCGGCGATCCTCGAGGTCGACCTGGCGACCGGACAGAAGCGCGTCTTCGCCGGCGGCCTGCGCAATCCCAACGGCCTGGGCTGGAACCCGGTCGGCGGCGAGCTGTGGACCAGCGTCAACGAGCGCGACGAACTGGGCAACGACCTGGTGCCCGACTACATGACCTCGGTCCGCGAGGGCGGCTTCTACGGCTGGCCCTACAGCTGGTACGGCCGCCACGTCGACAAGCGGGTCAAGGACGCCGACCGCCGCCCCGACCTGGTCGAGCGCGCCATGGTCCCCGACTACGCCCTGGGCGCTCATACCGCCTCCCTGGGCCTGAGCTTCTACACGGGCGCCAGCTTCCCGGCGCACTACAAGGACGGGGTGTTCGTCGGCCAGCACGGCTCGTGGAACAGGAAGCCGCAGGCCGGCTACAAGGTGATCTTCGTGCCGTTCGCCGGAGGGAAACCGGCCGGCGCGGTGGAGGATTTCCTGACCGGGTTCCTGGACGCCGACGGCAAGGCGCAAGGCCGGCCGGTGGGCGTGACGGTTGACGGCGCCGGGGCGCTGCTGGTGGCCGATGATGTGGGGAACGTGGTGTGGCGGGTTAGCGCGGCGAAGTAGCCAGCTCCGCCTCCGCGCCCCGCACCATCAGATCCAGCCCGCGCTCGAACAGCCCGGCGTGGTCGCTCTGGCGGTAGTCGGCGATCGCCTCGGCCAGGGCGGGATAGGCTCGGGCGGCCTCGTCCAGCCGCGCCTGCTCGGCCGAGCCGGTGATGGGCGAGGCCTGCTCTTCCAGCACGCAGCCGACGACGTAGCGACTGATCGCGACGAACAGCTGCAGCGCCTGGCCCGGCGAAAACCCCGCCGCCGTCAGATGCCGGATCTGGACCTCGACATGGTCCAGGTCGTCGGGCGCGGCCTCGGTGCCGGCATGGACCCGCGCCCCGTCGCGGTAGGTCAGCAACGCCGCCCGGAAGCTGCGGCCGTTGCGCCTCAGAAAGTCCTGCCAGGCCTCGTCCGGCCGGGGCGTGCGGGCGTCCGAGGTCCGCGCCAGGATCTCGCCGTTGATGGCGTCCAGCAGGGCCCGCTTGCTCTTGAAGTGCCAATACAGAGCCGGCTGCTGCACGCCCAGGCGCTGGGCGATGGCCCGCGTCGACAGCGCGTCGATGCCGACCTCGTTCAGGAGCTCCAGCGCCGTATCGACGATGCGCTGGCGGTCGACCTTCATCTGAGTCCCTACATGAATCGGCTTGACCTCGCGGCCGATCTCGACTTTATCGCCGATAAGGAACTTTATCGATGATAAATTTTATGAAAAGCCGCGCTGAACTCGCCTTCCCCCTGATCCTGGCCACCGTGATGCTGGATGCCGTCGGCATCGGCCTGGTCATGCCGATCATCCCGAGCCTGCTGCGCGAGGTCGGCCACACCGGCGATCTGGGCTGGCGGTTCGGGGCGTTTCTGGGCCTTTACGCCCTGATGCAGTTCCTGTGCGCCCCGGTGCTGGGCGCGCTGAGCGACAAGGTCGGCCGGCGGCCGGTGCTGCTGGTCTCGCTGGCCGGCGCGGCGATCGACTATGTGTTCATGGCTTTGGCGCCGTCGCTGGCCTGGCTGTTCGTCGGTCGCGCCATCGCCGGGATCACCGGGGCCAACATGGCCGTCGCCCAGGCGTATATCGCCGACATCACGCCCGAGGCGCAGCGCACCCGCCGCTTTGGCCTGTTCAGCGCCATGTTCGGCGTGGGCTTCATCCTGGGTCCGGTGATGGGCGGCTTCCTGGGCGAGGTCTGGACCCGCGCCCCGTTCCTGGCGGCGGCGGCGCTGAACGGCGTCAACTTCCTGATGGCCGTCTTCATCCTGCCGGAGTCGCACAAGAGCCTGGCCGAGAGCCGCGCCAAGCCGTTCGACCTGGCGGCCTTCAACCCGTTCGGCTCGCTGCGCTGGGCGACGGCGTTTCCGGCCCTGCTGCCGCTGATGGCCGCCTTCGTCCTCCTGGCCATCACCGGCGAGGTCGGCGGCACGATCTGGGTGCTGTACGGCGAGGACAAGTTCGCCTGGGATCCGTGGACGGTCGGCTTCTCGCTGGCGGGCTTCGGCGTCTTCACCGCCCTGGCCCAGGCCTTCGTGGCCGGACCGGTCGCCGAGCGGTTCGGCGAGCGCAAGACCCTGGTCATCGCCATCGTCTGCGACGCCTTCGCCTATCTGGCCATCGCGCTGGCCAACAAGGGCTGGATGGCGTTCGCGCTGCTGCCGTTCTTCTGCCTGGGCGGCATCGGCCACGCGGCCATCGCCTCAATGCTGTCGGCCCAGGTCGGCGAGGACCAGCAGGGCCGCCTTCAGGGCGTGATGGCCAGCCTGGCCAGCCTGGCCTCGGTCATCGGCCCGGTGGTCATCGCCCAGGTCTATTTCGCCAGCCGCGGCTGGTTCCCGGGCCTAGTGTGGGCGGCTGGCGCGGCGATCGGCCTGCTGTGCCTGCCGATCCTCTTGAGTGGACGTCAGGGCAAGCTTGCACAACAGGACTGACCGGATCTAGGGTCCCTTCCAAAGCGGAGGAAGCCCCATGAAAGTCGATCGCCTGCCCAAGGTGCGGACCTCGCTGTCGCCGACCAACCACCCGTACATGACCGGCGCCTGGACGCCGCTGCACGAGGAGGTCAACGCCTGGGACCTGGAGGTGCTGGAAGGCGCCATCCCGACCGACCTGGACGGCGTCTATCTGCGCAACACCGAGAACCCGGTCCACGACCCGGTCGGTCGTTACCACCCCTTCGATGGCGACGGCATGGTCCACGCCATCGAGTTCAAGGGCGGTGAGGCGACCTATCGCAACCGCTTCATCCGTACACGATGCTTCGAGGCCGAGCAGGAAGCCGGCGAGGGCCTGTGGGGCGGGCTGATGGACGGTCCGGGGACCTCCAAGCTGCCCGGCTTTGGCGCCCATGGCGGCCTGAAGGACACCGCCAGCACCGACATCGTCGTCCACAACGGCGAGGCCATCGCCACCTTCTACCAGTGCGGCGAGGCCTATCGCCTGGATCCCCTGACCCTGGAGAACCTGGGCGTCGCGGCCTGGGCTCCGCTGGAAGGCGTCTCGGCCCACCCCAAGGTCGACGAGGCCACGGGCGAGCTGATGTTCTTCAACTACTCCAAGACCTGGCCCTACATGCACTACGGCGTGGTCGACGCGGCCGGCAAGCGCAGCGTCTACCAGGGCGTGCCCCTGCCCGGCCCGCGCCTGCCGCACGACATGACCTTCTCGTCGCAGTACGCGATCCTCAACGACCTGCCGGTGTTCTGGGATCAGGACCTGATGGCCAAGGGCATCCACGCCGTGCGCCTGCACAAGGGCCTGCCGTCGCGCTTCGCCTTGGTGCCCCGCGCCGGCGGCGAGCCGCGCTGGTTCGAAGCCGTGCCGACCTATGTGCTGCACTGGCTCAACGCCTATGAGGACGGCGACGAGGTGGTGCTGGACGGCTACTTCCAGGAGAACCCGATCCCGCGCCCGCTGGAGACCGCGCCGGACGGCCACAACCACCTGATGGCCTATCTGGACGAGCACAGCTTCCGTTCGAAACTGCACCGCTGGCGCTTCAACCTGAAGACCGGCGAGACGACCGAAAAGCACTTGGACGACCGGGTGCTGGAGTTCGGCATGTTCAACCAGAAATACGCCGGCAAGCCGTATCGGTATGCGTACTCCACCACGTCCAAGCCGGGCTGGTTCCTGTTCAACGGGTTCGTGAAACACGACCTGGAGACGGGCGAGAGCTGGTCGATCCAGCTGCCCGAAGGCGTCTACGCCAGCGAGGCCCCGTTCGCGCCGAAGGTCGGGGCGGTCGACGAGGATGACGGTTATCTGGTGAGTTTCCTGATCGACGAGAACCGGGGAACCTCGGAGTGCGCGATCGTCGACGCCAAGACCTTCCAGATCGTCTGCCGGGTGGCCTTGCCGCACAAGCTCAGCAGCGGGACGCACTCGGTGTGGGCGGGGCGGGAGATGTTGCGGGAGTAGCTCCCCTCTCCCCTTGCGGGAGAGGGTGGCCCGCAGGGCCGGGTGAGGGGTCGCGCTCCGCTATCCGGACAGGCCTTTCAACCCCTCATCCGTCGGCTTCGCCGACACCTTCTCCCGCAAGGGGAGAAGGGGAAACATGGTTAATCCGGCTTTTACCCTACCGCGCTAGGGTGGTCCCATGCGCCGCGCCCTGCTCGCCCTGCTGATCCTGACCACCGCCGGCCCCGCCCTGGCGCAGAAGGTCGCCGCCAAGGCGCCGCCCAAGCCGGTGGCCATGGCCTCGCAGGCGCTGCCCGACACACAGAACTACGTCCTGCCGCCCCTGGTCCCGCTGGCCTCCCAGCGCCCCGGCGGCGACGCCGGACAGTGCCGAGCCTCGTGCGCCAAGCAGCTCTATTTCTGCGGCGTCGACGGCGACGACGGCAGTTGCGGCAGCCTCTACGCCCAGTGCGCCGCCTCGTGTAAGGCGACCTACACCGCCCCCAGGTTCCGCTGACCTAAGGTCCGCTTGCCGCTCCGCATAACGCTGATACGCTCCTGAACAACGATAAGTCAGGAGGGTGAAATGTCGCTCAAGCTCCCGAAGGCGTGCGTCATCGGCGCGGGCTGCAGCGGCTTCACCACGATCAAGCGGCTGAAGGACTACGGCGTCCCGTACGACTGCTTCGAGATGTCCGACGAGGTCGGGGGCAACTGGTACTTCAAGAACCCCAACGGCATGTCCGCCTGCTACGAGAGCCTGCATATCGACACCAGCAAGTGGCGGCTGGCGTTCGAGGACTTACCGGTTCCGAAGGACTGGCCCGACTTCCCGCACCACGCGCAGCTGTTCCAGTACTTCAAGGACTATGTCGACCACTTCGGCCTGCGCGAGACGATCACCTTCAACACCCGCGTCGAGACCGCCCGCCGCACCGACGAGGGCCTGTGGTCGGTGACGCTCTCCACGGGCGAGACGCGGCTCTACGACGTGCTGTTCGTCTGCAACGGCCACCACTGGGATCCGCGCATTCCGGAATATCCGGGCGAGTTCGACGGCCCCGCCTTCCACGCCCACGCCTACAGCGACCCGTTCGATCCGGTGGACATGCGCGGCAAGAACGTCGTCGTGGTCGGCATGGGCAATTCGGCCATGGACATCGCCAGCGAACTCTCCCAACGGCCGATCGCCAAGACCCTCTGGGTCTCGGCCCGGCGCGGCGTATGGGTGTTCCCGAAATACCTGAACGGCAAGCCGGCCGACAAAAGCGCCATGCCCGCCTGGATGCCCAAGAAACTGGGCCTGAAGCTGGCGCGCTCGGTGATCAAGAAGACCATCGGCCGGATGGAGGACTACGGCCTGCCCAAGCCCGACCATGAGCCCCTGGAGGCCCACCCGTCGGTCTCGGGCGAGTTCCTGACCCGCGCCGGCTGCGGCGACATCAAGTTCAAGCCGGCCATCAAGGCGCTGGAGGGCAAGCGCGTGCGCTTCGCCGACGACACGGTCGAGGAGGTCGACGCGATCGTCTTCGCCACCGGCTACAAGATCAGCTTCCCGTTCTTCGACGACCCGGCCCTGCTGCCCAATGCCGACCACCGCTTCCCGCTGTTCAAGCGGATGATGCAGCCGGGCGTGCCGAACCTGTTCTTCATGGGCCTGGCCCAGCCGCTGCCGACCCTGGTGAACTTCGCCGAGCAGCAGGCCAAGCTGGCGGCGGGATACCTGGCCGGGAAATATGCGCCGCCGTCTGAAGCCGAGATGATCCGCATCACCCAGAAGGACGAGGAACGCCACACCGGCCAGTTCTACGCCTCGGCCCGCCACACCATCCAGGTCGACTTCAACGTCTATTGCGCCGACCTCAAGAAGGAGATCGCCAAGGGCGAGGCGCGCGCCAAGGCGGCCGGCGGACGGTTGCCAGTCGCGGCCCTGGCTGAGATCAAGACGGAGCCGCTATTGGCCTCCTGATTGGATTCGCGCATGCCCAAGATCACCTTCGACAAGGACACCCGCGCCAAGCTGGTCGGGGGGCTGTCGGACTATCTGCGGACCGAGCTGGATCTGGAGGTGAAGGGTTTCGACGCCGAATTCCTGCTCGACTTCATCAACGAGCGGCTGGGGCCGTACTACTACAACCAGGGCCTCCACGACGCCTCGGCGCTGTACCGCGAGAAACTGGAGGCGATCACCGAGGCGGTCTACGAGATCGAGGTTCCTGTGAAGGGGCTCTAACTTCCCCTCGCGTAAACATTGACGCACACCGTCAGCGGCGCATGCTTCCTGAACAACGATAAGTCGCTGGCTCACCGGCGACGGGAGGAAGCTCGATGGCCGACGGCTCCGCCGCCTTCGCCCTGCCCCGCGTCTGCGTCATCGGCGCGGGCAGCTCGGGCATCGCCACCTGCAAGCAGCTGTACGCGGCCGGCATCCCGTTCGACTGCTTCGAGGCCTCGGACCGGATCGGCGGCAACTGGGTGTTCCAGAACCGCAACGGCATGAGCAGCGCCTATCGCTCGCTGCACATCAACACCAGCCGGGACAAGATGGCCTATTCGGACTTTCCGATGCCGGCCGACTATCCGGACTATCCGCACCACAGCCATATCGCCCGGTACTTCGACAGTTACGTCGACCACTTCGGCTTTCGCCAGCACATCACCTTCCAGTGCGCGGTGACCTGGGCCAAGCGGCGCGACGACGGGATCTGGGAGATCACCCTGGAGAGCGGCGAGAAGCGGCTCTACGACGTGCTGTGCGTCGCCAACGGTCACCACTGGGATCCGCGCTGGCCCGACCCGAAACCGCCCGGCAAGTTCGACGGGCTGGAGATGCACAGCCACTATTACATCGACCCCGCCACGCCCGAGAACCTGCGCGGCAAGAAGGTGGTGATCGTCGGCTTCGGCAATTCGGCCCTGGATCTCGCCTGCGAGCTGGGTCGCAAGGAAAACGCCGACGAGGTCTATCTGTCGGTGCGCCGGGGCTATTGGGTGGTGCCGCGTTACTTCGGCAACGAGGTGCTGGACCACTTCAACAACCATCCGAGCCAAGACCCGCCGCTGCTGTCGCGCCTGCTGCCCGGCAAGATGGTCGCCCGGATGCTGGAGAAGAAGATCGCCGCCGTGCACGGCCGGCCCGAGGACCACGGCCTGCCCAAGCCCGACCACGACTTCGGGGCCAGCCACCCGGCGATCAGCCACGAGCTCTACAACCGCATCGGCTCGGGCGACGTGAGCATCAAGCCCGACATCGAGCGGTTCGACGGCAAGCAGGTGTTCTTCAAGGACGGCTCGGTCGTCGAGGCCGACGCGGTGATCTGGTGCACCGGCTACAAGATCACCTTCCCGTTCTTCGACACCCTGACCCTGGACGCGCCCGACAACGACATCGCCCTGTGGAAGCGGATGGTCGATCCCCGGTTCGACAACCTCTTCATGGTCGCCCTGGTCCAGCCGCTATGCGCCATGATGCCGATCGCCGAGGAGCAGTCGAAGCTGATCGCCGCCTACCTGACCGGCCGCTACGCCATGCCCGACGCCGCGACCATGGCCGCCGAGCGCGACGCCATGCACCAGGGGGTGAAGTCGCACTATGTCGCCTCGGCCCGGCACACCATCCAGATCAATTGCGGCGAGTACGCCTTTGATCTGCGCAAGGAGCTTAAGCGGGGCGTGAAGCGGGCCAAGGCGGCCGGCAACCCACTGCCAATTCAACCGCGAGCGGCGAAAGCCTTGCGTGTTGCCGCGGAGTAAGGCTGTGATCATGACGGGGCGTCACGAACACCCCGCCTTCGAGTCGCGGTCCATGTCGAATATCGCCTACTTCCCGAAACCCCATGTCGACCAGCGGCCGGGAAAGCGGGAACGCACCAAGACCGCCAATCGCCAGGCGATCCTGGACGCCGCGCGCGAGGTGTTCGGCGAGCTGGGCTACGACGCCGCCACGGTGCGCGACATCATCCGCCGCACGGGTTTGGCCTCGGGCACCTTCTACAACTACTACAAGTCGAAGGAGGAGGTGTTCGACGCCCTGGCCGATGACGGCGCCCGCCGCTTCCGGCCGCTGCTGCGCGAACAGTCCGAGAAGGCCACCGATTTCGAGAGCTTCGTGCGCGGAGCGATCCTGGCCTATTTCAACTTCGTGGCCACCGAGCAGGAGGCCTGGCGGATGGATCGTCCACCTGGCGAACAGATCCCGCACGCCCGCTCGACGCCCGAGGTGGTGGCGGTGTTCGACGAGGTGCGCGAGGCCTTCGCCCGGGTGCTGGAGCGCGAGCACGCCCCGCCCGTCGACCTCGACTACCTGACCACGGCCTGTATCGCGGTGGCCCGCGAGATCGGCGACAAGATGCTGGAGCGGCGGCCCGTCGACACCGAGGGCGCGGCGGACTTCGCCGTCAAGCTGATCCTGGGCGGGCTGCCAGCCCTGCCGAGACTGTAGAAGACCAAGAACAACAACAAAGAGTGGGGAGCAAAACATGGCCTCGGACGCCGCCCAGAAGACCATCCTGAAACTGATCATGTCGCTGCCCAGCCCGGTCCTGCGGGCCATGTCGGGCGGTGGGGTCGTCTACAAGGGCGGCCGCACCCTGGACCCCCGCTTCCAGTTCTTCGCCCACGCGGCCAAGAAGATGCCGCCGATGAGCAGCGTGTCGCCCGCCGAAGCCGTGGCCGGCAGCGCCAAGGGCCTGGCCGCCGTCCAGGGTCCGCTGGAGCCGGGCGTGCGCACCGAGAGCCTGTCGATCGAAGGCCCGAACGGCCCGATCCCGGCCCGCGCCTATCGTCCGGAGAACCAGGACTCGAACGCGCCCCTGATCGTCTACGCCCACATGGGCGGTGGAGTGATCGGGGATCTCGAGACCTGCCACGCCTTCTGTTCGATCCTGGCGCGGATCGTGCGCACGGCGGTGATCTCGGTCGACTACCGCCTGGCCCCGGACCACAAGTTCCCGGCCGGGCTGGAGGACGTGCTGGCCGCCTATCGCTGGGCGCGCGACAACGCGGGGCGCTTCGGCGCGGCGGCGGTCCCGCCGGCCATCGGCGGCGACAGCATGGGCGGCAACTTCGCGGCCATCATCGCCCAGGAGCTGCAGCGCAAGGGCGAGCCGCAGCCGGCCGCCCAGATCCTGATCTACCCCGCCGTGGATGTGGCCAGCGAGACGGCCTCAATGACCACCTATGCCGACGCCTATCCCCTGACCCGCGCGACCATGGACTGGTTCATGGGCCACTATATGAGCGCCGACGCCGACCCGGCCGACCCGCGCCTGTCGCCGGACAAGACGGCAAACTTGGGCGGCCTGGCCCCGGCGGTGATCGCCACGGCCGGCTTCGACCCGCTGGTCGACCAGGGCGAGGGGTATGCCAAGCGCCTGCAGGCGGCGGGCGTGCCGGTGCTGTACCGCTGCTACGACAGTCTGGCGCATGGCTTCACGGCGTTCACGGGCGCCATTCCGGCGGCCGACGGAGCTTGCCGCGAGATCGCGGGGCTGGTGCGGGAAACGTTTGACGCTCGGGCCGCTCAATAGATCCGTCTTCCCGGCGAAAGCCGGGACCCAGATCGAACCCGGAGCGTCCGACAAGCTGACGGGACGCATCTCGGATCATCCCAAACCGCTCAGGCTGCATCTGGGCCCCGGCTTTCGCCGGGGAAACGGGGGAGAGGAAAGGCCTTGAGTTCCGCCATGCGCGCCCTCGTCGTCGAGGATCTCGCTCCCGATTTCGCCGGCTGCCACATCCGTGACGTGCCAACGCCTGCTCCAGGTCCCGGCGAAGTCCTGGTCCGCGTCCGCGCGGCCAGCGTCAACTTCCCCGATCTGCTGATGACGCGCGGGGAGTACCAGTTCAAGCCGCCCCTGCCCTTCACGCCGGGCCTGGACCTCGCCGGCGAAGTCGCGGCGCTGGGCGAGGGGGTCACGAACCTCCAGGTCGGCGACGCCGTGGTCGGCGGCGCGCGCCTGGGCGGGTTCGCTGAGTATGCGGTGCTGTCGGCGAGCGCCCTGAAGCCCAAGCCCGCGCGGCTGTCGTTCGCGGAGGCCGCCGCCTATGGCGCGGCCTATCTCACCGCCTATGTCGCCCTGGTCCGTCGCGCGCGGGTGGAGCCGGGCGAGTGGGTGCTGGTCCACGGCGCGGCCGGCGGTGTGGGCCTGGCGGCGGTGGACCTGGCCAAGGCCCTGGGGGCGCGGGTGATCGCGGCGTCGGCGTCGGATGAGAAGCTGGCCAAGGTGCAGGCGCTCTACGCCCCTGACGCGGTCGTCAACGTCACCCAGGGCTTCCGGGAGCGCGTGAAGGCGATCACCGGCGGCCACGGAGCCGACGTGATCTACGACCCCGTGGGCGGCGACGTGTTCGACGAGAGCGTCCGCTGCATCGCCTTCGACGGCCGGCTGCTGGTCATCGGCTTCACCTCGGGGCGGATCCCGACCGTCTCGGTCAACATGCCGCTGATCAAGGGCTTCTCGGTCATGGGCGTCCGCGCGGGCGAATACAGCCGGCAGTTTCCTGACAAGGGCCGCGAGAACGGCGAAGCGATCTGGAAGATGGCCGACGAAGGCGTCATAAGGCCCCACGTCCATGCCGAGCTGCCGCTGGATCGCTGGCGCGACGCCTTCGACCTGCTGGCCGGACGCAAGGTGGTGGGCAAGGCGGTGATCGTTCCGTGACACCGCCAGGCAAGTGATTGAACCGACTCAGGTTGACATCCCTCGCCCGTTCTTTTATCCACCGCCCCTCACTCGCGGAGCCCTTGGTTTCGCGTTCAACGTATTTGCATTTCGGAGCCACGTCGTGAAGCGCACCTTCCAGCCGTCGAAGCTCGTGCGCGCCCGCCGTCACGGCTACCGCGCGCGTATGGCCACCAAGAACGGTCAAAAGATCGTCGCGCGTCGCCGCGCCAAGGGCCGCAAGCGCCTGACCGCCTAATTTCTCTTCCTCCCTCGGGAGGTAAGACGATGATCAAAGCCGCCTTTTCCACAGACCTGGTCTCAGGTTCTCGCCGGAAAGGCGGCTTTTTTCATGGCTGAAGTCCAGAGCCTCAAGTTCGAGCGCCTCAGGAAACGGCCAGACTTCCTGCTGGCGGCCAAGGCCCCGGCCCTGTCGCGCGGCGCCGTCTTCATCCAGATGCGCAAGCGGCCCGACGAGGACCCCACCGTGCGGGTCGGTTTCACCGCCACCAAGAAGATCGGCGGGGCCGTCGATCGAAACCGCGCTAAACGCCGCCTCCGAGAGGCCGCACGGCTGGTCCTGCCCCTTCATGCGCGCCCTTCGCACGACTATGTGTTCATAGCGCGCGGAGGAACCACGGTGCGCGAATGGGGGCGTTTGCTTGACGACGTCAAAACCGCGCTGATAAGCCTCGCCGCCGAGTATGATCGCGGGGGAGCCAAGGTTCCCAAGCGTCACACAGGCGCATCCTCTGAAGACGCCCCTTCCCAACAACCCGATCCAAAAGTTTCCGGTTAAGCGCTCCATGCAGAACGACAACAAAAACACGCTGATGTTCATCGTCAGCGCGTTCGCGATCCTGATCGGGTACCAGTTCTTCGTCCTGGGTCCGCAACAGCGCAAGGCCGAGGCCGAGGCGCGCGCCAAGAAGGTCGTGGCCGCCCAGGTGGCGACGCAGCCGGGCGTGACGCTGGACGCCAACGGCAACCCCGCTCCGCTGCGCCTGTCGCGCGACGCGGCCAAGGCCGCCAGCCCGCGCCTCGTCGTCGACACCCCGGCCCTGTCGGGCTCGATCGCCCTGAAGGGCGGCCGCATCGACGACCTGTTCCTGCGCAAGTACGCCGAGACCACCGACAAGAACTCGCCGCCGGTCGAGCTCTTTCGCCCCGAGGGCGCTGAGCACGCCTGGTTCGCCGATTTCGGCTGGGCTGGCGCCAACCTGCCGGGCCTGCCCGACAGCCGCACCGTCTGGACCGCCGCGCCGGGCCAGGTGCTGCGTCCGACCACGCCCGTCACCCTGACGTTCGACAACGGCCAGGGCCTGACCTTCACCCGCGTCATCGCCGTCGACGACCAGGCGATGTTCACCGTCACCGACAGCGTCAAGAATAACGGCACGGCCGCCTTCCAGCTGGCCCCCTACGCCACCGTCCAGCGCCAGGGCATCACCGACCACCTGGGCAAGACCCAGATCGTCCACGAAGGCGCCATCGGCGTGCTGGGCTCGGGCAAGGACCAGAAGCTGGAGCTGAACAAGTACGGCAAGTGGAAGAAGGACAAGCCGCTCACGACCTTCGACTCGGTCGGCGGCTGGGCCGGCATCACCGACAAGTACTGGCTGGCGGCCCTGGTCCCGAGCCAGGACCAGACCATCAAGGCCCAGTACCGCATGACCAATGTCGGCGGCACCGACGTCTATGACGTCAACATCGTCGGCCCGACCCAGGCCCTGAACCCGGGCGCGACCCTGGTCCAGAAGACCCGCCTGTTCGCCGGCGCCAAGACCGTGCCGCTGCTGCGCAAGTACGAGTACGATGGCAAGGCGCCCGAGTGGTGGAAGTTCTGGGACAGCCGCAAGGCCGAGATCCCGCGCTTCGACTGGGCCGTGGACTGGGGCATGTTCTCCATGTTCACCCGTCCGATCTTCAACGTGCTGGAGATCTTCTACAAGCTGGTCGGCAACTTCGGCCTGGCCATCATGCTGCTGACCGTCGCGCTCAAGCTCGTCCTCTATCCGATGGCGGACAAGAGCTATGAGAGCATGGCCAAGATCAAGAAGATCCAGCCCGAGGTCGAGAAGCTCAAGGCCAAGCACAAGGACGACCCGGCGAAACAGCAGCAGGAAATGATGCAGCTGTACGCCAAGGAAAAGATCAACCCGATGATGGGCTGCCTGCCCATGCTGGTGCAGATCCCGGTCTTCTACTCGCTGTACAAGGTGCTGACCGTCACCATCGAAATGCGCCACGCGCCGTTCTTCGGCTGGATCCACGACCTGTCGTCGCGCGATCCGACGACGATCTTCAACCTGTTCGGCGCGATCCCCTGGGATCCGGCGACGGCCCCGCTGATCGGCGCCTTCCTGGGCACCACCCTGCACATCGGCGTCTGGCCGCTGCTGTACGGCTTCACCATGTGGCTGACGACGGCGATGAACCCGCCGGCCGGCGACCCCATCCAGCAGCGCATCTTCCAGCTGTTCCCGATCATCTTCACCTTCACCCTGTCGCAGTTCGCGGTGGGCCTGGTGATCTACTGGTGCTGGAGCAACGTCCTGACCATCATCCAGCAGTACATCATCATGCGCCGCTACCAGGTCGAGAACCCGATCGACAAGATCATCGCTCGCCTGCAGGGCAAGCCCGCTAGCGCGACCTGATGACCGACGAACCCACCATCCAGCCCGACTTCTCGGACAAGTCCGAGTTCACGGAAGAGCAGATCGAGACGGCGCGGGTTTTCTTCGCCCAGCCCGTCTCGTTCATGATGGGCGCGGTGCGCATGGACACCATGCCCGCGCCCGACCTGCCGGAAGTGGCCTTCGCGGGCCGCTCCAACGTCGGCAAGTCCAGCCTGATCAACGGGCTGGTGGGGCAGAAGTACCTGGCCCGCGCCTCGAACGAGCCGGGCCGCACGCGGGAGATCAACTTCTTCCTGCTGGCCGAGCAGGTGCGCCTGGTCGACCTGCCCGGCTACGGCTTCGCGCGCGTCTCGCGCTCGATCGCCGACAAGTTCCAGGATCTGGGCCGGGCCTATCTGCGTGGCCGGCCGAACCTGAAGCGCGTCTATGTCCTGATCGACGCCCGCCACGGCCTCAAGAAGGTCGACCTGGAGGCGCTGGACGCCCTGGATACGGCGGCGGTCTCGTACCAGATCGTCCTGACCAAGGCCGACAAGATCAAGCCGCACGAAGTCGACAAGGTCGTGGCCGAGACGCTGAAAGCCATCTCCAAGCGCGCCGCCGCCTTCCCGCGCGTGCTGGCCACCTCTTCGGAGAAGGGCCTGGGCATGCCGGAGCTGCGCGCGGAAATCGTGCGGCTGTGCATCGACGAGTAGAAACGCGGCCGTGGAGCCATCCACAGCCTTTCGATCGCCATTAACCTCAAGCTAGGGTTCGATCGCCAGAACCCCCGCCTTCCCGTTCCGTCTAGAAAAGTCCGCCCGCCATGAACCGCCACGAACTCAAGACCTGGCCCAAGTACTTCGCCGCCGTGCGCTCGGGCCAGAAGCGCTTCGAGATCCGCCGCAACGACCGCGAGTTCAAGGTCGGCGACATCCTGGTGCTGCGCGAGTTCGACCCGGAAGACGACGCCTATACCGGCCAGGCCGAAGAGCGTCAGATCACCTTCCTGCTGTCGGAAGAGGACTATGGCGGCGTCATCCACGGCTTCGTGGCCATCGGCTTCGGTGAAGTCGCGCCGCATCCGGACGCCGACGCCGAGGTCACGCCCGAGAGCCTGGCGACCTGGCACGAGACCGCCGCCTCCAACGCCGCCCTGCGCGCCCAGGAGGCCCGCAAGGTCTCGGAAGGCTACGCCGCCAGTAACATGGGCGTGGCCCGCGACCGCCACGGCGCCGTGGCCGACCTGGCCGCCGCCGAAGCCGGCTTCCACGCCGCCGCGGCCCGGATCGTCCGCAAGGGCTGATCTTCGGACACCACACAGAGAAAAGCCGCCGAGGTCACCCTCGGCGGCTTTTCTTTTGTTCGGAGAGAAGAGGCCTTAGGCCGCTTCGCGGATCACGGTCGGGAACACGTCGTCCATGCGCAGATAGGTGATCAGACGGTTTTCCATCGAGATGATGGCCTGGATGTAGCGCAGCTCTTCCACGCCGACGTCCGGGGCCGGCTGCAGGCTGTCGCGCGGCACGGTGAAGGTTTCCGACACGGCGTCGACCAGGATGCCGGCCAGGCGGTCCTGGCACTCGACGACCACGATAACGTGGCGGGTCTCGGGGATGGTGACGCCCAGGCCCAGGCGGTTGCGCAGGTCGATGACCGGCATGATCGCGCCCCGCAGGTTGATGACGCCGCGCATGTAGGCCGGCGCGTGCGGGATCGGGGTGGCCGGGGTCCAGCCGCGGATTTCGCGGACCGTCTTCACGTCGATGCAGAATTCCTGCTCGCCGATGCAGAACGAGATCAGTTCCAGCGCGGGCGCGGTGTTGTCGGTCATGGTCGTAGTCCCCGGTCGATGACTTGCCCGGAGCGGCGCGTTCGGCGCGCTCCCGTGGCTGGATGCCAGAAGAGCCCGAAGCGCCTTTAACAACCGTTAAGGCTGAGCTCGAAGGGGCGCGGTGCAATGTCGCGCCCCCTCGATTTGAGTCAGGGCGCGTCCAGCCCCTCGTCGCCCTCGTCCGACAGGTTGAACTCGTACCAGATGCCGTTCAGCACGCCGAAGCCGACGGCGAGGCCCAGGCCCAGGATCCAGGTGAAGTACCACATGGGTCGTTCTCCTCAGTACAGGTCGGGGTTGGTGGCGAGGGCGCCGGTGGTGCTGCGGCCCCACAGGACTTTGTAGACCCACGCCGTGTACAGCAGGATCAGCGGCAGGAAGACCGCCGTGACGATCATCATCACGAACAGCGTCAGGTGCGTGGACGAAGCGTTCCACACCGTCAGGCTCGAGCGCGGGTCGTAGCTGCTCGGCAGGATGAACGGGAACATCGACAGGCCCACGGTGGCGACGATGCCGACCGCCGAGGCCGAAGAGCCGCCGAACGCCGCCCAGGCCTTGTTGAACCGCATGCCGTAGAGCGCCAGGGCCGCACCGGCGAAGCCCAGCACCGGGGCGATGATCATCCAGCCGTGACGGCCGTAGTTGTCCAGCCACGCGCCCGGGGCCCGCACGGCGGCCGCGCCGCGCAGCGGGTTCGAGGGACCGGCCGCGTCGGCCAGGCCTTCGATCCGGAAGCCCATGCCGCCGAACGCCACCCAGAAGCCCCCGGCCGCGAACAGCACGATGCTGGCCAGGCCGGCGATCTCGCCAATGCGGCGGGCGCGTTCGGTGACCGGACCTTCCTCGGCCTTGACGGTCAGCCAGGCCGCGCCGTGCAGCACCAGCATCGACACCGACAGCAGGCCGCACAGCAGGGCGAACGGCGAGAACAGGCCGATGAAGGCGCCCTCGTAGAAGGCCCGCAGGTCGCTATCCAGGCGGAAGGGCGCGCCTTGCAGCACGTTGCCCATGGCCACGCCGAATACCAGCACCGGCACGAAGCCGCCGATGAACAGGCCCCAGTCCCAGAACGACCGCCAGCGCGGGTCCGGCCGCTTGGACCGGTACTTGAAGCTGACCGGCCGCAGGATCATCGCGGCCAGCACGACGAACATGGCCAGGTAGAAGCCCGAGAAGCTGATGGCGTAGACGAACGGCCAGGCCGCGAAGATCGCGCCGCCGCCCAGGATGAACCACACCTGGTTGCCTTCCCAGGTGGCCCCGACGGTGTTGATCACCATGCGCCGCTCGGCGTCGTCCTTGGCGACGAAGGGCAACAGAGCCCCCACGCCCATGTCGAAGCCGTCGGTGAGGGCGAAGCCGATCAGGAGGATGCCCACCAGGGCCCACCAGATGACGCGAAGGGTGGCGTAGTCGATTGGGAGTTCCATGACTCAGCGCTCCTTTAGGCCACGGCCGGTTCGGGCTCAGCGGGCTCGCCGTCGGGGACGGGGTCATGCTGAGCGAACGGGCCTTTCTTGATGGCGCGCAGGATCAGGCCGACCTCGACCACGGCCAGCGCGCCGTACAGCAGGGTGAACACCGCGATGCTGGTCAGCAGCTGCGGGACGGTCAGGCTGGAGGCCGACAGGAAGGTCGGCAGCACGCCGTCCACCGCCCAGGGCTGACGCCCCACCTCGGCCAGCACCCAGCCCAGCTCGGTGGAGATCCACGGCAGCGGCAGGGCCAGCACGGCGATCCAGAGGAACCACTTGGTGTCGTGCTTGCGCATCGTCACCAGCACGAAGGCGGTGGCGAACATCGCGATCATCAGCACCCCGATCCCGGCCATGATCCGGAAGCTCCAGAACATCACCGGCACATTGGGCACAGCGTCCCAGGCGGTCGTCTTGATCAGCTCAGGGCTCGCCTGGCGCGGATCGGCGACATAGCGCTTGAGCAGCAGGGCGTAGCCCAGGTCGCGGCGGTGCTGTTCGAAGGTGGCGCGGGCGGCGACGTCGTTGGGATTGACCTTCAGGGCTTCGACCGCGCCGTAGGCGATGACGCCGCTCTCGATGCGGTCCTCGGCCTTGGCGACCAGCGAGAAGATGCCCTCCACCGGCTTGTCGAAGCTGCGGGTGGCGATCAGGCCCAGGACATAGGGGATCTTGATCTCGGCGTGGGTCTTGCGTTCCTTGAGGTCCGGGATGCCGAAGGCGGTAAGGCCGGCCGGAGCCGCTTCCGTCTCCCACATGGCTTCCAGGGCCGCGAGCTTCATTTTCTGGTTGTCGGTCAGGGCGTAGCCGCTCTCGTCGCCCAGCACGACGACCGACAACGAGGACGCCAGGCCGAAGGCGGCGGCCACGGTCATCGACCGCTTGGCCACGCCGATGTGCTTGCCCTTGAGCAGGTACCAGGCCGAGACGCCCAGCACGAACACCGAGGCGATCACATAACCGGCGCTGACCGTATGCACGAACTTGGCCTGAGCGACGGGGTTGAACAGCACGTCGCGGAAGCTGGAGACCTCCATGCGCATGGTGTCGGGGTTGAAGGCCGCCCCGATCGGGTTCTGCATCCAGCCGTTGGCGACCAGGATCCAAAGCGCCGACAGGTTGGTGCCCAGGGCGACCATGAAGGTCACGAACAGGTGGCTGACGCGGGAAAGCTTGTCCCAGCCGAAGAACATCAGCCCGACGAAGGTGGCCTCCAGGAAGAAGGCCATCAGCCCTTCGATTGCCAGCGGGGCGCCGAAGATGTCGCCGACATAGTGCGAGTAGTAGGACCAGTTCATGCCGAACTGGAACTCCATGGTGATGCCGGTGGCGACGCCCAGGGCGAAGTTGATCCCGAACAGCACGCCCCAGAAACGCGTGACGGTTCGCCAGATCGGCCGCTTGGTCATCACATAGACGCTCTCCATGATGACCAGCATGAAGCTGAGCCCGATGGTGAGCGGAACGAACAGGAAGTGGTACAGGGCGGTCAGCGCGAACTGGAGGCGCGACAGGTCGATGACGGCGGGGTCCATGGACAGCTCCGAGACGAACGGCCGAAGATCACGCCGTTCGAGAGCCAAAGCTCCTAGACCGTCGCGACCGCCCGGTCCTTGATCGGGATCAAGGCTTCCGGATGAACCGACCCTACACTCAACCCATGGGCGCCCGCATAGTACAGATTGATCATATCTCGGTGGGCAAGGGCTGGTTGGCGGGGATAAGCCGCGTCGCGACCCCGGCTGGGCGACGCGCGCGGCTGCTTCCGTTGTTGGACGGCCTGGCCGCGATCGCCTTCGCGGCGGGGCTGGCGTTCGGGATCGACGCCATCGTCCGGAAGGCTCCGCTCACCCCGTGGCTGGCCCTGATGGTCACCGCCATGGCGATTCGCGGCGTGCTGGCCAACCTCGCCGGCGTCGCCGGAGCCCTGGCCGCGGCCGAGGGCAAGGCGGGCGTTCGCGCCGAGCTCGCCCGCTCGATCTTCGCCAAAAACACGTCTGGGGGCCCGCGTCGCCCGGCCGGCGAGGCGACCACCGCGCTGGTCGAAGGCGTCGAGGCCCTGGACGGGCTCTTCGCGCGCTTCTTGCCCGCTCGTCTGTCGGCCGCCGCCCTGCCGCTGCTGATGATCGCCGTCGCCGCGTTCGCCAGTCCGATCTGCGCCGGTATCCTGCTGGCGACCCTGATCCCCTTTATCGCCGCCATGGTCCTGGCCGGCACGGCCGCGGCGGCCGAGAGCCGCGCCCAGTTCCTGGCCCTGGAGCGATTGAGCGGCCTGTTCCTCGACCGCGTCCGCGCCCTGCCCGTGGTGCTGGCCTTCCAGGCCGAAGGGACGACCACGGCGGCCCTGAAGCGCTCGGCGTCCGAGCTGGCCGAGCGCACCATCCGCGTGCTGCGCGTGGCCTTCATCTCGTCGGCGGCGCTGGAGTTCTTCGCGGCCCTGTCGGTGGCGCTGGTGGCGGTCTATTGCGGCTTCAACCTGCTGCGCCTGCTGCCCTTCCCGGTCCCTGAGACCCTGGACCTGAAGCGCGCCTTCTTCGTCCTGGCCCTGGCCCCCGAGGTCTACGCCCCGATGCGCCGCCTGGCCGCCGCCTATCACGATCGCCAAGCGGCGGAGGCGGCGAGCGCCAGCCTGTCGACCTTCGTGGCGCCCGAACCTCGTCCGGTTGCGGCGGTGCTAGCCAAGGCCCCGACCATCCGGTTCGAGAACGTCACGGTCCGCTATCCCGACGCCGACGCGCCGGCGCTGGAGACCTTCTCGCTGGTCGCCGAGGCCGGGACCATCACCGCCCTGGTCGGCCCCAGCGGCGCGGGCAAGAGCTCGCTGCTGAACCTACTGCTGGATCTGGCGCCGCTCACGGCCGGCCGCATCGAGGCGGAAGGCGACATCGCCTGGGCCGGCCAGTCGCCGCTGATCCTGCCCGCCTCGATCGCCGACAACATTGCCCTGGCCAGACGCGACGCCAGCCGCGCCGAGATCGAAGCCGCCGCGAAGGCCGTCGACCTGATCCTCGACCGCCCTGGCGGCCTGGACTTCGTGCTCGACGAGCGCGGCAGCGGCCTCTCCGGCGGCGAGCGGCGACGCCTCTCCCTGGCCCGCGCCCTGCTCAAACCCGCCCCGATCCTGCTGCTGGACGAACCGACCGCGAACCTGGACGCAGCGTCCGAGGCCGCCCTGCTGGACGCCATCCGCGAAGCCGCCAAGGGCCGCACGACCCTCATCGCGACGCACTCGGAAGCCGTGGCCGCCCTCGCCGACCAGGTGGTGCGGCTGTGAGCCCGCTCGACCACCTGATCCGCGCCCAGAAGCGCGAACGCGCCGGCGCCCTGCAGCTGGCCATCGCCAGCGCGGTCGTTCTAGGCGCGGCGTCGACGGTGCTGATGGGCCTGTCGGGGTGGTTCATCGTCGCCAGCGCCCTCGCCGGCGCGGCGGGGCTGGCTGTAGCCCATACGTTCAACGTGCTGATCCCCAGCGCCCTGATCCGCCTGCTGGCCATAGGCCGCACCGCCGCGCGGTATGGCGAGCGGCTGTCGGGACACACCGCCGCCCTGCGCGCCCTGGCCGCCATCCGTCCGGCGGTGTTCGCGAGCCTCGCCGCCGCGCCGCCCTCGGAGGCCCTGGGCCTGTCACGCGGCGAGGCCTCCGCCCGGCTGGTGCAGGATGTCGACGCGATCGAGACCCGCTTCGTCCGGCTCTCCGCACCCTGGAGCGCAGTGGCGGGCCTGGCGTCGGCTATCGCCCTCGCCGCGTTGGCCGGCGTCGCACCGGCCGTCGTGATCCTGGTCGCGGCCCTGGCGGCGATCCTGGCCGCCCGCGCCCTGGCCAAACGCTTTTCGACCCCGGCCCGCGCCGCCATCCAGGCCAAGGTCGGAGCGCTGAAGGAGACTGCCGCCGCCCTGGTCGCCGCTTCCGCCGAGCTGCGCGCCTACGGCCTGGAGGCCTGGGCCGGTGAGACCCTGAACGCCAAGGCCGCAGAGCTGGACGGCGTCCGCCTGGCCGCCGCCCGCGCCCAGGGCATGATCGTCGCCAGCCAGGCGGTGATCCTCGGCGGCGCTGTCGCCGCCGCCATCGCGACCGCCGCGCCAACGGGTCCCGCGCTCGCGGCGCTGGCCGGTCTCGCCGCAGCCATGGGCGTCGACGCCCTGGCCGGCCTCGCCCACGCCTTCGACCAGGACGGCGCGGCGCGGGAAGCGCGCGAGCGGCTGGACACGATCCTACGTCACCAGCCACAGCCCTCGCCGAAGCTGGAAGGCGTCCCGACCCTTACGATCCTGGGCGAGACCCTGAACCCCGGCGAACGCCTGGCCATCGTCGGCCCCTCCGGCTGTGGCAAGACCACCGCCATCGAGACCCTGCTGGGGCTCCGAGGCGAGACCACCCTGCCCCGCGCCGCCTTCGCCTGGCTGCCGCAGGACGCCGGCCTGATCGCCGGCACGGTGCGCGAGAACCTCCGCATCGCCGCGCCCAAGGCGACCGACGATCAGCTGTGGGAAGTGCTGGAAGACGCCGCCCTGGCCGACCGCATCCGCGCCGCGCCGCAGGGCCTGGCCGCCTATCTCGGCGACGACGGCGAGCGGCTGTCGGGCGGCGAGCGCCGGCGGCTGGCCCTGGCCCGCGCCTATCTGCGCGACGCCCCGTGGCTGCTGCTGGACGAGCCGACCGAGGGCCTGGACGCGGTGACCGAAGCGCTTGTGGTGGAACGGCTGGAGCAGCGACTGGCCCGCACCGGCCAAGGCCTGGTGCTGATCAGCCACCGCGCGGCGCCCGCGGCGGTGTGTGGGCGGCGGGTGGAGATGAAGCGCCCGTAGACGCAAAGCGCAACAAGGCTTGTCGTCCCAGGTCGGCTGCGCCGCCCGGGATGACAAGCCTTGTTGCTCTGAAGGAGAGCGTTCTCCTACTTCATGTTCACGCGGATGTAGGTCACCAGCAACACCACGGCGAACGCGCTGAACGCCGCGATCACCAGACCCAGATACGCCATTTGCCCGCCCGACATCGAAATCTCCCTTTGATTGGCGGGAAGACCATCCGACCTACGCAGTGGCCCGTCCTTGACCTGGCTCAAAGCCGCGCGGCTATAAGGGCTCGAGACTTGGAGCACTCATGAAGCCGGCCCGGGGCCTGTCCTCGACCCTGTTCAGCGATCCGCACCCGACCGCCTACCTGGCCGCCTTCGCGGCGGTGATGGCGACGGCGGTCGCGCGCCTGTACCTGCCCGAGGCCTTCACCGCCCCGTCGTCGTTCCTGCTGTTCGTGCCGGCCGTGCTGGTCAGCGCCGCGCTGGGAGGCCTCGGCCCCGGCGTCTTCGCCACCACCTTCGCCTGGGGCACGGTGTGGTGGGTGACGCGGCACATCCCGTTCGACATGGTCAGCGGCCTGTCGGCGGCGATCTTCCTGTCGGTGGGCTTCGGCATGGCCGTGGGCGGCGGCTGGTTCCACGCCGCGCGGCGACGGGCGGCGGCGGTCAACGACCACCTGCGCTCGATCCTCGACACCGTACCCGACGGCGTGGTGGTCATCGACCGCGCCGGGATTATGACCTCGTTCAGCCCCGCCGCCGAGCGGATGTTCGGCTGGAAGGCGTCCGAGGTGCTGGGCCGGAACGTCAACCTGCTGATGCCCGAGCCCAATGCGGCCGCCCACGACAGCTACATCCAGCGCTACCACCGCACCGGCGAGAAACGGATCATCGGCGCCGGCCGCGTCGTGGTCGGCCAGCGCAAGGACGGCTCGACCTTCCCCATGGAGCTGGCGGTCGGCGAGACCAAGGGGCCGGTGCCCTCCTACACCGGCTTCATCCGCGACCTGACCGAGACGCAGGAGACCGAGACCCGCCTGCAGGAGCTGCAGAACGAGCTGGTCCACGTCTCGCGCCTGACGGCCATGGGCGAGATGGCCTCGACCCTGGCCCACGAGCTGAACCAGCCGCTGTCGGCCATCGCCAACCTGCTGACCGGATCGCGCCGCCTGATCGACCGGGGGCGCGAGGCCGACCAGGGCAAGGTGCGCGACGCCATCGACAAGGCCGCCAACCAGGCGCTGCGGGCCGGCGAGGTCATCCACCGCATGCGCGACTTCGTCCGCCGGGGGGCCAGCGAGCGCGCGACCGAGAGCCTGTCCAAGCTGATCGAGGAGGCTTCGGCCCTGGCTCTGATCGGCGAGAAGGACCGCCAGGTCGACGTGCGCCTGTCGCTGGATCCGGCCGCCGACGCGGTCTATGCCGACCGGGTCCAGGTGCAGCAGGTGCTGCTGAACCTGATCCGCAACGGCATCGACGCCATGCAGGACCAGAGCAGCCGTCGCCGTGGTCTGCTGATCACCACCGACGTCACCGAGGAAGGCTGGTCGCGGGTCAGCGTCGCCGACACCGGTCCGGGCATCGCCGACGAGGTGCGCGAGCGCCTGTTCCAGCCGTTCATGACCACCAAGCCGCAGGGCATGGGCGTGGGCCTGTCGATCTCGCGCTCGATCATCGAGGCCCATGGCGGCCGCATCTGGGCCGAGGCCAATCCCGACGGCGGGGCGCTGTTCCGCTTCACCCTGCCGCCCGCAGATCATCAGAAGGATATCGCCGATGACTGACTCAGCCGTCGTGCACGTGGTCGATGACGACGAAAGCGCCCGCGAGTCCCTGGCCTTCCTGCTGGAGTCGGCCGACTTCGAGGTCGTGGCCTATGCCAGCGCGCCGGCCTTCCTGGAGGCCCTGCCCGGCGCCCGGCCGGGTGTGATCATCACCGACGTCCGCATGCCCGAGATGAGCGGCCAGGAGCTGGTCGCCCGGCTGGCGGCGCTGAAGATCCGCATGCCGATCATCATGATCACCGGCCACGGCGACATCCCGATGGCGGTCGAGGCCATGCGCTCGGGCGTCATCGACTTCATCGAGAAGCCGTTCTCGGAAGCGCGCATGCTGGACGCCCTGGAACGCGCCATCAAGGCCGCGGAGGCCTCGCCCGTCACCGACGACCAGGCCGCCATCCTGCATCGCCTGGAGACCCTGTCCGAACGCGAACGCCAGGTGCTGGACGGGGTGGTGGCGGGGCATGCGAACAAGGTGATCGCGCGGGAGCTGGGGATCAGCCCCCGGACGGTCGAGATCTATCGCGCCAAGCTGATGACCAAGATGCAGGCCGACAACCTGGCGGCCCTGGTGCGGATGACGTTGTCGGCACGCGCGGGCTAGGCGCGGCCGAGGACCTCACTAAGCCGCTCGCTCAGCGCATCGCCCAGCAGCGGCTTCTCCACCACCGACACGCCGCGCACGCCGCGCCGCAGCAGACGTTCGGCGTCGCCGGTCAGGATGATGGTCGGCAGGCCCTCGACGGGTCCGTCCCACGCCTCGCCGCCGTCGTCGATGACCACCGCCGCCACGGGGCGCCCATCGGGTCGCGTGGCCACTCTGTAGCCCTCGGTCTCCAGCGAAAAGCGCAGCGCCTCGCGCAGGGGCTCGTCGGCGACGAGAAGCAGGATCAGGGGGCGGTTGGGCATTTTGACATCTTGCGCGGCCCGCGCGCCGAAACCCTTGATCCGGCTCAAACACGCCTCACCCGCATCCCCGCGTAAGGGGGTTTCCTTAGGCGCGGCTCCCGAATGTTCGCAGAGACGGAAAAGGCGCAAAGACCTTAGCAACAGAAGGGTCTTTCCATGCTGTCTCCGCTCCGCATCGACGACGCCACACCCATCGCCCTGGATCCGGTCCTGGCCATCCCCGGCGCCTGCCCGCACTTCACCCGCGACGCGGAGATTTTCGGCGAGGGCGAGACCGCCGCCCATGTCTACCAGGTGGTGTCGGGCGCGGTGCGCACCTACCGCATCCTGCGCGACGGCCGCCGGCAGATCGACGAGTTCCACTTCGCCGGCGACTATTTCGGCCTGGAGATGGGCGAGGCCCACCGGGTCACGGCCGAGGCCATGACAGAGGCCAGCATCCGCATGATCCGCCGCGGGGCGCTGAGCGAGCTGGCCGCCCGGCGCGGCGACGCGGCCCGGGCCCTGTTCCGCCTGACCGCCGAGGGCCTGCAGCGCAGCCAGGACCACGTGCTGATGCTGGGCCGCCGTTCGGCCCAGGAGCGGGTCGTGGGCCTGCTGCTCGACATCGCCGAACGCACCCACGCTGCCGCCGAACTGGACGTACCGATGGGCCGCCAGGACATGGCCGACTATCTGGGCCTGACGATCGAGACGGTGTCGCGGACGCTGACGGCCTTGCAGGACGAGGGGTTGATCGCGTTGCCGACGGTGCGGCACGTGGTGCTGAAGGACCGGCGGGCGCTGGAGCGGATGGTCGACTAGACCCCGCCCTCGTCCGTCCGCTCAAGCCCCGCGATCGTCGCCTCTTCCCGCGCGCCGCCCTTGTCGATCGCGCTCAGCACGGCCTGACGCAGGGCGTAGCCGAGCAGGGCCGCCAGGATCACGGCGTTCAGAACGAACGGGCCCCAGCCGATCTTCTCGTAGAGCAGCACGAACAGCGGGGCGACCACGACATTGAGGCCGTTGATCGCGGCGATGGCCCCGGCCGCGCCGGCCTGGTCCTTGGCGTCGACCGACAGCGAGGCTCCCGCCGTGAAGCCGGGCCGCGCAAAGCCGTAGCCCAGGCTGGCGATGGCGTAGCCGATGGCGACGGCGGCGTAGTCCGGGGCGAAGGCGACGATGATGTTGCCCAGGGCCGCGCAGCCGACGCCCCAGCGCATCAGCTCGCGCGGGCCCATCTGGAACATGCGGATCAGGCCCCACTGGGCCAGCAGGCCCGCCACCGCGCCGGCGGCCATGGCCAGGGTGATGAAGCCCTGGGCCTTGACCGGCTCCAGGCCCAGCTTGTCGATGATGAGGAAGCCCAGGGTCTGGGTTTGGGCCGTCTGGCACGAGGCGACCAGGAAGCCGAAGATCAGGAAGGGCTTCAGACGTGGGTCCTTCCATAGCGCCGCGCCCTCGCCGCGCCAGGGCAGGCCGAACCGGCGGTGGCGCGGCGGGGTCTCGCCGCGGCCGGGCTTGAAGGTCTCGGGCAGGCCGCGATGGACGACGAGCATCATCGCCGCGGCCACGATCGCGAAGGCGAACATCGGCCCGGCCAGGCCGACGACGGGCAGCACGAACAGCGGGGCCAGCAGCGGCCCGACCACGGTGCCCAGGCCGAACGCCCCGGCCAGGGTGGCCATGGTCTGGGTGCGCTCCTCGCGGGTGGTGCGCTCGGCCATATAGGCCTGGGTCGCCGGATTGGCCGCCGAGCCGAAGCCGCCGAACAGCGCCCGGCACAGCAGGAACAGCACGAAGATCACCATCGGCGGCGCCAGGTGGTGCAGGCCGGCCGAGACCACCAGGGCGCACAGCAGCATCGAGATGGAGAAGCCCGCCAGGCCCAGCAGGATCAGCGGCTTGCGGCCCCTGAGGTCCGATTGCCTCGCCCAGATCGGCGAGGTCACGGCCCACAGCACCGCCGACAGCGAGAAGATCCCCGCCACCAGGGCGTCGGGAATGCCGATCTGGCGACCGATCGCCGGCAGCACCGACAGCATGCCGGTATTCCCCAGGGCGGTCGCGACCGACACGCCGAAGAGGATGGCGAATGCGCGCCGGTGTTCCGACGCTGGCTTTATCTCCCCACTCATCAAACGATCGTTAGACCCCGCAAGCTTCACACGCAATGTGTCGCAGGTCACATCGCCAGGCCCGGGCCGCGTGAGAACGTTGGATTAATCATTAACCGAGATGATGCGCCGTCATTCTAGGGGTCGGGTCACCACATGTTCCAGATCATCGGCATCGTGCTGCTCTTCGGCCTGGTGTTCGGCAGCTACATCATCTCGGGCGGCAAGATGGACGTGATCATTCACGCCGCGCCGCACGAACTGATGGCCATCGGCGGCGCCGGTGTCGCCGCATTCCTGATCTCCAACTCCATGA
This sequence comes from Caulobacter sp. GW821-FHT11E11, assembly GCF_058808315.1. Taxonomy (NCBI): domain Bacteria; kingdom Pseudomonadati; phylum Pseudomonadota; class Alphaproteobacteria; order Caulobacterales; family Caulobacteraceae; genus Caulobacter; species Caulobacter sp. GW821-FHT11E11. The sequence continues at coordinate 489,858 of NZ_JBXARO010000005.1, forward strand.
CCGTCATCAAGGCGACCATGGGCGGCTTCGGCAAGATCTTCGCCGGCCCCAAGTGGAAGCCGCAGGACTATCGCGACCTGCTGTCCCTGCTGTTCCTGCTGACCAAGACGATGAAGTCCAAGGGCGTCATCGCCCTGGAAGCCCACATCGAAAAGCCGCACGAGAGCACGATCTTCTCGCGCTACCCCAAGATTTCCCACGACCACTTCGCCGTCGACTTCATCTGCGACACCCTGCGGATGATGACCATGAACCTGGAGGATCCCCACCAGGTCGAGGACGCGATGGAGAAGCAGCTCGAGAAGCACCACCACGAGGCCCACCAGGCCGCCCACGCCCTGACCATGCTGTCGGACGGCCTGCCCGCCCTGGGTATCGTCGCCGCCGTGCTGGGCGTCATCAAGACCATGGGCTCGATCACCGAACCGCCGGCCGTCCTGGGCGGCATGATCGGCGGCGCTCTGGTCGGGACGTTCATGGGCGTGTTCATGGCCTATGGCCTGGTCGGCCCGATGGCTCAACGCCTGGGCTCGGTGCTGGACGAGGACCACTCGTTCTACAAAATCATCCAGGCCGTCCTGGTCGCCCACCTGCACGGCAACGCCGCCCAGATCTCGGTCGAGATCGGCCGTGGCAACGTGCCCAGCAGCGCCCAGCCCAGCTTCGCCGAGCTGGAAGAAGCCCTGTCGCAGATCCCCAACGAGTAGCAGGTTAGCGCGTCGTAACTTGCACGCGCTTTCGAACCGGTATTCCTTTGCCGTCAACGAACGACGTAAGGGGAACCCCATGAGCACCATTCGCAAACTGCTGATCGCCGGCGTGGCCATCTCGGCCCTGTCGCTGGCCGCCTGCGGCAAGAAGGAAGAGGCCCACGGCGCCGAAGACGCCGCCGCCAAGGCCGCCGCCGCCGACGCCTCCACCGTGACCGACGCCGCCTCGGCCCAGGACCAGGCCAGCGCCGACGCCAACAAGGCCGCCGCTGACGCCGCCGCCGCGCCTGCCGATCCGGCCGACGCCGCGACCCAGACCGCCGCTGACGCCGCGGCCACGGGCGCGACCTCGGCGCCGGCCGCCGAAGCCGCCAAGCCGGAAGAGAAGAAGGCGGCGCACTAAGCGCCTCGTCTTTCGGAAGATCGGAAAGGGCCGCCCCATTCGGGCGGCCCTTTTTCGTTGACGGTGGGCGCGAGCCGGCGCTCTAGCACCCTGATGGATCCCACCGCCCCTTCCCCCCTCGTCTGGCGCGAGGACGGCCTGCCGCAGTCGAGCCTGTACGGCGACGTCTATTTCTCCAGCGTCGACGGTCTGGCCGAGACGCGGGCGGTGTTCCTGGTCGGCTGCGGGCTGCCCGAGCGGCTCTCCAGCAACACCGTCGTTGGCGAGCTGGGCTTCGGCTCGGGCCTGAACATCGCCGCCCTGCTGGACCTGTGGCGGCGGGAGAAGCCCGAGGGCGGCAAGCTCCACATCTTCTCGATCGAGGCCCATCCGCTGGACCGCGACGAGGCCGCCCGCATCCTGGCCCACTGGCCCGAGCTGGGCGACGCCGCCCAGGTGCTGTTGGACCACTGGCCGGGCAAGGCGCGAGGGTTCCACCGCGTCGACCTGCCTGGCTTCGACGCCGTGCTGGACCTGGCGGTCATGGATGTGGTCGAGGCGCTGGAGGCCTGGGACGGCGCCGCCGACGCCTGGTTCCTGGACGGCTTCTCCCCGGCCCTGAACCCGGCCATGTGGCGCGAGGAGGTGCTGGCCGCCGTCGCCAGCCGCAGCGCGCCGGGCGCGAAAGCGGCGACCTTCACCGTGGCCGGGGCCGTGCGGCGCGGCCTCCAGGCCGCCGGCTTCGAGATCGCCAAGCGTCCCGGCTTTGGCCGCAAGCGCGAGCGGTTGGAAGCCTGGCTGCCGGGCGAGCGCGAAACCCCGCCGCGCCCGACCAGCCTGGCCGTCATCGGCGGCGGCATCGCTGGAGCCTCATTGGCCCGCGCCGCTCGCGCCGAAGACCTCGCGGTCACCGTCATCGACGACCCGGACGGCGTCGCCGCCTCGGGCAACCCGGCCGCCCTGGTCACGCCCGCCCTGGACGCCGGCGGCGGCCCTCGCGCGGCGCTCTACGCCCAGGCCCTGGCCCGCGCCGTTCGCCTCTACGGCGCCGAACCCGGCGCGGTGATCGCCCATAAGGTCACGCAACTGGCCACCACCGACCGCGACCCCGTCCGCTTCGCCAAGGTCGCCGAGCAGGACCTGTTCGAGCCCGGCGCGATGCAGGTGACGGACGTGGGCCTCGCGATGACGACCAGCCTCGTCATCCAGCCCTCGGTCGTCACCGCCGCCTGGTCCGGCGAGATCGTCCGCCGCCGCGTGGCCCGGCTGGAGCGCGACGGCGACGGCTGGCGGCTCCTGGACGCCGCCGGAGACCTGATCCTGCGCGCCGACCGCGTGGCCCTGGCCGGCGGCGCCGCCTCGACCGATCTCGCGCCCCTGCCCCTCAAGCCCGTGCGCGGCCAAGCCAGTTGGACGGACGCGCAGCCCCCCGCCCCCACGGCGTTCGGCGGCTATGCGATCCCTACCCGGGGCGGCGTGCTGTTCGGCGCCACCCACGATCGCGGCGAGACCGCTGCGGACGTCCGCCCCGAGGACCACGCCCGCAACCTCGAAACCTTGGCCAAGGGCCTACCCGACCTGGCGCAATCCCTGGCGGGCAATGCCTTCGAAGGCCGCGCCGCCATCCGCGCCACGACGCCGGATCGCCTGCCGCTGGCCGGGATCTCCGACGACGGCCTGCTGGTCCTGACCGGCCTGGGCTCGCGCGGCTTCTGCCTGGTGCCACTGCTGGCCGAGCACCTGGTCGCCCGGATGCTGGGCCTGCCCTCGCCGCTGCCGCGCATTTTGTCGCACCTGGTTGAATCTCGCCGTTTCGACTCGCCTGACACGAGCACGGGCGTATAGTCGAACACGGTTATCGGAGCGCGGAAGCGGTCCCCCTTTCCCGCGTCCCACTCCATTTCCAGAATACGGCCGGCTGCCCCTTCATGCCGACCGCGCGACGGCGGCCCTCCGCCCTCTTGGTCCGCCGGATCGGACGCTCCCGACGCCCCATCGGGAGCGTCTTTTCGTTGTGGGCCCCAACCAAGGAAGAATGGCGACCAAAGAAAAAGGGGCCGACCCGAAGGCCGACCCCTTTCCCCACCAATTTTAGTCTTCTTGTTTTTTAGAACGTGATCGACACCGTCGAGCGGCGGTTCAGCGGTTCCTTGACGCCATCACCGGTGGCGACGGCCGGAGCGCTTTCGCCCTTCCAGTCGACCGACAGCGCGGTGGCGGCGACGCCCTGGCTGACCAGGCCATCGGCCACGGCCTTGCCGCGACGTTCCGAGAGCTTCTGGTTGTAAGCGTTCGAGCCCGAAGTGTCGGTGTGACCCGTCACGACGATCTTCGAAGCGCCGCCAGCCTTGGCGTATTCAGCGGCCTGTTGGACCACGGCCTGGGCTTCCGGCGTCAGCACGTACTGATCGAACGGGAAGTAGACCACGAACTCACGCGACTCGTAGGCCGGAGGAGCCGGAGGCGGCGGCGGGGGAGCCGGCGGCTCGGGCGGCGGCGGCGGGGGCGGAGGCGGCGGGGGCGGCGGCGGCGGGGGGGGCGGCGGCGACCCGAAGGTGTAGCGCAGGCCCAGGGTCACCGAGGTGTCCTTGTAGCGGCCCGAGAAGGTGCCGACGTCCGTGATCGAACCACCGGCCGGGCCGGCGTTCTGCGTCACCGAACCCCAGTCCAGCTTGGACGTGCGCAGGTAACGGCCGGTCAGGTCCAGAGCCCAGTTCGGCGAGAAGTTCCACGCCACGCCCAGGATGCCCTGCATGGCGAAAGCCTGGTCGACGTCGTCGAAGCTGGTGTTCTGGTAGATGGCGGCGCCGGCCGGGACGCCCGACAGCTGGCCATAGACCTTGTTGTGCACCCAGGCCGTACCGACACCGGCGCCGATGAACGGGCTGATGCTGGAGTCGGGGGCCACGTCGTAGATGAAGTTGGCCATCGCCGTGGTGGCCTTCAGGCTGCCCTTGGGCTCACCGCAGGCCGGCGAAGCCGAGGTGCGGCCGACGCCGGCGGTGCAGAGACCGATCGGCTGGCCAGCGCTGGAGCCGACGCCGCGGACGCTCTTGAAGTCGCCCGGACGATAGCCGTACTCGCCTTCGATGCGGAAGTTCGGCGTGAAGCGATAGCCGAAGCGGCCAAACGCGGCCCAGTCCTTATCCGCCGAGAAATCCCACTGATAGTTGTTCGTGGACGTCGCCTTGACCGAGTCCGGCTCATGATAGCCGGCGTCAGCCGCGACATACCAACCGCTCGTGGCGCTCTGGGCCAAGGCGCCCGTGGCGGCGCTCAGCGCAACCGCCGCGACGCTGACCAGCAACCGCATCTTCATGGATGTACCCTCTTCAATCGAAATGTCGCGGGCCCGACTTGCCCGGCTCAGCACGACAAACGCGCCATGTCGGAAAACAGGTGTGGCGCGAACGCCACACCGGCGCCATGAATGTGAAAATTGTGGCGGCCGGCGCCATGCTCCGGCGACGCTTAGCTTGGCTGGAGAACTGCGCTCACTTGTCGCAAATAGCCGAGATTGCAGGAGAAATCGGCATTCACCATACTGCCTGCGAGTGTCGCGTGGAGTATCGTCGTGAGCATTGAACCTTTCCCTCTGGCGACGGATGTTTCTTCGGGAACGTCGGGCGCGATCACGGGCGGCGAGCAGCCGAACGCCTTCGTCAACGCCGACTCCCGGGCCGGCGTCGTGGCCGGCAAGCCCAGCCTGACGGTCGACCAGGCCGCCTCGCAGCTGATCCGCGGCGAGCCTGGCTGGTCCTCGGCCCTGCAGAAGGCCGCGACCGTCACCTATGCGTTCCGTGAGACCGCGCCCGGCTCGATGCCCAGCGACACCGCGTCGTTCTCGCAGTTCAGCGCCGCCCAGATCGTCCAGACCGAGAAGGCGCTGGCCGCCTGGTCGGACGTGGCCAATGTCGTGTTCACCCGGGTCGGATCGGGAACCGGCGCCGACGCCTACAGCAACATCGCCTCGATCCTGTTCAGCAACTACGGCAGCGGCCAGTCCGGCGCGGCGGCCTTCGCCTACTATCCCGGCAACGCCTCGCCCGGCAGCATCTCCGGCGACGTCTGGATCAACGCCAGCCTGGGCTACAACGCCAGTCCCACCGGCACGAACTATGGCGGCATGGTGCTGGTCCACGAGATCGGCCACGCCATCGGTCTGGCCCACCCGGCCGACTATGACGCCGAGGCCGACACCACCCTCAGCTACGCCGCCAACGCCGAGTATTACGAGGACAGCCGCCAGTACACGGTGATGTCCTATTTCGGCGAGGCCAACACCGGCGGTTCGTTCGGCGGCACCTACGCCTCCTCGCCGCTGCTCGACGACATCGCCGCGGCCCAGCTGGCCTACGGCGCCAACATGACCACCCGCACCGGCGACACGGTCTATGGCTTCAACTCGAACGCCGGCCGCGACTGGTTCAGCGCGACCTCGTCCTCGGCCAAGCTGATCTTCGCCGCCTGGGACGCCGGCGGCGTCGACACCTTCGACTTCTCGGGCTTCAAGGTCGCCCAGACCATCGACCTGCGCGCGGGCTACTTCTCCAGCGTCGGCGGGCTGACGGGCAACGTCACCATCGCCATGGGCGCGACCATCGAGAACGCGGTCGGCGGCACGGCTGCCGACATCATCAACGGCAACACCGCCGCCAACCGCATCGTCGGCGGCCAGGGCAATGACACCCTCGACGGCGGCCGCGGCTTCGACACCGCCGTCTATGCCGGCAAGTTCGGCAGCTACGCCATCAGCGCCAAGGCCGACGGCGGCTGGCAGATCAAGGACAACGGCAGCGCCGGCGAAGGGACCGACGGCATCATCAACATCGAGAGCCTGGCCTTCTCGGACCGCACCGTCTCGATCGTCGACAGCCGCGTGGCCACGGCCATCACCAACGTACTGCGCATCGCCGCCTTCTCGGCCGGCGGCGACGCCACGGTCAAGACCATCGCCACGGCCATGGCCGGCGGGACCAGCTATACGGACGCCATCACCCTGGTCACCAAGACGGCGATCTCGACCAGCGAAGTGGCGGTGCTGTCCTACCAGTTCTTCACCGGCAAGACGCCGACGGCGGCGGGCATGGACTATCTGGTCAATCCCGACGGCCAGAACGTCAACACCCTCAACAGCGCCTACTACCAGTCGTTCAACATCGAGAACCGCTACATCAATTTCGCGGTCAATCTGGGAAAGGTCGGCGAAGGCGCGGCCAGCTTCGCCACGACCTATGGCGGGCTCACGCTGGAGGCCTCCACCAGCGCCGCCTACGCCAAGATCTTCGGCGCGGCCCCGACCTCAGCCAAGGTCCACGAGCTGCTGGACACCACTTTCAGCTTCGGCGGCCAGACGATCACCCGCGCCCAGTACTTTGCCTACTACGGCGGCGACGGGCTGAACGGCCAGGGGACCAAGGCGGCCATGGTCGGCTGGCTGATGGCCGAGGCCGCCAAGGCCGACATCGGAGTCTACGCCAAGTCGGCCGACGCCCTGTTCGCCGACCAGGTCAGCCACAATGTCTACGGCGTCGACCTGATCGGGACCTACGCCAAGGCGGAATACAACCTCGTCTGAATCCAATGAGAGCGTGGCGCGTTTCCTCCCGCAGGAGACCGCCCCCCGAAAGAGATCAGGCATGCCCTTCACCGTCCGCGCCCGCCACCTGCACGGCCATCACGATGGCCGCTCTGTCGACGAGCCCAGCCCCGAGGCGGCCGCCCTGGCCTATCTCGAGGACTTCTCTCACGACGCGGACAATGACGAGACCGTGGCCGTGATCGTCCGCGACGACGACACCGGCCGCGAGCAGTGCTTCCGCGTCGACCTGGCGACCGGCGAGACCGCGCCCTGCGGCTAGGCCTTCGAGGCCTTGCCCGGCTTGGCTTTGAGGATGGCCAGGGCCTCCCACGGCTTGCCCTTGACCGCCACGCCCGCCGCCAGCCCCGCGACGAACGCGCCGCTGGGATGGGCCTGGATCAGATCCACGATCCGCTGCTCGATCGAGGCCCGCCGATGGCGCGCGCGATGCTGCTTGTGCGCCAGGCTCCACACCGCGACCGTGACCCCGGCCAGGGCCGTCACCGCCACATAGGCCCAAGCCCGCCCCAGATGCGGCGCCAGGAACGCGAACACCGCCATCGCCCCCGTCACCGCCGCGATCGCCGCCGCCATGACCAGCCCCGCACCGGTCATCAGCCGCGAAATCAGGTCATCGATGAAGTCGTCCAGCATGTGTGAGCCTCCAGCCTTGCTGGAGGTCAACGTCGCAAACGCCGTTTGGCGCCGCGCGCTGGCGCGCGGGCGTCGGAAAGGTCGTCAGAATGAGGAGCGACCTGCTGGACGCCAGGCGGTTCTGGTGAGTTGGGAATTCTGAAGTCCAGAAACGAAAAAAGCCGCCCGAAGGCGGCTGTTTCGTAGAAGACC
>NZ_JBXARO010000006.1:0-55774 GCF_058808315.1 Caulobacter sp. GW821-FHT11E11
CGGCCGTCCTTGACCAGCTTGATCAGCAGTTGCTCGGTCTGGGGCTGGATGCGCTCGCGGACCGTGACGTCGTAGGCCGGGATAGCCGCGCCGGGAGCCTCGGCCGCCTGGGCGGCTCCGCTCAGGCCCAGCAGGATCAGGGCAGAAATCGTAGCTATCCGATACAAGGCGATCGCCCTCCCCAAGTGGCCCTTTTGGACCTCGTTCTTGATATTCCGGCCGTCGAAGAGCGCCCTAATGGCCCTTCGGGTACCAGGACACCCCGGTCGCCGCGCGCTCGACGACGACGATGCTTTTGGCGCCGACGTCGCCGCCGTCCACGGCCTGGAGTTGGCCGTTGGCGCGGCGCTTGAGGACGGTCTTCGGATCGCGAAGATTGTTGCTCTGCGCAATGCCGCTGGCGTCGCCGGTGATGCGGATGGGATCCGAACCGTCCAGATTGACGATCAGGTTCGACGCCAGCCGGCTGTTGATCGGCGGCGCGGTCCGTTCCTTGTCCAGGCCAAGGCCCAGGACAATGGAGCGGGCGTTAATGATGGTGTTGTGCTCGATGATCGCGCCGTCCACCTGAGAATAGCGGATGGCCGGGCTGTTGGGCACGCCGTACATGACGCTCAGGGCGCCGACGAAGCCCTCGCCCGCCAGGCCCTCCATATAGTTGTCGCGCACGGTCTGGCCGCGATTGATCACCCGTATCCCGCCGGTGCGCGGCTTGCCGTTGCCCAGGAAGACGTTGCCTTCGACCAGCCCGCCATCGCCGTGGCGCAGGACCAAGGCGCCCTGGCTCTCGAAGAAGACGTTGCTGCGAAGAATATTACCGCCGGACTTGTTGGAGACGATCTCGTTCTCGCCGTCGCAATGCTCGAACCAGTTGTTGTCGACGACCGTGTGCGAGACGGTGTGGGCGTATTCGCTGGTGCCGATCCGGATGGTTTCGCCGCCATTGCCGCCGACATCGGGACGCGGTCCGAAGAAGTTGTGGTCGATGCGATGGTCGTTGCGCAGGCCGTCGACCGGCTCGCGAACCACGACCAGCGTCGGCCCCAGGTTGGTCTTGCCGACCAGGTGACCGTGATCGAAGCGATTGCGCGCGCCAAACAGCGCGACCCAGTGGTCGAGGCTGTCGCGGGAGGGCTTGTTGTAGCGGTCGATCACGACGCCGGTGACCCGGCTGTCGACGGCGTGGTCACCTGGCGCGCGGCGGAAGGACACGACCTCTCCGGTCGGCGAATAGCCATCGCGAAACACCAGGTTCGAGACGACCAGATGACTGCCGGCCAGTCGCAGGTTGGACTGCCCCGAGAACACCACGCGCCCCGGCGTCTGGGCGGTCAGGGTGATGGGCTTGCCGGCCTGGCCCTGGCCGCGAAACTCGAGCTGCGCATCACGCCAGACACCGTTGGCCAGCACGATCGTATCGCCCGGCGCGACCGTCGACAGCGCCTTCTCGTACTGCGCCAGATTGCGCACCAGGATCCTGCGCTCGGCCAGGGCCGGGTGCGCGACGACGAGCAAGGCGACGATGACGAGGCTTCGCATGATCCCTCCAGGGCGCTTCGTTCGGAGGCGTAGGCAGCCTCCGAACGAGCCCGTACGATAAGCGTGGGGTCTGAGCGTCAGGCCCGCGACGCGAGACGCGGCTGAACGTCCGCGCCGAACGTGTACTGGGCCAGCGACGCCGGTTTCATCTCGATCGAGAAGCCAGGACGTTGCGGCGGCATGTAGGCCGCGTCGCGGATGACGCACGGGTCGACGAAATGCTCGTGGAGATGGTCGACATATTCGATCACCCGCCCCTCATGGGTGCCGGCGAAGCAGAGATAGTCGATCATCGCCAGGTGCTGGACGTATTCGCACAGCCCCACCCCGCCCGCGTGCGGGCAGACCGGCAGCTCGTACTTGGCGGCCATCAGCAGGACGGCGAGCACCTCGTTGACCCCGCCGAGGCGGCAGGCGTCGATCTGCACGACGTCGATCGCCTGGTTCATGATGAACTGCTTGAAAAGGATGCGGTTCTGGCACATCTCGCCGGTGGCGATCTTGATGTCGCCGATGCCCGCCTTGATCCGGGCGTGGCCGTAGACGTCGTCGGGGCTGGTCGGCTCCTCGATGAACCAGGGCTTGGCGAAGGCTAGGGCGTTGACCCAGTCGATTGCCTGCTCGACATCCCACACCTGGTTGGCGTCGATCATCAGGGTGCGATCGGGGCCGAGCACCTCGCGGGCGACCCGCACCCGGCGGATGTCATCCTCCAGATCCGCGCCGACCTTCAGCTTGATGTGGCGGAAGCCGGCGTCCACCGCCTCCTGCGCCAGCCGTCGCAGCTTGGCGTCGTCATAGCCGAGCCAGCCGGCCGAGGTCGTGTAGCAGGGGTAGCCTTCGGCCAGCAGCCGCTCGCGCCGCTCGGCCTTGCCCTGGGCCCGCGCCTCCATAAGCGCCAGCGCCTCGTCGGGCTTGATGCAGTCGGTCAGGTAGCGGAAGTCGATGGCGCGCACCAGTTCGGCCGGCGACATGTCGGCCACCAGCGCCCAGACCGGTTTGCCCTCGGCCCGGGCCCACAGGTCCCAGACGGCATTGACGACGGCGCCCGTGGCCAGGTGCATGACGCCCTTGTCCGGACCAACCCAGCGCAGCTGGCTGTCGCCGGTCAGATGACGCCAGAAGCGGGCGGGGTCTTCCTTGACCCACGCCAGATCCACGCCGACCACCAGGTGGCGCATGGCTTCGATGGCCGTCACGCACAGGTCGTTGCCGCGACCGATGGTGAAGGTCAGGCCGTGGCCCTCCAGCCCCGCCGTATCGGTCTCCAGCACCACATAGGCGGCCGAATAGTCCGGATCGGGGTTCATCGCGTCCGACCCGTCCAGCGATCGGCTGGTGGGGAAACGTACGTCGATCGTCCGCAGGCCAGTGATCCGGGTCATCAGCACGAACCTCGCTTCTGGATGGCGGCGCAGGTCAAGATCTTAGTCTCCAAGGCTCGTGTCTCCTGCCGCCCGCATGAAAAGGTAGCGCTAACAGTTCGCATGCGCGCCACGCAGAGGCAAGCATATTTGAATTTCAATTTCATGTATGGATGAATCGCGCTTGGCGGGACCGGATGGGGGGAAGCTTCCGGTCCCGCCGGCGCAAGCGCCGTCTAGGGAAGGCTAGAACTTGGCGCGCACCCCGGCCGTGAACCGTCGGCCTACGTTTTCGTAGCCTCGGGCATAGCCGTAGACGTTCTGGTCGATCCGGGCGCTGTCGGTCAGGTTCTGGCCGTCCAGCGTCAGGCTGATGCTCTTGGTGAGGTCGTATCCGGCCGAGAAGTCGACCTGACCGTACGAATGGGCGTAGCTACCGTCGCCGAAGGTCGAGCCGGTGGCGTTCACGAACTTGCTGCGGAAGTTGTAGGCCAAGCGCGCGCTGAGGCGGCCGTTCTCGTAGTAGCCGACCAGATTGTAGCTGTATTTCGAGACGCCAGGCAGAGCCAGCGCCGGCCCGCCTTGCACCGTGGCGACGTCGTCGGCGCTGATATAGGTGAAATTGGCGATCACGCCGAAGTCGTCGAACGGTCCGGGCAGGAAGCTCAGCGGCGCCTGCACGCCCAGCTCGGCGCCCTTCAGCTTGCCGCCCGCGCCGTTGTCAGGCTGCGAGATCGTGAAGGTGCGCGGCACCGTCGCCCCGGTCTCAGTCAGGATGACGTTGATGTTCTCCGTGCGGCTGGTCGAGACCACGAAGTTCTGGACGTCCTTGTAGAACAGGGCCGCGCTGACCAAGCCGCCGTGGCCGAAATAGTACTCGACCGAGACGTCCAGTTGCTTGGCCCGGTACGGGTCGACCATCGGGTTGTTGATGGTGATGAAGCTGGTGTTGGCGTTAACCGTGGTCGACGGCGACAGGGTCGCCAGCGTGGGACGCGACATCACCCGGGCCGCGGCCGCGCGCAGGACTACGTCATCCATCAGTTGGTAGCGAAGGTTCAGGCTGGGCAGCCAGTCGTGATACTTGCGCTTGATCGACACCGGCGTGACGCTGGGCAGGGTCGTGGTCGAGGAGCCCAGCGAGAAGCGGATCTGGGTCAGGTCCGGCGCATAGCCCGACGACTCCTGATCGGTGTGGACGTAACGCAGGCCGGCATTGCCGGTCAGGCGATCGTCGGACGTGGCGAAGTCGGCGCGCAGATAGGCCGACGCCTCCTTCTCGTTGACCGCGTACTCGTTGGCCAGGGCGCGGACGGTCGGCGCCACCTTGAGGATCGCGTCCAGCGGCGCCTTGGCGAACAGCAGGTCGGCGTCGGCCGACAGGAAGGTGTTCGGATACTTGACCGGACCGTCATAGCTGTTGAGCAGATGGTCGAACGTGTAGCGCCGCATCAGGCTGGACGCGTCGAACGACGGGCCATCGACCGAGTTGACGACCGGCAGCCCCAGCAGCCCGGCCAGTTGCGCGGCTGTGACCTTGATCTGGTTGGTGCCGAAGGCCTGCTTGCGATCCGAGTAACGCGCGCCGCCCTTCACGCTGCGCAGGAAACCCTGGCCGGCGTCGAAGGTCAGATCCAGCTTGGTGTCCCAGTTCCGGTCGTCGATCGGGCGGTGATAGTCGCCCGACAGGCCGATGCCCCGGAAGTTGGTCGGGTCCAGCGGGTTGTAGCCGCGGTTGAAGCTGATCTGCGGCAGGTTGCCCGGATCCTGGCGGAAGTCGTACGAGGCGCTGGCGCGGCCCAGCACGGTCGGCACGAAGCTGTCGAACAGCTGCTCGGCCTTCGAGTACGAGCCCTCCCCATCCACCTTCAGGCGGCCGAAGTCGAGCTTGAAGCCCGCTGCGCCCGATTTCAGCGTGTTGTAGGTGTTGGTGACGGTGTTGGTGTTGCGATAGTCGACGCCGTCGGCGTCCATGTAGATCACGCGCCCTTGAGCATCGAGCACGCTGTCGCGGATGCAGCCGCCCGGCGCCGTGCCCTGCTGGGCGGTCGCGCAGATGATGCTGGTGAACCGCAGCGTGTTGATCGGCTGGGTCAGCTTGGTCTCGTACTTCGAATAGAGGGCGTCGCCGTAAATCTCGACGTGGTCGGTCGGTTCGAACTGGAACCCGCCGATCGCGGTCACGCGCTTGGTCTTGCCCAGGATGATCCGGGTGCCGGCCTCGTGGTTGAAGCGGATGGTGTCGTTGAAGTCGCCGTCGCGATTGTAGTCGAGCTTGGGCGTGCGCGTGGCCTCGACGCCGTTCTCGAAGCCGAAGCCCCGGAAGGTGTCGGAGCGGAAGTCGCGACGCTGGTAGTTGACGCCGAAATTGACCCCGAACGTGTCCGAGAACAGGTGGTTGACCAGCACGGCGACCTGCGGCTGCATCTTCTTTGACTTCAGCTCGTAGAGACCCTCGGCGCTCATCGCGATGCGGTTGCGGCCCAGGTCCAGCGGCTTGGCGGTGTTGATGTTGACCGTCGCGGCCAGGCCGCCGCTGAGCTGGTCGGCGCTCGGGGTCTTGTAGACCTCGACGGCGCTGACGAAGTCGGACGCCAGGGTCGAGAATTCGAAGCTGCGACCGCCGCTCGGCGTGGTCAGCACACGGCCGTTATAGAGCGTCTGGGTGAAGTCCGGGCTGAGGCCGCGGACGCTGATCTTGGAGCCCTCGCCGTTGGTGCGGGTGATCTGCACGCCGGTAATGCGCTGCAGCGAGTCGGCCAGGTTCTGGTCGGGGAACTTGCCGATGTCCTCGGCCGAGATGACGTCGCTGATCACCGAGGCGGTGCGCTTGATGGTGGCCGCCTGCGCCAGACTCTGGCGGAAGCCGGTGACGATCACCTCATCCACCGTGGCCGCGTCGGGCGCGGGGCTGACGGCCTGGGCGTGACCCAGGCTCGGGATCAAGGCCAGGGCCAGCCACGACGCGCTACCCACCAGAACATCCTTCTTTCGCGACATTGGTCGCCTCCCCTTTTGATTATTTTGTATCTGATCTTTCTGTTCATATTTGAAATTGAGTCAATCAAAATCGCTGCCGGATTTGATAGAATTCGCTGGTACCGCTACCTATTTTTATGATATTTATAAAATTGATATTCGCTTATAAAATTTGATTGCTTACATCGGGCAATGACGGTCAGTCTGCGGTCGCGGCGTTCGGCGCAACGGGCCCGCGCCGCCCCCTCCTCAGGAATCGCCCGATGAAAAGCCTCCGGATTCTGGCCGCCGGCCTGCTGGCCGCCCCCACCCTGGCCATGGCCCAGGCCGACGGTCCCAACGCCCAGCAGCGCCGCAGCGCCGAGGCCAACGAGCCGACCGGCATCGGCGCGGCGGCAGCGAACGACGCGGCGGCGGCCAACCGGGCGCTGAATGGCTGGTGGGCCGAAGCCGGCAAGACCCGCGACCAGCGCCTGGACTGGTTCCGGCAGGCGCGGTTCGGCGTCTTCGTGCACTGGGGGCCGTATTCCGTGCTGGGCGGCCAGTGGAAGGGCCAGCCCAATCCCGGCTATTCCGAGCACATCATGCGCGTGGCGCGCATCCCTCGGCAGACCTACAAGGATGAGGTCGCCGCCAAGTTCCGGCCCGACGCCTACGACGCCCGCGCCTGGGTGCGGATGATGAAGCAGGCCGGGGCCGGCTATGTCATCCTGACCGCCAAGCACCACGACGGCTTCGCCCTGTGGCCGTCAAAGGCCAGCGACTACAACATCGCCCAGGTGTCGGGCTTCCCCCGCGATCCGCTGGCCGAACTGGTCGCGGCCGCCCGCGCCGAGGGACTGAAGGTCGGCTTCTACTATTCGCACGCCTTCGACTGGGAAGACCCCGACGCGCCGGGCAACGACTGGGACTACGACAATCCCGCCGGCGACAGGAAACTGCACGGCGGCGTCGACTGGTGGAACACCTATCCGCAATTCCTAGCCAACACCGACCGCTATATCGACCACAAGGTGATCCCGCAGATGAACGAGCTGATCACCCGCTACCATCCCGACATCCTGTGGTTCGACACCCCCGGCAAGCTGCCCTTCTTCCAGCAGGCAAAGATCGTCGAGGCGGTCCGCAAGGCCGATCCGAACGTGGTGATCAACGGCCGCGCCGCGCGGTCCAACGATCTCAATCTGGGCGACTTCCTGGACACCGCCGACCGCCCGGCCGAGCTGCGCCCGACCGCCGGCGACTGGGAGGCCATCCCGACCACCAACGAGTCGTATGGCTTCAACACGCTGGACCACAGCCACAAGAGCGTCGCCCATTTCGTGCAGCTGATCGCCAAGGCCTCGGCCAAGGGCGGCAACATCCTGCTGAACGTCGGTCCTCGCGGCGACGGCGCGATCGATGCGCCGGACGCGGCGATCCTGGCCGGGGTCGGCCAGTGGATGAGCGTCAACGGCGAGAGCATCCGCGGCACGTCGCGCACGCCTCTGGACCGCCAGGCCTGGGGTGACAGCACGGTCAAGGGCGACCGGCTCTATCTGCATGTGTTCGATTGGCCAAAGGACGGCGCCCTGCGTGTGGGCGGCCTGCTGAGCCCACCCAAGCGCGCCTATGTGCTGGCGACCAAGGCGCCGGTGGCCGTCAAACCTGTCGGGGCCAGCGACTATGACCTGACCCTGCCGGCCCAGGCGCCCGACGCCGCCGACAGCGTCATCGTCGTCGAGACCGACGGCCCCGTGCATGGCCAGGCCGGACGCCTGATCGAAACCCGCTGGAGCGCCAACCAGCTGCTGGCGTTCGACGCCAAGGCCGAAGGAACCGGCTTCACCTACGGCGACGGCAAGACCGCGCGATTCTATGTCGACGGACTGGAGCGTCCGGGCAATCGCCTGGTGTGGTCGGTTCGCGGAACAGAGGCCACGCCGGTTCACGTCCGCCTGCGCTACAGCACGCTGGACGGGGCCACGGCCGCGCCCGGCCGCGTCGTCGTCCGCTATGGCGCCGCCGCCCTGACCGCGCCGCTGACGGTCACGAATGGCGCGAAGGACCTGCGCGAGGTCGATCTGGGCATGCTGCCGCTCAACGCCGGAGACCTGTCCGATCTGTCGCTGACCCTCGAGGGCGCGCCCGCGCCCGTCCACATCTTCGATCTTTGGCTGCAGAGATAGCCAAGACCACTTCGCGCGGTTCCATCAATCAGCTAGACTTTCGCATGTGAAACGAGAGGCGGCGGCATTGAGCGGAACCGGCAAGGCAGGAACGGATAGCGACGAGCAGCGCTATCGCGCCCCGGCGCTCGAGAAGGGCCTCGACATCCTGGAGCTGATCTCGAAGGCCAGCGAGCCGATGTCGATCGGCATGATCACCCAGGCGCTCGATCGCTCGACCGGCGAGCTGTTCCGGATGATCCAGGTGCTGGAGTATCGGGGGTTCATCGAGCAGGTCGGCAACGGCTACTTGCCGACCACGCGCCTCTTCGCCCTGGGCATGCAGCAAGCGCCGGTCAAGTCGATCCTGGAAGTGGCCCTGCCGGTGATGCGCGACCTGGCCGAGACCGCCGAACAGAGCTGTCACCTAGCGCTGCGCGCCGACGGCGACATCGTCGTGGCCGCGCGCATGGAATCGGCCAGCCTGCTGGGGTTCTCGGTGCGGATCGGCTATCGCCAGCCGCTGGTGCTGACGGGCTCCGGAACGGTGCTTTACGCCTTCCAGACCCCGCCCACGCGCGCGCGCTGGGAGACCTTCTTCGCGCCGGACCTGCCGGCCGATCGCCTGGCCGCCTTCCGTGCGCGCGCCGAGCGCGCCCACGCCAACGGCTATGACGAGCATCCCAGCGACATCGTGCCGGGCATCGTCGACCTGGCCGCGCCGGTCCTGCGCGGCGAGATCGCCGCCGCCGCCCTGACCATGCCGTTCGTCCGCAAGGTCCCGCTGAAGGTCGAGCAGGGGCACGCCCTTCAGCTGGTCCGTGAGGCGGCCGGTCGGATTTCGGCCGAACTGGCTTCGTCCGACGTCCGCGTCTAGGGGCGACTAGGCGGCGACCACCACCTGGCGCTGCTCGCCCAGCCCCTGGATGCCCAGCGCCACCTGGTCGCCGACGTTCAGCCAGAGCGGCGGCTTCTGGCCCAGGCCCACGCCCGGCGGCGTGCCGGTGGTGACGACGTCGCCCGGCTGCAGGCTCATGAACCGGCTGAGATAAGACAGGATGAAGGCTGGCCGGAAGATCATGGTCTTGGTCGACCCGTCCTGGAACCGCTTGCCGTTGACCTCCAGCCACATGTGCAGGTCGTGGACGTCACCCAGTTCATCCGGCGTCAACAGCCACGGCCCCAGCGGCCCGAAGCTGTCGCAGCCCTTGCCCTTGTCCCATTGCGACGACTGCATCTGGAAGGCGCGCTCGGAGACGTCGTTGCAGACGCAGTAGCCGGCGATCGCCGCCTCGGCCTCGGCTTCCGAGACATAGGCGCAGTGCTCGCCGACGACGAAGGCCAGCTCGACCTCCCAGTCCAGCTGGGTCGAGCCGCGCGGCTTCAGGATCGGATCGTCAGGACCCGACAGCGCGCTGGTGGCCTTCATGAACACGACGGGCTCTTCGGGGATCGGCAAGCCCGACTCGGCCGCGTGGTCGGCGTAGTTCAGACCGATGCAGATGAACTTGCCCGGCTTGGCCACGCAGGAGCCGAGGCGAGCGTCGGCCGGCGCGGCGGGCAGGGTCGACGGATCGAGCCCGCGCAGCCTGGCGAGGCTCTCGGTGGTCAGAGTCGTCGGGTCCAGGTCGCCGATCACGCCGCTAAGGTCACGGATGACGCCATCGGCGTCCAGAAGACCGGGCCGTTCCTGGCCGACGGGTCCAAAACGTAGAAGTTTCATAGAGCGTCTCCGAAGGTCACATCACCCAGCCGCCGTCGATGACGTGCGTCTGGCCGGTGGTGAAGGCGGCCTCGTCCGAGGCCAGATAGACCGCCAGGGCGGCCAGTTCAGACGGGCGGCCAAAGCGGCCCATGGCCTGGCGAGCGGTGAACTCGGCATAGGCCTTGTCGAAGTCGCCGGTGTCGCGCAGGCGCTGGAGCAGCGAAGGCGTCTCGACGGTGCCGGGGCAGATGGCGTTGCAGCGCACGCCCTGCCCCACGAAGTCTGCGGCCACGGCCTTGGTCAGGCCGATCACGGCGGCCTTGGTGGCGCAGTAGGCGAAGCGGTTGGGCACGCCTTTGATCGACGAGGCGATCGACGACATGTTGATGATCGAGCCGCCGCCGTTGCGCAGCATGCCCGGCAAGACGGCGCGGATCATCCGGTACTGGGCCGTGACGTTCAGGGCGTTGGAGAAATTCCAGGCGTCCTCGTCGCAGTCCAGGATCGTGCCGGCGTGGACGAAACCCGCGCAGTTGTAGAGCACGTCGATGTCCTGGAAGGCCTCGGCGATGGCCCGCACCGCCTCGGCATTGGTGACGTCCAGGGCGTAGGGCGTGGCGCCGTCGATCGACGACACCGCCTCCAGGTTCAGGTCGGTGGCGATGACCTGGGCGCCTTCACGCAGGAAGGCCTCGGCCGTCGCGCGGCCGATCCCCTGCCCCGCCGCCGTGATCAGCGCGGTCTTGCCGGCCAGCCTTCCGGCCGCCGCTGGTTGTGTCTCGGTCATCTTCAGAGGTCCTAGAGTTCGTCGCCCGGCAAAGGCGCGCGCGGGTCGATCAGGTTTTCCGTCCGCAGCTCGCCCCAGAAGGCGGCGGGGATCGTGGCGCCGTAGAGCTCGAGGGTGCTTCGAACCCGTCCCACCGAGCCCAGGCCCGGGATGACGCTGACGACGGCGGGATGGGCCAGGCAGAACTGCAGGGCGGCGGCGGCCAGGGGCACGCCGTGGCGCTCGACCAGAGCCTCCAGCCGGCGCACGCGCTCGACGATCTCCGGCGGCGCTTCGCCATAGTCGTAGTAGTGGGGCCCCTCGCCCCGGACGCCCGTGGCCAGGATCCCGGAATTGTAGGCCCCGCCGATCACCACCGAGACGTCACGCGCCAGGGCGGCGGGCAGGAAGCTCTCCAGGGCCGTCTGCTCCAGCAGGGTGTAGCGGCCGGCTAGCAGGACGGCGTCGAGATCGACATGCTCCATGGCCCGCAGGCAGACCTGCCATTCGTTGACGCCCAGGCCGAAGGCGGAGATCGCCCCGGTCTCCCGCAACCGCTCAAGCGCGCGGAATCCGCCGCCGGTCGTCAGTTGCGCGAAGGTGCGGGCGTCGTCGTCGCCATGAGTCGCCGGCCCGATATCGTGCACATAGAGGATGTCGATGCGCGCCAGGCCCAGCCGCTGCAGGCTGTCCTCGTAGGACCGCATGACTCCGTCGTGGGTGTAGTCATACACCTGCTCGAATGGCATCGGCGATCGGAAGCCGTGCCGCTCGCCATCGCCCTTCAGGCCTGGAACGGGCGTCATCAGGCGACCGACCTTGGTCGACAGGACGACGTCGTCACGCCCTCGCACCACGTCGCCGACCCGGCGTTCGCTCAGGCCATGGCCGTAGCGCGGCGCGGTGTCGACATAGGTGAGTCCCGCGTCCAGGGCCGCCTCAAGGGTGGCGCGCGCGTCCGCGTCGGAGACGGGGCGATAGAGATTGCCGACCGACGCCGCGCCCAGGCCCAGGACGCTGACAGGCAGGCCGGCGCGCCGGATCTCGCGTTTCGGGATCATCGCCAAGGTCATCCTCCTGGTCGGCGCATTGCGGCGCGCCTTGCGTTTCGACATATGTGAAATACACGTTCATATAAGAAATGCAATTGAGCTGAGGCCTCCATGATCGCCACCTCTACCGAGGATTTCCGGCGCGCCGCGCGTCGACGCCTGCCGCGCTTCCTGTTCGACTATATCGACGGCGGTTCAGGCGATGAGATGACCCTGCGCGAGAACGTCGGCGACTTGTCGCGGCTGCCCCTTCGCCAGCGGGTGCTGAAGGATGTCGGCGGCGTGGACCTGACGACGTCCCTGTTCGGCCAGTCGCTGGCCGCGCCGATCGTCCTGGGTCCCGTGGGCCTCAGCGGCCTGTACGCCCGGCGCGGCGAGGTCCAGGCCGCGCGAGCCGCGGCCGCGCGCGGCCTGCCCTTCTGCCTGTCGACCGTCTCGGTCTGCGCCCTGGACGAAGTGGCCGCCGCCAGCCCCGCGCCGATCTGGTTCCAGCTCTATGTCATCCGCGATCGTGGCTTCATGCGCGACCTGATCGCCAAGGCCAAGGACCAGGGCGCGACCGCCCTGGTGTTCACGGTCGACATGCCCGTGCCGGGCGCGCGCCGGCGCGACGCCCACAGCGGCCTGTCGGGCCCGATGGCGGCCTTCCGGCGCTATGCGCAGATCTGCGGAAAGCCGGACTGGGCGTGGGACGTCGGCGTCCGGGGCCGTCCGCACCAGCTGGGCAATGTCGCGCCGGTGCTGGGCAAAACCAGCGGCCTGGAGGACTTCATGGGCTGGCTGGGAGCCAATTTCGATCCCTCGATCCAGTGGCGCGACCTGGAATGGATCCGCGAGGCCTGGCAGGGCCCGCTGATCATCAAGGGCGTGCTGGAGCCGGACGACGCGCGCGACGCCGTGCGCCTGGGCGCGGACGGCCTGGTGGTGTCGAACCACGGCGGACGCCAGCTGGACGGCGCCCTGTCCAGCGCCCGCGCCCTGCCCAGCATCGCCCAGGCGGTCGGCGAAGATCTGACGATCCTGGCGGACGGCGGGATCCGCTCGGGCATGGACGTGGTGCGGATGTTGGCCCTGGGGGCCAAGGGCGTGCTGCTGGGCCGGGCCTGGGTCTATGCCCTGGCCGCCGCAGGCGGTCCGGGCGTGGGTCGCCTGCTGGACCTGATCACGGCGGAGATGCGCACCACCCTGGCCCTGGCCGGCGTTGCGGCGGCGCGTGATGTCGACGTCCGGGTTCTGGATCCCAGATAAAGGGAACCGGGCGGCGCCGTGCGTGCCGCCCGGTTCAGTCTCCCGCCAACGGGTGGAGGCCTGTTTGGCGGGTTGGACTTTACGAGGCGGCCCGCGCGGCGCCTTGCAGGGTCGGGGTTTCCAGCGTCACCCGCTCGCCGGCGCGCATGAAGATCTCGCGGCGGGTCCCGCCGCACAGGATCGTGCGCTTGCCCGCCGTCGCGCAGCGCAGCGTCATCCGCTCCAGCTTGCCGTCGCGCCAGGACAGATCCACCGTCCCGCCATTGCGGACCCGGAGGCCACGAACCGAGCCTTGCGGCCAGGCCTTGGGCAGGGCCGGCAGAAGGTCGATGATGCCACCCTTGCTTTGGACCAGCATCTCCATGATCGCCGCCGCCCCGCCGAAATTGCCGTCGATCTGGAATGGCGGGTGGGCGTCGAACAGGTTGGGATAGGTGCGCTCGCGCGCTAGCAGCAGCCGCAGCACCTCATGGGCGTGGTCGCCGTCCCTCAGACGGGCCCACAGGTTGATGCGCCAGGCGATCGCCCAGCCGGTGGTCTTATCGCCGCGCGTCTCGAGGGTGCGCCTGGCCGCGGCGGCGAGGTCGGGATGCACGGCCGGATCCAGCTGCCAGCTGGGATACAGGCCATACAGGTGCGAGACGTGACGATGCTTGGGATCGGGCGCGACCGCGTCCCAGTCGTCCTTCCACTCCATCAGTTGCCCGCCGGCGCCGACGCGTGACGGCGCCAGGCGCTCACGGGCCTTGGCCAGATCCCGGCTCAGGTCGTGATCCAGGTTCAGGATACGGGCGGCCTCGCGCGTGTTGTCGAACAGGTCGCGCAGGATCTGCATGTCCATGGTCGGCCCCGCGCACAGGGTCGAGCCGAAGCCGTGGCGGTTCTCGGGCGACACCGTCGGGCTGGTCACCAGCCAGCCGGTGGCCGCGTCGGTCTGCAAGGTGTCGAGGAAGAACAGCGACGCCCCGCGCAGGATCGGATAGGCGCGCGCTAGGAACCGCTTGTCGCGGCCGTAGTCGTAGCGCTCCCACAGATGCAGGCACAGCCAGGCTCCGCCGGTCGGCCACAGGCCAGCCTTGGCGTGGTCGAAGGGCGCGGTCCCGCGCCACAGGTCGGTGTTGTGATGCGCCACCCAGCCGCGCGCGCCGTACATCTGCCTGGCCGTGACCGCGCCGCGCTCGGCGATGTCGGCGATCAGGTCGAACAAGGGCTCGGCGCACTCGGCCAAGCCGCCCGCCTCGGCGGGCCAGTAGTTCATCTGAGTGTTGATGTTGATCGTGTAATTCGAGCCCCAGGGCGGCTTGACCTGGTCGTTCCACAGGCCCTGCAAGTTGGCCGCTTGGCCGCCGGGCCGCGAGCAGGCGATCAGCAGGTAGCGGGCGTACTGGAAGTACAGCTCCGCCAGGCCGGGATCGTCGTTGGTCTCGTTGCGCGCGATGCGCTGGTCGGTGGGCAGGCCGATGTCGTCCTGGCCGCCCAGGTCCAGGGTCACGCGGTCGAACAAGGCGCGGTGAGCGGCGGTGGCGGCCCGGGCCAGCTGGTCGAAGGACTTAGGCGTGGCCTTGTCGATCTGGCCGCGCGTGATGGCTTCGGGATCCCCGCCCACGTCGTCGAAGCGCCGATAGCTGGTGGCCATGGCCACCAGGATGGTCGCCCGATTGGCGCCGCGCACCGCGATCCGGCCGTCGACGCCGCGCGTCGAGCCGCCCTGGGCCACGACGCGAGCCCGGCCACAATAGGTCAGGCCGCCGGCGATGCCGCCTTCGCCGTCGTTGTTGCGGCCAGAGACCTTGAGCGTGCTTCGCCCTTCGACGGCGACCTGCTGAATCGTCTGCGCCGAGGTCAGGCTCAGGTCGAAGTCCAGCGTTCCCGGCTTGCTGGTCGTCAGCTCGATGGCGATCACCTGATCGACCGGCGAAGCCAGCATCCGCCGGCGATAGCGGACGCCATCGATCTCAAACCGGGTCTCGGCGATGGCGTTGTCGATATCCAATGACCGCTTGTAGCCGCTGATCGTCCCCTTGGGCCCGACGAAACTCAGACCCAGGTCGCCGAACGGCTGGTAGGCCATTTCGCGCACCGGTCGCGCCACCAGGGTCTCGTTGGCCTTCTGCTCGGCCTCGGCGAAACGGCCGGCGGCAATCAGGGCGCGCACCGGCTCCAAGCCTTCGCGAGCGCGTGGATTGACCGGATCGTACGGCCCGCCGCTCCACAGGGTGGCCTCGTTGAGCTGCAACCTGTCGGCCCACACGTCGCCGAAGATCATCGCCCCCAGCCGGCCGTTGCCGATCGGCAGCGCCTCGACCCATTGCGTGGCGGGCTGCTGGTACCAGAGGACGTGCTCGCCGGCGGCGCTGGGCGAGGTCTCGGCCAGGGCGCGATCCAGACCGATGACGGCGGCGGCCACGCCCAACTGACGACGGGTGAGGGTTTTACGGGCCACGCTCTGCTCCGGCGACAATGACGAACAATCTAGGCCTATCGCAGGCTCAGATATTTTCATAGATGAATTTTACATCCATTAGTGACGGATAGCGGTCGTTACGGAGGGAAGCCATGAGACCTAGAGAGCATACGCCCCTGTTGGCCGTCGCCATGGTCACTGCCTTGGCCTGCTCTACCTCGGCCCAGGCGGCTGAGTGGATCCCCGTGTGGACCGCCTCGGCGGCGCCCGATCTCAAGGCCGGCTCCGATCGAAGCTCGCTGACGTTCAAGGACGAGACGGTGCGCCAGGACGTACGACTGGGTGGCGCGGCCAAGGCCCTGCGCCTGCGGATCAGCAACGAGCTGGGGACCGCCCCAATGACGATCGACACAATGACCGTTCGCCGTCTCGGCGCCGCCTCCCCCGCCATTCCGGTGCTGTTCGACGGCGCGGCCTCGGTGACCCTGCCGCCGGGCGGCGTCATGGTAAGCGACACGATGGCCCTGGATGCCCCCGCCCTCGCCGACCTGGCCATTAGCATCCACTTCCCCGAGACGGCGATCCCGGCCGTGCGCCGTACGGCGGTCCGCATCACGCCGGGCCGCGCAGAGGTCGCCGACACGACGCCGGTCGTCGCTCGTCAGAACGTCATCTCGGCGATCTATGGACACGTCGACAAGGCGCCGAAGGTGGTCGTGGCCCTGGGCGACTCGATCACCGAGGGCTCGACCGCCACCCTGGGCGCCCATCGCGACTGGCCCTCCATGCTGGGCCAACGGCTCAACGCCGCCTGTCCGGGCCGCTATGTCGTCGTCAACGCCGGCATCAGCGGCAATCGCCTGATCGACCACGGCCGTAGCCCGTCGGCCATGGCGCGGTTGGATCGCGACGTGCTGTCCCTGCCCCGCGTCGACTATGTCGTGCTGCTGGAAGGCATCAACGACATCCGCAACAGTGGTCCGCCCGACTTTAAGCCGGGCCGCGACGCCCGCGAGGCGATCAGCGCCTACCGCCAGATCGTCGGACGCCTGACCGACCACCGCATCACCGTCATCGGCGCGACCCTGACGCCATTCGAAGGCTCCGACCGCTTCGAGCCGACGGCCGAGGCCACCCGCCAGGCGATGAACGCCTTCATCCGTAGCAGCGGCCTGTTCGCCGGCGTGGTCGATTTCGACGCCGCCCTGCGTGACCCCGAAAAGCCCCTGTCGATGGTCGACGCCGCCAGCCGTCCCGACCGGCTGCATCCTAACGACGAGGGCTATGCGCGGATGGGTCGGGCGGTCGACCTCGCGCTGTTCGGATGCCGGCCGAAAGCGCGCCCTGAGGCCCTCGCGCCCAGAGAAACCGGAAACTCAGACAATTTTAATAGCAAAATTCATATTCACTGATGAAGAAAATTGTTGACGAGGAGACACTCGAAGCGCCACTTCAGCCACATATAAAAACAAGGGGAGTGGAACATGCGTTTGTACGATTCGGTGCTGTTTGCATCCGTCAGCGCAGCCTGTCTGGTGTCGGCGGCGCCCGCCTTGGCGCGCCAGAGCGCGCAGGCCGCCGAACCGGCGGAAGCGGTGACCGAGGTCGTCGTGACCGGCTTCAAGCAGAGCTACGCCAACGAAGTGCGCACCAAGCGCACGGCCATCGAGATCACAGACGGCATCTCGTCGGATGACCTGGGCCGCATCCCGGACCTGAATATCGGCGAAGCCCTGCAACGCGTGCCCGGCATCCAGATCAACCGCGAGGCCGAGGGCCGCGAAGCGACGATCAACCTACGTGGCCTGCCCGGCGAGTTCGCCCGCACCACGCTGAACGGCGTCGCCTTCGCCGAACCGATCCTGCAATCCTCGACCCCGCTGGGCGCCTTCCTGTCGGACGTCTTCAGCGCCGTCCGTATCGAGAAGTCGCCCCTGGCCCACGCCCAGGCGGGCGGCGTCAGCGGCAATATCGACCTGCAGATCCAAGGGGCACTGTCGCGCCGCGAAGGCGGCCGCCTGAAGGCGTCCTACGACTACAACGAGCTGGGCAAGCGCGGCGAACCCAGCTTCACGCTTGGCTATAACAAGCACCTCACCGACAACTTCGCGGTCTTCGGGATCGCGGCGTTCAAGCACGAGAACTTCCGTCGCGACTCCGTGCTGTTCAACAGCTACGGCACGCTGACCACCGCCCTGACGCCCGACCTGATGACGCGCTATGCCGACTATTACGCGCCGGCCGGGACCTGCACGACCACCTACGCTGCCGTCTCGGGCTGCGTCGCGGTGGCCGGCGGCACGGGCAAGCTGGCCCAGACCGGCGTCCAGTATGTCGCCCAAAGCCGCCAGTACACGCGCATCAACATCGGCGACCAGTTCTCGGCCGCCGGCGGCGCGGAATGGAAGATCAACGATGAGCTGAAGTTCGGCGTGACCGGCCTCTTCACGCGACGCGTCCAGAGCAACACCAGCCAGAACTTCAGCACGGTGAACTATTCGGGCACCGGCGCGCGGATCACCCCGACCGGCAACCTGCGCCAAGGGGCCAACGGCTCGTACTACATCCAGGACTTCGACTTCTCCGGCGTCAACGT
The DNA here is from genome assembly GCF_058808315.1 of Caulobacter sp. GW821-FHT11E11. NCBI lineage: Bacteria > Pseudomonadati > Pseudomonadota > Alphaproteobacteria > Caulobacterales > Caulobacteraceae > Caulobacter > Caulobacter sp. GW821-FHT11E11. Next base: position 17,801 of record NZ_JBXARO010000006.1, read on the forward strand.
CGTCGAGGACTCGCGCCTCTTCCCGCAGACCCAGAAGGCCTGGGGCTTCAACCCGACCCTGGAATACAAGAACGGCCCCTGGCGCCTGTCGACGGTCGCCACGATCTCGGGCGCCAACAATGCCTCCGAGGAACAGTACGTCACCTTCAACCGCGTGCAGGTCGCGACCGGCAACGGCATCAACGGCAGCTTCGCCAGCGGCGGCGGCGACTTCGAGAAGTACCGCATGACGTTCAGCAGCGCCGCGCCGCTGTTCAATGTCGACGGCAATCCGACCTGGATCCAGGGCTCGGCCGCGACCAGCAGCGCCGAGTTCACCAACTGGTACAATTCGGCGGCCGGCACGCCCAACCGCCTGCGCTTCCAGATCACCGGCATCCAGGCCTATGCCGACAGCAAGATCAAGGCGGTCCAGCAGGACATCGAGCGCCAGCTGGATTTCGGTCCCCTGAACGCGATCCAGATCGGCGGGCGCTTCGAGCGCAACGACTACAGCTCGCGCGGTTCCAAGATCAACGCGGTCGGCATCCAGTCCCAGAACATCAAGGAAAGCTATCGCCAGGCCGGCCCCGTCGACGACTTCTTCGGCGGCTCCCTGCCGGGCATGAACACCAACTGGCGGATCACCGACGTACGCGCGCTGTTCAAGGGCCTGCAGCCGGTCACGCCCTACGAGGGCGCGCCGCTGGCCTTCAACGGCTTCAACCAGACCCTGAACGACGACGTGAACATCGGCCGCTACAACTTCGACAGCCGGACCGACGTCAGCTCGGCCTATGTCGAGGGCAAGTACGCCAGCGAACTGTTCTCGATCCCGGTGCGCGGCTCGGTCGGCATGCGTTACGAGCACACCGACAAGACGGTGGACACGCTCAACCGCATCCGCACCTCGACCACCACCCTGGGCAGCCTCTCCGACTACGCCTATCGCCGCTACGAGGACAGCTACGGCGAGTGGCTGCCGTCCGCGATCGCGGTGTTCGACGTGACGGACGACTTCATCGTCCGCACCGCGGCCTACCGCACCTATGTGCGCCCGCATCCGCGTCAGTTCTCGCCGGTCACCCTGGTCGGCACGCCCAGCGACACCAATGTCATCACCGCCACGCTCGGCAACGCCGAGCTGCAGCCCTACACCGCCACGTCGCTGGACCTGTCGATGGAGTGGTACAACCGCCCCGGCGGAATGGTGGCGCTGACCGTCTTCCAGAAACGCCTGCACAACTACATCCAGCAGGTCAGCGGCGCGAAGGCGCTGTGCCCGACCGACGGCGGCACACTGGGCCTGGGCCCGCTCAGCCTGCAGGGCGACCTCTGCTATACGACCGCCGGCGCGGATGCGAGCGGCGACCTGCAGACCGTCAACCTGACCGGCTACGTCAACTCGACGACGCCGTACACGCTGCGCGGCGCCGAGTTCAACGTGCAGCAGAACCTCGACTTCCTGCCCGGTTTCTGGAGCGGTTTCGGCGGCGCGTTCAACTACGCCTACACCGTGGTCGACGGCACCGGACCGACCGGCGCCAAGGTCTCGCTGCCGGGGATCTCCAAGCACAACTTCAATGTCATCGGCTACTACGAGACCGACCGTTTCGGCGTGCGCCTGACCTACAACTACCGCACCGACTACAACGTGCCGGACGCGGCCATCTTCAGCTTCGGCGGCGCGGCGCGACGGGTCATGGCCCGCGGCCAGCTGGACGGCTCGGCCTCGTTCAACATCCGCGAAGGCGCCAGCATCTCGATCAGCGCCTTCAACATCACCAACGCCGTCCGCCAGGAATACCAGGGCGTCGAAGAGATGGCGCGACGCCAAGACTATGACGGCCGCACCTACCGCGTCGCCCTGAACATGAAGTTCTGACGTCACAGACGAGGTTCGCCGGGCGCCCTGCCCGGCGAACGCCCTGCCCCGACATCCTGATCGAATGAAAGCCGCCCCATGACGATCGCACGCCGGTCCGCCTTGAAGCTCTGTGTCTCGGCCGCCGCCCTGGGCGTGCTGCCCGCGCCCACGATGGCCCAGGCGGCGACCGCCCCGATCGACTGGCCCAAGTTCCTGGCCCGGCACGACATGGTCTGGACCCGCCTGCCCAAGGCCTGGGACGAAGGTCCGTTCCTGGGCAACGGCATGATGGGCGCCCAGCTCTACTACGACGAAGCCGCCGGCGCGCTGCGCCTGGATGTCCAGCGCTCGGACGTCCAGGACTACCGCCTGCTGCCCGACCAGACCGGCATCCGCACCCCGCGCCTGCCCATCGGACACTTCCTGCTGCGGACCAAGGGCAAGCTGTCCGAAGACGTGAAGATGCGCCTGGTGCTGCACGACGCATTCCTCGCGGCCAGCCTCGCCACCGACCTCGGCTCCATCGACATCCGGGCCTACGTCCATGCCGACGACCAAGTGATCATGGTCGAGACGACAGGCCGTACGGGCGAGGCCGACGCCCGATGGGAATGGGTAGGCGAAGAGGCGATCAGCCCGCGCCAGACCTGGGGTCTCCAGCACGACGTGCCCCGCTTCGTCGTCGCCGACTACCAGAACAATCCGCCCGGCCAGACCGCCCAGGACGGCGACGAGACCCTGTGGCTCCAGTCCTTGCTGGTCAGCGGCGGCGGCGCGGCCACGGCCTGGCGCCAGGGCGCGGGCCGGCTGATCGTCAGCACGGGCTTCAGCAAGGACGATCTCGCCAAGGGTCGAGCCGACGCCCTGGCGTCAGTGCGCAAAGCGGCTGCCGACCGGACGCTGTTCCAGCGCCACCAGGCCTGGTGGCGCGCCTACTATCCGGCCAGCTTCCTCAGCATCCCCGACACGCGGGTCGAGAGCTTCTACTGGATCCAGATGTACAAGCTGGGCTCGGCGACGCGCGCCGACCGGCCCTATATCGACAACCAGGGCCCCTGGCAGCAGCCGTCCAGCTGGCCCTATGCGACCTGGAACCTGAACGTCCAGCTGAACTACTGGGCGCCGCTGACCGCCAACCGCGCCTCGCTGGCCTACTCCCTGGTCAATGTCATCCACGACCATCAGCAGCAGCTGATCGACAATGCCGAGCCGGCCTATCGGCACGACTCCGCCACGATGGGACGCTCGGCGGGACGCAACATGCTGTCGCAGCCGCCCGCGCCCACGCCCGGGGACCGCTGCACCAAGGTCGGCCAGCGGGTTTCCGGCGATCCGCCAGAGGTCGGCAACCTGCCCTGGGCCCTGCACAATGTCTGGCTGGTGTGGCGGCACACCATGGACGAGACGGTGCTGCGCGACACTCTCTATCCCGTGCTGCGGCGGACGACCAATTACTACCGCCACTTCCTGGAACGCGGCGACGACAGACGCCTGCACCTGCCGTCGACCTATTCGCCGGAATTCGGCTACGCGCCGGACCTCAACTACGATCTCGCCGCCCTGCGCTGGAGCTGCACGGCCCTGCTGGACGCCGCCGACCGCCTCAAGATCGCCGACCCGCTGATCCCCGAATGGAAGCGCATCCTGGTCGAGCTGGTCGACTATCCGCGCGACGAGACCGGCTTCATGATCGGCGCCGGCCAGCCGCTGAGCGCCTCTCACCGGCACTATTCGCATCTATTGATGGTCTATCCGTTCTACCTGGTGAACCGCGACCAACCCGGCAGCGCGGAACTGATCGAACGCTCCCTCGCCCACTGGCAGTCGATGCGGGCGGCCTTGCGCGGCTACTCCTCGACCGGCGGCTCGTCGATCGCCTCGGCGCTCGGCAAGGGCGACGAGGCCCTGACGTACCTGCAGAGCCTGTTCACCGAGCACCTGCGGCCCAACACGCTCTACAAGGAGACCTGGCCCGTCATCGAGACGCCGCTGTCAGGCGCGCAGTCGGTGCACGACATGCTGCTGCAGAGCTGGGGCGGGGTCGTCCGACCCTTCCCGGCCGTGCCCAACGCCTGGCCCGACGCCGTCTTCTCGGATCTGAGCGCCGAGGGCGGCTTCCTGGTCAGCGCCAAGCGGCAGGCCGGCGCCACCCGGTGGATCAGCGCCAAGAGCCGCGCCGCGGAGCCCTTCGTCATCGAAACCGATATCGCCGATCCCGTGGCCAGCGTGAACGGCCAGGCGCGAAAGCTTCAGCCCGCGGGCCCCAAACGCTACAGTGCCAAGCTCGGCGCGGGGGAACGGATCCTGATCCACCCCCGCGGCCAGACCCCCGACCTTTCCGTCCAGCCGCTCGCGACCGCCGGGCCAGCCAACAGCTTCGGGCTCAATCCGAACCAGACCCCGACACCGCCGCCTGGCCCCGAATACTCGCCCGAGGGCGGATGGGTGTGGCGCCAATCGAAATAGCCAGGCGCTCGACCAAGGAGGCGTCAGAGGAGGCATCCACGTCTCGAGGCTCAAGCCCTCGCACGGGCTGGACGATCCGGCCAAGGTCGAGCAGCGCCTGAACCTGAGGCCGTCCCCATCGGCGAGCGCCAGAACCTGCTGGCTCTGGCTCCCCCGCAGCGATAGAGGTCGCCCAAGGCCTAAGAAGCACCCTTAGAAGGCTGACCACAACTTACCTGGCTCCTATCGGCAGCGATGCAGCGAGGGTTGAGATTGGTGGCGTCAGGCCCCCTCAGGCGCGAACCGCTTCGAACTGCACGACGCGCTCCAAAGGGGCAGAGGCCTCGGCGAAGCACCGCTTGGCCATAGGTCGAGTCCGTGTTCGAGCCAGACCTCGCCGCCCCTACCTCGAACGGATCATCCCAGCTTGTCGATCCAGGCCAGGACGAAGTCGCCGATCTGCAGGTTGTTCTTGTCCTGCATGAGCATGTGACTGTTGCCCCGGATGCCTTTTTCCGCGGTGCTGATAACTTCGACCTTGCCGCCGGCCGCGGCGATCCGCGCCGCATAGGCCCGGCAGCCGTCGAGCCGGTTTTGCCAGGTCATCGCCCCCAGCCCCGTCGGCGCGGCCAGATTGTCGCCGAACAACACCAGGGTGGGGATTTTCGCGAGCTTGGCGATCTGGTCGTCGGTGTAGTTCGCCCGGCAAGCGCCCGGTTCGAGGGCGACGATGGCGGCGATGCCCTTGGGATCGATCAGCGCCGCGTCCATGGGAAACGGGCCAGACTGGGAGTGGCTGATCAGGACCGCGCCCTTCAGCTCGCCTGCCAGCTCGGAGAGCGCCTTGAGAGTAGGGTTGGGCTGGGGCACCTGCGACGTCAGGTCCGGAATGGACTGTTTGGAAAGTTCGCCGACCGCCTCCACAGGGAATTGGGATCCGGAGAAGGCCTCGCCGAACCTTGGCCCGAAGCGGAAGTTGGTCCAGACGCCGACACGATCGCCGAAACGGAAGGCCCCCTGCCCGATCGCCGCCGGAGCGCCAGGCGCGGTCGGCGCGACCGAGCCGGTCGGCGCGGTGCTGGAGCCCGACAGCCTGTTGTTGATGGCCGCCTGGTTGAATCCGGACCGCGCCCGGCCGACCTGGTCGACGACATAGGTAGGGTGGGATTGGCGGACGAAATACTCGTACCACCCCATGCGTCCGTCGGGCGTGGTGTCGTAGCTCTTTCCACTCAGGCCCGCGCCATGGATCATCACCACGGGGATCTTGGCCTTGCCGGTGGGGACCATGTACTCGACGTACATCTGGTCAACGGTCACGCTGTCGTCCGGGCCCAGCAGGATCTCCCCCGCCTTCTGCTCGACCGAACGCCCGCCCACGAAGAAGCTCCCCCGGTCTTTCAGGACGAGAGGCTTGGCCGGCGCCTGAATGGACTTGAGCGTCTGCGCTGGCGCCGTCCCGGCCAGAGCAAGGCCGCCGAGAATGGCGCCGAGCACCACGAGGCTGGCGCGATGCGAAAGCTTGGTGGTCAAGCCCATGACGGATCTTCCTTCGTGTTCGAAGGGAAGCTATCGCGCCGTCATATCCAAGATTAGTCGGCGCAAAGGACTTGCTCCTTTTAGACCTGCTTACAAATGCCCAGCGCTACCGCTCCTTGAACCGCAGGGCGTCCAGAAGCATCGAGAAGGCGGGCGAGGCATGGCGGCGGCTAGGATAGTAGAGGTGGTAGCCTGGGAACGGCAGGCACCAGTCCTCCAGCACCCTGATGAGGTCGCCCGACGCGATGCAGGGCGCGGCGACGTCCTCGGGCATGTAGGCCAGACCCAAGCCCTGCAGGGCGGAGTCCAGCCGCTGACGGATGGTGTTGAAGGTCAGCTGGCCATCGACCCGCACCTTCACTTCGCGGCCGTCCTTCTCGAACTCCCAGGGGAACAGGCCGCCATAGGTCGGAAGCCGCATGTTGATGCAGTTGTGTTCGGTCAGGTCCTGCGGGCTTTGCGGCCTTGAACGACTGGCGAAATAGGCTGGGGAGGCGACCACGGCCATTCGCATTTCCGGGCCGATGCGCAGGGCGATCATGTCCTTGGCCACCTGCTCGCCCAGCCGCACGCCCGCGTCGAACCCCTCCGACACGATGTCGACCAGGCCGTAGTCGACCACGATCTCGACCCGGATGTCGGGGTAGTTCGGCAGCAGCTTGGCCAAGCCCGATTGAAGAACCGAGCGCGCGGCATGCTCGCCGGCGGTGATGCGGATGGTGCCGGCGGGCCGCTCGCGCATATCGGCGAGCGCGGTCAGCGCCTGCTCGATTTCCTCAAAGCGCGGGGCGATGGTTTGTAGAAGACGATCGCCCGCCTCGGTCGGCGCGACACTGCGGGTCGTCCGTGTCAGCAGGCGAACGCCAAGCCGGGCCTCAAGCCCCTTGACCGTCTGGCTGAGCGCCGAAGGCGAGACCCCAAGCTTGGCTCCAGCGCGCGTGAAGCTGCGCTCCTTGGCCACCGCGGCGAAGGCGGCAAGTTCGTCGAAGCCCTGAGCCATTTGTTAGCCCCACTAAAAGCGACATGGCGATTATGGGGCCTAATCGCTGAAACGGGCCAGACCTATCTTCCTCGGCATGCGAAGGCGCTGGGGGGCTCCGCGTTTCGCTGAAGAACACGGAGCACCACATGAAAAAGCGCAAACTAGGCCAGGCCAGCCTGGAAGTTTCCGCCCTCGGCTATGGCTGCATGGGCCTGAGCTCGGCCTATGGTCCGCCCACGCCCCATGAGGAAGCCTTGGGCGTCATCCGCGCAGCGTTCGACGGCGGCGTGACCCTGTTCGACACCGCCGAGGCCTATGGGCCGTTCACCAATGAAACGCTGCTGGGCGAAGCTATCGCGCCATTCCGCGACCAGGTGGTGATCGCCACCAAGTTCGGCTTCGACGTCGACCTGGAGAGCGGCGCCCGGACCGGCGGTCTCAACAGCCGGCCCGAGCACATCAAGGCCGTGGCCGAGGCCCAGCTGAAGCGCCTACGCACCGATCACATCGACCTGCTCTATCAGCACCGGGTCGATCCGGCCGTGCCGATGGAGGATGTCGCCGGGGCCGTGAAGGACCTGATCGCGGCCGGCAAGGTCAAACACTTCGGGCTCTCCGAGCCCAGCGTGGAGTCGCTTCGCCGGGCCCACGCCGTCCAGCCTGTCGCTGCGCTGCAGAACGAGTATTCGCTGTGGACCCGCGACGTTGAGCACAACGGCGTCCTCGCCGCCTGCGAGGAACTTGGCATCGGTTTCGTGCCGTTCAGCCCGCTGGGCGCGGGTTTCCTGACCGGCAAGATCGACGAGACCACGAAGCTCGACCCGACCGATTTCCGGTCGATCTCGCCGCGCTTCGCCGCCGACGCCCGGGCCGCCAACATGGCGCTAGTCGACCTGCTCAAGGCCATCGCCGAGCCAAAGCAGGCCCCGCCCGCCCAGGTCGCCCTGGCCTGGCTGCTGGCGCAGAAGCCCTGGATCGTGCCGATCCCCGGCACCACCAAGCTGCATCGCCTCACCGAGAACCTGGGCGCGGCCAGCGTCGAACTGACCGCGCAGGACCTGGCTTCGATCGAAGACGCCGCCGCCAAGATCCCGATCCAGGGCGCTAGGCTTCCCGAAGCGGTTCTCGCCCAGACCGGCCGCTAACCCACTACGCCGCGACAGGAGGTTCCCATGGACCACAAGACCACCAAGACCTCTGGCGTCGGTCGCCGAGCTCTGCTCGCGCTCAGCCTGGCCCTGCCGGCCGTCGCCGCCGGCGGGGCCGTTGAGGCCGGGGCTGCGACCCGGGCGAAGGCGCCCGCCGCCAACGGCGAGCGGCGCAAGCTCGGCAAGCTGGAGGTCTCCAGCATCGGCATGGGCGTGCAGAACATGCACCGCGCCTATCCGACCACCGTCCCTTATCGCCCCGAGATGTTGAACATTCTCCGGGCCGCCCATGACCGGGGCGTCACCTTCTTCGACACGGCCGAGGCCTATGGCCCGTTCGAGAATGAGCGCATCCTGGGCGAGGCGATCCAGCCGTTCCGCGACAAGGTTGTGATCACGTCTAAGTTCGGCTGGAACATCGACCCAGAGACCGGCCGGCGCGGGCCAGGTCTCAACAGCCGTCCCGAACATATCAAGGTCGCGGTCGAGGGCATGCTCAAGCGCCTGCGCACCGACCGCATCGACCTGCTCTACCAGCACCGCGTCGATCCCCAGGTCCCCATCGAGGATGTGGCTGGGGCGATCCAGGACCTGATGGCCCAAGGCAAGGTCCTGCACTGGGGTCTCAGCGAAATGGGCCACCAGACCTTGCGCCGCGCCCATGCCGCCCTGCCGGTGACCGCCGTCCAGAACGAGTATTCGTTGCTCTGGCGCGGGCCGGAGACATGGGTGCTGCCGACCTGCGAGGAACTGGGCATCGGCTTCGTGTGCTGGAGCCCGCTGGCGTGGGTTTCCTCAACGGGGCCGTCGACGCGGGCACCCGTTTCGCCGACGGCGACATCCGCAAGGTCGAAGGCCGGTTTGCACCGGAGAACCTGTCCCACAACCTGGCCCTGGTCGACCTTCTCAAGACCTGGGCGCAGCGCAAGGACGCCACACTCGGCCAGATCGCCCTGGCCTGGCTGCTGGCCCAAAAGCCCTGGATCGTGCCGATCCCGGGAACAACCCAGATGGCGCACATGGTCGACAACGCCGGCGCCGCGGCCATCCGCTTCACGCCCGCCGAACTTGGCGAACTGACGGCCGTCGCCTCGGCGATCCAGATCCAGGGCCTGCGGCTGCCTGAAGGTGTCCTGGCCTTCTCGGAGGTCGAGGCCCCCGCCAAGACCTGATCGAAGAGGAATTTCCGATGAACAAACCTGTCGTCGCGGCTATCGCGGCCTTGACCTTGGCGACCCTGGTCGAGGCGCAGGAACGCAAGTCCCTCGCCCCCAAGGCCATGCAAGCCGTCGCCCCGGGCCTTGCCGGCTACACCGACGACGTCCTGTTCGGGGACGTCTGGGTGAGCCCGGCGCTCAGCCCGCGCGATCGCAGCCTGGTGACCGTGTCGGTGCTGATCGCCACCGGCAAGACCGCCCAACTCACCGGCCACCTGGGCCGCGCGCTCGACAACGGCGTCAAGCCTGGCGAGATCGCCGGGGCCGTCACCCAGTTGGCCTTCTATACCGGCTGGCCCAATGCGGTGTCATCGCTGGAGGTGATCGAGAAGGTGTTCACCGATCGGGGCGTCGACATGGCCGCCCTGCGCGCCCCGGTGACGGCGGGCCTGCCTCTCCCCGCTTCTGACGCCGCCAGAGCCCGGACGGTGACGACGACCATCGGGCCGGCGGCGCCCAAGCTGGCGGCGCTGACCAACGATGTGGTCTTCGCCGATCTTTGGCGGCGGCCCGATCTTGCCCAGCGCGACCGCAGCCTGGTGACCATGGCCGCGCTGGCCGCCAACGGCGATGAGGTGGGCCTGGCCTTCCATATTGGCCTTGGCCTGCAGAATGGCCTCACGCGCGTGGAGGTCGGCGAGGCGCTGACGCACCTGGCGTTCTATGCAGGCTGGCCCAAGGCGACCGCTGCGGTCGCCGTCGCCGACAAGGTGTTCAAGGATCTGGACGCCGCGCAGGCGCCTGCAGCGGCCGATGGCCTCACGATCACCGCCCCCGGGCAGAAACCCGTCCAGGGGCCCACCGCGACCTTCACGGGCGCGGTCACCGTGACCTCGCCGTTCAAGGGAACCGGTCAGGCCCGTCTTGGCGGCGCCACCGTCACCTTCCAGCCGGGCGCTCGCTCCAACTGGCATAGCCATCCGCTCGGCCAACTGCTGGTCGTCACAGCCGGCGAAGGCCTGGTCCAGGTTGAGGGTGGGCCAGTACGCCGGATGAAGGCCGGCGACGCGGTCTGGACCGCGCCCGGCGTCAAGCACTGGCACGGAGCCGCACCAACCAGAGCCATGACCCATGTCGCCGTGGCCGAGGCCCAAGACGGCACAAGCGTGACCTGGCTCGGCCCGGTGAGTGAAGCCGAATACCGCGCGCCATCTCAATAAGCGCCGCGTTTCCATCGACCCGCGCGGCGTCGATGTCGTCCGCTAGGCCTTACCGCGCGCGCCGCCAACCCAGGCCATGATCGCAACGTACTGCTCGCCGTCGATAGAGTAGGTCATCGGCGCGGCCATCAGACTGGAGCCCACTTCGATGCTCGCCAGCGCCTTACCGTTGGTCGCGTCAAACACCTTCAGCTCGCCAGTGCCGCGTCCTTGGAAAACGAGGTTGCTTGCCGTCGACATTACGCCGACAGCAACTCGCCGGTCGGTCGATCACGGCAACGTCGCCACGGCAGGCGGGTGCCTGGCCTCCCAGTATCTTGCCGCCTGGATCAGCGCGCGCGGCGCGGGCCGCGCCGAGGCGGAAGCTTCGATCCACTACGTCGCGCCGGTCGGTGAGAAGGCCGCCTACGTGAAGAACACCCTGGCGGTCATCTCGCCCTTCCTGACGGAAGGGCGGTCGGCAGCGGCCTAGCCGCCAGCGCCGGTCCCTGTCTCGCGCCCCGAGCCTGCGGCGCGCGCGAACCCGCCTCCAGGCCCGGCCGCCCATCCGCTGGCTCAACGCGCTTCAGCGTACCGGCGCTTGATCAGCAGCGCCATCGGCACGGTGAAGAAGAAGTGGGACATGAAGCCGCCGATCACCACGACGGGATCCAGGTAGTCGGGGTGATCATCGCCCACGACGGCGATGGCGACGTGCATGACGATCCAGGCCACCACGGCATAAGCCAGGGCCAGCAACGTCGCCTCGACGCCGCGCCGGCGGAAATAGGGCCAGATCAACGCGAACCCGACGCCCCAGGCGGCGGAGAACGCAAAGTGGATGCCGGTCCCCAGGACATACGCCAAGGCTCCAAGGCTGGCTTGAACGGGCTTGCCGAACACCAGGCCGACGGCGTTGGCCGGAATGCCCTTCAGGGACAGGAGGTGCTGCATCCCGACCCAGACGACCGCCTCGTAGATCCAGATCACCAAACCGCCGGCGAGCCCCGCCAGCGCGCCGATCCGAACCGCCGCGCCTGTTGAAACGTCACTCAAGATCGTACTCCGAAAAAGGGCGGCGGGCCGGCGGGCCCGCCGCATCCGCCTAGAACGAGGCGACAACCGTTGCGCCGACATAGCGATCGAAGTCGCGTGGCAGCGACTGGGCCACCGCCCCCGCGCCGCCGACCGAACCGGAGATCCGGCGCAGGCCATCGACGTAGTGGGTGTTGCCCAGGTTCTTGACGAAGACCGTCACGCGGTAGCGGTCCTCGGGCTCGCGCACCGTGATGCTGGCGTTGGCCACGCCGTAGGCCGGCCGCCACCACACCGAGCTTGGCTTGTTGGCGTCGGCCAGGTTGCTGAACAGGGTCCTGGCGGCGTGGGTGTAGTTGGCGCTGAGGGACACCTTCCACTCACCGATCGCGGTGTCATACGAGCCGGCGAAGCCGTACTTGTTCTTGGGCGCGTTGAGCGGGGTGCCGCCCTTCACGTTGGTGACCGCGTCGACGAAGAGATCGCCAAACTTGTTGTCGGCGAACAGGAAGTTGCCCGACAGCGTCAGACCCTCGAACGGCCGCAAGGTGAAATCGCCCTCGACCCCCGAGGTGTAGAGCTTGCCCGCCGAGCGCAGAACCGGCGCGCCCGAGCCGTCCAGGCCAGCCGACGAGGTCTGGAAGCCGGTGAACAGGGTGTCGTAATAGGTCACGTTCACTTCGACCTTTCGGTCCAGGAAGCGCGCCTTGACGCCGCCTTCCCACGAGCGTGACTTTTCAGGGGCGACGGGCGAGGCGTCATAGCCGGCCTGGGTCACATAGATGTCGGCGTCGACCGCCTGCCCCTTGTAGCCCTTGGCCCAGGAGCCGAAGACCAGGATGTCGGGCGTGAACTCGTACTTGGCGATCAGCTTGCCGATGCTGGCCGTGTCGCTGAACTCCCGGTTCACGTCGAAGACCGGGGTGCCGAAGTTCGCGCCCGGCCGAGCCGGATTGGCCGCGCCGATATGGTCGCCGTTCGGGCCGGTGACCTTCTGGTGACGCCACTTGAGCATCTCGCCCAGGTAGCGGAAGCCAGCGGTCAGGGTCAGCTTGTCGACCGGGCGATAGTTCAGGTTGCCGAAGACGGCCTTGTTGGTGGTGTGGACCCGCGTGCGCATGTCGGCCAGCACGTAGGCGGTGTCGCGATTGACCACGTAGGTCGTCGGGCTGGTGAAGGTGACGTTGCCGGCAATGTTGGAGCGCACGCCCGCGATGGTCAGGTCGCGCCGGATGATCCCATCGTAGAAGTAGGCGCCGACGAGGTAGTCGACCTTCTCACCGACGGGCGAGGTCAGGCGGATTTCCTGGGAGAAGGTGCCGTTCTGCTCCAGGCTGTTGCTTTCGCCGATCTTGCCGTTGCGGGTGGCGAAGCTGGCGTCGTTGATCATCAGGGCGTCCAGGCGCGCCAGGGCGTCGGCAGCGCTGATCCCGGGGACGGTGGCGTTGAACAATTGCTGGGGCGTGACGCCCGTGAAGTTGGCGTTGGTGCCGTCGCGGTCGCGGATGGCGAAGTCGCTGTAGTGGCGGTAAGCGGTCAGCGAGGTCAGGGTGAACTCGCCGACGTCGAACTCGCTCTGCAGCGAGATCCCCTCATTCTTCTGCTTGCCCTCCTGGGGCGTGTCGAAGTTCACGTAGCGATTGTCCGGACCGACCGGGGTCTTGGTGAAGGCGGCCGTGACGTTGCCGGACGCGGCAGCCACCCGGATCGGCTCGCCGCAGCAGTCGGCGTCGCGCCGGGTGATATCCCCGGAGAGCAGGAACCGCACGCTGTCGGCCGGCCGCCAGTCGAGCTTGCCGCGGAAGCCGTAGCCCTCGACATTGTTGACGGTCTTGCCATCGGCGACGTTGATCACCTTGCCGTCGCGCTTGCTGTAGTAGCCGTAGGCTCGGATCGCCAGTTGGTCGCTCAGCGGCCCGGTGAACATCAGGCTGGCCTTGCGCTCGTTGTCCTCGGCGACGGTGAGCTCGGCGCGACGTTCCCAGTGATCACGGTTGGGGTTCTTGGTGACGATGACGACGGCGCCAGCCGAGGCGTTCTTGCCCTGCAGCGTGCCCTGCGGCCCGCTCAGCACCTCGACGCGCTCCAGATCGGTCAGGCCATCGAAGGCTGCGCCCGGCCGGGTGTAGACCACGCCGTCGACGATCACCGCCACGCTTGGCTCGGCGGCGACCGAAAACGCCTCAGTGCCGATGCCGCGGATCGAGAAGTTGAAGAGGCGCGCCTCGTCGGCGGCCTGGAAGTTCAGGGTTGGCGCGAACTGCGGGAAGTCCTTGGCGTCGTTGATCTGGTGCTTCTCCATCACCGCAGCAGTCACAACGCTGACGCTCGCCGGTACGTCGTGAAGCTTTTCCTCGCGCTTGTTGGCGGTGACGATCACATCGTCGAGCAGGATGGGTTCGCTGGTCTGCGTGCTGGCCTGGGCATGGGCCAAGACCGGCATGAATGTCGTGAACACGGTAGCGCAAAGAAGCGCGCGCAGTCCGCCCTGGCGGAGAGCTGCCATTGGTATCCCCCTAATCGGTTGCGGCTTGTTTCGCCGCTGCAACGCGACCATGGGGGACGCTTGGAGGACCGGCGTTATTCCTTTTTCGGACGAGGTATCACCAATCGTGTGAGCTCCCAGCGCCAGCTGGGTTTAGCGAGCAGCCGCCGCTCGTCGACGCCCTTGCGCATCACGGAATGCGATATATCTATAAATTCGATATAACGAAATAGGCTCGAATTAACATGGATACGCCCTCCCCTGCCGACCGGTGGACGCTTCGTCGGGTGCGCCACGACCTGCGCCGGCGCCACTGCACGGTCGAGCATGTTCTCCCGATGTCACCCGGCATGCTCCGGTTGGTGTTCCGGTCGCAGGAGCTGGCGGACTTCCCCGAGCCAAAGCCCCGATGATCACATCAAGCTGATGCTCCCCGGCCCCAACGGCACGGTGATTATGCGGGACTACACGCCCCGCGCCTTCGACCGGGAGACCGGGTGCCTGACGATCGATTTTGCGATCCATGACGCCGGGCCCGCCACGGCCTGGGCAGTCGCCGCCAAGGTCGGCGACGAACTCGTCATCGGCGGTCCTCGAGGGTCCTCTATCCTTCCCGAAGCGGTCGATTGGCTGGTGCTAATCGGTGACGAAACCGCGCTGCCGGCCATCGGACGACGCATCGAGGAAGCGCCAGACGGCCAGGAAATCCACAGCCTGGTGATCGTGGAAAGCCAGGCTGACACCCAGGCTTTCGAGACGCGGGCTCGCTGGACGGGCGCGTGGCTGGATCGCGAGAGCGGCCAGGGCGATGATGCACAGGCGCTGATCGCCCGGCTGCCGGAGGTGCTGCCGGCGTCCGGCGAAGGCTTCATTTGGATCGCGGCGGAGGCCCAGGTCGCCAGGGCCTTGCGGGCCCACCTGATCGACACGGCCGGCATCGACGCGCGCCGCATCAAGGCGGCTGGCTACTGGGTGCGTGGCGGCGAAGGCGTTCATGAGCCAATCGGCTGATCCAGACGCAAAAAGACCCGGCGCAAGCGCCGGGTCCAGTCTGCCGAGGACACGTTAGGACGTCCTCGCGGGAGTGTTCGCTCGACCTAGTAGCGGACGCCGATGCGCACGCCGTACATCCGCGGTTCGCTCACCGCGATGGACGCCGAGTTGGGCAGGGCCGCAGAGTAGTTCCCGGGCGAATTGATCATCTGAAGATCGTTCTCGATGTTCTTGACGAAACCCGTCAGCGAGAAGCGACCATCGGGATCTGCATAGGTCACGGTCGCGTCCGAGCGAGTGAACGACTTCTGCTTGAACTGGATCGCGTCGACGAACGAGCTGGTCAGGTAGCCGGAGCTGTACTTGGTCGACACACGGGCGGTAATCGAGCCGCCGTTCTCTAACTCGAAAACGTGGGCGTAGGCGCCGGTCAGGGCCGCCTTCGGCGTCTTGTCGAGGCGGTAGCCGGACCAGTCGATGTTCTGGAACAGGCCGGCATTCAGGCTGGTGTACTCCGAGTGCAGGAACGTCGCCGCCACATCGATCGAGTCGTTCGGGGTCGGCTTGTACTTCGTCTCGATCTCAAGGCCATAGATCTTCACCGGCACGGAGCGGGTGTAGATGACCATGTTGCCCGAAATATTGACCAGGCTTGAGACCTGCGACTTGGAGTAATCGTAGTAGAAGCCCGTCGTGTTGATCTGCAGGTTGCCGAGCGGGCGTCCTTTGTAGCCGACCTCGTAGGCGGTTAGCGATTCAGGGTCGTAGGTCCCCACGCCGCCGGTCGTCGGGTCGAAGTCGTTAAAGCCGCCGGCCTTGTAACCGGTCGCGAGCGAAGCGAAGACCATCTGACCAGGCGCGACTTGGTAGTCGGCCGCGAAGCGGTAAGTGGTCTTTTTGGCCTTCTGGTAGCCGTTGTTCGGGCCGCCGATGCAGTCCTGCGGCGCCACGCAGACCCCACCTTGCGCGTTAGGCCAGGGACCAGGACCAGCGGCGAACGTGCCGTGGCGGTCGACCTCGTCCGAGGAGCGGCGAACGCCCGCGGTCAGGTTGAAGCGATCGTTGACGTGGAACGTGCCTTGGGCGAAGGCCCCCTTGGACGTGTGAACCGTGTTG
Source organism: Caulobacter sp. GW821-FHT11E11 (assembly GCF_058808315.1). NCBI lineage: Bacteria > Pseudomonadati > Pseudomonadota > Alphaproteobacteria > Caulobacterales > Caulobacteraceae > Caulobacter > Caulobacter sp. GW821-FHT11E11. The sequence continues at coordinate 33,746 of NZ_JBXARO010000006.1, forward strand.
TTGACAGGATCGATGCCGTTCCGGCTCCCGGCCAACGTGGCGTTCGTCACCGGCGCGGACCAGTTGTGGTCGCTCTCGTTGATGTCTTCCTTGGTGTAGTTGACGCCAGCGACCCAATCGAGGTGCCCGGACTCGGCGTTCGAGATGCGCGCCTCGTGGGACGTCGTCGCCACGTCACCACGATACTGGCGCCAGGCGTAGGTGCCCACAGCGGGAGGCGGGCCTTGATAGTTGCCCAGCGGATCGTTGGTCGAAGACGACCGATCGTCAGCCGAGAACAGGTGGCGCGCGCCGGTGTAGTTGAAGGCGATGCCGTTCAGCGCGGTCTTGAAGTCGACGTTGTAGTTGTGGAAGTCCTCGTTGGTCTTCCCGCCGAACGGGTTCCCGTAAACCTTGCGGGCGTCCGCGCCAGACTTCGTCAGGTAGTTGTTGTAGAGCACAGCGCCGGCACCGACCCCGCGCACGCTGCCGAACGTCGTCGAGACCAGCAGGCTGGTGTCCTCGCTGAACGTGGCCAGCGCCGCGATGCGAGCCGAGACGTCGTCCTGGTCGTTGCGGGCGGCCGAGCCATCGGCGGGATAGACATAGCCATCACGCTTGTTGGTGTTGACAGCGGCTCTAACGGCGAACTTCTCGCCCAGGGGGAGGTTCACCACAGCGTCGGCGCGACGCGTGTTGAAGTTGCCGAATTCGACGTTGGCGTTGGCCTCGAAGGTGTTCTTGGGCTTGTTGGTGATGATGTTCAGCGCGCCGCCGGTGCTGCTCTTGCCATAAAGCGTACCTTGCGGGCCGCGCAGGACCTCGACGCGCTCGACGTCGAAGAAGGACAGGCCCTGGATCGTCGGGCGGCCGATTGCGACGCCATCGACGTTGAAGGAGATGCCCTGCTCGCCTTTGCTGGTAGTGTCGGTGGTGGTGACGCCGCGGATGTTGACGTTCACGCCAAAGCCGTCGCGGCCGATGTTCACTGACGGAGCCAGGTTCTGCAGGTCCGAGACGCTGACGACGCCCTGTGCCTTGAGGGTCTCGCCGGTGTAGGCGGTCAGCGCGATTGGCGTCTTGGACGCCAGCTCGGTCTTCTTCTGTGCGGTGACGACAACTTCTTCGATCGTGGGGGCCGTGTCGGCCTTGTCCTGAGCAAAGGCGTGCGAGGCGAATGCGACCGGCGCGAGGGCCGTGGTCAGTAGGGTCAACTTCAGGGCCAGGTGTCGTGTCAAGATTCCCTCCTTGCGTCATGCGAAACAACGCGGCCTCTCATGAGGCGCCGCCCGCTGGGACGGCGGTCTTGGACCGCTTGCAAAGCTCTCGATGAGCTCTCGTCTCAGCTAGCAGGGGGGAGGATCGGACACGGTATAGATAAAAACCGGGACGTATAACCTAACGTGATCTCGGCTCTGGCGAACTACTTGCGCGCCACCGAATAGGTGATCTGGGCATTGCGCGTGGCCAGGAACTCGTCGACGGACATGCCCTTCATCGCCGCGTAGATATGCGGGTTAGGTACGCCGACGACAGCGCCCAACTTCTCAAGCACGAAGAAGATCGCGCCGTAGTGGATGAGGCCGCGCCAGTCGCGGGCGCGGATCAAGCCGCGCTCCTCTTCGCTCAGGGCCGCGGCCTCGAACTCGGCCTCTGGATCGGCCAGGAAGCGCTCACGCGCGGCCGGCTCGACCAGACCCTGCAGGAAGCGGTTGATGCGGTAGGTCTTGGCGCTGGTTTCAAGGGTGAAGGGGTAGGTCCCTTCCAACGCCTCGGCGCCCTGGAGCTGGCGGGTGGCTTCCTTGCGCACCTCGGCGATCTCGCGCTCGCCGGTGCCGTCCCCCTCGTCCTCGTAAAGCACAGTGGCGATCGCCGTCATCGACGGAAGGTAATAGGTCCGATGCAGACAGGCGATGTCGTTGGACAGCGCCCCACGCATGATCAGCCACATGATCACCTCGGCGCTCTCGAAGCCGCCCAGCCGCGCATAGTCGGCGTGGGTCAGGTCGGCCAGCCGCTCGGGCTCCTTGGCCAGCAGGTCGAGGAATTCCTCGTCCCAGACTGTGTTGTTGAAGCCTGCGCGCTCGCCATGGACCTGGTGGGAGAGACCGCCTGTGGCGACAACCACCACCCGCGCGTCCTCCGGCCAGGAGTCGATGGCCCGGCGCAGCGCCTGGCCCAGGCGCAGGCATCGCCACGCAGATGGGGCCGGAAACTGCAGCACGCCGCATTGCAGCGGCACGATCGGGATCGGCCAGGTCTCGCCGGGCGGGGTCAGGAGCGACAGCGGCGACAGGCAGCCATGGTCCAGCGCCTTGTGCTGGAATACCGACAGGTCGAAGTCCTGGGCCATGATCGCCCGGGTCAGCCAGCGCGCCAGAGGTGCGTGGCCCGGAACGGGCGGCAGGTCGCGGGGACCGCCGCCCTCGTCGGCGACCTCGTAGGCTTCCCCCACCCCCAGCGCGAAGGCGGAGTAGTGGTCGAAGGAGAACGAGGTGACGTGATCGTTGTAGATCATCACCAGCGCGTCCGGCTTCTTCTCCTCCAACCAGGTTTTCAGAGGTTCGAAGGCCTCGAAGATCGGAGCCCAGACCGGATCCTTTTCAAGGTTGCGGTCGCGGGCGTAGCCGATGGTCGGGGTGTGAGAGACGCCGATCGCGCCGATGAGCTTTGCCATGGATGATCCTCAGTGCTTCGCCGGCTTGCAGGTGAGGCCCGCGCCGTCGACCTCGCAGTCGTTGTGGAAGCGCGGCGTCAGCAGGCTGGCGGCGTAGGCGTCGCGCGAGGCCGATTCGCTCGCGGGCGTCTTGGCCACGAAGCTCTCCGGGGCGTCAGGTGAGCCGGCGCCCTTGTAGCTGGCCACCTGCGGATAGGCGAAGACCGGACGCAGGCGGGTCGGGGTGAGCGGCGGCAGGTCGCCCATGGGCGGACCGCCACGGCCGGCGCCCGGAGGCCCCATCATGCCGCCGGGGGGACCCATGCCCGCTGGCGGCGGGCCCATGGCGTGACCGCCGTCCTCGCCCGGAGGCGGCCCGAAGTCGGGCACATCGACCTTGCCGGCGAGGATTTGGCTCGGCGCCTGGCCGGCCTCGACCCAGGCCATCAGCGGGGTGATCACGTCGAACTGGCTGAGGCCATCACCGCCAAAGCAGTGATAGAGGCCCGGGAACAGGAACAGACGCAGCATCTTGTCGGCTTCGCCCTGGCCCATCTCCTTCACCACGGCGTTGCGATAGGCGATCGTACCCAGCGGTGAGATGTGCGGGTCCGACCAGCCGTGCCACATGATCAGCTTGCCGCCCTTGGCCGAGAAGGCGCGCAGGTCGGTTTCTGTGGCGTCGTAGAGCTGGTGTGCCCAGGCTTGGCTCTGGAACTGCTCGGCCGTGAACTTGAAGTCCGCGCCAAGGCTGTAGCTGGCGGCCGGGTTCGTCTCCGACAGCAGGAACTTCACGGGCTGCTCGGCCATGTTGTAGCTGTTGGGACCCTGATCGGCCGAACGCGGCACGAAGACGCCCGTCCACGACAGCTCTGATCCGACCTGCGGCTGGCCCAGCGTGAAGTAGCGGCCGTTGGCGTCGGTGGGACCCGCATAGAGCTTGCGCGCGGTGGCGACCTCGGCGGCCGTCAGGCAATTGTCGGTGGCTTGGCCATCCTTGCACTGAGCGACGACGGGATCGAAGCGGCAGGCCCGCGGATCGTCGATCTGGCCGTCCTTGAGGCCGTCGACGCCGTCGCACGAGGCCAGGGCCGCGGCGTGCAGGATCGGCAGGCGCGAGGCGATCAGCACCGACTTGCCGTCGGGGCCGGTGTTCGAGGCCGCCTGCCAGGCATGGTAGAAGCTGTTCTGAACGGTGAAGTACATGGCCGGAGCGCCAGCGGCGATGCCTTGGAAGTCACCTGGGAAACGCTGCGCCTCGACCAGGGCTTCGCGACCGCCGTCCGAGCAGCCCGAGAAGTAGGAGAACTTCGGCCCCTGGCCGTAGAACTTGGCGATCAGGGCTTTGGAGGCCACGGCGGTCAGGTGGACCCCGCGATAGGCGAAGTCGACCCGCGCTTGCGGATCGGTCCCAAAGGCGCCGTCGCCCATGGCGGCCATGCCGCCCTTGCCTTGGTGACCCATGTCGGTCGACGCCAGGGCGATCTGGCCGTTCTGGACCGGGATGCAGCCGTCGGCGTGCTCGGTGCGGATGTTGAGAACGCCGCAGAGACCGCCGCAACCCACCTGCAGGTAGCGCTGGGTCCAGCCCTTGGTCGGCAAGCGCAGCTCAAAGCGGATCTGCGGGGCGATCACGCCTTGGACGGCGCAGAAGACCTTGTCGCCGCTGCCCGACACCTTGGCCGAGGTGATGGTCGTCTTGCCGCCGACCTCGGCGCTGACGTCCGCATCGACCAGGGCCTCGCACTCGACCGCCGGCTTGATCGGCGCGAGCGCCGCAAGACCGGTCGACGATGGCGGCTGGGCCGCCGCACAACCGGCGAACGCCAGCAGGCCGATGGCCGCGAACGCTTTGAGGGCGCCTACTAGGTTTCCACGCGAGTGATCCATTGACGCCACTGGGTCCTCCGGCCCGTTATCCGTTGCGAACCTTGCCGTTACCAAGCCTCTCCGTCCCGCGACGTATAACAAAACAGGAGGGGCTATAACGGACAGGCTAGGCGCACACCGCATCGGCGCTGGGGTCGAGCAGTTGGTTATACCTCGTTCCCAAAAAGCATACGTGGCGCAGGCGCGCCGATGCTAGCCAAGGCGGGTTCGCCACGGCGAGCCCGGCGCGATCGAGCCTCTGGCCCGGCGCGCCAAGGTCATAAGTTTCGGGAGGCGCCGGGTATGAGGGTTCTGGTCCTTGCCCCTCCCTCGTCGACGCGGCGCGCCCCGGGGATCTTGGGCCAACGCCTGCGCACGCAGGAGCATTGCCGTTGAATAAGGTCGTCCAAAATCCGCCGCGCGCCGATAAGGCCGCCGTCGAAGGCCTCGCCGCGTTCGGCGTGGCGACGGTGCACGAGGCCCAAGAACGCATCGGCTTGATCTCGCCGAAGCTTCGACCGATCTGGGCCGGCGCCCATGTCGCCGGGACCGCCGTAACCGTCTCGATCCCCCCTTCCGACAACTGGATGATCCACGTCGCCGTCGAGCAGTGCCAGCCTGGCGACATCCTCGTGGTCGCACCGACCTCGGCTTGCGACACGGGCTATTTCGGCGACCTGCTGGCCACGTCGCTGATGGCGCGCGGCGTCAAGGGCCTGGTGATCGACGCCGGCGTGCGCGACGTCGCCGTTCTCAAGGAGATGGGCTTTCCCGTCTGGTCGAGCGCCATTTCCGCCCAAGGCACGGTCAAGGCGACGCTGGGCAGCGTCAATATTCCCATCGTCTGTGGCGGCGCGCTTGTTCGCCCCGGCGATGTGATCATCGCCGACGACGACGGCGTGGTCGTGGTCGAGCGATTGAACGCGGCGAGCGTCCTGGCCGCCTCGGACAAGCGTGAGGCCATGGAGGTCGACAAGCGCGCCACCTTGGCGTCCGGCGTCCTGGGGCTGGACCTGTACAAGATGCGCGAACCGCTCAAGGCGGCGGGCCTGGTCTATGTCGACTATGCCGACGAGACCGGCGCCTGAGCATGCAGACCGCAATCCCCTGCCTGATCCTGCGCGGCGGCACCTCCAAGGGCCTCTACTTCCACAGCCGGGACCTGCCGGCCGATCCGGCGCTGCGCGACCGCGTGCTCCTGGCCGCCATGGGCTCGCCGGACGATCGCCAGATCGACGGCCTGGGGGGGGCGGACTCGCTGACCAGCAAGGTGGCGATCCTGTCGCCGCCGTCGCGGCCTGACGCCGACATCGACTATCTCTTCCTGCAGGTGTCGGTGGCGCAAGCCCTGGTGTCCGATCGCCAGAACTGCGGAAACATCCTGGCGGGGGTCGGCCCCTACGCGCTGGAGACCGGTCTGCTCGCCGCGGGCGATGGCCATACCGAAGTGCGGATCTTCATGCGCAATACCGATGGCCTGGCCACGGCCCGCATCGAGACGCCGGGCGGACGGGTCAACTATGCCGGCGACTGCCGCATCGACGGCGTCCCGGGCTCGGCCGCACCGATCCCGATCACGTTCGCCGACGTCGCCGGGTCGTCGTGCGGCGCCCTGCTGCCCACCGGCAACGTCGTCGACATGATCGAGGGCGTCGAAGTGACCTGCATCGACAACGGCATGCCGGTGGTCGTGGTCCGGGGCGCTGACCTGGGCGTGCGTGGCGACGAGACGCCCGCCGATCTTGAGGCCAACGCGGCGCTGCGCGCCAAGGTCGAGGCCATCCGGCTTGGGGCGGGCCGGCGCATGAACCTTGGCGACGTCACCGCCGCCACCGTACCTAAGGTCACGCTCGTCTCGCCGCCGGTCGCGGGCGGCGCCCTATCGACCCGCAGCTTCATCCCCCACACCGTGCACAAGGCCATCGGGGTGTTCGGCGCGGTCAGCGTCGCGACCGCGGCCTGCCTGCCTGGCTCGGTCGCCGCCTCGGTAGCGGACTTGCCCGATCGCCAAGGCGACATCACGGTCACCGTCGAGCATCCCACCGGTGAGTTCACCGCGTTGCTCAGCCTGTCGCCGCAAGGTGAGGTGGTGTCGGCCGCCCTGTTACGAACGGCGCGACTGCTGATGACGGGTTCGGTGTTCGTGCCGGCGGCCATCTGGGACGGACAAGCATGAGCCCGCGCCTTTCGTTGATCGGCTATGGCGAGGTCGGCCAGACCCTGCGCACCGACCTGGTCGCGGCGGGCTTCGCCGACGTCCTGGTGCATGATCGGCTGTTTGCCGATCCGGCCTCCGCGCCATCCCGCGCGGCCGCCAACGCTGCAGCCAAGGTCGTCGACGACCTGGCGGCAGCGTGCGAGGGCCGCGACCTGGTGATCAGCGCCGTCACCGCCTCCGAGGCGCTGAACGTCGCGCGCGGAGCCGCTCCCTATCTTGGCGGAGCCTTCTTTCTGGACCTCAACTCCGTCTCGCCCCAGACCCGACAGGCCGAGGCCCAGGCGCTCGCCGACGGCGCGGCCCGCTATGTCGAGGGCGCGGTGATGGCCCCGATCGCTCCCAAGCGGCTGAAGACCCCGATCCTGCTGGGCGGACCAGCGGCCAACGACATCGCCCCGATGCTCGCGACCCTCGGCTTTGCCGCCTCGCCGTCCAGCTCTGAGATCGGCCGGGCCTCGGCGGTGAAGCTGTCGCGGAGCATCTTCGTCAAGGGGCTGGAGGCCGTCGTCACCGAGAGCCTGGCCAGCGCGCGCCACTACGGCGTCGAGGACGAGGTGCTGGCCTCGCTCAGCAACACGATCCCCCATCCCGACTGGCCCGTGCTCGCGCGCTACCTGCTGTCGCGGCCGCTGGTCCATGGCAAGCGCCGCAGCGAGGAGATGGTCGAAGCAGCCAAGATGCTGCTGGGCGCGGGTTTGCAGGCGCCAATGACCTGCGCGATGGTCGAGGTCCATGCTCGCCAGGGCGCCCTGGGGCTGGCTTCGGCGGCCGAGGGTCCTGACGACCTGAAGGCCTTGCTGGACGCCATCGCCGCACGTCTGGACGGGCCTGCCGAGCGGAAGGACGACTAGTGCAACGCTATCTGCAACAGCGCCTGAAGTTTCGGCACTTGCGAGTGATCGACGCGATCGTCACCCATGAGAGCATCCTGCAAGCGGCCAAGGCGCTCGGCCTCTCCCAGCCGGCCCTGACCAAGAACCTGCAGGAAGTCGAGGAGATCGTCGGCGCCCGGCTGTTCGACCGTCACGCGCGCGGCGCCGACCCGACGCCCTTCGGCCTGACCGTGGCCGCCTCGGCCCGTCGCCTGCTCTCGGAGATCGGCCGGCTCGAGGACGAACTGGACGCGATCGAGGGCGGCGATGGCGGTCCCGTGGTGGTCGGCGCCTTGCCCGTCGCGGCCGCCGGCGTCCTGCCCGGCGCCCTGGCGCGCCTGAAGATCGCCCGGCCCGACATTGAGGTACGTGTCACCCAGGGCCGCACCGAGGAACTGATCTCGCTGCTGACCCTGCGCGAGATCGACCTGATCATCGGCCAGCTCTACCCCATGCCCCAGGACGATGGCCTGGTGCGCACGCCTTTCTATTCCGAGCCGATCTCGGTGCTGGCGCGCCACGACCATCCGATCTTTACGCAAGGCCTCGATACCCGGCTGGTCCTGGCGGACTACTCGCTGGTGTTGCCGACCGTCTCCCAGCGCGTCGGCCGCGAGATCGACGGCCTGCTGGCCGAGATGGGCATCGCGCCGCGCCAGCCGCTGCGATCCAGCTCTCCGGCGATGATCCGCGAGATCCTCTACGCCACAGACAGCGTCGCCGTGATGCCGCACATGATGCTGGCCGGCGACCTTCTGCGCGGCGCCATGCGGCTCCTGCCGCTGGAGACCGCCGCCAGGTCACGCCCGGCCGGCCTGATCCGCCGCGGCGACACGTCTCTCCTGCGCAACGCCCAGGCCTTCGTCGACGCCGCTCGCGGCTATGTCGGCGAGATCGAGGACCGGCTGGCGCGCACCAACGACGCCTGAACGGCGCACTCACGACAAAGTCCAAGGGGCGAGGAAAATCGCGATGGAAACGCGCATTAACCCGACGCCGTCCGCCACGAGCGGCCGGTACCGGTGGGTGGTCGTCTGGCTGCTGTTCGCGGCGATGGTCATCAACTATGTCGACCGACAGACGCTGGGCCTGCTGAAGGCGGACCTGTCGAAGGAATTCGGCTGGAACGAGACGCACTACGCCGATCTGGTCTTCTACTTTCAGCTCGCCTACGCCGTGGCCTACCTGGCCTGGGGCAAGATCATGGACAGGATCGGGGCTCGCTGGGGCTTCGGCATCGCCTTCCTGATCTGGCAGATCGCCCACATCGCCCACGCCGGGGCGCGGGGCCTGTCTGGGTTCGTCCTGGTGCGCATGGGCCTGGGCGTCGGCGAGGCTGGCGGCTTCCCGGGCGGCATCAAGGCCGTGGCCGAGTGGTTCCCCAAGAAGGAACGCGCCTTCGCCACGGGCCTGTTCAACGCCGGCACCAATATCGGCGCCATCGTCACGCCATTGGTCGTGCCGGGCATCGTGCTGGCCTTCGGCTGGCAGATGGCTTTCATCGTCACGGGCGTGGCGGGCCTAGTCTGGCTGCCGATCTGGCTGCTGGTCTATCGCCGCCCGCGCGAGGCCAAGGGCCTTTCGGGCGCGGAGCTGGCCTATATCGAGCAGGATCCTGCTGACCCCGCCGAGAAGATCGGCTGGGCCAAGCTCCTGACCAAGCGCGAGACCTGGGGCTACGCCCTGGGCAAGTTCCTGATCGACCCGATTTGGTGGATGTTCCTGTTCTGGCTGCCCGACTTCCTGGGCAAGCGCTATGGTCTGGATCTCAAGTCCTTCGGTCCGCCGTTGATCGCCATCTACCTGATGAGCGACGTCGGCAGCGTCGCCGGCGGCTGGATGTCCTCGACCCTGCTAAAGCGCGGGGCAAGCCTCAACACCGCGCGCAAGCTGACCATGCTGGTCTGCGCCCTTCTGGCCATGCCGGTGGTCTTCGCCGCCAAGGCCGACAGCGTCTGGGTCGCCGTGCTGATCATCGGCGTCGCCACCGCCGCCCACCAGGGCTTCTCGGCCAATCTCTACACCCTGCCCTCGGACGTCTTCCCGCGCGCCGCCGTCGGCTCGGTGGTCGGCATCGGAGGGATGGTCGGCGCCTTTGGCGGCATGGTGTTCTCCAAGTACATCGGCCAGGTGCTCGAGCAGATCGGCAGCTACACCCCGATCTTCATCGTCGCCGGCAGCGCCTACCTCATCGCGCTGCTGGTCGTGCACCTTCTCTCACCCAAGCTCGAACCGGCCCGGCTCTAGGCCAAGAGGAAATGGTCGTGCGCTTGGCGTCCGTGCTCGCCAACCACCGGCGCCCTTGCCGCGAAGATCCAGGCTATGGGACGGGGGGTGAGACCCCGCCAGGCCGCCTTCGCCCATGAAAAGGGCGGCCGCCGCGATTGCGGCGAGCGCCCCCGGAGGCCTTGGACGACTGGGAAGGCTATCGTCCCTGGGCTTTGAGGATCTCGTCCAGGCGCGGATAGACACGGCGGGCATTGCCTTCGAACACCTTGCGCTTGTCGGCGTCGGGGATCGGCAAGGCGTCTACATAGCGCTTGGTGTCGTCGAAGAAGTTGCCCGTCTCCGGGTCGATGCCGCGAACGGCGCCGACCATTTCCGAGCCGAACAGGATGTTGTCGACGTCGATGACCTTGAACAGCAGCTCGATGCCCGGCTGGTGGTAGACACAGGTGTCGAAGAAGACGTTCTTCATCACGTGGTCGCGAAGGGCGGGCTTCTTGAGCATGTCCGCCAGGCCTCGATAGCGGCCCCAGTGATAGGGCACGGCGCCGCCGCCGTGCGGGATGATGAACCGCAGGTCCGGGAAATCCTTGAAGAGGTCGCCTTCCAAGAACTGCATGAACGCCGTGGTGTCGGCATTGATGTAGTGAGCGCCGGTGGCGTGGAAATTGTGGTTGCAGCTGCCCGAGACGTGGATCATCGCCGGCACATCCAGCTCGACCATCTTCTCGAAGAAGGGGTACCAAGCCCGGTCGGTCAGCGGGGCGCTGGTCCAATGACCGCCGGACGGATCGGGGTTGAGATTGCAGCCGACGAAGCCCAGTTCGGACACGCAGCGTTCCAGCTCACCGATCGAGTGCTCGATTGAAACGCCGGGAGATTGGGGCAACTGGCACACCCCGATGAAGGTCTCGGGATAAAGGTCGACGACGCGCTTGATCAGATCGTTGCAGCGGTGGGTCCAAGCTTGGCTGACAGCCTCGTCGCCGACGTGGTGGGCCATGGTCGAGGCCCGCGGCGAGAAGATCGTCATATCGGCGCCGCGCTCGCGGAGCAGGCGCAGCTGGTTCTGCTCGATGGTCTCGCGAATCTCGTCGTCGGAGATGTCGGGATACGCCGGATCAACATCGCCGCCGAACTTGAAAGCGCTGGTCTGCGCTTGGCGCCAGGCGTCGTGCGCGGCCGGCGCGGTCGTGTAGTGGCCGTGGCAGTCGATGATCACAGAAGCACCTTCCGGCATGAAATGTTTGGGGTCTTTCGAACCGGCGCCCGTGTCGAGCAGGCCCGCCCCATTATCGACCTAACAAACCTCCGCCACGGGCCGGTATAAGAAAACCGGGAGCCCTATAACCGGGTTAGGCCCTCGGCGAGGCCATGGTCAGAGCGTGCGCCCCAGGCCCGCGAGCGACGCGCCGACGACGAGCGGGCGCCCGCAACTACCGTAATAGGAAACCCAACGAGCGACCAAAGATCAGCTGGTCTGACTGCCTGGCAGGCCAGCGCCAATAACTGCCGCTGGGGTCGCGCCAGGATGTGACGCTCGGCGTTTGATAGAGGCGGCTACTCGATCGTTGGCGCGCAGCGCGCCCGGGCCCGGAGCGCCGACATTGAAATGAGGCCATGACCGCCATCGCCGGGCCCTGAGCAGCATCCACGAAAAAGAAGAGGCCGGCGCATAAAGCGCCAGCCTCGGAGGAGGAGGTCAGATTCTGGCGGAATGAAAGGACCGCCATGCCGGTTAGAACCGGGCGGTCACGCTGGCGTAGACCACCCGGCCCTCGACGTCATAGGTCGCCGAGAACGTGTTGTTGGAGGGCGCCGACGAGCCGACGATCGGCGGATTCTTATCGAACAGGTTGCGCACCCCGGCGGTGACCGAGATGTCCTTGGTCACGTCATAGGCGCCGGTCAGGTCGAAGTAGCTCTGGGCCTTGATCACCGGGTTGGTCAGCGTCGCCTTGTCGGGGAACGCTGCGCCGAGGCGCTTGGGCAGCAGGTAGGTGTCGACCGTCACTTCGCCGATGTAGCGGTGGCGCAGGCTGAGCGTCGCCGGACCCGAGCGCCAGGTGATGCGCGTCGTGCCCTTCCATTCCGGGATCGGCTGGCCGCAGGTCGGGCCGAACGCGCCGACGCAGTAGTTCTTGGTCGCCGGCAGCGCCTGGACCGGCGTCGCGGTGAACTCGTCCGTGTAGGTGAAGTTCGTGCCGATATCGAAGCGGCTCTCGCCGAACGGACCCCAGGCCAGGTTGAAGCGGTAGCTGGCGTCGAAGTCGACGCCCGAGGTCTTCAGGCCGCCGGTATTGCCGTTGGTGGTGGTGACATAGCCCGGCGCGGCGATCTGGCCGGTCAAGGGGTCGCGGGTGATCGCCTTGCAGAACACGCTATTGGCGTCCTGAACGGTGTTGTAGCAGAGGCTCAGGGTGTTCGCGATGCCACCGCCCAGGGGCGCGATGGCGCCGTCCAGGTTGATCTTGAAGTAGTCGACGCTGAGCGCCAGACCCGGCACGAAGCGCGGCTGTAGCACCAGGCCGAAGGTCGTGGTGTCCGACTCTTCGGGACCGACGTTCGGGTTGCCGCCCGAGACCTGGTTGATGAAGGTGTTGGGCTGCACCGACAGGGTGAAGACCGAAGCCGTCGGCACGCCGGTGGCCACGCAGATCGCCCGCACCGCCGCCGTCTGCTGGGCCGTCGGCTGACGGCTCGAGCAGGGATCGACCGCCGAGGGGCCGCTGGTGGTGTTGCCGCCGAACAGTTCGCCTACGTTCGGCGCGCGGATGGCGTGCTGGAACTGGCCGCGCACGGTAATGTCGGAGATCGGCGCGTACTCGCCGCCCACCGAATAGGTCCAGACGCCGCCGACACCGGCCAGGTCGTAGTCGGAATAGCGGAAGGCGCCGTTGACGCTGGCGCGCTCGCCCAGGGCCGAGTCCTTCAGCAGCGGCACGCGGACTTCGCCATAGACTTCTTTCACCGACTCCGAGCCCTTGGTCGGCAGGGCGGCGTTGAAGCCGGAGACGTCGCCGGAGGCCAGGAAGCTGTCCGGGACGAACCGCGCCGAGGCCTTGCGGTATTCGGCGCCGGTGCTGAAGTCGATCGGACCGGCCCAGGTGTCGAACAGCTCGCCGGCCAGGCTGGCGGCCAGGACCTGCTGCGAGGATTCCGTGTAGTTGGTCGACGACACCGCGATCGAGCTAGCGCCCTGCGGCGCCAGGTTGGCGCCGAAGATGTTGAGCACCGGCGCCGCGCCGCTGACCGACAGCAGGCCCGCCTGGAACTTGCTGAGAGAGGCCGCGCCGCTGGAGATGCTGGTATCGGTGGTGCGGGTGTAGCTGTAATAGGCGTCGTACTTCAGGTTCCGCAGGAAGCCTTCCGAGGCGCTGCCCAGGTCGCCGCGCATGCCGATGGCCGTCCGGTAGGCCGAGCGGTCGGCGGTGTTCAGGCGGTTGCCGACGTCGGGCAGGCGGCGGTTGACGTTCAGGACGGCCAGGCCGTCGCCCGCCGTGGTCGTCAGCGACGACGTGCCGTTGGTCACCCGCACCGTGCCGGTCTCGGCCAGGTCGAGCTGGCGCAGGACTTCCTGCAATTGGGGCGTCAGATAGGGATTGTTGGTGTTGAGCAGGAAGTTGCCGCCGATGCCGCTGGGCGGCAGCTGCATGGAGACGCGGTTGTTGCTGTAGTGGGCCTCGGCATAGCCCGTCATGTGCGCATTGAAGTCGTAGTGACCGGCCAAGTTGGCCATCCAGCGGCGCTGGGGAATGACCAGATAGGCGGCCGGGCCCAGATCGTAGTCGTCGCCGGGCGTAACGGCCGGCCGGGCGACCTTGCCCGCATTGTCGAAGGTGAAGCCGCGCGAGCCCATGCCGCCGAGGCCGGCCGCGGCGAGCGCGGCCGTAAGGCCGGCGCTCGAGGGCGATCCGACGGTGACGAAGCGGCCGTTGGGAATGGTGCCGCTGCCGCCGAAGATCAGGCCCGGCCGCCCTCCCGCCGACACGCAGTTCTGGCCGGCCGGAATGGCCTGCGGCGTGCCCGGACGCGTGGCGCTCCAAGTGCCGGCCGTGACGCAGCCGTCGGCCATGCTGGGCGTGGCCCAGCCGCCGCGGTCGCCGCGCGTGTAGCCGCCGCGATCCAGATAGTTCAGGGCCACGACGACATTGCCGCGATCGTCAGCGAAGTTCGTGCCGAAGGTCAGGTCGGCCGTGTAGGTCTTGGTCTCGGTGTGGGTGTCCTGGCGGGCCTGACCGGTCAGTTCGACGCCCTGGAAATCGTCCTTCATGATGAAGTTGACGACGCCGGTGATCGCATCCGAGCCGTAGACCGCCGACGAACCGCCGGTAACGGTCTCGACGCGTTTGATCAGCGCCGCCGGGATCGTGTTGATGTCGGTCGTCTGGTCCGGCCCGGTGATCGTGAAGCGCCGGCCATTGACCAGCACCAGGTTACGCTGGGCGCCAAAGCCGCGAAGGTTCAGCGTCGCCGTTCCGCCCGGCACGGTGTTGGCGGTCGGGCCGTTGTTCTGAGATCCCAGGAACTGTGGCGTGTCGTTGAGCAGCGTCTCGACGTTCTGCGTGCCCGACAGACCGATCTCTTCCGAGCCGATCACCGTGACCGGTGTCGGGGCTCGAAATCCGCGGGCCGCCAGGCGCGAACCGGTCACCACCACTTGGGTGACGGTGTCGCTATCGGCCGACGGCGAAGCTTGGGTTTGAGCTTGTGCCAGCGCTGGCACAAGCATGGCTGCCGCCAGCGCGATGGCCGTTTCACAGCTCATGAACAGGCGTTGCTTGTGAGTGTTCTTCATAGTCCCCTCCCGAAGGTACCGCTATCATTTGCGGTCGTTATGGTAACGGTACCTCAAATTCCGACATATGCAATAGCTGTCCACAAAGTGGTATTGCGTCGATATACGAGGCTGCAAACTACGATGGCGCGACCGCGTGGACCTGGCTATGACACCCCGGACCCTGTCTCGTAGAAGCCTGCTGGCGACCACGCTCGCCGTTCCGAGCTTGGCTGCCGCCGCCCCAGACGCCTGGGCCGCGGCCACGGTGATTGGGCGCAAGATCCGTCCGCCGGTCTTCGCCGCGCGCCAATGGGACATCACGCAAGCTGGCGCGATCCAGGGCGATGTCGACGCGACGAGCGCGGCCATCTCGAAGGCGATCCAGGACTGCGTGGCGGGCGGCGGCGGGCGGGTGGTCGTACCGCCGGGCCGATGGCTCACCGGCGCGATCCGGCTGCGTAGCGGCGTCGAGCTACACCTGATGCAAGGCGCCACCCTGCTCTTCAGCACTGACCCTGCCCGCTACCCCATGGTCGCCACGCGCTGGGAAGGGGTCGAGCTGATCAACTACGCGCCGCTGGTCTTTGCCGATGGCCAGCATGACGTCGCGATCACCGGCAGCGGAACGCTCGACGGCCAGGGCCCGGCCTGGTGGCCTTGGAGCAGTGGCGCGCAGTTTGGCTGGCGTCCGGGCATGCCCGACCAGCGCAAGGCCCGCCAGGCTCTGTTCGACATGGCCGAGCGCGGCGTTCCCGTCGCCGAGAGGGTCTTTGGCGACGGCCACTATCTGCGGCCGATGATGGTGCAGTTCCAAAACTGCGCCAACGTGCTGGTCGAAGGCGTCACGCTGCGTGACTCGCCGTGCTGGACGCTGCATCCGGTGCTGTGTCGCAACGTGACCGTCCGCGACGTCACGGTGATCGGTCACGGCCCCAATACCGACGGCTGCGATCCCGAATCCGTCGACGGCATGCTGATCGAGCACTGCATCTTCGACTGCGGCGACGACTGCATCGCCATCAAGTCGGGCCGCAACGCCGACGGTCGCCGCCTGGCCAAGCCGACCCGCAACATCCTGATCCAGGACTGCATGATGAAGGACGGTCACGGCGGGGTGGTGATCGGCAGCGAGGTGTCCGGCGGGGTCGACAATATCTTCGTCGAGCGCTGCCACATGGACAGCCAGGATCTCTGGTACGCCCTGCGCTTCAAGAACAACGCCATGCGCGGCGGCGTCATCCAGGACATCTACTGCCGTGACATCACGGTCGGGCGCGTGGCGCGGGCAGCGATCCTCTGCGACTTCAACTACGAGGAAGGCGCGCGCGGCGGCTTCACGCCGGTGCTGCGCAAGGTCCGGATCGAGCGGATGCGGGCCCACGCCGCCGCCCAGGTCCTCGACCTGCAAGGCCTGCCGAACGCGCCGCTGGGCGAGATCGTGCTGAGCGACTGCCGCTTCGACGGGGTCACCAAGGCCAGCGTCGTCGCCCATGCCAACGCGCTACGGTTGGAGCGCGTCACCGTCAACGGACGACGCGTCCCGTCCCCTACCCTGCTCAGCGCGCCACCGACTTGACGTCGACCCAATCGAAGTCAGCGACACCAGGCTTGGTCTGTCCCGGCTCGCTGTAGCTGAACAGAGCCGGCCGCGCGCCCTTCCACCAGGAAAAGCGCGGCAGGACCCCGCCCCCCATGTCAACGAAGGTCTTTCCGCCGTCGCGGCTGTAGCTGTAGTGCGCCGCCTGGTCGGCCACGGCCACACGCAGGTCGATCGCGCCAGCCGGCACGGCCGGGCCCAAGGTGTCGACGCCTCGGAGCGAGAAGACGATCCGGGTCTGGCCGTTCTTGCGGATCGCGCCGATCGCGCCGATCCCCGCGCCAAACATGGCCAGGCCCGCCCGCTGCCCTTCGACCAGCCCCCTGGCGTCGAGGCGCGCGGTGATCACCGAACTCCGGCTCTGCAGCGACTGAGTCAGGGTGTTGCGGGCGCTGACCAGATTGACCGCCGGCCCGCCCGTCAGACGCAGGAAGCCAGGCCGCGCTGAGAGGCTCCAGCGGCTGTCATCGGGATTGTGGTTCCACTCCCACTGCGGCCCGAGCTTCGCACTGGAAAAGCCGTCAGAAGTCTGTGGCGAGACGGTCGGGAAGCGTCCGCCGACATCCGGCATGGCATGCGTGAGGACCGGCCGGCCGCCGTGGGCGTCCGGGCCAGCGCCGGGGATCGGCTCGCCCATGAACGGCCAGTCGTCCTTCCAGACCACCGGCTGCAGGTGGACGATGCGGCCGTAGGCGCCCTCGCCGTTGAAGTGGACGAACCAGCCCTGGCCCGAGGGCGTCTCGACCCAGCCGCCCTGGTGCGGCCCCTTCAAGCCATTGCCCGGGACCAGCACCTCGCGGTGCTCGTACGGGCCCCAGATCGACCGCGAGCGCATCACCGCCTGGGGTCCGGTATCGACCCCGCCGATCGGTGCGAAGATGTAATACCAGCCGTTGCGCTTGTAGAGCTTGGGCCCCTCCAGCACCGGCAGGGCCTTGGCGTCCTCAATGATGACCTTGCCCTCATCGAGCACCGACTTGCCGTCCGGGGCCATGCGGTGCAGCACCAGCGGGCCCGCGCCGACCTTGCCGTGCACAAGATAGGCTTGGCCGTCATCGTCCCAGAAGGGACAGGGATCCTCCAGGTTCGGCCCTGCCACCACGGCCACCGGCGCCGTCCATGGGCCTTCGACCTTGGTCGCGGTCGACATGAAGATCCCCTCATAGGGGGTGGCGAAATAGACGTAGAACTTGCCGTCGTGGTGGCGGATCGACGGCGCCCAGACCCCGCCGGCGTAGCGCTGGCCAGACGTGCGCTGGTCGCGCGGCATGCGCTTGCCCGCATCATCGGTCGGCGCCGGCCCCGGCAGGTCATATTCCGGTGCGAACGGCAGCTTGGGCAAGACGTGGCCGGCGATCGTCCAGTGGACCAGGTCCTTGGACGTCAGGATCGGCACGCCGGGCGAGAAGTGAAAGCTGGAAGCGACGAGGTAATAGGTGTCGCCGACCCGGATGACGTCGGGATCCGAATAGTCCGCCGGCAGGATCGGATTGCGATAGACGGCCGCCGGCGACTTCGGCGCGGCCAGCGCCGGAGCGGCCAGGGCGAGAGCCGCCGCGAATAGCGCCAAGCGCATCACAGGGCACCCCGCTAGAACGATTGGGTCGTCGTCTCGTCGATCCGGCGATCGGGCAACCAGCGACTGCCGAACGACCGGAAGCCCGTGACCTGGTCGAGCAGGAAGCTCGGCCCCTTGGGCAGGCGCAGCCGGAAGAGATCGATCTCCTCGACATCATTCAGCCAGAAGGCCGGACGCGCGTCGGCCGCCTCGGTGACGATCTCCACGTTGCTCATCTCGATGTTGCGGGCGTGGCGGATGAAGAAGCCGCTGGCCGGCAGGTCGCCGAACATGTCGGGGTCGGGATAGGCCTTATCGGCCTCTGGCGGCCAACGCTTGGCCAGCTCGGCCGAACCGCCGCCCAGCGAATGGAAATAGACGTCGCTGATCTTGACGTCCTCGACCGGATGACCCGCGACGCCGGCGATGATCGACGGCTGCGGCGTGGCGCCATGGCTGACGATGTTCTGGATGGTGATCCGCCGCAGCTTGCCCACCGCCGCGCCCGCCGGACCGCGCATGCGGCTGCCTAGGCGCAGGAACAGCGGCGGAAAGCCGAGACCGCGCATGGTGATGTTGCTGATGGCGATATCTTCGGTCAGTGCCCCGTCCATCGTCTCCAGCGCGATGCCGTAGCAGTGGTCGAACACGCAGTTGGTGATGGTGACGTTCTTGAAGCCGCCGTTGGACTCCGTGCCCAGCTTAATCCGACCATAGCCGTGGAAGCCCAGCGGCATCTTCTTCCAGGTCCCGTCGATCACCGAGCCCATCTCGTAGTTGCCGGTCAGGAAGCAGTCGGAGATCGTCAGATTCTCGGTCGGACGGGCATAGCCCAGCGCGAACGAGCTCTTGGGACAGATGCCGTCATCCCAAGGCGAATTGATCGTGCAGTTGGTGACACGGACATTGCGGCAGCAGTCGATGTCCAGACCGTCGCGGTTGGTGTCGACGATCAGGTTGTCGATCGTCATGTTGTCGACGCCGGTGGCCAGAAGGGCGAACCAGCCGCCCTGCAGGACCTTGAAGTCGCGCAGCAGGACGTTGCGGCAATTCTTGAGGGCGATGGCCTTGTCGCCAACGCCCGGGCCCGAGATGTCCGGCGCATCGCCCGGGAAACGGTTGCCGCGGGTCAGGCCCTTGCCCCAGATCAGGCCTGGGCCGACGATCGAGACGTCATGCAGGCCCTCGCCGAAGATCAGGCTGTTGTTCCAGTGGCTGTGGCCATAGTCCTGATAGGCGTTGCCCGCGCCCGGGCCGGGATCGTCATAGCCGTTCGGCGCAACGCCATTGGGCGCGGCCGCCAGAATCACTGCGCCTTCGCCAAGGTGCAGGGTGATGTTGCTCTTCAGGCGAAGCGTGTAGCAGGCGTAGGTCCCAGGCGGGAAATAGACCGTGCCCCCGCCCAGCGACGCGACATGATCGATCGCTTTGTTGATGGCCGGCGAGTCGATCTGGGCGCCGTCGCCGACCGCGCCGAAATCGCGGACGCTAAACGCATAGGGCGTAGGCTTGGCGCCGCCGGCTGGCGTCGCGGCCCGGCTTGTGTGGGGGCGGATCAGCGCCGCGCCGGCCGTAAGACCGCCTAGCATCAGGCCTCGTCGATCCATAGCGTAGCACCCTCCCATTGCCCAGTTCGCCGGGTCTGGGCCGAGACAAACAAGCGGCGCCCGACGGTGTCAACGACTTTACGTTACCGGTCTCATTTCTGAATGCCAGCGCTAGCATGCGTCGAGGACGCCTCACCTCGGCGCGCACGCTCTCTGCGGTGACCAACCGAACGTCGTCAGGGATCGGCAAGGAAAGCTGACGCTGCGGATCTTCAACTCGGAGAAGCTTCCGCCTCTCACGACGTACCGTTCGACCGAAACGACTCTCGACGTGCTGGGCGCCGACGTCAGCATGGGCCGCGAAATGCAGCTCGAAATGTGGTTGCCACGCCGCATTCAGTGCCCAGACTGTTCCTTGAGCTACCCACTGTATGTGCCGTCGTCCGAGGCATGCGAACTGACGATTTCGCCGCTTACCCTCCCCATTCTGATATTGGCCGGCGCCTTCGTCGCCAAGGCGTCGCCGCGCTCCGCGCTGAACCAGAAAGGCTCGCGGCGCATATAGGCTTGCGAGAAGGAGGGCATGATCTTCGAGGACATGGACGCGGTCCATAGTTCCTCGGATTGCCCAAGCGGTAACGGGCCGATGGAGCCGCTGCGGCGCTTTAAGCTTGCCGAGGCTTCGTATGGTGTGGATATGCGGCTCGCGCATAGAGCCGCTCAGAACCCTGGCCAGCAACAATGGCGTAGAATCGGCCGCTCTAGAGTTGCGCGGTTTTGCACCGAAATGGCGCGCCCTGCTGGATTCGAACCAGCGACCGCTCGCTTAGAAGGCGAGTGCTCTATCCAGCTGAGCTAAGGGCGCGCGCTGGCCGGCCTGGTCCGCAATAGCCCTAGTGGGTCCAGGGCTGCTTGCGGTTGGCGGCGAAGTTGTCGGCATAGGCCTTGATGATCTTCTTGGGCGTCTTCGGTTCGAAGAGCTGGAAGGAGATCTCGTGACGCTGGGCGTAGGCCACGGCCTCGTCGCGGGTCTCGAAGGTCAGGCGGATCTGGCCATTCATGTCGCTGGACGTGGTCCAGCCCATCAGCGGGTCGGGCCTGCGGGCCGAGGCCGGTTCGAACTCCAGCACCCAGTCCTTGGTCTTGGCCTTGCCGGACTGCATGGCGTTCTTGGCGGGGCGATAGATGCGGGCCAGCATGGACCTCTCCCAAAGTACTTGCCGATGGTCGGAGCGGCAGGATTTGAACCTGCGACATCCTGGTCCCAAACCAGGCGCGCTACCAGACTGCGCTACGCTCCGAAACACCGGCAGGCGGCTGCTCTACAGGCGTTTGGCGCGCGGATCAACGAAAGCGTCACGCCTTTGGAAAGATCCTGTGCAAGACACGATCTCCCGGCAGGATCCCCAGCTGCGCGGCGCGGCCGCCGGCGATCTCCAGCACGCCCAGGACCATGCCGCCCGACGGCAACGGCGTCTCGTCGTGCGGACGGGCGTTGCGGACCAGCGACAGGATCGTCCCGTTGGGCGCGATGTAGAGGATGTCCAGCGGGATGAGCGTGTTCTTCATCCAGTAGGCCGCCGGCTGCGGCCGCTGATAGGTGAAGAGCATGCCCCGGTCCGGCGCCAGGGACTTGCGGAACATCAGCCCCTGCTTCTGCTGAGCCAGGGTGGCGGCGATCTCGACCTGGAAGCGCGCGCGACCGCGGCCGGTGACAATCTCGACCGTCTCCAGCTTGGGCGCGGCCAAGGCGTCGCCGCCCGCGCCGAGGGAAAGCCCCAGCGCGGCCAGAAAGGCTCGCCTGTCGATCATCCGTTCCGCCACGCGCCACCTCGCCGAAAGCCAGTCCCTGCTCGAGACTAGCTTTCGCCGCGAGACGACGGAAGTCAGACGTCGCCGGCCGTGATCTCGGCGACCACCAGGCCCTTGGGTCCGCGCGCGAACCGCACCAGAACGTCATCGCCCGGCTGCAGGTCCTCGAGCCCGCCCCGGCGGAGCGTCTCGATATGCACGAAGATATCGCCCGGCTCGGCGTCGCGGATCACGAAGCCATAGCCCTTGGTGCGGTTGAACCACTTGACCTTGGCGTGCTCGGCCGGCCCTTCGGGCTCCAGGGCGTGACGCCCGTGGCCTTCCCGCAGGGGATCGCGGCGCGGCGGCCCGTCGGCGAAGGTCCGCCTCTGGCGCTCCAGGGGCGCGGGCGCCGAGGTTTCGTCGAGATTGACGACCTCGCAGACCTGCCAGCCCTTGGGCCTCTTGACGACGTCACACACGATAACCGCCCCCTCCATGGCGGTTTCGCGGCCGCAGTTACGCAGCGACGTCACATGTAGAAGTACGTCCTTCAGCCCGGTCTGGCCGGGATCATCGGGTACGATGAACCCATAGCCCTTGCCGGCGTCGAACCACTTCACCCTCCCGCTGATGCGCACGAACTCTTCGTGCGCCGCAGCGTCCTCAAAATCGAAACCAGACATCCCACCCCTCTGGCTTGCCCAATCAGCCCATCGGAGCAAGCACTACGAGAACAGTGTTCTCGCGTGAGGAGAGCCGTCAATGACGAAATCACGTCAAAACGGCGCACAAAGGCGTTCCGCGACATTTCGTCGCAGATACATCACAGCAACAATTCTGAAATACAGCCAGAGATGGCAGTCCCTAGGGGAGTCGAACCCCTCTCTCCAGATTGAAAATCTGGCGTCCTAACCGATAGACGAAGGGACCACC
>NZ_JBXARO010000006.1:55873-145291 GCF_058808315.1 Caulobacter sp. GW821-FHT11E11
TGGCAGTCCCTAGGGGAGTCGAACCCCTCTCTCCAGATTGAAAATCTGGCGTCCTAACCGATAGACGAAGGGACCACATAACCGCCGGAGCGGAACATAGCCGATATATAGCCTCGCGGGTGGCAGTCCCTAGGGGAGTCGAACCCCTCTCTCCAGATTGAAAATCTGGCGTCCTAACCGATAGACGAAGGGACCACGGCCCCGCGAGGAAGCGGGTGTATAGCCGCGACCTTTGGGGTGCGCAAGCCGCCGAAAGTCATTTTTTCAGTCCGTCCACATCCCCTGCCCCGGACGGTCTAATCCGAGTAGCGCGCCCTGGGGTCATTGGCGTCTTCGATCTCCAGCTGGACACCATTGCGGCCCATGTAATCGTCCGGCTTCAGCTTGCCGACGACGTCCAGGGCCCCGCCGCCAGCCAGCAGGCGCTGGCCCAGCGGCGTCTCGGCGCTGCGCCAGCTGATCGCCTTGATGCGATCGCCCGTGGGGCCAACCAGGTCCATGCGCACGTGGCCGCCCTTCAGGGCCGAGACGCGGTCGGGCCGCACCTGGCTGAGGGCGAACATCGGCTCGGGGTTGCCGGGACCGAACGGCGCCAGGCGCTGGAAGTCGTCGAGCAGCGCGCGATTCGCCGCACGCGGCTGCAGCAGGGCGTCGATCTCGACCGACTCAGTCCCCACCGCCTCCATCTCGCCGGCCAGGCGCTCTTCCAAGAAGGCGCGGAACTCGGGGATCGCGTCGGGACGGATCGACAGGCCCGCCGCCATGGCGTGACCGCCGCCGGCCATCAGCAGACCGGCCTCGAAGGCCTCCTGGATCGCCTTGCCAAGGTTCACGCCGGGCTGCGAACGCCCTGAGCCCTTGCCGACATTGGCGGCGCGGTCGACGCCGATCACCACCACCGGCTTGCGATAACGCTCGCGCAGGCGGCCGGCGACGATGCCGATGACGCCAGGATGCCAGTCGTCGCCAGCGACCACGATCACCGGGGCGTCCGGATTGAAGTTGCTGCCGCGCTCCAGCAGGGCCGCGGCCTCTTCCACCACGGCGGCCTCGACGGCCTTGCGTTCGGTGTTGAGGCTGTCGAGCTCCTCGGCCAGGGCGGCGGCTTCCAGCGGGTCGTCGGTCGACAGCAGCTTGGCGCCCAGGTCGGAGCGACCGATGCGGCCGCCGGCATTGATGCGCGGCCCCAGGATGAAGCCGGCGTGGAATACGGACGGATCGCCTGAACCCTTGCCGACCTCGAACAGGGCCTTCAGCCCCGGATTGGCCCAAGCGCCCATGGCGCGCAGGCCCAGCGCCGTCAGGGCGCGGTTGAAGCCGACCAGCTGGGTGACGTCGCAGACCTCGCCCAAGGCCACGAGATCCAGCCACTGGCGCAGGTCCGGCTGCGGGCGCTCGTCGGTGAACAGGCCGCGCTTGCGGGCCTCGCGGTTCAGGGCGGCCAGCAGCACGAAGGTGACGCCGGCGGCGGCCAAGACCCCCTGCCCGCTCTGGCAACCCGGACGGTTGGGATTGACCACGGCGGCGGCGGCCGGCGGGTCCTCGCGCATCAGGTGGTGGTCGATGACCACGACCTCGAGGCCGATCTCGCCGGCGCTGGCGATGGCGTCATAGGCCGCCGCGCCGCAGTCCAGGGTGACGACCAGCTCGGCCCCGCCGTCGCGGATCGTCTTGAACGCCGCCGGGCTGGGGCCGTAGCCCTCGGTCAGACGGTCGGGAATGTAGATCGGCAGCTCGACGCCCATGTAGCGGAACCAGCGGACCAGCTGGGCGGCGCTGGTGGCCCCGTCGACGTCATAGTCGGCGAAGACCATGGTCGGGCGGCCCTGCTCCAGGGCGTCGATCAGGATCTCGGCGGCCCGGTCCATGTCGGTGAAGCTGGACGGATCGGGGAACAGCGCCTTCAGCGTCGGGCGCAGATAGTGCTCGGCATGGTCCAGGGTGACGCCGCGCGAGACCAGGGCCCGGGCCAGGGGCTCGGTCAGGCCATGGCGCTGCTGGATGTCGCGCACCACGGCCATGTCGGCCGGACGCTCGCGCCAGGCGCGGCCGCTCAGCGAGCGTTCGACGCCCAGGAAGGCGGCGGTATCGAAATTGGAAGCACCATCAGCGGCCATCGCGGCAGACTATCCGTTAAGGCGGATTCGGACCATGCGGCGCCGCCCCGTCAGTACCGGACGTGAGTCTGGCTAGCCGGCCTTGGCTTCCGCCCGGATCACTTCCACCTCGTTGGCCGAGCCCAGCACCACCGGCACACGCTGGTGCAGCTTGGTCGGCTGGATGTCGAGGATGTCGATCACCGCCTCGGTCGACTTGCCGCCGGCACGCTCGACCAGCAGGCTCATCGGATTGGCCTCGTACATAAGGCGCAGCTTGCCGGGCTTGTTGGGCTCGCGAGCGTCCCACGGGTACATGAAGACGCCGCCGCGCATCATGATGCGGTGGACGTCGGCGACCATCGAGGCCACCCAACGCATGTTGAAGTTCTTGGCGCGCGGGCCGTCCTTGCCCTGCAGGCAGCCGTCGATATAGCGGCGCACGGGCGCGGCCCAATGGCGCTGGTTCGACATGTTGATGGCGAACTCGGCGGTGTCGGCCTTGATGGCGATGGCCGGATGGGTCAGCAGCCACTGGCCGTCGGCGTTCAGGGTGAAGCCGTTGACACCGCCCGACAGCGTGATGACCAGCATGGTCTGCGGACCGTAGACGGCGTAGCCGGCCGCAACCTGGTTGCGGCCCGACTGCACGAAGTCGGCCTCGGTCGGCGCATGGCCGGCCGGCGCCGGCAGCACCGAGAAGATCGTCCCGACCGAGACGTTGACGTCGATATTGCTGGAGCCGTCCAGCGGGTCGAAGGTCACCAGATAGCCGCCGACGCGGCCGGTGGGCTCGACCTCTTCCAGCTCTTCCGAGGCCAGGCCCGCGACAGCGGCGCAGCCCTTCAGGGCGTCGCTCAGCATGTCGTTGGTGATGACGTCGAGCTTCTTCTGCTCCTCGTCCTGGACGTTGGTGCTGCCCGCCGCGCCCAGGCTGCCCGACAGGGCCCCGGAGGCGACCACGCGGCTGATCTGCGCGCAGGTCGTGGCGACCGTTTGGACGACGTCCTTGAGGGCGGCGTCCGCCGGCTCCGCCGCGAGCCATGCGGCCAAGTCGACAAAGGTGGTCATGGGAACCTCAAAACCAGAAAGCAGAACGGCCGCTCCTACAGAGCGACCGTGACAGGAAGGTCTCAGACCTTCCGCTTCATGCGAACTTCGCGGACGGTGCCCGTCGACGAGTTCATCACCAGGGTGTGGGTGTGGACGCAGCCGTCGCGGAAGACGACGCCGTCCACCAGCCCGCCCCGCGTGACGCCCGTGGCGGCGAAGATCGCCTCGTCGCGGACGATCTCGTGCAGGTCGTACTTCTTGTCCAGTTCGGTGATGCCCCAACGGGCGGCGCGGGCGCGCTCGTCGCCGTTGCGGAACAGCAGGCGGCCCTGGAACTGGCCGCCGACGCACTTCAGCGCCGCGCAGGCCAGCACGCCTTCCGGCGCGCCGCCCGAGCCGAGATAGAGGTCGATGCCCGTCGACGGATCGGTGGTGTTGATCACGCCGGCCACGTCGCCGTCCGTGATCAGATGGATGCGGGCGCCGGCGGCGCGGACCTTGGCGATGATCTCGGCGTGACGCGGACGATCCAGCACGCAAACCGTGATCTCGGTCGCGGCGACGCCCTTGGCCTCGGCCAGGGCCTGGATGTTGTCGGCCGGCGAGCGGTCCAGGTCGATCACCCCGGCGGGCAGGCCCGGGCCGCAGGCGATCTTGTCCATATAGGTGTCGGGCGCGTTCAGCAGCGTGCCCTTCGGCGCCCAGGCCATCACCGTCAGGGCGTTGGGCTGGGCCTTGGCGGCCAGGGTCGTGCCTTCCAGCGGGTCGAGCGCGATGTCGACCTTGGGGCCCTTCCCCGTGCCGACCTTCTCGCCGATGTAGAGCATCGGCGCTTCATCGCGCTCGCCTTCGCCGATGACGATCTCGCCGTCGATGTTCAGCTCATTGAGGGCGTTGCGCATCGCGTCGACGGCCGCCTGGTCGGCGGCCATCTCGTCGCCGCGGCCCAGCATCGTCCACGAGGCGATGGCGGCGGCTTCGGTCACGCGAACGGCGTCCAGGACCAGCGAGCGGTCCAGGGTGTTCGAACTCATCCGTCTCTCCCGACCGCTCCCGGAAAAGAGCGGCCTAGTTCCCAATGTCGCCTTCGACGCCCGGTTTTCCGGGTCGTTTAGATGCGCGCGACGCGCAGAAGGCGGGGACGCTCTAGCACGGTCTGCAGCTTTTCGATGCGGCTAATCGCGTCCAGAAGCTTCGATTCCGGCGTCGCATGCGTAACGAGCACGATCGGCACGCCGCCCGCGCCATCGACGGGCTTTTGCAGGAAACTGTCGATCGAGACGCCGCATTCGGCCAGGGTTTCCGAGATCGCGGCGATCACGCCGGGCTGGTCCTGGACCATCACGCGCAGATAGGCCTTGCCCACGGCGCGGGCCGGATCGATCGGCGTGAACGAGGTCAGATCGCCAGCCGGCGCCTGGAAAACAGGCCGAACGGCCTTGGTCATCACGTCGGCGATGTCGGCGGCGACAGCGGCGGCGGTCGGACCCGCGCCGGCGCCCGGACCTTGCACGAAGATTCGGCCGATGCGCACGCCCTCGATGAAAAGCGCGTTCAGCGCGCCGCCGGCCTGGGCCAGCGGGTGATCCAGCGGCACCAGCGACGGATGCACCTTCACCGCGACGCCGTCCTCGGACTTGGCGGCGCTGGCGATGAGCTTGATGCGGTAGCCCAGATCCTTGGCCAGCTTGATGTCGAGCAGGTCGACTTCGCTGATGCCCTCGATCTCGGCGGCCTCGAAGTTCGGGGCGCAGCCGAAGGCCAGGGCCGCCAGGATGCTGACCTTGTGGCCGGCGTCGAAGCCGCCGACGTCCATGGTCGGGTCGGCCTCGGCATAGCCCAGGCCCTGGGCTTCACGCAGCACGTCGGCGAACGAGCGGCCGGTCTTCTCCATCTCCGAGAGGATGAAGTTGCAGGTGCCGTTCAGGATGCCGGCCACCGAGATGATGTCGTCGCCGACCAGGGCTTCGCGCATCATCTTTACGGCGGGCACGCCGCCCATCACCGCGGCTTCAAACAGCAGCGGGACGTTGTTGGCCTCGGCCAGGGCGGCCAGTTCGGCGCCGTGCTCGGCGATCAGCGCCTTGTTGGCCGTGACCACCGGCTTGCCGGCCTTCAAGGCGGTCTCGACGGCGGCCTTGGCCGGGCCGTCCGAACCGCCGACCAGTTCGACGAAGAGATCGATGTCCGGCGAGGCGGCCAGGGCCACCGGATCGTCGAACCAGGCCAGGTTCGAGATGTCGACCGTACGCGGACGCGACTTCGACCGGGCCGAGACAGCCGTGACGACCGCCTTGTCGCCGGCCGGCGCGAAGCCCGGACGGTCGGCCAGGAATTGCAGGAGGCCGCCGCCAACGGTGCCCAGGCCCGCGACGCCGACGCGCCAGGTCTTGTTCGTCATCTTCGAATCCTTAGTCGAACTCAGCCGGTCAGGCCTGTTCCATCTTGTTGTGGGCCTTGGCCAGGATGGAGTCGGCGTTGGCGATGAATTTCTTCACGTTGCGCGCCGCCTGGCGGATGCGGTGCTCGTTCTCGACCAGACCGATCCGCACATAGCCCTCGCCGTATTCGCCGAAACCGATGCCGGGGGCGACGGCGACGCCGGCCTCCTCGATCAGCAGGCGCGAGAACAGCATCGAGCCGGCCTCGCGATATTGTTCGGGGATCTTGGCCCAGGCGAACATCGAGGCCGGCGGATTGGGGATGTCCCAGCCCGCGCCCTTCATCGACTTGATCAGGGTGTCGCGGCGGCTCTTGTAGATGCCGCGGATCTCGTCGACGCAGTCCTGCGGGCCATTCAGCGCCGCGGCCGCCGCCACCTGCACCGGCGTATAGGCGCCGTAGTCCAGATACGACTTCACGCGGGCCAGGGCCGCGCAGATGCGGGCGTTGCCGACCACCATGCCCACGCGCCAGCCGGCCATGGCGTAGGTCTTCGACAGGGAGTTGACCTCGACGGCGATGTCCTTGGCGCCGTCCACCTGCAGGATCGACGGCGGCGGGTTATTGTCGAAATAGATCTCGCCATAGGCCACGTCGCTGATGACCAGCAGGTCGTGCTTCTTGGCCAGCGCGACGGCGTCCTTGTAGAAATCCAGATCCACCCACTGCGCCGTCGGGTTCGACGGATAGGACAGGATCAGCACCGAGGGCGGCGGCACCGAGTGCTTCACCGCGCGGCTGATGTTGGACAGGTACTCTTCCGGCGACAGGGCCGGCACGTGGCGGATGATGCCGCCGGCCATGATGAAGCCGAAGGCGTGGATCGGATAGGCCGGGTTCGGGCAGATGATGACGTCGCCGGGGCCGGTCAGGGCCTGGGCCAGGTTGGCGAAGCCTTCCTTGGAGCCCAGGGTCGCGATGACCTCGGTGTCGGGGTTCAGCTTCACGCCGAAACGGCGGCCGTAATAGTTGGCCATGGCCTTGCGCAGGCCGGGCACGCCCTTGGAGGCGGAATAGCGGCCCGCCTTGGGGTCGCGCGCCGTCTCGATCAGCTTGTCGACGATGTGCTGGGGCGTGGGCATGTCCGGATTGCCCATGCCAAAGTCGATGATGTCGGTCCCCTCGGCGCGGAGGCGCGCCTTGATCTTGTTGACCTCTTCAAAGACGTAAGGCGGCAGGCGACGGATACGGTGAAAATCGGTGCTCATGAGGGCTCTGTGCGCCGCTTCGGCGCTCTGGGAGCGAAAAGTCGGGCATGGATAGACCCCACGCGGGGTCAAGCCAAGCCAGTTCAAGGAAGATTATGCCTCCGTCGCCCGACTAGGGCTGGGACGGAGGCGCGCTAGCTCGGCCGCGGGCTGCGCGGGCGAAGGCTTCGGTTGCGGCGCGGTCGGCGTCGGTCGGGGCTTGGAAGTCGCCCGGCTTGACGTCGCGGCGGGCCTTGTCGGCGTAGCCTTCGGTGTCCTTGAGTTCCCAGGTGCCCGGCGCAACGGCCTTGGTCACGGCGTCGCCGGCGCGTTGCTGGTCGACGACGGCGGCGCGAACCTGGTTGGCGTTCGGCACGTCGGTCGGGATCGTCGGAATGTCCGAGAACTTGCGGCGCGGCGCCTTGGCCTTGGCGGCGGCGGTCGCCCGCGCGGCGATCGGCGAGCTGGGATCGACTTCAGCGGTCTTGAACGGACTAGCCACGCACGCGGCCGCACCGGCGGCCAAGCCGACGATCAGAGCGACACGTACGATTTTGCGGGTTTCGCCGTTCATTGGTTCTGGTCTTATGCGATGATCGCGGCGAGCGAAAGGCGTTCGACGCCGCTTTTCGCAAACACAACAGGCGGAGGAATTCATGGCCACGGCAAAGGCGGCTCCCAAGGCCCGGAAGAAGGCTTCCCCCAAGGTCGAGACCGCCGAACCCAAGGCCAAGGCCGCCCCTAAGAAGGCGAAGCCAGAGCCCAAGCCTGAAACCATCGAACCGCCGCCGAAGGCCGATTCGGCCGGCAAGGCGTCCGGCGGTCCGCAAGGCGCCGCCCCGCCCTTCCCGCCGTTCGACAGCATGCTATCGCCCGACCAGATGAAGATGGTCGAGACCCTGTCGGCGAACCTGGCTCGCGCGGCCGTCACCGCCCAGGGCGCGATCGCCGAGGCGGCGCTGCGCCAGGCTGACCGTCCGGCCGCCCTTTCGCCCGATCCCTTCCACGTCGCCCCGGCCCTGAACGAGGTGATGACCCGCCTGGCCGCCCAGCCCGACCGGCTGATGCGCGCCCAGGCCGACCTCTTCAGCCAGTATATGGAGCTGTGGCAGTCGACGGCCCGCCGCGCCGCCGGCGAGGAGGTCACGCCCGTGGTCGCCCCGGCCGCCGGCGACAAGCGCTTCAATGATCCGGACTGGGCTTCGAACCCGATGTTCGACCTGATGAAGCAGTCGTACCTGCTGTCGTCGAACTGGCTGAACGGCCTGATCGCCGAGGTCGAGGGCGTGGATCCGGCCAGCAAGCGCCGGGTCGAGTTCTTCACCAAGATGCTGACCGACGCCTTCTCGCCGTCGAACTTCCTGATCTCCAATCCCGCCGCTCTGCGCGAGGTGGTGCAGACCCAGGGCCAGAGCCTGGTGCGCGGCATGGAGAACTTCGCCGCCGACCTGGAGCGCGGCGGCGGCCAGCTGGCGATCAGCCAGACGGACCTGGCCAAGTTCACGGTCGGCGAGAATGTCGCCACCGCGCCAGGCAAGGTCGTCTACCAGAACGATATCCTGCAGCTGCTGCAGTTCGATCCCAGCACGGACAAGGTCAGCGAGATCCCGCTGCTGATCTTCCCGCCGTGGATCAACAAGTTCTACATCATGGACCTGCGGCCCGAGAACTCGATGATCCGCTGGCTGACGGGTCAGGGCTTCACGGTGTTCGTCGCCTCGTGGGTCAATCCGGACCAGAAGCTCGCGGCCAAGACCTTCGAAGACTACATGCTCGAAGGCATCTACGACGCCACCCAGCAGGTCATGACCCAGTGCGGCGTCGATCGGGTCAACACGGTCGGCTACTGCATCGGCGGCACCCTGCTGTCGGTCGCCCTGGCCCACATGGCCGCGAAGGGCGACAAGCGGATCAATTCGGCCACCTTCTTCGCGGCCCAGCAGGACTTCGCCGAGGCCGGCGATTTGCTGCTGTTCACCAACGAGGAATGGCTGCAGTCGATCGAGCAGCAGATGGACGCGGCCGGCGGCTTCCTACCCAGCCAGTCGATGGCCGACACCTTCAACGCCCTGCGCGGCAACGACCTGATCTGGTCGTTCTTCGTCAGCAACTACCTGATGGGCAAGGAGCCGCGGCCCTTCGACCTGCTGTTCTGGAACGCCGACCAGACGCGGATGCCCAAGTCGCTGCACCTGTTCTATCTGCGCAATTTCTACAAGGACAACGCCCTGACCACGGGCCAGCTGACCATGGGCGGCGAGCATCTGGACCTGTCGAAGGTCAAGACGCCGATCTATGTCCAGTCGTCCAAGGACGATCACATCGCCCCGTTCCGCAGCGTCTATCGCGGCGCCAAGGCGTTCGGCGGGCCGGTGACCTTCACCATGGCCGGCTCGGGCCACATCGCCGGGGTGATCAACCACCCGGACGCCAAGAAGTACCAGCACTGGACCAACGAGAGCCTGCCCGGCGACGTCGGTCAGTGGATCGCCGGCGCCACCGAGCATCCGGGCTCGTGGTGGCCGCACTGGGCCGAATGGCTGCGCTCGCGCTCTGGCGACGAGGTCCCTGCCCGAGATCCGGCCAAGGGCAAGCTGAAGCCCCTGGAGAATGCCCCCGGCAGCTTCGTGATGGTCAAGTCGAACGCCTAGAGCGTCCCGCTGGCATAGACCTCCTCGAAGACGTCCGTCTCGACCCGCTCGACCAGCGGCCGGATGCGCTCCAGGTGGGCCAGCCGGCGCGGGTCGCCAGCGAACGCCAGCACGTCCAGCGGATCGTCGAAGGTGGTGATCACCACGATCACTTCGCCGGCCCGCAGGCAGCGGACGCCGCGCAGGCCGGTCACACGGCCCTCCAGGCGGCGGTGCTGAGCCGCCTGCGCCGCCAACAACGCGTCGAGCTTTCCCGGCTTGGGATGGATCACGCTGATCGAGACGGCAGGCGCGGCCGGGTCCAGCACCTCGACGAGGCGAACGGCGGAAGCGTGCATGGCCATCAGATCTCTCCGACCGCATAGACTTCGGTGAAAGCCCCTGCCTCGGACGTCTCGATCAGCGGTCTAACGCCGGCGATGTGGTCGGTGAACATCGGGTCGCGGCGGAAGGCGTCGGCCTGCTCGGCGCTGTCGAACACCGAGATCAGCACCACGCCGTCGTCCGACCGGAACAGCCGCGCGCCGCGCAGGCCGTCCACCTTGCCTCGCACGCGCCGGTGCTGCTCCAGCTGCAGCGCCATGAAGTCCTCCAGGCGTCCAGCCTTGGGACGGATGACGCTGATGCTGATGACGGGGGCGGTGTCCATGCGGGCTCCTTGGCGCTGTTGCCTGTGCGGGAGCCTTTCCCGTACAACCTCAACCAAAGTTGAGGTCAAGCGCCAATGTCGACATCGTCTTCACCGCCGACCTTGAGCGTCGGCGAGGTCGCCAAGCGCAGCGGCGTGGCGGTCTCGACCCTGCATTTCTACGAGACCAAGGGCCTGATCCGCAGCCTGCGGACCGAAGGCAACCAGCGGCGCTATCCGCGCGGCGTGCTGCGCCGCGTCGCGCTGATCCGGATCGCCCAGCGCACCGGCATCGCCCTGGCCGAGATCCAGCGCGCCCTGGATCACCTGCCCCAGGACCGCGCGCCCAGCGCCGAGGACTGGCGCGCCCTGTCCGAAGCCTGGCGGGCCGAGCTGGACCTGCGCATCCATCACCTGACCGGCCTCCGCGACCAGATCGACAGCTGCATCGGCTGCGGGTGCCTGTCGCTCAAGGAATGCCCATTGCGCAATCCGGGTGACGTCATGGCCAGCGCCGGGGCAGGTCCGCGCGTGCTGATCGACGACTGAACACACGGTCGACCAACGTTCGCCCAAATCCCGCCATCAGTGCGGCAGAGCTTCCGCGCCATGCTCACGCTCGACCGCCGGACAGCCCTGGGGATGTTCGCCGCCTCGCCCCTCATGGCGGGTGCGGGGTCGAGCCTCGCCTTGATCCAGAATGCCGGCGCCAAGCTGGCCGCCGCCGCGCGCGAGCAGATCGGCGTCACGCTGGACTATGATCCCAGCTATCGCGCGATCGGCTATCCGAATGGCGACGTGCTGCGCACCAGCGGCGTCTGTTCCGACGTCCTGATCCGCGCGGCCCGCGACGCCTGGGACATCGACCTGCAGCGGCGGGTGCACGAGGACATGGTCCGCGCCTTCGAGGCCTATCCCTCGCGTCGCACCTGGGGCCTGAAGAAGCCCGACGCCAATATCGATCACCGGCGGGTGCTGAACCTGGAGACCTTCCTGGCGCGCCAGCAGGCCAGCGTTCCCCTGCCCTCGTCGCGCCTGCTGGGTGGCGACGCCTTCAAGAGCCTGCAGGCCGGCGACATCCTGACCTGGCGGCTGTCGGGCGGCGGTCGTCCGCACCTGGGCGTCGTCGTCGACGACTTCGGGACCGTGCGGGTGGCCCATAACATCGGCGCCGGCGTCCGCGAGGAGCCGCTATGGATGTTCAAGCTGCACAAGCCCGCCGGCCACTATCGGTGGCGGGTCTGACGCCGGTTAGAGACCAGCGTCTTCCTTGAGGCCCAGCGCGATATTCATGTTCTGGACCGCCGCGCCCGAGGCGCCCTTGCCCAGGTTGTCGAGCAGAGCCACCAGACGGGCCTGGCCGCTGGTGTCGGAGCCGAACACGAACAGCTTCAGGCGGTTCGTGCCATTCAGGCCTTCCGGGTCCAGGGTCGTGAGGCTCTTGGCCTCTTCCAGCGACGCCACCTCGACGAACTTCTCGCCCTTGTAGTGCTTGGCCAGGGCCGCATGGATGTCGCCCAGCGACGGCGCGCCTTCCAGGGTCGAGAAGTGCAGCGGCATCTCCACGAGCATGCCCTGCAGATAGCGTCCCACGGCCGGCATGAAGATCGGACGGCTCAGCAGCCCGCCATGCTTCTGCATCTCGGCCACGTGCTTGTGGGTCAGCGACAGGCCGTAGATCCGGTACGGGACCTTGGTGAAGTTGCTTGCGCTCTCGTCCTCGAACTCGGCGATCATGGCCTTGCCGCCACCGCTGTAGCCCGAGACGGCGTTGTACGAGACCGGCAGTTCCGGCGGCAGGATGCCGGCGCTGACCAACGGCCGCGTCAAGGCGATGGCGCCGGTCGGATAGCAGCCCGGGTTCGAGATGCGCTTGGAGGCGGCGATCTTGCCGCGCTGTTCCTTGTCCAGCTCGGCGAAGCCATAGGCCCAGCCCTCGGCGGTGCGATAGGCGGTCGAGGCGTCGATGATCACCGTGTCGGGATTGGTCACCAGCGCCACGGCTTCCTTGGCCGCGTCGTCGGGCAGGCACAGGATCACGGCGTCGGCGCTGTTGAGCATCTCGGCGCGGGCGTCGGCGTCCTTGCGCTTGTCCGGATCGATCGAGATCAGCTGCAGGTCCTTGCGGCCGACCAGGCGTTCGCGGATCTGCAGACCGGTGGTGCCGGCTTCGCCGTCGATGAAGACCTTGGGGGCGCTGGACATGCGGACTCCGAACTCTGGCTCACGCCAGTAGAAGAAGCAGAAAACAGAGACAGAAATGAAAAAGGGCGCTTCGGCTGAACCGAAGCGCCCTTTCCCTTAGACGTAATCGTCGCGATTAGCGCTTCGAGAACTGGAAGCTGCGGCGGGCCTTGGCCTTGCCGTACTTCTTACGCTCGACGACGCGGCTGTCGCGGGTCAGGAAGCCGTGCGGCTTCAGGACCGGGCGCAGGCCGGGCTCGTACAGGGTCAGAGCCTTGGACAGGCCGTGACGGATGGCGCCGGCTTGACCCGACAGACCCGAACCTTCGACGGTCACGATGACGTCGAATTGGCCCAGACGGTCGGTCACTTCCAGCGGCTGGGCGATCATCATGCGCAGCACCGGACGCGCGAAGTAAACTTCCTGGTCGCGGCCGTTGATGGTGATCGAACCCTTGCCCGGCTTGATCCAGACGCGAGCGATCGCGTTCTTGCGCTTGCCGGTCGCGTACGAGCGGCCTTGGGCGTCGATCTTGGGTTCCACCGAAGCGGCAACCGGGTTGCTGGACAGCGAGGCCAGCGCTTCAAAGCCTTGTGCGTCGGTCATGACTTAGAGGCTCCGGGTGTTCTTGGTGTTGCGCGAAGCGAAGTCGACGACTTCCGGGCTTTGCGCTTGGTGCGGATGCTCACCGTTGTTGTAGATGAGCAGGTGGGTCAGCTGCTTGCGAGCCAGCGGGCTCTCCTTGGGCAGCATGCGCTCGACGGCCTTTTCCAGGACGCGTTCCGGGAACTTGCCGCCCAGAACCTTGCGCGGGGTGGTCGACTTGACGCCGCCCGGGTGACCGGTGTGGCGATAGTAGACCTTGTCGTCGAGCTTCTTGCCCGTGAACTTCACCTTGTCGGCGTTGATCACGACGACGAAGTCGCCGCAGTCGACGTGCGGGGTGTAGTCAGGACGATGCTTGCCGCGAAGACGCATGGCGATGAACGTCGCCAGACGGCCGACAACGGCGTTCTCGGCGTCGACCACGATCCACTTCTTCTCGACCTCGGCAGGCTTCAAGGAAGCCGTGATCTTCTGCATGGGATTGATCCGTAATTTCTAGGCGTCCGACCCCGAGAAATCCGGTTTCGTCCGTGTGAGGCGCGGCATGTACGGGAGGGTTCGCACGCTGTCAACAACGGCATGCAGGGAAACTTACAAAACCCATACAATACAATGAGATAGATATTGCGGTATCATAATACCGCATTCCTGTGTTCGAACCGTCATGAAGCATGGGCATAGCCCGAGAGCAGGTCTCTCACGCACGGGCGCGATCCATGTCCTTTTCCCGCAGAAGCTTCCTTGGCGCAGGCGCCACCAGCCTGGCCTTCACCGCCTTTTCGGCCCGCGCCCAGGACGAAGCCGTCGAGGTCGAGACCTATCTGAACGAGGTCGAGGGCTATGGCCCGCTGGTCTCCGACCCCAAGGGCCTTCTCGATCTGCCGGCCGGCTTCCGCTACCGGGTGATCTCCCAGGCCGGCGAGACGATGAGCGACGGCTTTCTGACACCAGGCAAGCATGACGGCATGGGCTGCTTCCCGGTCGACGCCGAGCGGGTGCTGCTGGTGCGCAACCACGAACTGTCGGTCGGCGACATCCACAACGGCCCGTTCGGCCTCAGCGAGCGCCTGATCGACCGCGTCGACCGCTCCAAGGTCTGGGACTTCCACAACAGCCAGCGCCCCCTGCCCGGCGGCACGACGACCCAACTCTATAATCTCAAGACCGGCCAGACCGAGCGCCAGCACCTCAGCCTGGTCGGCAGCCTGGTCAACTGCGCCGGCGGCGTCACGCCGTGGGGCTCGTGGCTGACCTGCGAGGAGACGACGCTGGAGGCGGGCCTGGAAGTCGGCAAGGACCACGGCTGGGTGTTCGAGGTGCCCGCCGCCCATGTCGGCCTGGTCGAGCCCGTGGCCCTGAAGGGCCTGGGCCGCTTCAAGCACGAGGCCGCCTGCATCGATCCCAGGACCGGCGTCGTCTATCTGACCGAGGACGTGGCCGACGGCCTGTTCTACCGCTTCCTGCCCAACGACCGCCGCAACCTTGCCGCCGGCGGTCGCCTGCAGGCCCTGGGCCTGGTCGATGCGCCCGAGGGCGGCGACACCCGGAACCAGGAGGAGAAGACCTTCTCGATCGGAAGCACGAAGGCCGTGCGCTGGATCGACCTGGACGGCGTCGACAACCCCTATGACGACCTGCGCCGGCGCGGCTTCGCCAAGGGCGCGGCGGTGTTCTGCCGGGGCGAAGGCGTGTTCTTCGGCAGCGGCGAGCTCTATTTCGCCTGCACGGCCGGCGGCGCGGCCGGCTCGGGCCAGATCTTCCGCTACGTCCCCTCGGCCGTCGAAGGCCGGGCGGGCGAGAAGGACCAGCCGGGCAAGCTGCAGCTGTTCGTCGAGAGCCAGAACGACCGGGTGCTGGACTATGCCGACAACCTGGTGGTCGCCCCGTGGGGCCACGTGATCGTCTGCGAGGACCGCTATTCGGACACGCTGCGCAATCACCTGCGCGGGGTCACGCCTCAGGGCAAGGTCTACACACTGGGCCGCAACGTCTTCACGGGCAATTCGGAGTTCGCCGGCGCCTGCTTCTCGCCCGACGGCGGCACGATGTTCGTCAACGTCCAGAACCCAGGGATCACGCTGGCGATCACCGGGCCTTGGGGGACGGTGAAGGCCTAGAGCCCATCCCCTTACCCGCTCATCCCCGCGAAAGCGGAGACCCAAGCAGGCTCTGGGACTATGGCGCCGTGCGTCCTTCGAGGCCCGCCCCCAAAGCAAGAATGGGGCGGGCGCCTCAGGATGAGGACCATTTTGCATAACTGATCTCCTCATCCTGAGGTGCGCGCTCCTGAGCGCGCCTCGAAGGACGCACGATCTCGCCGCCTCACGCGGCGCGACCGCTGAAGGTGTGTGGGGAGGCGACGGAGCGGCCGGGCGAACCCGGAGACCGTAAGGTTTGTTGTGTTTCGGCTCGCTGACCGCTCCGCCAGGCTGTTCTTGCCCGTGAGGATGGGAGGCGTGAGCGTCTTTCAGCTCGGGTCCCCACTAGCCCCCGGACGGGCGCGGACCAAGTCGATCGGCTACATCCGTCTCGACCCCGACGATCCACGATAGGCGGCTTGTACGATCACCGCCCTGTCGATCCGCTGATGGCTTTGACCCCGGAGACTGCCCGTTCGCCAACCGATCCGCCTAAAGAGTACGGACGGAGCGACTTTCGAGTCTCCGGGAACCGCCAGCGGCCCCGCTCAACCTAGCCCCGCCGCCGTTTTGGGCCGGATCCAAACGCCCTCCCCCGCGACGGGGATGGCTATGATTGTGCAGCGGTTCTGAACGCGGATCATTCAAGGGCGTCTAAAATCGACAAGCAATTGATTTCACTGCGTTCGATCTCGCGAATTCCGAGGATAGAGCGCGCTCAATCCCCCTTCTCCCCTTGCGGGAGAAGGTGTCGGCGAAGCCGACGGATGAGGGGTTGATAACCCGATCCGCTGTGCCCCACCCACCCGACCGCCTGCGGCGGCCACCCTCTCCCGCAAGGGGAGAGGGATTGGACGCCGCTCCTAGAACGGCCAGCGCTTCTTCTTTTCCTTGGCCGCCGCCGGAGCCTCAGCCTTCGCATCAAACCCAAACGCGTGGCGCATGACCTGGAAGATGTAGCTCTCCTCGACCACGCCGCGCAGCAGAAAGGCCTGCGGGCCGTCGGCGAACACGCCAACGTCCTCGCCGGCGTGGGCGGCGCTGCCCAGGTTGATCGTGGCCTGCTGGTGGTAATCGATGTCGTCGACGTCTTCCTTGGCCGGGTCCTTGCGGGTGTCATTGCCTTCCGGACCGCCGGGGCCGGTGGCGAACATCAGGGTGGTGTAAGCCTTGCCGTCTCCAGCCAGGATCGGTTCGCCCTCGTTGCCGGCCAGGCCCAGGATCGGCGCGTTGCGGGCGGCGTAGCCCGAGATCACCAGGCCGTGGCTGTGGTCGGCGGTGACGACGACCAGGGTGTCCTTCAGGTCGACCTTGGCCAGCACGGCCTCGATCGCCTTCGAGAACTCGACGGTCTCGCTCAGGGTGCGCTTGGCGTTGCCCAGGTGGCTGCCCATGTCGATCTTGCCGCCCTCGACCAGCAGGAAGTAGCCGTTCGGGTTCTTGCCCAGCACGTCGATGGCCGACAGGGCCATTTCGGCCAGGGTCGGGACGCCCTGCCCCAACACCGGACGCTCCACCTCATAGGGCAGGTGCTCGTTAGCGAAGAGGCCCAGCACATGCCTGGTGTCGGCCGGGATCGCCTTCAGCTGGTCGACCGTGGTGACGTAGGACGAGCCCGCGCCTTCGGCCTTCAGCCACTCGGCGGTCAGGTCGCGGCCGTCGGCGCGCTTGCCGTCCTGAGTGTCGGGCAGGAAGCGCGAGCGACCGCCGCCCATGACCACGTCCAGGCGCAGGGCGTCCGGGGCCTCGATCAGCTGGCGGGCGATGTCCTTGCAGCCGGCCTGAATGGCTTCGACGGGCATGTCGCCGTCGCCTTCCCAGTCGCGATAGGCGGTGTGGGCGTAGGCGCCGGCCGGGGTGGCGTGGGTGACGCGCGTGGTGGTGACGACGCCGGCGGCGCGGCCATTGGCCTTGGCCAGCTCGGCGACCGACTCGACGCTATTGCCCTTCTCGGTCTCGCACTTCTCGCCGATCGCCGCGCCGGTCAGGCCGATGATCTTGTTGCGGGTTTTGACGCCCGTCATGATCGCCGTGATGCCGGCGGCGCTGTCGGTGACCTGGGTGTCGTGGCTGTAGGTCTTGGAGAGCGCCGAATAGGACAGCTTCTCGAACGCCAGCGCGTTCGACTCGCCGTCGACGCCTTTCAGCTGGCCGTCATAGATGCGGCCGGCCGTGACCGTCGAAATGCCCATGCCGTCGCCCAGGAACAGGATGACGTTCTTGGCCTTGCCCGTGTTGGGGACCACGGCGATCTGGCGCGCCAGGGCGGCCTCGCCGGCCTTGTAGTACGGGTCGTTGGCGCTTGCAGAAAGGGGGGCGCTGGCCGACGGCGGGGTCTGGGCCAGGGCGATGGCCGGAACGGCGGCGGACGCGACGAGGGCGAGAACGAACGAGCGGATCAAGGCCAAGCTCCATGAGGAATCGGCCTCCGTTTGCGCCCGGCATGTGACAGTTGTTCCGGCTCTTTGTTGCAGTCCTCCGAAAACCCTAGGGTCTGCGGACGCGCCAGGCGAAGGCCGTCGCCGTGGCCAGCAGCAGCGCCGCGCCCGCCTGGTGCAGCACGCCCAGCACGACCGGCACCGAGGCCATCAGGGTCCAGATCCCCAGGGCGGCCTGCAGGGTGACGACGATCGCCACTGCCAGGCCCGTGGCCTTGCTGCCCGCCGCCAGCGGACGGTCGCGGCGCACCAGGACGCCGATGGCGATGCCGGCGGCGAACAGGGCGTAGGCGACCAGGCGGTGATGCAGCTGCACCGCGCCCTGGCTGTGGGCCAGCGTGCCCCAGAAGCCCTTGCCCACGTACTCGGCGGGGAAGAAGGCCCCGTTCATCAGCGGCCAGTCGTTGTACACGAGGCCCGCGTCGTTGCCGGCCACCAGGGCGCCCAGCAGGCTCTGGAAGAACACCGCGCCCAGGAAGGCCAGGGCCCAGCCGCGCCAGGCCGAGCGTTCCTCGACCCGTGGCGAACCGCTCCAGGCGTCCAGGGCCGTCCAGATCAGGACGACGAACAAGGCCAGGGCCAGGCCCAGGTGGATCATCAGTCGCTCAGGCGCGACCGAGACGCGTTCGGAGAGGCCGCTGGACACCATCCACCAGCCGACCAGGCCCTGAAGGCCGCCCAGGCCCAGCATGACGGCGCAGCGGGCGATCAGGCGGCGCGGGATGTCGCGGCGGATCAGGAAGACGGCGAACGGAATGGCGAAGACCACGCCGACGGTGCGCCCCAGCAGGCGGTGCGCCCACTCCCACCAGAAGATGCCCTTGTACCCTTCCAGGGTCATGTCGGGGTTCACCAGTTGGAACTGGGGGATCTTCTTGTAGAGCTCGAAACTCTCGCGCCAAGCCTGCTCGGACATCGGCGGCAGCGCGCCCATGATCGGCTTCCATTGGGTGATCGAGAGGCCCGAGTCGGTCAGGCGGGTCGCGCCGCCGACGACGACCATGGCGAACACCATGGCGGCGACGATGAAAAGCCAGATCGCGACGGGGCGCGAACGGTCGGAACGCAGGAAGGACGTCATAGGGCCTGAAAAGCGTCACTAGTGGGCCGAAATGCGGCGCAATCTCCCTACGCCCCAAGCTTGCGCGCTTCAACGTTTCTGTGGCTCAGCATGACGGCGCCGTGGGTTCGTGCGAGAAACGAGCGTCTTGGGGGCGGAGAAGACGATGAGCGGCATGGGCGTATTCGCGGCGGCGGTGATCGGCATTCTGGCCGGCTGGATCGCCGACATCGTGCTGGGCCGCCGGCACTCGCTGTTCATCAAGCTCTTGATCGGCGTGATCGGCTCGTTCATCGGAGCGTTCATCGCCTCGCGCATCGACCTGCACTTCGCCGGCTTCCTGGGCGAACTGGTCGTCTCCAGCGTGGGCGCGATCCTGTTCCTGGCCGTGCTCGGCCTCTTCCGGAGAACCGCGTGAGCGCCCCGATGATTCCCGCGCGCCTGCGCAAGCTGCTCGGTTCGGTCGCCGTGATGGCGATTCTGTTCGCCTGGATCTGGGCTTTCACCAGCCTCTACGACCGCCTGCCGTCGAACCGCTTCGTGCACCTCGTCTACTTCGTGGCGCTGGGCATGGGCTGGATCCTGCCGGTGATCCCGCTGATCTCGTGGATGGGCAAGGCCGACAAGCCCCAGCAGTACTGACCGCTACTGGATGACCCCGCGCGGGACCGCCGGCCGCGCATAGGGATCGAGCCGCGCCGCCTGGACCTTTCGCGGCGCCGGCGCGCGCGCGGCCGGCAAGGGCGGGATGGTCGCCAGGGTTCGAAGCCCCTCGGCGGTGTCATAGCGCGTCGCCGCCGCGACACCGGCCGACGGCAGCAGCACCCCGCGCCGCGCGATGGCCAGGCGGAAGATGTGCCCCTCCCCGCCGAACTCGACATTGACGGCCAAGGTCCGGACCTGGTCGTTCAGCCAGGGCTTCTCCAGCACGACCAGACCGCTGGCCATGCTGCGGGAATCGATCGTCGTGGTCCGCAGGAGCCCCATCTTGTCGGGCGAGACCTGGCGGCCGTAGGTGTCGATGATGGCCGTCGCGTCCTCGCCATAGCGGGTCGCCGACAGCGCCGCGCCGCCCAGCCGAGCGCGCTCCCGAGCCTCGCGCTGCAGGGCCTGGACGGGGATCAGCTTGGCCGCGCCGCCGTCCTCGTAGACCGCCCCGACGTTCTCGTAGCCGAAGTTGATGGGCGCGGCGCCGATGTTGATCGCCGTCACCGCCAGCACGATGCGATCCTCGAATTCCGAGGCCACGGGCGTGATCTCCACCACCCCGACCTTGGATCGGGAGATCAGAGTCGGCCGGCCGCCCTGATAGTGCGCCAGACCGGTTCTGTCGGGCGCGGCGCCGACGCTGTAGGGCGTCGCGGCGCAGCCGCCGGTCAGAAGAAGCAAGGCCAATACGCCACTGGAGAACGTCCTGCTCATGCCAGGTCCCCACCGCAAGCTTGAGCTAAACCTCGGCCCGCGTTGGTTAATTTTATTTTGACAGAACGGACAAATCTGAAACGATCGTTTTTGTGGGCACGATCGGAAATGAAAAAGGCCGCCCCGAAGGGCGGCCTTTCGTCTTCCGCTTATTCCCCGAAGGAAATGGTCGGAGCGACAGGATTCGAACCTGCGACCCCTTGACCCCCAGTCAAGTGCGCTACCAGGCTGCGCCACGCTCCGACGCGGAAGGAGCGCCCTTATAGGGGCGGCTCTTTCGTTGGGCAACACCGATTTCGGACGAATTCAATTGCGGACGAGAAGCCCGTCCAGGCGCGACTTGATGGCCGTCAGATCGTCCAGCGCGAAGGCCAGTCGATCGCGCGCCTCGCCGTCCAGGCGCGGCGTAACCGGGGCGTCGTAGTCGAAGTCGGGATCAAGTGTGGCCGAGCCGTTCGAGCCCAGCCCCGCGGCGATCACCTGGGCCAAGCCATGGTCGCGATGCAGCTTCTGCACGCCCTTGATGGTCAGGCCTTCGCTATGCAGCAGGGTGCGGACGCCGTTCAGAACGGCCACGTCCTGCGGGCGGTAGAAGCGTCGCCCGCCGGCCCGTTTCATCGGGCGGATGAAGGAGAACTTGGTTTCCCAGAAACGCAGGACGTGCTGCGGCACGCCCAGCTCGTCGGCTGCCTCGGAAATCGTGCGGAAGGCGTTGGGCCCCTTCGCCACCGCATTGATTCCCTAGCCGCCGAGCGCGCGGTCGATTCGCGCCTTCATGACCTGGGAGGCGCGGAAACCGATCACCCGACGGGGCTCGATCTCGGCCGGCTCGCCGGTCTTGGGATTACGCCCCATGCGGGCCCGCTTGGCGCGGACCTGGAAGACGCCGAATCCGGAAAGCTTGACCGTTTCGCCCTCTTCGAGCGCCTCGGCCACGAGATCCAGGGTGCGCTCGACGAGGCCGGCGCAGTCCTGACGGGTCAGTCCGACCTCTTCATGAACCGCCTCACACAGGTCGGCTCGGGTCAAAGTAGCGCCCTTCATGCAACCCCCTTCACGCGTATCTTGGCGGCCCTAAAAGACCACCTACGATGGTGCACTCGCGGTAAATCTGGGCTCGTCGCGACCGCCCTCAACTGGCCGCACCCAAATTCACCGACGACCTCATGCCGTGATTATCGCATGAAGTCAAAGGCTCAACGCCGGGAGTTCAAGCCCTGGCGCAGGGACGCGCAGCTTTGCCGTTAAAGGCGCAGAACGCAGGCGCCCCAGGTCAGGCCGCCGCCCATCGCCTCGAGGAGCAACAGGTCGCCCTTCTTGATTCGACCGTCCTTGACGCCGTGCGCGAAGGCCAGCGGGATCGAGGCGGCCGAGGTGTTGGCGTGGATGGCGACCGTCGAGATCACCTTGTCCTCGTCGATGCCGCAGCGATGGGCCACGCCGGCCAGGATGCGCTGGTTGGCCTGGTGCGGGATGAACCAGTCGACATCGGCCACCTCGACGCCGGCCTTGGCGGCCGAGGCGTGGATGGCTTCGGAGATGTTGACCACGGCGTGCTTGAAGACCTGGTTGCCCAGCATCCGCAGCTTGCCGACCGTGCCGGTCGTCGAGACGCCGCCGTCGACATACAGCAGGTCCTGCTTGGTGCCGTCGGCGCGCAGGGCGAAGCCCAGCATACCCTGGTCCTGGGTGGTCCCCTCGCCGTCCTTCGGCTCCAGCACGACCGCGCCGGCCCCGTCGCCGAACAGCACGCAGGTGCCGCGGTCGCTCCAGTCCATCAGGCGGGTCATGGTCTCGGCGCCGATCACCAGGGCGCACTTGGCGTGGCCCCGCGCCACGAAGCCGTCGGCGACGCTCATGGCGTAGACGAAGCCGGAGCAGACGGCCTGGACGTCGAAGGCGATGCCGACCGGCGCCCCCAGCTTGCGCTGGACGATGGTGGCGACCGCCGGGAAGGTCAGGTCCGCCGTGGTGGTGGCGACAATGATCAGGTCGACGTCGGCGGCGGTCTTGCCGGCCGCCTCCAGGGCGTCCTTGGCGGCCTCGAAGGCCAGGTCCGAGACCGCCTGATCGTCGGCGGCCTGGTGGCGCTGGCGGATGCCGGTGCGCTCGACGATCCACTCGTCGCTGGTGTCGACGAACTTGGCCAGGTCGTCATTGGTCACGACCTTGGGCGGCAGATAGGCGCCGACGCCGGTCACTGCACTGCGAACTACGCTCACTCGGCCGCTCCCTGCTCCGAAGCCGGAGCTTCGTCCTTGGCCGCGACAGCGGTCAGACGCTTTAGATTTCTGTCGATCTCGGCGCGGAAATCGCTGCGCGCGAGGTTGGTGGCGACCCGGATGGCCGAGTCGAAGCCGTTGGCGTCGGCGCCGCCGTGGCTTTTGACCACGATGCCGTTCAGGCCCAGCAGGGGCGCGCCGTTCACCCGGCTGGGGTCCAGGCGCTTGCGCATCTTGGAGAGGGCGCCAGAGGCGATCACCGCGCCCAGCATGGCGAGCGGACCCGAGGTCAGGGTGGTCTTGATCTCGTTCGAGATGAACCGCGCCACGCCCTCGGCGGTCTTCAGCGCCACATTGCCGGTGAAGCCGTCGGTGACGACGACGTCGACCGTGCCATAGGCGATGTCATTGCCCTCGACGAAGCCGTGATAGTCGAAGTCCAGCTTGGTCTCGCGCAGGATGGCGTGGGCTTCACGCACCTCCTCGTGGCCCTTCTGGTCCTCGGAGCCGACGTTCAGCAGACCCACGGTCGGGCGCTTGGCCCCGTGCACGGCGTGGTGGTAGGCCGCGCCCATGATCGCGAACTCGACCAGTTGCTCGGCGTCGCTTTCGACATTGGCCCCGACGTCCAGGACCGTGGTCACGCCCTTCATGTTGGGCCAGTTTGCGACGATGGCCGGGCGCTCCAGGTCCGCGCCCATGCGCAGGATCAGCTTGGAGATGGCCATCAGCGCGCCGGTGTTGCCGGCCGAGACGCAGGCGTGAGCCTCACCGGACTTGAGCGCCTCGACGGCGTTCCACATCGACGAGCCCTTGCCCCGGCGC
Source organism: Caulobacter sp. GW821-FHT11E11 (assembly GCF_058808315.1). Taxonomy (NCBI): domain Bacteria; kingdom Pseudomonadati; phylum Pseudomonadota; class Alphaproteobacteria; order Caulobacterales; family Caulobacteraceae; genus Caulobacter; species Caulobacter sp. GW821-FHT11E11. The sequence continues at coordinate 78,827 of NZ_JBXARO010000006.1, forward strand.
ATGGCCTGGGCGGGCTTTTCGTCCATGCCGATGGCCTTGTCGCAGTGACGGACCTCGCTGACGGCCTTGGCGGCTGGATGCCTGGCCAGTTCAGCTTCGATCTTCGCGCCGTCCCCGTGCAGCAGGAACCGCACTCCCGGCAAGGCCTTGGTCGCCTGAGCGATGCCGGGCACGACGACGGAAGGGCCGTGATCGCCGCCCATGGCGTCGACCGAGATGACTACGGATTGGGACACGTGGCGCTTAGAGCTCCGGCAGGCGGCCTCGCCGCCCTCAAGGCGGCGGACGATACATCCGCGTGAATATCACGCAAGCGGTCGAGTCGGGCGGTTTAGCCGTTGTCGTCCGTTGTTTTGAGGCTCTTCAACGCCGCGAACGGGGAGATTTCGCCCGGCTCGGGCGGCTGGACGAACACTGCGCCCGGCTTGCGGGGGAAGGGATCCAGCTCCAGGGCCAGGTGCTCGATCACATAGCCCGAGACGTCGACCTTATCGCCTTCCAGCACATCCGGCGGATCGTCGGCGTCCGGATCGACGCCCAGGTCGCCGCTCTCTTCGCCCTGTGGCGCGTTCTTGCTGTTGGCCGGCAGCACCCGCAGGTCGAAGCGCGCGTCGATCGGCGTTTCGAAATCGTCGGCCGTCGCGCTGCAGGTCTCGACCACGCGGGCGCGCAGGACGCCCGAGACTTCAGCCCCGTCCAGCCAGGAGGTCAGGAAGACCTCGGCGCTCAGGGCTTCCAGGCTGACGATGCCAAGCTGCTTGGCGATCGCCTTGCGTTGGTCTTCCGACGGCTCCAGACGCAGCTTCACGGCGCCACGGTCGACCTGGGCCAGCGGGATCTCGCAGGGCCAGGGAGCGGTCACAGGGTCGGCCAAGTCACGTCTCCTTGCAGCAGGGCGTCCAGCGGCTGTTCCGCCAGCGCCTTGCGCGTCTTGATCACATAGGCGGTCAGGGCGGTCACATCACCCTCCCCGCGTTCTTCGAAAGCGTTGCGGGCGAGGAAGCCGTTCACGGCCGCCTCGTCCGGCAAGGTCGCCACGGCTTCGTCATAGGCCTTCAGGCGGCCATAGAACACGCCGGCCAGCTTCTTCATCTTCTTGCCGACCGAGGTGTCCGACACCCCGATCTGGCGGAAGGCGTCGTCCAGGCCCTTCACGTAAGAATCGAAGACGGCCTGCGAGGTCTCGGCCGCGGCGTCGCCCTGCCCCTTCAGGCGCTCGATCAGAAAGATCACGTGCAGGCTGAAGAGCTCGAACCGGCCCTCCATCGAGTCGCGAACGTCAAAGTCACGATAAAAGGCGGCGGATCGCGCCTGCTCGACCGCCCCGGCATACAGCTTTGCCCCCGCCGCCTTGGCGGGCCTGGGCTTGAGCCACCGATCCAGAAACATGAAACGCCTCGATTTCGCCGCGACATCCCGCTAGACGCGGGGTCCGCTTTCACGCGGGCATTGAACTAAGCTCCCGCGGGCGATAGGTCAAAGTCTGCATTTTTCCGGTTCGGAGCCTCGATGTCTCGCCCCGCCGTTTTCGCCGCCGCCATTCTCGGCCTGGCGATCGCCACGTCCGCCTGTACGCCGCTGACCAGCTATTCCGGTTTCCAGGCCATCGAAGCCCGCCCCGCCGACATGAAGGTCGGCGAGGACAGCAAGTCGACCCTGATGGAAAAGCTGGGTTCGCCGTCGGTGGTTTCGACCTTCGACCAGAACACCTGGTACTACATCTCGCAGACCACCGACCGCGTGGCCTTCTACATGCCGCGCGTGATCAAGCGCGACGTCGTGGCCATCAAGTTCAACCAGGCCGACGAAAAGGTCGCCTCGGTGAACACCTACACGCTGAAGGACGGCAAGGTCATCGCCTACAACGGCCGTGAAACCCCGACCCGTGGCCGCGAGATGACCATCCTCGAACAGCTGCTGGGCAACGTCGGCCGTGGCGGCATGCTCCCGCAGGACGACGAGGCGCCGGGCCAGCGTCCGGGCGAGCGCCGCTAAGCGCGCCAGCCAAAAGTCGACAAATCGACAGATTAGAAAAGCCGCTCACCGCAAGGTGGGCGGCTTTTTCGCGCGTGGGGCGCAACGAACGAGCGACACCTACTCAAAAGGGTGAGTAGACCAGCGCCATTCATTCTGAATTCGATATTCACCTTCTTAATTCAAGCAAGTAACCGCGACTTCAACACTTCATAAACCCGAAACGGGTCAACGTCGGACTCTGATCTCCAAGGTTTTGGAGAACGAATTCATGGCGGCGGTGGGAGGCGCACTATGGAGGGCATGGATCTTCGTGACGTCGCCGTTCTGCTGGTCGACGACAACGCCAACATGCGCAAGGTGGTCAGCCAGATTCTGAAGGCTGCCGGCGTGCGCAAAATTCGTGAAGCCAGCGATGGGCTCGAAGCGCTGAAGATCTTTCAGTCGCAGGAAGTCGACCTGATCTTCACCGACCTGATGATGCATCCGGTCGACGGCCTGGCCTTCATCCGCTGGATCCGCACGTCGACGGCCAGCCCCAATCCCTATGTGCCGGTGATCATGATGACCGGTCACGCCACGCAACGCTCGCTGAACGATGCGCGGATGGCCGGGGTCACCGAGTTCCTGGCCAAGCCGCTGACGGCGCGCGGGGTCATGCACCGGATCAATGAGGTCGTGAACAACCCCCGCCCGTTCGTGCGGGCCACCGAATATTTCGGCCCCTGCCGTCGTCGTAAGATCGATCACGACTTCCAGGGGACCGAACGGCGGGGCGCGCCCGAGGTCGAGATCCAGGACGCGTTGGCCGAGATGGACCATGAGGACGTCTACTGAGTTCTTCTCAGTCCCCGAAAACACCGTCCTCAAGCAAAACGCCCCGGAGCTACCTCCGGGGCGTTTCGTCTTTCAGGCCTTGATCGAAGAGATCAGATCCCGTGGGCCAGCACCGCCAGCAGCAGCAGGGCCACGATGTTGGTGATCTTGATCATCGGGTTCACGGCCGGACCGGACGTATCCTTGTAGGGGTCGCCGACGGTGTCGCCGGTGACGGCGGCCTTGTGGGTGTCGCCGCCCTTGGTGTGCAGGACGCCGTTCTTGTCGGTGAAGCCCTCCTCGATGACCTTCTTGGCGTTGTCCCAGGCGCCGCCGCCGCTCGTCATCGAGATGGCGACGAACAGGCCGGTGACGATCACACCCATCAACATGGCGCCCAGCGAGGCGAACGCGTCGACCTTGCCGGCGATGGCCTTGATCACGAAGAACAGCACCACCGGCGAGACGACCGGCAGCAAGCTGGGCACGATCATCTCGCGGATGGCGGCCTTGGTCAGGATGTCGACGGCCTTGCCGTACTCGGGCTTGACCTCGCCGGTCATGATGCCCGGGTTCTCGCGGAACTGACGACGCACCTCGGCGACGACCGACTCGGCCGCGCGACCGACGGCGGTCATCGACAGGCCGCCGAACAGGAATGGCAGCAGGCCGCCGAACAGCAGGCCGACCACGACGTACGGGTTGGACAGGTCGAATGTCACCGGACCCATGCCGTCGAAGAAGCTGCCCGGTGCGGCATTGGCCGAGAAGTACTTGAGGTCTTCTGTATAGGCGGCGAACAGCACCAGGGCGCCCAGGCCGGCCGAACCGATGGCGTAGCCCTTGGTGACGGCCTTGGTGGTGTTGCCCACGGCGTCCAGGGCGTCGGTGGTGACGCGGACTTCCGGCGGCAGGCCCGCCATCTCGGCGATGCCGCCGGCGTTGTCGGTGACCGGACCGAAGGCGTCCAGGGCGACGATGAAGCCGGCCAGCGACAGCATGGTCGTGGTGGCGATGGCGATGCCGAACAGGCCCGCCAGATTATAGGTGACCAGGATGCCGACGATGATGGTCAGGGCCGGCAGGGCCGTGGACTCCAGCGACATGGCCAGACCCTGGATCACGTTCGTGCCGTGACCCGAGACGCTGGCCTGGGCCACCGACTTCACCGGGCGGAAGTTGGTGCCGGTGTAGTACTCGGTGATCATCACGATCGCGGCGGTGACGGCCAGGCCGACCAGGCCGCAATAGAACAGGCTGTCGGCGTCGAAGCTGCGGTCTCCGACCGTCACGGCGGTCGGCACCAGCTGGTGGATCACGTACCAGACGGCCGGGATCGACAGCACGCCGGTGACGATCAGGCCCTGATAGAGGGCGCCCATGATGTTCTGCTTCTTGCCCAGACGCACGGCGAACGAGCCGATGATCGAGGTGACGATGCAGACGGCGCAGATGGCCAGCGGTAGCAGCATCATCGAGGTCACCGCTTCGGTGCCGCGGAAGAAGATCGCCGCCAGGACCATGGTGGCGACCGTGGTCACCGCATAGGTCTCGAACAGGTCGGCGGCCATGCCGGCGCAGTCGCCGACGTTGTCGCCGACGTTGTCGGCGATGGTCGCGGCGTTGCGGGGATCATCTTCCGGGATGCCGGCTTCCACCTTGCCCACCAGATCGCCGCCCACGTCGGCGCCCTTGGTGAAGATGCCGCCGCCCAGACGGGCGAAAATCGAGATCAGCGAGGCGCCGAAACCCAGGGACACCAGCGAGTCGACCACCACGCGGTCGGTGCCGGCGTGGCCGGTCGACAGCAGCAGACTGTAGTAGCCCGCCACGCCGATCAGGGCGAAGCCGGCCACCAGCATGCCGGTGACGGCGCCGGAGGTGAAGGCCATCGACAGGCCCTTGGCCAGGCTCTCGGACGAGGCCTGGGCCGTGCGGACATTGGCGCGGACCGAGATCAGCATGCCGGCGAAACCGGCGGCGCCCGACAGGATGGCGCCCAGGGCGAAGCCGACGGGCTGCTCCCAGGATTTGAAGAAGAACGCCAGAATGGCGATGACCACCACGCCGACGATGCCGATCGTCGTGTACTGGCGGTTCAGATAGGCCTGGGCCCCTTCCTGGATCGCCGCGGCGATCTCCTGCATTCGTGCATTGCCGGCCGAGGCCCGCATCAGACTGGCTGATTGCACGGCGCCGTAAAGCACCGCCAACAGCCCGGCCGCGATGGCCAGATTAAGCCAAAGACTCATTAGTTCTTCGCCCCTTCGCGCTTCCATTTCACGAGGGGTGCGCCAATCCTAGCGGCTAAAGGTCCAACGCGCGCCAAATATGACGAACGCCAGACCGCCGCCTGGATCGACGGGCGGGCCTTTGGCCTCGTGCCCCCTCGATGCTCCCTGAATGACCGCCGAACGGCGTCATCCAAATGAGACTGTCAGATGGCTGGGGGGCGCGCAACCCGTGTCGGTACAAGCGTTTGACGGGGCAAAGCTTGGCCTTTCGGGCGGAATCAGGGGTTCAGAGGACCCGTGCTGGGCGCCTTGGCGGCGCTCGCCTTGGGCGGCATCAGCTGCTGGCGGGGGATCTGCTTGACGATCTCGACCGAGGCGACCTTGCCCTTGCCGAACAGGGTGTTGCACTGCCCCAGGACGAAGCCGGTCAGGCGCGGGCCGTCGACTTCCTTCCAGCTGTCGGTGCGGGTGAAGGGCGTCCGGTAGGCGGCCCGCACGATCGCGTCGCGCAGCGCCGGCTCCTGTTCCTTGAAGGACTGGACCTCGGCGCCCGAGGTCAGCTTCAGGGTCATCGCCACGAAGACGTAGTTGACGATCCGGCCATTGGCGATGATCGGAATGGTCATCGAGCCCAGCTTGTAGGTGGGATCGAGCGCCTGCTCCTCGCCTTCCTTCTTCTTCTCGTTGGCCAGGGCCGGGCTCGCCCCAATGGCGAAGGAGACGGCGCAGGCGGCGGCGAGCAGGAGGCGGCGCGAGGGGGTGGCAAGACCGGTCATGGCCGCCACTGATAACCGACAGGCCTTGAGATTAACCTAACTAGCCGTGCAGCCAGCCCAGGCGGGACGGCGTGACGTCGCGGCCCTTGTAGTAGGCGCTGACCCCCTCGCCTTCCACGAACTCGCCGATCTCGCTGACCTTCACGCCCGCGGCGGCGGCGGCCACGCGGAAGTTCCAGGCCTCGTTGGGATCGACGGCGCAGACGATCTCGTAGTCGTCGCCGCCGGAAGCCAGGGAGATACGGCCTTCGACCTGCTCGGGCTGCTGGTCCAGCCAGGCCTGGCCGCCCGGCGACAGCGGCAGGCGCTCCAGGTCGACCCGCACGCGGCAGCCGCTGGCCTTGGCGATGTGGGCGCTGTCGGCCAGCAGGCCGTCGGAGACGTCGGCGGCGGCCCGGGCGTGGACGCGCATGGCGTCGCGCAGGGTCACGCGCGGTTCGGGCTGGCGATAGCGGCGCAGCATGGCGCCGTCGGCGTCCGCGACCTCGCCCCACTGGGCCAGGAGACCCAGCCAGCCGTCGCCGATGGTGCCGGAGACCATCAGGCGATCGCCCGGCTTGGCGCCACGCCGCAGGATGGCCGCGCCTTGCGGAACCCAGCCCAGGAGCGTCGCAGACACGACCAATGGGCCCGAGGTGGTGACGGTGTCGCCGCCCAGCAGCGAAATGTCGAAGGCGGCCCCGTCCTCGGCCAGGCCGCGGGCGAAGGTCTCCCGCGAGGCGACGTCGGAACCCGAGGGCCAGCCGACGGCCAGGAAGTAGCCGTAGGGCTCGGCGGCCTTGGCGGCCAGGTCCGAAAGATTGGTGCGCAGCAGCTTGCGGGCCACGACATCCAGGGCCTCGTCGGCCAGGAAGTGCACGCCGGCGACCATGGCGTCCTTGGTGACCACCAGGTCGTAGCCCGGACGCGACGGCAGCACGGCCGCGTCGTCCAGCAGGTCCAGCGCCACCGGATCGCCGCGCGTCAGAGGCCGCAGAAGGCGTTCGATATGGTCGAATTCCGTCGCCGGCGCTGCCGCCGAGGGCGGAGCGTCGTCTTCTGCGAACCAGTCGTCTTCGTCAGTCTCGTGCATCACGGGCTATCGCGTCGAGGGCACCATTGATGAAGCCTGACTCGGGTCCTTCGAAAAAGGATTTCGCGATCTCGACATACTCATTGATGACGACTTCGGTCGGAACGTCAGGCCGGTACATCAATTCGAAGGCCCCGGCGCGCAGCACGGCGCGGGCCGTCGCGTCCAGACGCTCCAGGCGCCAGCCCGAGGCCAGGCGCTTGACGATGCCCTGGTCGACCTTGGCCTGGTTGGTGACCACGCCCTTGGTGAGTTCGGCGAAGAAGGTCTCGTCGGCGGCTGCCAGGCGCTCGCCCTCGACGTCGCGGTCGAAGCGGTGCTCGCTGAACTCGCGGATCACGGAATCGACGCCCGCGCCCGAGACTTCCATCTGATACAGGGCCTGGACGACGGCGAGGCGCGCCACCGAGCGCGGTTGGATGCGGTTGCCGCTCATCGGGCCTGTCCCAGCAGTTGACGCTTCAGGGCGATGGTTTCCAGGCAGGCCTTGGCGGCCGCGCCGCCCCGGTCGCCTTCGCTGACGCGGGCGCGGGCGAAGGCCTGGGCCTCGTCGTCGACCGCCAGCACGCCAAAACCGATCGGCAGGCGCTTGCCGACGCCCAGGTCCTGCAGGCCGCGGGCCGTCTCGTGGGCCACCAGCTCGAAATGGTAGGTCTCGCCGCGGATGACCACGCCCAGGGCGACATAACCGTCGTAGCGCACGCCGACGGGCTTGTGGCCGGACTCTTCGGCGATGGCGATGGCGGTCGGAATCTGCAGCGCGCTGGAGACCGTGATCACGTCGTACTCGGCGCCCTGGGCCTCGATGGCCTGGGTCGCTCCGCGCAGCAGTTCGTCGGAGATCCCCGAATGGCTTCGGCCCTCCACGATCAACAGGCGGATGTTGTCTTCAACCATCTAGCTCGAATCTCCACGGCCGCGCTTGCCGCGCGACCAAAAGCACACATCAGGGATTAACGAACTATAGCTCGTCTTCGCCGCTATCGCTCAGGCCTTCTTCGCCGAGGAACTTCGCGAAGTCGCTCGTCTCCTTGAAGTCCCGATAGACCGAGGCGTAGCGGACATAGGCCACGTCATCGAGCGATTTCAACGCCTTCATGACCATTTCGCCCACCGTCGACGACGGAAGTTCGGTCTCGCCCATGCTTTCCAGCTGTCGGACGATGCCGTTGATCATACGTTCGACGCGCTCGGCCTCGACCGGACGCTTCTGCGTGGCCAGGGCGATCGAGCGCACCAGCTTGTCGCGATCGAACGGCGAACGGCGGCCCGAACGCTTCAGAATGATCAGCTCGCGCAGCTGAACCCGCTCGAAGGTCGTGAAGCGGCCGCCGCACTCGGGGCACATGCGACGACGGCGGATGGCCGCGCCGTCTTCCGACGGGCGGCTGTCCTTGACCTGGCTTTCGGCATGGCCGCAGAAGGGGCAACGCATGATGTGGCCCCTCCCGCGGCGCCTAAGCCATATTAGTTGTAGATCGGGAAGCGAGCCGTCAAGGCCAGCACTTCCTCACGCACCTTGCCCTCGACCTCGGCATTGCCTTCCGGACCGTTGGCGGCCAGGCCGTTGACGACCTCACCGATCAGCTCGCCCACGCGGGTGAACTCGGCTTCCTTGAAGCCGCGCGTGGTGCCGGCCGGCGTACCCAGGCGGATGCCCGAGGTGATCGTGAACGGCGCGGTGTCGAACGGCACGCCGTTCTTGTTGCAGGTCATGTGGGCGCGCTCGAGGCTGTGCTCGGCGTCGCGGCCGGTCACGCCCTTGGGACGCAGGTCGACCAGCATCAGGTGGCTGTCGGTGCCGCCCGAGACGATGTTGACGCCCGACTTCAGCAGGGCTTCCGACAGCGCCTTGGCGTTGGCGATGATCTGCTTGGCGTACTCCTGGAACGACGGCTGCAGCGCCTCGCCGAAGGCCACGGCCTTGGCGGCGATGACATGCTCCAGCGGACCGCCCTGCAGGCCCGGGAAGACGGCCGAATTGACCTTCTTGATGATCGCCTCGTCGTTGGTCAGCACCATGCCGCCACGCGGACCGCGCAGGGTCTTGTGGGTGGTGGTGGTCACGACGTGGGCGTGCGGGACCGGGTTGGGGAACACGCCGCCGGCCACCAGGCCTGCGAAGTGGGCCATGTCGACCATCAGATAGGCGCCGATCGAGTCGGCGATCTCGCGGAACCTGGCGAAGTCGATCTCGCGGCTGTAGGCGCTGCCGCCGGCGATGATCAGCTTGGGCTTCTCGCGCTGGGCGATCTCGGCGACGCTGTCATAGTCGATCAGCTGGTCCTGCTGGCGGACGCTGTAGCTGATCGGCTTGAACCACTTGCCCGACTGGTTGGCGGGCGAGCCGTGGGTCAGGTGACCGCCGGCGGCCAGGTCCATGCCCAGGAAGGTGTCGCCCGGCTGCAGCAGCGACATGAACACCGACTGGTTGGCCTGCGAGCCCGAGTGCGGCTGGACGTTGGCGAAACCCGCGCCGAACAGCTTCTTGGCGCGCTCGATCGCGATCGTCTCGATCTCGTCGACGAACTCGCAGCCGCCGTAATAACGCTTGCCCGGATAACCCTCGGCGTACTTGTTGGTCAGGATCGAGCCCTGAGCTTCCAGCACCGCCTTGGAAACGATGTTTTCCGAAGCGATCAGCTCGATCTGGTTTTGCTGACGGTCCAGCTCGCGACCGATGCGGTCGAAGATGTCTGCGTCCGCGGTGGCGAGGTCCGCGCCGAAAAAGGCGCTGGTGTTGGATTGGGTCATGACGCTCTCCAGGCGTTTGGGGGAGTCAGCAGAGGCGCCCTCTTTAACGGGTAAGGCGCGGCGATCAATCTCGGAACCACATGCCGAGCTGTGCGTTGCAGTCGCGTAAGGCGGCGCTGACCGCCCACGACAGAACATCTGCAACAACAGTAGTGGGGTATCTCATGGCGTCTCAGGGCGGCGGCACGGACACGACGAGCACGAATGACGTCGACATCCTTGGGCTCAGCGCCGAGATCGTGGCGGCCTACGTAGGCCAGAACACGGTATCCCAGACAGCCATTCCGGATCTGATCCGCACCGTTCACGAGGCCCTGGCCTCGCTGAACAATGGCGGCGAGGCTCCGCGCCCGATCGAGAAGGCCAAGCCGGCCGTGCCGGTGGGCCGCTCGGTGCAGCATGACTTCATCGTCTGCCTGGAAGACGGCAAGAAGCTGAAGATGCTGAAGCGCTACCTGCGCTCGCACTACGACATGAGCCCCGAGGAATATCGCCGCAAGTGGGGCCTGCCGCCGGACTATCCGATGGTCGCCCCGGCCTATGCGGCCCGGCGCTCGGACTTCGCCAAGAAGATCGGCCTGGGCAAGGGCGTACGGCGCGGCAGCTAGTTGCGCTTCGCCTGAGAGGCACGCGAACGCCGCCGGACTCCGGCGGCGTTTTTCGTTTCGACGATGTGTTGTTCGGTCGAAATTGAAGGCGTGCGTGTTCCTTAGGCCGCGTGGCCGCCCATGCGGGCGACGTTGCAGTGGGCCCACAGCTTTTCCATCGCCGTGACCAGCTTGCGCATCATGTCGTCGGTGTGGAACGGCGTGGGCGTGAAGCGCAGGCGTTCGGTGCCGCGCGGCACGGTCGGATAGTTGATCGGCTGCACATAGACGCCGTGATCGGCCAGCAGCATGTCGCTGATCAGCTTGGTGTGGATCGGATCGCCGACCAGCACCGGGACGATGTGGCTTTCGTTTTCCATGACCGGCAGGCCGGCGGCCTTGAACATGGCCTTCAGGGTCGCGGCGCGCTCCTGATGGATCTCGCGCACTTCCGGATGCTGCTTCAGCCAGCGGACGCTGGCCAGGGCGCCGGCCACCAGGGCGGGCGGCAGCGAGGTGGTGAAGATGAAGCCCGAGGCCATCAGGCGGATGGCGTCGATCACTTCGGCGTCGCCGGTGATGTAGCCGCCCATGACGCCGAACGCCTTGCCCAGCGTGCCTTCGATGATGTCGATCTCGCCCATCAGGCCTTCGCGCTCGGCGACGCCGCCGCCGCGCGGGCCGTACATGCCGACCGCGTGGACCTCGTCCAGATAGGTCATGGCGCCGTACTTCTTGGCCAGGGCGGCCGTGGCGCGGATGTCGGCGATGTCGCCGTCCATAGAATAGACGCTCTCGAAGGCGACCAGCTTGGGCGCGTCGGCCGGGGCGGCCGCCAGCAGCTCTTCAAGGTGCTCAAGATCGTTGTGGCGGAACACCTTGCGCGGACCACCGCCATTGCGGATGCCGGCGATCATCGAGGCGTGGTTCAGCTCGTCCGAGAAGATGATCAGGCCAGGCAGGATCTTCTGCACGACAGACAGCGACGCTTCGTTCGAGACGTAGCCCGAGGTGAACAGCAGGCCGGCTTCCTTGCCGTGCAGATCGGCCAGTTCCTGCTCCAGCAGGACGTGGTCGTGGTTCGTGCCCGAGATGTTGCGGGTGCCGCCCGAGCCCGAGCCGTGTTCGTCGACGGCCGCCTTCATGGCGTCCAGCACGATCGGATTCTGGCCTTGGCCGAGATAGTCGTTGCTGCACCAAACCACGACTTCGCGTTCCGAGCCGTCCTGGCGGGTCCAGGTGGCGCGCGGGAACTGGCCGCGTTGACGCTTCAGGTCAGCGAAGACCCGGTAACGGCCCTCTTCGCGGATCTGGTCGACGGCGCTGCGGAACGCGGCTTTGTAGTCCATGTCGATCTTCCAAACCGGCCGGGCAATCGTCCGGCGGTCCCCTTATTCCAGGCTCGGCTTTTCGCACCAAGCTTCCGTAGTGTCCATCTAAGGGCGTTTACCTAGCAAATAGAATTGCGCGATTGGACGCATAGACTGCGTCAATCGACGCCCCAGATGGTGCGCGCGGTCTTGAATGATTCAGTTCAAGTCCGCCAGCCTGCCGCGCAGCATTTGGATCACGGCGGAGAAGTCCTTACCCCCGAAGCCGTTGCCGTCGAACAGGGCGTACAGCGCCTCGGCCTGGGCGCCCATCGGGGTCGAGGCCCCGGCCTTGGCGGCCGCGTCCTGGGCCAGCTTCAGGTCCTTCAGCATCATGGCCGTGGCGAAACCGCCCTCGTAGTGGCGGTCGGCCGGGGTCTGGGGGCCGACGTCCGGCACCGGGCAATAGCTGGTCACCGACCAGCACTGGCCCGAGGACTTGCTGGCGATCTCGAAGAAGCGGTCGGCGGCCAGGCCCAGCTTCTCGGCCAGGGCGAAGGCCTCGCAGGTTCCCAGCATCGAGACGCCCAGCAGCATGTTGTTGCAGATCTTGGCCGCCTGCCCTGCCCCATGGTCGCCGGCGTGGATCGTCACGCGCGACATCGGGGCCAGGGCTTCCTCGACGAAGACGAAGTCGGCGGCGTCGCAGCCGACCATGAAGGCCAGGGTCCCGGCCTCGGCGGCCATGATCCCGCCCGACACCGGCGCGTCGGCGAAGCGGAAGCCGGCCTCGGCCGCCTGCTTGGCCACCACCCGGGCGGTCTCGACGTCGATGGTCGAACAGTCGATCAGCAGGGCCGACTTCGGCGCATGCTTGAAGACCTGCTCGCTATAGACCGAGCGCACATGCGGACCGGCCGGCAGCATGGAGATCACCACCTCGGCGTCGGCCACCGCCTCGGCCACGGACGCGGCCGCGTGGCAGCCGGCCTCCACCGCCCGCTCGACCGCAGCGGCCGAGAGGTCGAAGGCGCGGACGTGGTGCTGGGCCTTGGCCTGGTTGGCGGCCATGCCGCCGCCCATGTTGCCCAGGCCGATAAAGGCGATGCGCGTCATGTGAAGCTCCCTGCAAATGCGAACCGCGCCTCATGGGCGCGGTTCTTATCGTTGTATTCCAGGCGTTTCCGGCGTCAGCGCGCCGTCGACGGCTTGCGGAACTTGTAGACGAACTGGTCGGTCTTGCCGCGGATCGACGGGTCGTAGACGTTGGTCTTGCGGCTGTCGGCGGGGCGCCGCAGGACCTTGCTTTCGCCCTCGAAGATGAAGCCGGCGGCCGTGACCTCGGACCGGACGGTCGCCGCGTCGATGCGGTGCAGGTCCTCGGTGTTGCGCAGGCCCGCGCCCGGCTCGGCCGAGTGGTCGATGACCATGTAGACGCCGCCCGGCTTCAGCGAGCGGAAGACCTGGCGGTTCACGACCGACAGGTCGGCCGGGCCCATGAACTTGTCGTGCATGTCGTGATAGTTCAGCGCCGTGAACACCAGATCCAGCTTCTCGGGGGCCGAGAAGTTGGGCAGCGTGTTCAGCACCACCTTCACATTGGCATATTCGGGATCGCGGGCGATGGCGCTTACCGCCGGCTCGCGCTTGGCCAGCTTGGTCAGCTCGTCGGGCACATAGGCATAGATGACGCCGCGCGGACCGACGGCCTTGGCCAGGATGCGGGTGAAGTAGCCGCCGCCGGGAATCAGGTCGGCGACCTTGGCGCCCTGACGCACGCCGGCGAAGGCCAGCACGTCGCCCGGACGGCGATCGTTGTCGCGCACCATGTCGGCGGCCGGACGCGACGGATCGCTCAGGGCGGCGGCGATGTTCGGCGGGATGCCGGCGGCGACGGGACCCGGAGGCGGCGGAGGCGGCGGGCCCAGCATCGGCTGCGTGGCGCAGGCGGCGAGGCCCAGCACCGCGATGAGACTGAGAAGCGGCTTACGCATGGCAATCCTTCCGAACCGACGTGTTCTTGATTGAGACGAGGCTAGCCTACGCAATCGGTTACGTCAGCGGTACCCATTCTTCCGCTGCGGGAAGCGGCGCGAAAATCTCGTCGATCATGGCGTCGGTGACCTCTTCCAAGGTCGCCGGGTTCCACTGGGGCGCGTTGTCCTTGTCGACGATCACAGCCCGGACGCCCTCGATGAAGTCGTGCTTGCGCACCACCCGCGAGCCGATCCGGTATTCCATGGCCATGTTGTCGGCGAAGTCGGTCATGGCCTCGCCGCGCTTCAGCTGCTCGAAGGCGACCTTCAGGGTCTGGGGCGACTTGGTCTTCAGCACCGCCAGCTGGGCCTTGCCCCAGTCGCTGGAGTCGAGGGTCAGGAACTCGACGATCTCCTCGACGGTCTCGCCGACGAACAGGCGGTTGAGATCCTGCTCGAAGCCCAGCAGCGAGGCCTTGCCGGCGTCGGCCCGATACTTCTTCAGGATCTCTTCGATGCGGCGCGGGTCGGCGATGATCGCCTTCTTCAGGCCCTCGATGGCGCCGAACTCGACATGGTGCGTGGCGATGCCCAGCCGCATGCAGTCCGCGCCTTTGATCCGCGCGCCGGTCAGGGCCAGCCACAGCCCCGCCTTGCCCGGCAGGCGCGGCAGGTACCAGCCGCCGCCGACGTCCGGGAACAGGCCGATGCCGGTCTCGGGCATGGCGAAGGTCGTGCGCTCGGTGGCGATCCGCACGTGCGCCGGCATCGAGATGCCCACGCCCCCGCCCATGACGATGCCGTCCATCACCGCCACCACCGGCGTGTCGTAGCTGAACAGCAGGTGGTTCAGCTGGTACTCGGTGTGGAAGAAGGCCCGCGCCTCGACGCCGTCCTTGGCGCCGCTTTCGGCCAGCATGCGGATGTCGCCGCCGGCGCAGAAGCCGCGCTCGCCCGCATGGTCGATCAGGACCAGGTAGATCTCGGGATCCTCCTGCCAGTCCAGCAGCGCCCCGATCATGATCTCGCACATGCCCTGGGTCAGGGCGTGCAGCGCCTTGGGACGGTTTAGGGTGATGCGCCCGACATTCTTCTCGACGCGGATCAGGACTTCGGGTTCGTCGGTCATCTCAAGTCCTAGGCGGGTTCGGCGACGGGCGCGCAGTTCAGGCGATCGACCTGGCCGCCGCTGAGGCGGAAGATGGCGTCCTGTGGCGTGTCCTGGGCGATCACCTCGGCGCGCGACAGTCCGCCATAGGCGCCGCGCAGCATCCAGCCGGCGATGCCGTGGCTGACCACGATCAGCTTGCGCTCGGGCTCGGGCGCCTGGTCGGCCAGCCAGCCGGAGACCCGGCCCATGATCGCCTCATAGGTCTCGCCGTTCGGTGACTTGAAGGCCCATTCCGGATCGCTCTGCAGCGCCGGCGTCTCGCGCTTGACCTCATCGCGCAGGCGGTTGGACCAGTCGCCGACGCTGATCTCCAGCAGGCGATCGTCGAACGCGACCGGCAGGCCCAGGCGCTTGCCGATCGTCTCGGCCGTGTCGCGCGCCCGGCGCAGCGGGCTGGCGACGATGCGCCAATCAGCGGGAGGATCGCGCGCGATCAGGTCATGCAGCAGGTCGGCCATGGCCGCGGCCTGCAGACGACCCAGCGGGGTCAGGTCCGACTCGGTCTGGCCCTGCATGCGGCCTTCGCGATTGTGGAAGGTCTGCCCGTGGCGACAGAGATAGATCATCGGACGCTCACTGGCGGAACATCTCGCGGGCGATGATGACACGCATGATTTCGTTGGTCCCTTCCAGGATCTGGTGCACCCGCAGGTCGCGCACGATGCGCTCCAGCGGATAGTCCTGGAGGTAGCCGTAGCCGCCGTGCAACTGCAAGGCGTCATTGGCCACCTGGAAGCCGGCGTCGGTCGCGAAGCGCTTGGCCATGGCGCACAGCTTGGTCGCCTCGGGATGCTTGTTGTCCAGCGCGTGAGCCGCGCGGCGCACCATCAGGCGGGCGGCCTCCAGCTCGGTGGCCATGTCGGCCAGCTTGAACTGCAGGGCCTGGAAGTCCTTCAGCGCTTTGCCGAACTGGTTGCGGGTCTCCATGTAGGCCTTGGCCGTGTCGAGAGCGAACTGCGCGCCGCCCAGCGAGCACGAGGCGATGTTCAGCCGCCCGCCATCCAGGCCCATCATGGCGAAGCGGAAGCCCTCGCCTTCCTGGCCGATGCGGTTGGCGACCGGCACCCGGCAGTTGTCGAAGTTCACCTGGGCGGTCGGCTGGGCGTTCCAGCCCATCTTGCGCTCATTGGCCCCGAAGCTGAGACCCTCCGTCCCCTTCTCGACCACGAAGGCCGAGACGCCCTTGGCGCCGTCGCCGCCCGTGCGAGCCATGACGACATAGACGTCCGACACGCCGCCGCCCGAGATGAAGGCCTTGCCGCCGTTCAGGACATAGTGGTCGCCATCCAGCTTGGCGGTCGTGCGCATGTTGGCCGCGTCCGAGCCCGAACCCGGCTCGGTCAGGCAGTAGCTGGCGATCAGCTCCATCGTGGTCAGGCGCGGCAGGTAACGCTGGCGCAGATCGTCCGAACCGAAACGATCGATCATCCATGAGGCCATGTTGTGGATGGTCAGGTACGCCGCCGTCGGCACGTCGCCGTAGCTCAGGGCCTCGAAGATGATCGAGGCGTCCAGGCGCGACAGACCCGAGCCGCCGACGTCCTCTGTTACATAAATGCCGGCGAAGCCCAGCTCGGCGGCCTGGCGCAGCGTATCGACGGGAAAGTGCTTCTGCTCGTCCCACTGCGCCGAGAACGGGGCAAGCTGTCCTTCGGCGAACGCACGGGCGGCGTCCTGGATTGCGACTTGATCTTCGTTCAGCGCGAAATCCATGCGCACTTCCTCCCGTTCGGGGCAGAACCGCCCTCGCCTTCTTGATCGCTGACGTGCCGCGCGGAAAGCCGGCTGTCAACGCGTCTCGCAGAGCCGTTCAAGTGTGACCTGAAATCCTCCGTTACACGGTGTGTAGCGGCTGAGGCGTCACACCCTCTTGATAACCATCGCCTTTAAGCCCAAATGCCCGTCTCGAGTCTGGGCGTTCTCAACCATAAAAACTGCATCAACGACTATGCGTTTCCTGAAACTTGCTCTTGCCGCCCTGACGGTGGCCCTTGGAATGGCTGCGGCCACCGCACCGGCCTATGCCGGCGGCGATATCTCGCGCTCGTATGGCGTCTGGCGCAATCCGAAGAACTCCGTGCATCTGGAGATCAAGGACTGCGGCCCCAGCACCTGCGGCGTCGTGGTGTGGGCCAGCCCCAAGGCCGAGGCCGATGCGCGCAAGGCTGGCGCCGACACCCTGATCGGCAAGCAGCTGCTGCGTGACTTCGAAGCCCAGGACAACGGCACGCTGAAGGGCCGCGTCTGGGTCCCGACCCTGAAGGTCACCCTGGTGGGCTCGGCCGACATCGTCGACACCCGCACCATGCGCGCCAAGGGCTGCGTGCTGGGCAACTTCCTGTGCAAGTCGCAGCTGTGGACCCGCATCGACGGCCCGTCGGTGCTGGCCTCGCGGGCTGCTCCCTAAACTTCCACCTTAAGGGCGGGCGTCTCTTGCCTCGCGCGGCCGACCGCGCGACATCAAGCGCATGACCGTTCCGCCCCTCGCCCCCTATCCCCACACCCGCCTGCGCCGCGTGCGCCAGGCCGACTGGACCCGCCGCCTCGTCCGCGAGACCGAGGTCCGGCCGTCCGACCTGATCTGGTCGATGGTGGTGCACGAGGGCGAAGGCGTGATCCCGGTGGCCTCGATGCCGGGCGTCGAGCGCCTGAGCGTCAAGGAGGCCGCCAAGGCCGCCGTCCGCGCCCGTGACCTGGGCATCCCGGCCATCGCCATCTTCCCGCACATCGACGGCTCGCGCAAAGACGCGACCGGCTCGATCGCCGCCGATCCCGACGGCGTCATCCCCCGCGCCGTCAAGGCCATGAAGGACGCCGCTCCCGAGGTCGGCATCATGTGCGACGTCGCCCTGGACCCCTTCACCGACCACGGCCACGACGGCGTGATCGAGGGCGGCAAGATCCTCAACGACCCGACCATCGAGCGCCTGATCGAACAGGGCATCATGCAGGCCGAGGCCGGCGCCGACATCCTGGCCCCGTCGGACATGATGGACGGCCGCATCGGAGCCCTGCGCGCGGCGCTGGAAGGCGCCAACCACCAGGACGTGATGATCATGTCCTACGCCGCCAAATACGCCTCGGCCTTCTACGGCCCGTACCGCGACGCCATTGGCTCGGCGAAACTCGCGGGTGGCCAGGGTGACAAGAAGACCTACCAGATGGACCCGGCCAACACCGAGGAAGCCATCCGCGAGGTCGCGCTCGACATCGCCGAGGGCGCCGACATGGTCATGGTCAAGCCGGGCATGCCCTATCTGGATATCCTGCGCCGCCTGGTCGACGAGTTCCGCATGCCGACCTACGCCTTCCAGGTGTCTGGCGAGTACGCGATGATCATGGCCGCCGCCCAGAACGGCTGGATCGACCAGGACCGCGCCATCCTGGAAAGCCTTACCGCCTTCAAGCGGGCCGGCGCGGCGGGCATCATCACCTACTTCGCCCCCTGGGCCGCCGAGAAGCTGGGCTGACATGGCCGCGCCGAGGACCGCCTTCAGCCAAGGCCGGTTCTACGGCGCACCCACCGTCGAGCGCCAGCTGCCGGGCGTGCGCCTGGCGCATCTGGAAGCCACCAAGCGCGCTGACGACGTCGATGAGCACAGCCACGACGACACCCACTTCGTGCTGGCCACCCACGGCCGCTACATCACCACCGCCGCCGGGCCTGAAACCGAGGGTCCGGTGCTGGTCTACAACCCACCGGGCGTGGTGCACCGTGATCGCTTCGTGGACGGCGGTGGCTATTTCCTGGCCGTCAGCTTCGCCCCCGCCGACTGGCGCACCCTGGCCGACGCCGGACGCGGCGCGGCGATCGACGCCCTGCGGCTGACCGGCCCGGCCGCCCGCCGCGCGGCCCTGCGCCTGACCCGCTCACTGCTGGCCCGCGACGCCGAAGCGCTGTCGCTGGAAGGCCTGAGCCTGGAACTGGCCGCCCAGGCGATCACGCCCGTGACGGATGGCGACAAGCGCCCGTCCTGGCTGGATCGCGCCGAGACCTATCTGGCCGACACGTTCGATCAGCCAATCAATGTCGCGGATCTCGCCGAGATCGCTGGCGTCCATCCGGTGCATCTGGCGCGCGGCTATCGGCGCTGGCTGGGGGCGGCGCCGGGCGATCGTCTGCGCACGCGCCGGCTGGAACGCGCCGCCGATCTGCTGATGCGCGGCCGCGACCCGATCGGCGAGATCGCCCTGGCCTCGGGCTTCTGCGACCAGAGCCACCTCAATCGCCAGTTCCTAAAGGCCTATGGCGTCACACCCGGCGAGTTCGCGCGGCTGTGCGGCCGCCGGCCGGTTGTTGCAAGCGTCCAAGACGAGGTCGTCGGCGCGGCCTAGACGGCCAAGGTCAGTTCCTGGAGTTCCCGCCTTGAAAGCTCTCGCGTTCGCCGCCGCTCTCGTTCTCGCGCCCCTCTCCACCCAGGCCGCCGACTGGACCACCGCCACGCCCGCCGCCGAGGGCGTTTCGGCCGCCAAGCTCGAAGCGATGTCGGCCGCCATCAAGGCCGGCGAATTCCAGAAGATCACCAGCGTCCTGGTCGCCCGCCACGGCAAGCTGGTGTTCGAGGCCTATTACGACGCGGACGGCGCGGAAGCCCGCCGCAACACCCGCTCGGTCACCAAGACCGTCACCGCCATGCTGGCCGGCGCGGCGCTGGCTCGCGGCGCCGTGCCCAGCGTCGACGCGCCGATCAAGACCTGGCTCAAGGACCGCAAGCCGGCCGCCAATCCCGATCCGCGCAAAGACAAGGTCACGGTCGAGGACCTGCTGACCATGAGCTCCATTGCCGAGTGCGACGACGACAACCAGTACTCGCGCGGCAACGAGGAGCGGATGTACCTGATCGAGGACTGGGTCGGCTTCTACCGGGACCTGCCGGTGCGCGGCTTCCCGGACTGGAGCCCCAAGCCCGAGGCCTCGCCCTATGGCCGCAGCTTCAGCTACTGCACCGCCGGGGTCGTGACCCTGGGCCAGGTCGTCCAGAACGCCGTCAAGCAGCCCCTGCCCGCCTTCGCCGACGAGGTGCTGTTCAAGCCGCTCGGCATCGAGAACCCCAAGTGGCAGATGTCGCCCACGGGCCTGGCCATGGGCGGCGGGGGCCTGGGCCTGCGCAGCCGCGACCTGCTGAAGCTGGGTCAGCTCTACGCCAATGGCGGCCTGTGGGACGGCAAGCAGGTCCTGCCGGCCGACTTCGTGAAGGCCTCGGTCAGGCCGCACGCCAATGCGCGGGAGAACACCGACTATGGCTACCTGGTCTGGCTGCAGACGTTCAATGGTCACAAGGCCTGGCTGATGAGCGGTTCGGGCGGCCAGAAGGTGGCGATCGTGCCGGATCTGGACCTGGTAGCGGTGATCACCACGACCAACTTCGGCGTGCGCCAGCCGCATGTGATCTCCGAGAAGCTGCTGGCCGATCACATCCTGGCGGCGGTCGATAAGTAGCGACTCGGCTAGGCTCCAACCATGAGCCGCGTCCTCGACATCGTCACCGCCGTGATCCGCGACGCGGACGGCCGCATGCTGCTGGTCCGCAAGCGCGGCACGACTGCGTTCATGAAGCCCGGCGGCAAGCGTGACGGCGGCGAGGACGACCTGACCACCCTGGCGCGCGAGCTCGACGAAGAGCTGGGCTGCCGGCTGGTCCACGCCGAGCTGCTAGGCAACTACGCGGCTCCGGCCGCCAACGAAGCTGGGTTCACCGTCCAGTCCGCCACCTACCTCGCCACGGTCGAGGGTGACATCACCGCGCGGGCCGAGATCGAGGAACTGGCCTGGATCGATCCGGCAGCGCCGGGCGACCTGCGGCTCGCGCCGCTGCTGACCGATCAGGTCCTGCCAGCGCTGCTGGCCCGCGCCTAGGCCTTGCCCATGGCGGTGATCCGCCCGTGGACCAGCTCCTGCGCCAGCTCGCGCGCCCGGTCCGCCGGCCGGCCCAGCAGCTCGCTCAGCGTCGGCCCGAACAGCCCGACCCCGATGGCCAGGACGATGTTCAGCAGGATGAAGTCGATGATCGTCTCGCGCTCGAGGCCGACATCCTGCGCCAGGCGGGTCTGAACCACCTCGTCGACGACCTGGCGCACCAGCGTCATCCGCCGCCCCTCGCCGGTCAGCTCCAGCCACGCCGCCAGCCGCGCCGCGCCCTTGGCCTCGAAGGCGTCGAACAGGGCCTGGGCCCCGAAGCCGGCCGAGACGCCCTGCTCGTTGAAGCCGGCGATGATCTTGTCGGCCAGCTGCCGGATCATCCGCTCCATCAGCGCCGTCTCCACCCCGGCGATCGAGCCGAAGTGGTGGATGACATTGGCGTGGACCACGCCCGCGGCCTTGGCCACGTCGGCCAGCTTGATCGCCTGCGGGCCGTGCTCGACCAGCAGCGCCTCGGCGGCGGCGAGGATGTTCTCGCGCGCGGCTTCGGGCGAGCGGCGCACGCGCGTTTTCGGAGCGCCAATGGGCGCGGAGCTCTCTATTGACATTTTTGTCAGTATAACTCAGGATGCATCACAACACAGGCTCACAGAGCCCTAATCCGGCGGAGCGCACAACGCCATGACCGATGCCAAAACCACCCCCGCAGACCTGGACGTCACGCCGCGCGACATCCGTTTCGACCTCGCAGACGCCCAGAAGGGCCACTGGCTGGGCGGCGATCCCGTCGGCACGGCGGTGTTCAACGCCCTGTCCCTGACCTTCCCGGACGGCGAGCGCCTCTTCATGGACGCGGTGCGCAACTACCGCCACCTGCTGACCGGCAAGCTGCTGGACGACGCCAAGAACTTCATCGCCCAGGAAGCCATCCACTCGCGCGAGCATCATCAGCTGAACAGCCTGATCGACCGCGAGCGTTATCCGGTTGCCGAGATCGAGGAGATCGTGAAGGGCCGCGTGAAGATGGCCCGCGAGCGCGGCAAGATGGCCATGCTGCTGTCGACCATCGCGCTGGAGCACTTCACGGCGATGATGGCCGAGATGCACGTGCGCCATCAGGACCTGTTCGACAAGGCCCATCCCGAGGTCGAGAAGCTGTGGCGCTGGCATGCCATGGAGGAGACCGAGCACAAGGCGGTCGCCTATGACGTCTTCATGGTCGCCACTCAGGATTGGACGCCGCGCCGCCGCTATTTCATGCGCTGCCGGGCGATGTTCTTCGTGACCATCATGTTTACCCGCAACATCTGCCGCTACGCCGCCCGCCTGCTGGAAACCGACGGCTACACGCCGAAGGCGGCGCTGAAGGCGGTCAATGCATTCGTGTGGGGCAAGCCGGGCCTCTTCCGCCGCGGCTGGAAGACCTATTTCGCCTGGTACCGCCCCGGCTTCCACCCCTGGGACCAGGACGACCGCGCCGAGTTCGCGGATTGGAAAGCCGAGTTCGACGCGGCGGTGGCGTAGAAACAAAAACGGCGGCCCGAGAGGCCGCCGTTTCCGTTTGTGCTGTGAGCGCGATCAGCCCGCGATCAGGCCGAAGTCCGCCACCTGCCCCATGGCGTCGCGCACGGCGGCCAGGGTCTTGAGGCGGTTGTCGCGGTGCTCGGGCTCGTTGACGAAGACGCCGTCCAGATAGGCGTCGACCGGACCGCGCAGCTCGGCCAGCTGGGTCATGGCGCCGGTGAAGTCCTCGGCGTCCAAGGCGTCCTTCAGCGGCTTGGCCAGCAGGCGCAGGGCGTTGTAGAGGCCCACCTCGGCGTCGCTGTCGGCGGTCGGCGCTTCCGGAGCCCCGACCGGCAGAGCGCCCTTCTTCTCCTCGGCCTTGAGGATGTTGGAAGCGCGCTTGTAGCCGGCCATCAGGGTCTTGCCATCGTCGGTCTTCAGGAAACCATCCAGGGCCTCGACCCGCGCGACGATGCGCGCCAGGTCGTCGTCGCCCAGGGCGAAGACGGCGTCGACGAGGTCATGGCGCTTGCCTTGGTCGCGTAGGGTGACTTTTAGGCGGTCGGCGAAGAAGGCGACGATTTCCGGCGCGATCTCCATGCCCGACCCGGTAAGGCCTTCCTCATTCTCAGCTTGAGCAAACAGCGCCTTCCGCAGCACGGAGATAAGCGAAACTTGCAGGCGGTTCTCCAGAATGATCCGGATCACGCCAAGCGCCGCACGGCGTAGGGCATAAGGGTCTTTCGAACCCGTCGGCTTCTCACCGATAGCAAAGAACCTAGCGAGCGTATCCAGCTTGTCCGCCAACGCCACGGCCACGCTGACCGGCGCAGCCGGTACGGCGTCTGACGGCCCTTGTGGCTTGTAGTGGTCGCGCACAGCGTCCGCGATCTCGCCGTCCAGGCCGAAGGTACGGGCGTA
This sequence comes from Caulobacter sp. GW821-FHT11E11, assembly GCF_058808315.1. Classification (NCBI taxonomy): domain Bacteria; kingdom Pseudomonadati; phylum Pseudomonadota; class Alphaproteobacteria; order Caulobacterales; family Caulobacteraceae; genus Caulobacter; species Caulobacter sp. GW821-FHT11E11. The sequence goes on from NZ_JBXARO010000006.1 coordinate 101,781, forward strand.
GTAGCCGCCCATGACGCCCTGCAGCTCGGGGAACTCCCCAACCATCTGCGAGGCGAGGTCGGCCTTGGCCAGGCGCGCGGCTTCCTTGGTCTTGGCGACATCGGCGCCGACCAGCGGGGCGATCTCGCCGGCCAGGGCGACGATGCGCTCGACGCGCTGTGCCATGGTGCCGAGCTTGGCGTGGAAGGTGACGCCGTTCAGCTTCTCCAGCCACGGCTCGAAGCCGACCTTGACGTCCTCGTCCCAGAAGAAGCGAGCGTCGGACAGGCGCGAGGACAGCACCTTGGCGTTGCCGGCCGCGATCACCGCGCCGCCGTCGGCCGCCTGGATATTGGCGATGGTGATGAAGTGCGGGGCCAGGCCCTCTTCACCGGCCTTGCGGACGGCGAAGTACTTCTGGTGCGTGCGCATCGAGGTGCGGATCACCTCGGGCGGCAGGCTCAGGAACACCGGGTCCATGTCGCCCAGCACCGGCGTCGGCCATTCGGCGAGGCCGGCGACTTCTTCCAGCAGGCCCTGGTCCTCGACCAGTTCCAGGTGACGGGCGAAGCACAGGGTCTTGCAGCCTTCGAGGATGCGTTCCTTGCGCTCCTCGACGTCGAGCACGACGAAGTGGGCCTCCAGGCCCGCCGCGTACTCGTCGAAGTCCTTGGCCGTGAACGGCTGGGCGTCGCCCATGAAGCGGTGGCCTTCGGTGATGTCGCCGCTCGGGATGCCCTCGATGGCGAACGGCACGACCTCGCGGTCCAGCACGCACAGGATCCGCTTCAGCGGACGCACCCAGCGCAGCTTCTTGGTCCCCCAGATCATCGACTTGGGCCACGGGAAGCCGCGGACGATGGCCTCGACCATCTCGGCGACGATCTCCGGCGTCGGGCGGCCCTTCTTCTCGATGAAGGCCATGTAGACGCCGTCGCGTTCGACCAGCTGGTCCTGGCTCAGGCCGGCCTTGCGCAGGAAGCCTTCCATGGCTTGCGGCGGGGCGCCGACGCGCGGGCCCTTCAGCTCTTCCTTGCGATCGGCCTGGGCCAGCGGCAGGCCTTCGGCCACCAGGGTCAGGCGGCGCGGGCCGGCGAAGGTCTTCAGGGCCTCGGGCAGGAAGCCGGCGGCGGCCAGGTGCTCGCGCGCCATGCGCTCCAGGTCCTTGGCGGCCTGGGCCTGCATGCGGGCGGGGATCTCTTCCGAGAACAGTTCGAGGAGAAGTTGGGGCATCTTAACTTACGCGGCTTCCTGCTGATCGACCCAGGCGCTGGCGCACATCTTACAGAGGTCGCGGATGCGGCCGATGTAGCTGGCGCGCTCGGCGACGGCGATCGCGCCGCGGGCGTTCATCAGGTTGAAAAGGTGGCTGGCCTTGAGGACCATGTCGTAGGCGGGCAGCACCAGGGCCTTGTCCTGGTACGAGCGGGCCAGCATCAGCGGGACCTGCTGTTCCATCTGCTCGAACTGCTGCTTGAGCACCGAGACGTCGTAGCCGTGGAAGTTGGCTTCCGACTGCTGGCGCTCGTTCTCCAGGAACACGTCGCCATAGGTCGTCGCGCCCAGCGGCGAGTCCGGGTCGTTGAACGGCAGGTCGTAGACGTTGTCGACGCCGAACACGTACATGGCCAGGCGTTCCAGGCCGTAGGTCAGCTCGCCAGCCACCGGCGAGACGTCCAGGCCGCCCACCTGCTGGAAGTAGGTGTACTGCGACACTTCCATGCCGTCGCACCAAACTTCCCAGCCCAGGCCCCACGCGCCGACGGTCGGGTTCTCCCAGTCGTCCTCGACGAAGCGGATGTCGTGGGTGCGCAGGTCCAGGCCGATCGCTTCCAGCGAACCCAGGTACAGGTCCTGCATGTTCTCGGGGTTCGGCTTCAGGATCACCTGGTATTGGTAATAGTGCTGCAGGCGGTTGGGGTTCTCGCCATAGCGGCCGTCGCCCGGACGGCGCGAGGGCTGCACATAGGCCGCGTTCCAGGGCTTGGGGCCCAAGGCGCGCAGCACGGTGGCCGGGTGCAGGGTCCCCGCCCCCACTTCCACGTCGTGCGGCTGCAGGATGATACAGCCCTGCCGGCTCCAATAGTCATGGAGCGTCAGGATCAGGCTTTGGAAGGACTTGGGTTTTTCGCGCGACATCAATCGAAGCAGGCCTAGAAAAAAGTCGGCGGACCATAGGGCCCGCCGACTGCTGCTTCAAGCGATGTCCGAGGCTTCAGAAGCCTTAGTTGCCCTTCGGCACGGTGCGCTTGCCGGCGTTGGAGTCCGGCAGGCCGTACTTGGCGCGGTTGGCCTTGGTGTCGGCGACCGGCGGGTTAGAGACGACATTGGCGTCGCCGGCCTTCAGCGAGGCCTGGGCCTCCGGCGACTGCGACGAGGTCGGCACGACGCCCGAGGTGTTCACGCCCGAGGCCGGAGCCGAGGTCGCCGTCGGCGAGGCGGCCGGGTCAGCGGCCATGTCGGTGGCCGTCGCCGGCGCGGCTTGGGCCGGATCGGCCGGCATGGCCGGAGCGGCTTGATCGGCCGGAGCGGCCGGGGCCATCTGCTCGTTGGCGGCCACGTTCATGGTCGCGCCGGCGTCGGTGGCGGCGGGCGCGGCCGAGGCTTGCAGGCCCGGGACGTCCTTGGGGATCAGCACCTTGTCGACCACGTGCAGCACGCCGTTGCTGGCCATGACGTCGGTCTGGGTGATGGTGGCGCCGTCGACCATCGGGGTCGTACCCGAGCCGTCCAGCAGCAGCGACGAGCCCTCGACGCTCTTCACTTCACCCTTGGCGCCCTTGATCTTGGTGGAGTCCACCTTGGCGTTGATCAGGTGATAGGTCAGCACCTTCTGCAGCAGCGGTCCGTTCTCGGGCAGCATCAGCTTGTCCAGCTCACCGGCCGGGAGGGCCGCGAAGGCCGCGTCGGTGGGCGCGAACAGGGTCAGGTTCTGGTTGGTCTTCAGGACGCTGGTCAGGTTCACAGCGCCGACGGCCTTCAGGAAGGTGGTGAACTGGCCCGACGCTGTGGCGGTGTCGATCAGGTCACCCTTGGCCACGACGGGCGAAGCGGCGGCGGTCGGCGCCTGCGCGGCGGGCGCCGGAGCGGCCATGTCTTGAGCTTGGGCGGCGCCGGCCAGCAGGGCGATAGCCGCGGCGGCGGTCAGGAGACGCTTGGTGTTCATGGTCGAGTTCCTCTCGGTTCGAGCGGTGTACGCCCGGACCGGGGACTCGGTTCCGCGATCACGGCCTCGTGATCACGATTAAGCTTCACCTGAAGAAGAACACGACCGCCACGCCGGAGACGATCAACGCAAAGCCGGCAAGCGTCGACCACTTGATCGCCTCGCCGAGATAGAAATACGAGAACAGGATGAAGATCACCAAGGTGATGACCTCCTGGCCGACTTTCAACTGAGCCGTCGAATACATATTGTGGCCGATGCGGTTGGCCGGCACGGCCAGCATGTACTCAGGCAGCGCGATCAGCCAGCTGGACAGGATCGCCACCGGCAGCGCCATCGGCTTGCCCTTCAGGTGACCGTACCAGGCGTAGGTCATGAAGATGTTGGACATCACCAGCAACGCCCAGGGCGCGATCTTCATGACGAGGGGCGGCATAGGGCGGGCTCCGAGGCGGGGCGATAGGATTCCCGCAACCTAGGACAAGGGGCGCCCTGCGCGCCACCATCCTCCCGTTGGTCGAAATCGCCGGTTTCTGACGCAATCGAAGCGCCTGGCGCTCATATTTTAGGCGCCTCGTCCAATTCGTTTCCAAAACCTTGCCCGCAAGGCACGTCACGGAACCGTCGCCGATAGCGTGGCCGAGCCGGGGAAACGATGCAGCGCGTGATGGCGGCGTCGGCGGTGATCACAAGGGGGCGCTCTCTCGCTTCCGACAACCAAGCAAAAGCAAGCCCGCGGCGACGCGGGTCGGAGCAGGCGGATGAAACTGATCATAGCGGTCGTCAAACCCTTCAAGCTGGACGAGGTGCGCGAGTCGCTCGTCGCCGCCGGCGTCGAAGGCCTGACGGTTTCGGAAGTGAAGGGCTACGGCCGCCAGAAGGGCCAGACCGAGATCTATCGGGGCGCGGAGTACCAAGTGAACTTCGTGCCGAAAGTGAAACTCGAAGCGGTCGTGGACGACGCGTCCGCCGCCAAGGCCGTCGAGGCGGTCAAGGCCGCCGCGGCCACCGGCAAGATCGGCGACGGCAAGATCTTCGTGCTGAACGTCGAAGAAGCCGTCCGCATCCGCACCGGCGAAACCGGCTCGGCCGCTCTGTAACGCATCGGGAAAAGGGGATACCGACGATGAAATTCAAGTTCAAACCGCTGGCCGGGCTCATGCTCGCCGCGACCCTCGCGGGGGCGCCGCTGGGCGCGACTGCGTTCGCCCAGGAGCCCGCGCCCGCGCCGGCCGCTGCCGCCGCCACCGCCGCGCCCGCCGAGGCTGCGCCGGCTCCGGCCGCCGCGCCCGCCGCCGCTGAAGCCCCCGCGCCCGCCATCGTCGACAAGAACGACAAGGGCGACAACGCATGGATGCTCACCTCCTCGCTGCTCGTCCTGCTGATGATCCTGCCAGGTCTGGCGCTGTTCTACGGCGGCCTGGTCCGCTCCAAGAACATGCTGTCGGTTATGATGCAGGTCTCGACCGTCGCCCTGATCGGCTTCGTCGCCTGGGTGCTGTGGGGCTATAGCTTCGCGTTCACCGACGGCGGCAGCTGGGACAGCTTCGTCGGCGGCCTTGGTCGTCTGTTCCTCAAGGACGTGACGCCGGCCTCCAACGTCGCGACGTTCTCGACCGGCGTGGTGATCCCCGAGTTCACCTTCATCTCGTTCCAGGCGACCTTCGCGGCCATCACCGCCGCCCTCGTGGTCGGTTCGCTGGTCGAGCGCATGAAGTTCGCCGCCATCGTCGCCTTCGCCGTCCTGTGGCCGCTGCTGTCGTACTATCCGATGGCGCACATGGTCTGGTGGTGGCCGGGTCCTGACGCGATCGCCCTGGCCCCGACCGCTCCGGTCAAGTCGGGCCTGATCTGGAGCTTCGGCGCTCTGGACTTCGCCGGCGGCACCGTCGTCCACATCAATGCGGGTATCGCTGCTCTGGTCGGCGCCCTGATCCTCGGCAAGCGCCAAGGCTACGGCAAGGAGCCGATGCCCCCGCACTCGCTGACCCTGACCCTGGTCGGCGCTGGCCTGCTGTGGGTGGGCTGGTTCGGCTTCAACGCCGGCTCGAACCTGGAATCGAACGGCTACGCCTCGCTGGCCATGATCAACACCTTCGTCGCCACCGCGGCCGCCGGCCTGTCGTGGATCCTCGTCGAGTGGGTCACCCGCAAGAAGCCGTCGGCCCTGGGCCTGGCTTCGGGCATCGTCGCCGGCCTCGTCGCCATCACCCCGGCCGCCGGCTTCTCCGGTCCGATGGGCGCGGTGATCCTGGGTCTGGTCGTCTCGCCGATCTGCATCTTCTTCTGCTCGGTGGTGAAGAACGCCCTGAAGTACGACGACAGCCTGGACGCTTTCGGCATCCACGGCATCGGCGGCATCGTCGGCGCCATCGGCACCGGCCTGGTGGTCAACCCCGCCTGGGGCGGCGCCGGCATCGTCGACTATACGAGCTGCGCCAAGGACGGCGACATCTCGACCTGTGACAACGCCGTCTACAGCCTGGGCACCCAAGTGATCGCTCAACTGAAGGGTGTGGGCGTCACCATCGTCTGGTCGCTGGTCGCCTCGCTGATCGTCTTCTTCCTGATCAAGCTGGTCATCGGTCTGAAGGCTGCGCCGGAAGCCGAAGAAGAAGGCCTGGATATCTCGGAACACGGCGAACGCGCCTACCACAGCTAAGGCTGGCGTAGGTTCCAAGTCGAAGGGCGCGGAGAGCAATCTCCGCGCCCTTTCTCTTTGGGCGGTGATCGGCCAAGCTCCGCGCCTTCCGCCTGGAGACCGTCGTGGACGCTCAACTGTTCCTGCTCTGCGTCCTGACCTTCGTGATCCACCTGATCGGGGCCCTGGCCTACGCCGTGCGCATCGCCGGCGTCCGCACGCGGCGGATCGCCATGTCGTTCGCCCTGTTCAACGTGCTGGTGCTGTTGTCGCGCGCCTCGAACGCCTTCCAGGGGCCGTTCCTGTCCAAGCGGATCGAGACCGAACTGCTGGCGGGCACAGGCCAGAACCTGCTGGCCGACTTCCAGTGGCTGATGGCCAGCGCCAGCCTGGCGGCCCTGGTCGGGGCGCTGATGATCCCGACCGCCCAGCGGCTGTTCACCCGCGCCGTCGCCCACTTCCAGGTCCACCGCTCGGTGCCCAAGCTGCTCATGCACGCCTTCGCCAAGGGCGGGCTGTCCTATGTCCGCGACGCGGTCGCCCTGCCCTCGCCCGGTCACCTCAAGGGCCTGAAGCAGAAGATCGACGTGCCGATCCGGGTGATCGTGCTGAACGTCCTGGCCCAGGCCCTGCTGACGGTCGGCGTCTTCGCCTCCCTCTATGCCGGCTATCTGGACCCGCAATTCCGGGTCACGGCCGTCAGCCTGTCGTCGGTGATCAACGGCGTCGCCACCATCCTGCTGTTCGTGCTGATCGATCCGGCCCTGTCGATCATGACCGACGACGTGATGGACGGCCGAGTGAGCGAGCCGGCCTTCCGCCGCGCGGTCGTGTGGTTTGCCGGCAGCCGGGTGGCCGGCACGGTCTTGGCCCAGCTGCTGCTGGTCCCGGCCGCGACCGGCGTCGTGATGCTGGCGCGGATTATCTAGATCCGTCGGGCCGTGACGATCGGCACCACGGGATCCAGCATCTGGCCCTGCATGACCGGATTGGTCGCCACGCCCGGCGTGGGCAGGTTCAGGATCTTGCGGACGATCTCCATGCCCTTGATCACCTGACCAAAGGCCGCGAAGCCCAGGTTGTCGCCCGAGGCGGCCGGATTGGCGTCCAGATACGGCGCCTCACCCACGCAGATGAAGAAGTCGCTGTCGCCGCTGCCCGGGTCGCGGCGGGCCAGCGACAGCGTGCCGTCGACATGGCGCAGGCCGGTCTGGGTGGTCGGCTCGTGGGCCACGGGCTTGAGGACCTTTTTCGGGTCGCCGGCCAGGCCGCCCTCGATCAGGCCGTAGTCGACCGAGCTGGGCGCCTTGGCCGCGCGCCAGAAGCTGGAGCCGTCATAGAGCTTGCCGTCGACATACTGCAGGAAATTGGCGGCGGTCAGCGGGGCCTGCTTGACCTTCAGAGCGATGATGATGGCCCCGAGGCTGGTCTCCAGGCTGACCAGCACGTCGCCCGGCCCCGGCACGATCGGCGTCGCTGGCAGGCTCAGGACCTGGGCGGAGGCCGGCGCGGCGGCGAGGCTTCCGATCGCGGCGAGAACGTCACGGCGCTTCATTCGTAGCTCCTCAGCTCAGGCGGCAGCGCCGCACCCACCAGTCGGGTCGCATCGTTTCCAGGCGCTCGGCCAGCCCCTCGGCCTCGATGTCGCTGGCGCAGAGGGCAAAGCACGTCGCCCCCGAGCCGGACATGCGGACCAGCAGACTTTCGTGCTCCTCGCGCAGCACGTCCAGCACCTCGCCGATGCGGGGCTCCAGCGCCACGGCCGGCGCCTCCAGGTCGTTGCGGGTGGCCACGGCCAGCCAGGCGGCGGCCTCCTCGGCGCTTTCCAGGTCTGCCGGCAGGAACGGCCGCTCCGCGCCATCGGGATGCACGGCGGCGTCATAGGCGCGATAGACGGCGCCGGTCGGCGACGGGACGCCCGGATTGACCAGCACCGCGTTCAGCTCGGGCAGCCTCGGCGCCGGCGACAGGATCTCCCCTCGCCCCTCGGCCATCAGCGCCACGGCCCGCAGGCAGGCCGCGCCGTCCGCGCCCAGGCTGGCGGCCAGCGGCTCCAGATCATCGTCGGTGAAATGCGGGGCCAGGGCGTCGCGCAGCAGCTTCAGGGCCGCGCCCGCGTCGCTGGAACCGCCGCCCAGGCCGGCCGCGATCGGCAGGCGCTTCTCCAGGATCAGGCGATACGGCGGGATCGGCCCGCCCAGCCTGGCGTGGAAGGCCCGCGCCGCGCGGACCACCAGGTTGTCGCCATCGGCCGGGATCGCGCCGCCGAAGGGCCCCGAGGTCTCGAAGGCCGGCGCGTCGCTGGGCTGGATCATCACATCGTCGCCGACGTCGGCGAAGACCATCAGGCTGGAGATCGGGTGATAGCCCTCGGCGTCCGGCCCGCCCACGTGCAGGAACAGATTGACCTTGGCCGGGGCGAAGGCGGCCAAAGAGGACGTGGGCAGCCGCATGATCTCTCAGACTCGATGGAGAAGGACCACCGCCCGATAGCCTAGTTGTGGGCGACCGTCGACTTGCTGGCCGGCCCTGTGGGACCCAGGCCGTTCTTCAGCTTGGCCTCGGAGTCGGCCTTCTGCTTGTCGTCGGGCTCCAGGCTTAGCACGCGCTGCCACTGGAACTGGGCCTCGGTCTTGCGCCCGACCCTCCAGTAGGCGTCGCCCAGGTGCCCATTCACGTCCGGATCGCCCGGCTCCATCTCGACGGCCGCTTCCAGCTTCTCGACGGACATCTTGTAGTCGCCCAGGCGGTAATAGGCCCAGCCCAGGCTGTCGAGCATGGCGCCCGACTGCGGACGCGCCGCGACCGCCTTCTGGACCATGCCCAGGGCCTCGGCCAGGTTCTCGTTGCGGTCGATCCAGCTGTAGCCGAGGAAGTTCAGCAGCTCCGGCTCGTCCGGATTGGCCTTCAGCGCCGCCTTCAGGTCGCGCTCGGCCTCGGGCCAGCGCTTGGCCTGCTCCAGAGCCACGGCGCGCAGGTACAGCAGGCGCCAGTCGGGCGTGGCGGTCTCGCGGGCGATGATCGGGTCCAGCACGGCCACCGACTCGTTCCATTGGCCGCCGGCGCGCAGCAGGTCGGCCAGGGCGACACTGGCGTCCCGATCGTTCGGGGCGGCCACCGAGGCGGCCTTGGCCACGTCCAGCGCCTTGGCCTTGTCGCCGATGTCGTTCCAGGCCCAGGCGGTCTTGCTCTGGGCCGAGGCGTAGTGCGGCGAGCCCGGCAGCACGTGGGCATAGGCTTCGATCGCGCCCTTGGGGTCCTCGCCCTGGTTCAGCAGGTCACCGACCAGCACCCAGGCCTCGTCGCGGGCGGGGTCCAGGCGCAGGGCCAGGCGCAGATAGGCCAGGGCGAACTGGGTCTGGCGCTCGCCGGCGAAGGTGGCGGCGCAGGCCACCAGACCCTCGGCCGCGCCCTGACGGATGGTCGGCAGCGCCGGCGGTGCGCCCTTGGCGGCGGCGCGAGCGCGAGCGCGCAGCAGGCCCGTGTCGCTCGGCGCGGAACGCAAAGCATTGTCGTACACGGCCACGGCGTCGGCGTGACGCTTGCGGCGCTCCAGGAACGCCCCGTAGTCGAGGGTGAAGATGCTGGCCGTGGCGGCGTTGGCGACCAAGGCCTTGTAGTCGGTCTCGGCCTCGTCATAGCGCTTGGCGCGCTCGAACAGGCGGGCCTGGCCCTGCTGGCCGAAATACTGGACCAGTTTGTCACTGCGCAGGGTCGGCTGGACGATCGCGCCCTCGTTGTCGCCGGCCGCGGCGGCGGCCCACGGCGCCAGCAGCGCGGCGGCCTGCTGGTGCGGGAAGCCCGGAGACTCCGTCTTCAGCAGGATCTGGGCGTCCTTGCCCTTGCCGATGGCCAGGGATTCGACGACGCGGGTCAGCACGCCCAGGCGCTTGACCGCCTCGGTGGCGTCCGCCTCGGTCGGGGCGATGGCGGCGGCGCGGGTGATCTCGCCGGCCAGCAGCAGCGCCGTGAACGAACGCTCGCCCAGCACGCCCGGATCATCGCCCAGCACCGCGGCCGTGCCGAAATAGGTGGCGGCTTCCTTGGACTTGCCGTCGCGCAGCGCCGCCTGGCCCGCCAGGAACTGGCCGTACGAAGAGCGGGTGTCGAACAGCGGCGAGCCGGCGCTGACGGGCCCACGCATCGTGATCGAGCTGGGCGCGGTCGAACAGGCGGTCAGGACCGAGACGGAAACACAGGCGAGAAGGACTTGGATACGCGTCATTCGCCTACCCTCGGCGCTTTCGATGCGCCTCGCAAGAAAAAGCCTCCCAGCGGGACTGGGAGGCTTTTGCCGTCACATGTTCGGATAGTTGGGTCCGCCGCCGCCTTCCGGCGTGGTCCAGACGATGTTCTGCGACGGGTCCTTGATGTCGCAGGTTTTGCAGTGGACGCAGTTCTGGGCGTTGATCTGGAAGCGCGGATCCTGGCCCTGCTCGTTGTACAGAACCTCGTAGACGCCGGCCGGGCAGTAGAGACGCGCGGGCTCGCCATACTTGGGCAGGTTGACCGAGATCGGGATCGACGGGTCCTTCAGCTTCAGGTGCGCCGGCTGGTCTTCCTCGTGGTTGGTGGCCGACAGGAACACCGAGCTCAGCTTGTCGAAGCTGATCACGCCGTCGGGCTTGGGGTAGACGATCGGCTCGAAGTCCTTGGCCAGGCCGGTCGAGGCCGCGTCGGTCTTCTCATGCTTCATCGTGCCGAAGAACGAGAAGCCGCCGAACAGGTGCGTGCACCACATGTCGAACATGCTGACCGCGCCGCCCAGGGCGGTGCCGAACTTGCCCAGCATCGGCTTGGCGTTGCGGACGACCTTCAGCTCCTTGGCCACCCACGACTTGTCATAAGCGGTCTGGTAGGCGGTCAGCTCGTCGCTGGTCCGGCCGGCCTGCACGGCGTCATAGGCGGCCTCGGCGGCCAGCATGCCGGTCTTCACCGCGTTGTGGCTGCCCTTGATGCGCGGCACGTTGACGAAGCCGGCCGAGCAGCCGATCAGCACGCCGCCCGGGAAGGTCAGCTTCGGCACGGACTGATAGCCGCCCTCGGTGATGGCCCGCGCGCCGTAGGCGATGCGCTTGCCGCCTTCCAGGTACGGACGCACGCCCGGATGCTGCTTGAAGCGCTGGAACTCGTCGAACGGCGAGATCCACGGGTTCTTGTAGTTCAGGTGCACCACGTAGCCGATGGACACGTAGTTGTCCCCGAAGTGGTACATGAAGCTGCCGCCGCCGGTGCTGTTGTCCAGCGGCCAGCCGGTGGTGTGCTCGGCCAGGCCCGGCTGGTGCTGCTCGGGCGGGACCTGCCACAGCTCCTTGATGCCGATGCCGTATTTCTGCGGCGACTTGCCGGCCGACAGGTCGAACTTCTCGATCAGCTGCTTGGCCAACGAGCCGCGCACGCCCTCGGCGATGAAGACATACTTGCCGTGCAGCTCCATGCCCGGCTGGAAGTCGGGCTTGTGGTGGCCGTCCTTGGCGATGCCGACGACGCCGACGACGACGCCCTTCACCGAGCCGTCCTCGTTCCAGACCAGGTCCGAAGCGGCGAAGCCCGGATAGATCTCGACGCCCAGCTCCTCGGCCTTGCCGGCCAGCCAGCGGGTCAGGTTGCCCAGCGAGGCGATGTAGCAGCCGTGGTTGTGCATGAACGGCGGCATGGCGAACATCGGCAGGGCCAGCTCGCCCTGCGGACCCATCAGCTTGAAGCGGTCCTTGGTGACCGGGGTCTCCAGCGGCGCGCCCAGTTCTTTCCAGTCGGGGAACAGCTCGGCCAGGCCCTTGGGATCGATCACCGCGCCCGACAGGATGTGGGCGCCGACTTCCGAGCCCTTCTCCAGCAGCGCCACCGAGATCTCGGTCCCGGCCTTGGCGGCCAGTTGCTTCAGACGGATCGCCGCCGAGAGGCCCGCGGGACCGCCGCCGACGATGACGACGTCATATTCCATCGACTCGCGTTCGAGGTCTTCGCTCATAGGGTCTCCCGATCAGGCTCGGCCGCCTGTCTTATGACTGTTTGAATCACAGCTTATCCAAACGTGACGCAGTGGCGGTCAAGCACCTGATCGCTATTTTTTGCTGCGACGCAGCGTGGAGACCGGCGTTAATCCGCGCTAAGACCGTCTCATGAGCCTTGCCGCCGATCAACGCGCTGTCGAAAGCCTGCTGGCCTTCTGGGCCGATGCTGGCGTCGAGGCCCTGTACGCGGACGCCCCCATCGATCGTCTGGCCGAGGGCGCGGCGATGCTGCGCGCCAAGAGCCAGCCGCCGCCTCCGGTCGCCATCGCGCGCCCGGTCGCGGTGCGTGGTCCCGATGTCGGCTCGGCGGTCGCCATGGCCCGCGCCGCCGCGGCCGCCTGCAATGACCTGGAAAGCCTGGCCGCCGCCATCGCCGCCTTCGACGGCTGCCCGCTGAAGACCCAAGGCGCCAAGCAGGCCGTGTTCTCGCGCGGCGCCCCTGACGCCCCGCTAATGATCATCGGCGAAGGCCCCGGCGCGGATGAAGACGCCCAAGGCGCGCCGTTCGTCGGCCGCGCCGGCAAGCTGCTGGACCGCATGCTGAAGGCCGCCGGCCTGGAAGACCGCGTCTTCATCACCAACACCGTCTTCTGGCGCCCGCCGGGCAACCGCACGCCCACGCCGCAGGAGCAGGCGACCTGCGCCCCCTTCGTCGAACGCGCCATCGCCCTGGTGAAACCCAAGATGCTGATGCTGGCCGGCGGGGCCTCGGCCAAGTCGGTCCTGAAGCGCGAGGAAGGCATTCTTTCCATGCGCGGCCGCTGGTTCGAATGGGTCTCGGACGACAAGTCGATCGAGCTTCCGGCCATGCCGACTCTGCACCCCGCCTTCCTGCTGCGCACCCCCGCGCAGAAGAAGAAGGCCTGGCAGGACCTTCTGACGCTGACCGAGCGGCTTGATCGCCCGGAGCGTCCGCACTAAAATAACGCCAATTGGTGGGAATGGGGGACGCGCGCCTGCGGGGGAGCGCGGATCACTTTTGAAGCTTTGGGCTCGCCCTCTGGCCGTTTTTGCGGCCCTTCTGTTGTGCGCGACCGCATCGGTTTCGCGCGCAGGCGCCCTCGACCCTCTGACTCCGGAAGACGTCCGCGCCTATCGCGCCGCCTTCGCCGCCACCGATCGCGGCGACTTCGACGCGGCCGAGGCCGCCCTGGCCAACGCTCGCGACCGCAGCCTGGTCGGCCGTCTGTCCTTCGCCAAGGTCATGCACCCCAGCCGCTATTCGGCCAGCTATGACGACCTGACGGGCTGGCTGAAGCGCTACGCCGACGAGGCCGGCGCCGACCGGGTCTATGCCCTGGCCGTCAAGCGCAAGCCGGCCGGCAAGCGCGTGGCCGCCACGCCGATCCCCGAACTGTTCATCGGCGACGAGACCGCCCCGCCGCCCGCCGATAAGGGCCGCGCCTCCCGCGAGGCCTACTATTCCGGCGACGTCCAGAAGGCTCTGAGCCTGGCCGTGGCCGGCGGCGAGACCTGGATCGCGGGCCTGTCGGCCTATCGCCTTGGCGACTACCGCGCCGCCCAGGACTATTTCGAGCAGGTCGCCCACGACCAGAACGAGGACGAGTGGCTGCGCGCCGCTGGCGCCTTCTGGGCCGCCCGCACGGCCAGCCAGGCCGGCCACGGCCGCGACGCACAGCGCCTGCTCAGCGAGGCCGCCCGCTCGCCGAACACCTTCTACGGCATGATCGCCCTTCGCCAGCTGGCCCTGGCCGGCGTCGCGGTGACCGAAGAGAGCTTCGACCCGATCGCCAGCCTGCTGACCCGCGCCAGCTATACCGGCCCGGACACCGCGTCTCTGGACCGCCTGGTCAGCATCGACCCGCGCGCCCGCCGCGCCACCGCCCTGGCCCAGGTCGGTCGCTGGCGCGAAGCCGGCATGGAGCTGCGCGCCGGGCTCTCCTTGGCCGAGACGCCGGAACTTCGCGACGACTGGACCGCCCTGGCCCTGTCGCTGAACGCCAACGCCCCGCTGAACGCCGGCCGCCCGGTGCGCCGGGTCGGCGGCGAGGACTATCCCCTGCCCCCGCTGGATCCGGTGGGCGGCTTCACCATCGACAAGGCCATGGTCTACGCCCTGGTGCGTCAGGAAAGCCGCTTTGACCCCATGGCCGTCTCGGCCGCCGGGGCCATGGGCCTGATGCAGGTGCGCCCGTCCTCGGCCGCCGACGTGGTCGGCGACGACAAGCTGCTGGCCGACAACAGCCCGCTGTTCGATCCGGCCTACAACCTGCGCGCCGGCCAGGACTACTTCACCTGGTTGATGGACCGGGGCGTGAAGAGCCCAGACCTCCTGCGCGCCGTGGCGGCCTATAACGGCGGCCCGGCCACGCTGAACCGCACGGCCGCCCAGCTGGGCGCCGACTGCGACACCCTGCTGCTGATCGAGAGCCTGCCGTTCAAGGAAACCCGCAACTACGTCGAGAAGGTGATGGCCAGCTATTGGACCTATCGCCGGCTGATGGGCGCGGAGAACAAGACCTTGGACGCCGTGGCGAGCGGCGCGCGGACGGTGGACTTCCGGCTGGACCCGCAGGTGGCGGCGCCGACGAGCATTGATCAGCTGATGAACCAGCTGGCGTCGGCTCAGCCGTAACGGCGCAGGTTCAACCCTAAACCCGCTCATCCCCGCGAAAGCGGGGACCCAAGCTGAGTCCGGGGATCAGTCCTCGGCAGCGCCACAACCTGGCAGTCCGCTTGGCTCCCCGCTTTCGCGGGGATGAGCGGAATGGGGAAGGTCTAGTAGTCCAACCGTTTGGCCTTCAGAGCCCGCGCGATAGCCTTCTCGTCACCACCGCTCGCGGGCCAGTCCAGCCGGCGCACCAAGACACCATGCAGGCGCGGCGACAGCTTGCTCAGCATCCCGCCCGGAACCGTCAGGACCGCCGGAACCCCCGCCCCGCCCGCCAGGTGCTTCTCGATCGGTTCACGCCAGCCTTCGCGCAGCGCAGGGGCCGAGCGCAGGGTCAGGATCCAGTCGCCCCGCGCCACGGCCGCGCCAGCGGCCAGGCGGTCGCCGGAGGTCGTCACCAGGCTGGCGCCGCTGTCCTCGGCCAAGGCGTCGACGCCCGGCTCGCCGTCAGCGACCAGGATCACTTCCTTGACCAACCCATCCACGGCGGCGGGCACCAGCATGGACATCTGGGCGGCCAGGCCCGGCAGGTCTTCGGAAGCGACGAGAACGACGGAGATCATGGCCTTGCTTGGGCTGGCGGGACGGTTGAGGTCAAGAGCGCCCCCTCCGTCACGGCGCGTATTCGCGCCGCGCGATGTCGCTCGTCGCGAACGTGGGCAACCGACGGTCGGTCCCCAGCGATTAGACCCACGCCTGACAAATCGAAGGCTTATCCAAGCTACGACGCTCTAAACGGCGGAGCCTATCGGCAAGCTGAAAGGACGCCTAGACCACCGGTATCGGACCTTTGAACTTCGGCGTGCTTCGTACGTGCAATACGGATCTGGCATTTACGGTGGTGGCCGAGACTACAGCCCAGCCGTCATATTTGTATACATGAGCACTACCAGGGGCCTTGGTCTTCTTGGGATGAGCTGCAGCGACGAAAACCTGCCAGTCGAGCTGCGAAAGACTGAACTGCTCCGGCTGGACATTGTGTCCTTGGGCGACCGAAAGTGCATTATCCATCTTGGTAAAAGGCAAAGCATTGCTCCATGCAACTTATGGTGCAACCGTGCACGCGCACTTCCTAATAGGACGTCAAACAGCGCTTTCGCCGCGCATACGCTGCGAAAAGGAGGGCGCTTAGCTCCTACCCGAACAAATCCATCTGCCCGCTGCCACCCAAACGCGGCGGCGTGAACTGGCTCGCATCGAGCGGCTCCCAGGGTTGGTCCAGCCCGAACTTCTTCACCGCCAGGTGAAACCGCTGGCGCAGCACTTCGGCCACGGGACCGTCGCCGATCATCCGCTCGCCCCAGGTCGACTTGTAAGCTTCGCCATGGCGGATCTGCCTCACCAGCGACATCACCCGCCGCGCGCGGTCGGGGTGGTCGGTCTCGAGCCACTCCTCGAACAGCTGGGCGATCTCGCGCGGCAGGCGCAGGGCGACATAGCCCGCGCCACGCGCCCCGGCCTTGGCGGCGGCCTCCAGCACGCCTTCGACCTCGTGGTCGTTGAGGCCCGGAATGGCCGGGGCGAACATCACCGTCACCGGCACGCCGGCCTCGGTCAGCCGCCGCACCGCCTCGATCCGCTTGCCGGGCGTGGCCGCGCGCGGCTCCATGCTGCGCGCCAAAGCGCGGTCCAGGGTGGTGATCGAGATCGCCACTCGCGCCAGCTTGCGCTCCGCCAGCCGGCTGTAGATGTCCAGATCGCGCAGGACCAAGGCCGACTTGGTGATGATCGTGAACGGGTGGCTGTAGCGCTCCAGCACCTCGATCACCTGCCGGGTCACCCTCAGCTGCTTCTCGTCGGGCTGGTAAGGATCGGTGTCGCCGCCGATGTGGATGGTCGCCGGCTTGTAGCTGGCCTTGGCCAGCTCCTTTTCCAGCAGCTCGCCCGCATGCGGCTTGAAGAAGATCTTGCTCTCGAAATCCAGGCCCGGGGACAGGCCCAGATAGGCGTGGGCCGGCCGGGCGTAGCAGTAGATGCAGCCGTGGCTGCAGCCGCGATAGGGGTTGATCGAGCGGTCGAAACCAACATCCGGGCTCTGGTTGCGGGCGATGATCGTCCGCGACTTCATCGCCTGCAGCTCGGTCTTCAGCTGCTTGGGTTCTTCCTCTTCGCCCCAGCCGTCGTCGAACGACTCGCGCTGGTTCGCCTCGAAACGCCCGGTTCGATTGGACTTGGCGCCCCGCCCCCGTGGAGCCGGCGCCGATTTCACTGCCTCGGCCATGAGGCGATTATGCGCGCCATCGAGAACAAAACAAGAACTTCATTTCAGCACACGGCGCTGCGCCAATCCGTCGCAGCTTGTTCACCACCCGGCTCAACCTTTGGAAAGCTCCTTTCGACGATCCTGAACACCTGACTGCGCAAAGGTTTGCGTGGCCAAGTTGGAAGCGTCGAATGTCCGAACACGACCGCCTCGCCGCGCTCGTCTCCTACCGGGTGCTGGATACCGCGCCCGAGCCGGTCTTCGACGATATCACGCGCCTAGCCTGCCAGCTGTTCGACGCTCCGATCGCCCTCGTCTCCTTGGTCGACCGGGAACGCCAGTGGTTCAAGTCGCGGCAAGGCCTGGAAGCCTGCTCGACGTCGCGGGACCTGGCGTTCTGCGCCCACGCGATCAAACTTCCCCCTGGCGAGATCATGGTGGTGGAGAACGCCACGCAGGATCAGCGCTTCGCCGACAATCCGCTGGTCACCGGCGATCCCAACATCCGCTTCTACGCCGGCGCCGTCCTGACCGACGCCGAGGGCTACAACCTCGGCACGCTGTGCGTCATCGACTCCAAACCGCGCCCCGCCTTGGCGGACGGTGAAAAGGCCCAGCTGCGGGTCCTGGCCAAGGCCGTCGTCGCCGAACTGGAGAAGACCCGCTACGAGCGCCGCCTGCAGGAGGAAAGCCGACTGCTGCAGATGACCGAGACCATCTCGGGCGTGGGGCACTGGCGCGCCAACCTGCTGACCGGCGTGATCCACTGGTCCGACGAGGTCTACAAGATCTACGGCCTGACGCCCGAGACCTTCACCCCGACCAACGACAACTGGCTGGACCTCTATCACCCCGACGACCGCGTCGCCGCCCGCGCCGCCTTCGGCCGGGTCGTGAAGGGCGAGCCGCTGGTCGAGCACCAGCTGCGCCTGATGCGCGCCGACGGCGAGATCCGCCAGGGCCTGGGCCGCGCCACCTGCGAATATGACGAGACCGGCAAGGTCGTGGCCGTCTTCGGCGTGCTGGAGGACGTCACCGCCCGCAACGCCGCCTTCGAGGCTCTGCGCCGCAGCGAAAACCAGCTGCGCGCCAGCGAGGCTCACGCCCGCAAGGTCGTGGCCAACGCCTACCAGGCCATCGTCACCATCGACGAGGCCGGCCAGGTCACCGGCTGGAACCGCTTCGCCGAGCAGACCTTCGGCTGGACGGCCGAGGAAGCGATCGGCAAGCGCCTCAGCGACTTCATCATTCCGCAGGAGCACCGCAACGCCCACAACAAGGGCATGGCCCGCTTCCTGCGCACCGGCCAAAGCGCCGTCATCGACCAGCGGATTGAGGTGCCGGCCCAGCGCAAGTCGGGCGAGATCTTCCCGATCGAGCTGGCGATCAGCGGCGCCGAGGGCGCGGACGGCTGGTCTTTCACGGCCCTGATGCACGACATCTCCGAGCGCAAGGCGCAGATGGAGATCTTCGAGACCTCGTTCGACTACGCCGCCGTCGGCATGGCCCTGGTGACGCTGGAAGGCGGCTTCCACAAGATCAACGACGCCTTCTGTGGCATCGTCGGCTATTCGGCCGAAGAGCTTCTGGTCACCGACTTCCAGACCATCACCCACCCCGACGACCTGGAGAAGGACCTGTCCCTGCTCCAGCAGTTGCTGGCAGGCGAGATCTCCACCTACGGCATGGACAAGCGCTACCTGCACAAGGACGGGCGTCTGGTCTGGGTGCACCTGTCGGTGTCGCTGGTGCGCGAGCCGGACGGCGCGCCCAAGCACTTCATCGCCCAGGTCCAGGACCAGACCGCCCGCATCGAGGCCCAGGACGCCCTGGAGCGCCAGACCCTGAGCCTGGCGGCGATGGCCGAGCAGCTGGCCGTGGCCAAGGACGTCGCCGAGGACGCCGCCCGCGCCAAGGCCGAGTTCCTGGCCACCATGAGCCACGAGCTGCGCACGCCACTCAACAGCGTGATCGGCTTCGCCCGCCTGCTGACCGACAGCCGCGAGCTGATCCCGACCGACCGCCGCAACGCTGAGCGGGTGCGCTCGGCCGGCGAGAGCCTGAACGTCCTGATCAACGACATCCTCGACTATTCCAAGTTGGACGCCGGGGCCGTGGCCCTGGAGACCAAGCCCTTCAGCCTGGACGACCTGGTCGCCGACACCCTGGCCATGATCGAGCCCCAGGCCGCCGAGCATGGCGTGGCCCTGCGCCGCTCGGGCCGCACCGCCGGCTGGGTCGAGGGCGACGCCTTCCGCCTGCGCCAGGTGCTGCTGAACCTGCTGTCCAACGCGGTGAAGTTCACCAAGGACGCCTCGGTCAGCGTCGACGTCACCCCGCTGGACGCCCCCGCCGGCCGCAAGCGCCTGCGCGTCGCGGTGATCGACGAAGGGGTCGGCATCGCGCCCGACGCCCTGGGCCGCCTGTTCACCCGCTATTCCCAGGCCGACGACTCGATCTCTCGCAAGTTCGGCGGCACGGGCCTGGGCCTGGCCATCTCGCGCGAGCTGGTCGAACTGATGGGCGGCGTGATCGGCGTCCAGAGCACCCTGGGCGAAGGCTCGACCTTCTGGTTCGAGATCGACCTGGCCGTCGCCGCGCCGATCGTCTCGGTCGGCGCGACCAAGAGCCTGCGTCGCTTCGAGGGCCGCCGCGTGTTGCTGGTCGACGACACCGAGCTGAACCGCGAACTGTTCAAGGCCCTGCTGGAGCGGCGCGGCTGCGTGGTCGAGTTGGCCGCCGACGGTTCGGAGGCTGTCGCCGCCCTGGAAGGCGCCCGCTACGACCTCGTCCTGATGGACGTGCATATGCCGGTGATGGACGGCCGCGCAGCGACGCGCGAGATCCGCCGCCGGGGCCTGACCGACGCCCCGATCCTGGCCCTGACGGCCGGCGGCACGCCCGACCAGATCGCCGCGTGCAAGGCGGCCGGCATGACCGACTATCTGCTGAAGCCCCTGTCGGAACAGCAGCTGGAAGAGGCCCTGGCCGAGCACCTGCTGGGCGAAGATGCGCCCGCCCCCTCACCGGCCGACGAGATCGACGACGAGCGCCAGGCCCGCGACGCCCTGGAGGCCCTGATGGGCGCCGAGGCCAGCCTGAAGATGGCGCGCCTCCTGCGCGGCCAGCTGGGCGCGGTCCTGCGCGACCCAAATTCGCGAACGCTGGTTGAAGAGGCCCACACCACCGCCGGCTCGGCGGGACTGCTGGGCTTCATGCGGCTGTCGGGCGCGGCCCGGGTGCTGGAGGACTGTCTGCGCGCCGGCGAGCCCTCGGCCAACGCCTTCGCCGCCGCTCGCTCCGCGGCTGACGCCGCTGAACGCGTGCTGGCGGCCTGGATCGCCCGCCTGGAAGGCTCCCTTCCGCGCGAGGTCGCCGCCTGATGTCCAACCGGATCCTCATCGTCGACGACGACCCGATGATCAGGCACTTCGTCGACCTGGTCCTGACGCAGCAGGGCTACAAGGCGGTCACCGCCGCCGCATCGGACACGGCCATGCAGCTGCTGGGCCGCGAGAGCTTCGCCGTGGTGCTGCTGGACATAAATATGCCCGGCATGACCGGCCTGGACGTCTTGCGCCTGATGCGCGCAAGGCCCGGTCGGCCCAAGATCCTGATGATGACCGCCCATCGTGATCCGGCCACCATCATGGCGGCCCTGGAGCAAGGCGCCGACGGCTATCTGGCCAAGCCGTTCAAGCCGCAGGATCTGATCAAGCGCATCGAGACCGTGCTGCGCGGCCCGGCTCCGGCCAAGACGCCCGAGGCCAAGGCCCCGGACGAACTGATCCTGGACTAGACGGAGCCTACTTCTCGGCGGCGGCCTTCATGTTGGCCAGGCCGGTCTCGAAGTCCTTGCCGATCATCTGATCCATGTTGAAGACCAACCCCATCAGCTTGGCGATGTAGGGGTTCTTGCCCGACATCGACCAGGTGACCTTCGTGCCCGCGCCCATGCCAGCCCCTTGGGGCTCGAACGTGAAGCGGCCCACATTGTCGGCCTTGAACGGCTTGATGAAGTGCAGGTCGAAGACGACCTCGCGCGCCGGCGTGACCTTGGTGATCTCCATCCCGCCCGTGCCGACCTTGTCGTTGCCGACCCAGGCATAGGTCGCCCCGACGCCGCTGGCCGGGCCGCCATAGGTGCGCTTCATGCCCGGATCGATCTTCTCCCACGGCGACCAGGCGCCCCATTGGTGGAAGTCCGAGACCATGGCCTCCAGCTCTTCCGGCGGCGCGTTGATTTCAGCGGTCCGCGTGACGACGAACGCACCCGGCCGCGTGGCCGCGAACACCAGCACCGCCACGATGGCGACGACGATCACGATCAGAATGGTCTTCAGCATCCGTCTTCTCCCCTAGCCCTTTGTCATGCTTGAGCTTGTGAACTGACCGCCTCTCGCGGCCTCGAAGCAAGGACGCGCGAGATGTCCGCCATCCGACACTAGGACGAGGGGTTTTCCGCCTCGGCGGTCACACGGTCCAGGTACTGGCGGATATTGGCCGCCTCGGCGGCGGTGTTGGCCAGGGAAATCGCGCGGTCGAACGCCTGGCGGGCCTCCGCGTTGCGGCCGGCCTGCAGCAGGAATGCGCCCCGCGCCCCGTGGAAGTGGAAATAGCCCTCAAGTCGCGCACCCAGCGGCTCGATCATGTCGAGCGCAGCTTCAGGCCCGCGCACCTTGGCCGTGGCCACCGCGCGGTTCAGGGTGATCACCGGCGAGGGTTGCATGATCTCCAGGGTGGCGTACAGCGCGTCGATGCCGGCCCAGTCGGTCTCCGCCGCCGTCGCGGCGCGGGCGTGCAAGGCGGCGATGGCGGACTGGACCTGGTAGGGCCCCGGATCGCGCTTCAGCATCGCCTTGTCGATCAGGGCCAGCCCCTCCCCGATCATCTTGCGATTCCAGAGGCTTCGGTCCTGACCCTCAAGCAGAATCGCCTGGCCGTCGGCGGCAAACCGCGCCTCCGAGCGCGCGTGCTGGAGCAGCAGCAACGCCGTCAGCCCCATCATCTCCGGCTCGGCCGGGAACAGGCGCAGCAGCAGGCGCGCCAGGCGGATGGCCTCGTCGCACAGGCCGCCCTTGGCCTCGACCGCCTTGCCGCTGGCCGAATAGCCTTCGTTGAAGACCAGGTAGATCATCGCCGCCACCGCCGCGAAGCGCTCGGCGCGCTCGACTGGCCCCGGGGCCTCGAACGATGCATCGCCGGCCCCGATGCGAGCCTTGGCGCGGGTGATCCGCTGCTCCATGGCCGCCTCGCTCACCACGAAGGCGCGGGCGATCTCGCGGACGGAAAGACCAGAGACGATGCGCAGGGCCAGGGCGATCTGCTGGGTAGCCGGCAGGTCGGGATGGCAGCAGATGAACAGCAGCCGCAGGACGTCGTCGCGATAGTGCGAACCGTCCAGCCGCTCGGCCGCTTCGGCCTCGGCGTCGTCCAGATCGGACAGCAGTTCCTCGGGCGGCAGGACGGTGTTGCGGCTGGTCTTGCGGATCGAGTCGATGGCGGCGTTGCGGCCGACCATGATCAGCCAGGCGGTCGGATCGCGGGGCGGGCCGTTCTTGGGCCAACTTTTCAGGGCGCGCAGGCAGGCGTCCTGGAACGCCTCCTCCGCCGCATCCATGTCCCGGAAGTAGCGCAGCAACGCCGCCATGGCCTGGGGCCGGGCGGCGGTGATCGCCCCATCGATCCAGTCGAGGTCGGTCACGCCTCAGCCACCTCCGGAGTTGGGGCGGGGTTGAACAGCGCGATCGGGCGGATCTCGTAAGAGCCGCCCGGATTGGCCTTGCCGAGGTCCCGGGCGATGTCGAGTGCGCCTTCCAGCGAGTCGCAGTCGACGATGTAGAAGCCCAGCAGCTGCTCCTTGGTCTCGGCGAACGGACCGTCGAGCACTAGCGGCGGCTCGCGGTCCTTGCGCAGGGTCGTGGCGGCCGTGGTCGGCATCAGGCGGGCGACGGGACCCAGGCGGCCTTGCTTGGCCAGGTTCTCCTGGACGGCGATCAGCTTGCCCATGACCTCGTCTTCCTGGTCCTTGGACCAGGCGCAGATCACGTCTTCCTGGTTGTAGCAGAGTATGGCGTACAGCATGGGCGATCCTCGTTCCTCTCCCTAAGGACGACGGACTATGCCCACTTCCGACATCGGGCCGAGGATTTTTTAGAGACGCCTCAGGCGGCGGCGGACGGGCTCGTCGTAGAGCTTCAGCACCGCCCAGGCGAGGGCCAGGATCACGGGGATGGCGACGGCCGCGAAGCCCAGCGGATAACCCTCGCCGCCGACGGCCCGGAACAGCCGCAGCATCAGCTCCCAGCCCAGCCAGTGCAGGGCGTACAGCGGATACGAGATCGCACCCGAGACGCGGCAGAGCGCGCCCTGGAAACCTTCCGGGTCCTGCCGTCCGGCCAGCACCATCAGCGGGAAGACCGCGCAGACACAGACATAGTCGTAGAGCCAGTTCCAAGGCGTCCACGGCACGCACATCACCACCGTCAGCACCAGTCCCAGCGCCCAGGCCGGGACTGTCAGGCTCGTATAGGGCTGAATCCGGTAACACCCCCAGCCCAGCAGGAAGGCGAAGATCGTCCGCAGGAAGCTGAGCACGAAGGTGCCCCGGTCCCAGCCTGTCAGCACGCCGCCCATGCCATAGACGACATAGGTCATGATCGGCAGCAGCAGCACGATCATCAGCACGTGGCCCATGACGCCGAGGCGCCGCAGCGGGAACCAGGCCGCGCCGACGACCAGCTCGAAGAACAGCGACCAGGCCGGCGGGTTCAGCGGGAAGATCGGCTCGAAGCTATCGTAGTGGATCCAGACACGCGGAATCACCAGAAGGCCCAGGCCCAGCCACCCCGGCACCAGCTCGCGATGCTGGATGATCACCATCGCGCCGCCCAGCATGGTCAGGGCGATCAGCGGCCACAGCCGCACCAGCCGCTGGCGCATGAAGCCCAGCCAGCTGATCTCGCGGCGGCCATAGGCGTGGGCCAGCACGAAGCCCGACAGGCAGAAGAAGAAGTCGACGGCCAGATAGCCATGCGCGACCACCCAGGGCCGGCCGGTCCAGCTGCCGATGTGGTAGAGCATGACGCCGACCGCCGCGACGCCGCGCAGGCCGTCCAGCGTCTCGTATCGTCGTCCCGCTTCGTACGCTTGCAAACCGCCGCCCCTCGAACCCCGCCCTTTGCTTAGCCGACGGGTTTCTCCAGCAGCAAGGCCTTGGTCAGGAAGGCGCGGTCTTCACCGATCACCCGCAGGCCGGCCTCGGCGAACAGGGCCGGTAGATCGGTCTCGGCATAGCTGCCGTAGTACGGCTCATGGAAATAGACCGGGAAGGCCTCCAGCAGGCGGGCCAGGTCCGGTGTGTCGCTCGGCTGCACCGAGTCCACGAAGACCAGCACGCCGCCGGGCTTGAGCACCCGCGCCAGGCTGGCCGCCACGACGGGGCGCACACGTGGCGGCAGCTCGTGGAAGAGATAGACGCAACTCACCGCATCTAAAGAAGAATCCGCGAACGGTAGGGCCTCGGCATTGGCCTTGATCCCGCCCGCGCCGGTCCGTTTGCGCGCCTGGGCGAGATAGGCTTCCGAGAGGTCCAGGCCCGCGATGGCCGCGCGGGGAAAAGCCGCCTTCAGGTCCTTGAGGAACGCGCCCGAACCGCAGGCCGCATCAAGGATCCTGGCGTCGCGGTGATCGCGGCCACGCCAATGTTTCGCCAGAAGCGACAGCCCCCGGCGGCGCATCGCTCCGGCCGTGCCGGAGAACAGCGCCTCGACCTGGGCGTCGTAGCGCCGGGCGCTCTCTTCGGTGAACCAGCCGCCGGACTGGTAGTGGAAGTTTTGGCGGTAATAGTTTGGATAGGCTGAACTATCGACCTCGTCGCGCACCTCGACGCCGTCGCCCCGGCGGCGGCGCTGGTCGACCTCGAAGGCGTCGGCGATGAAGTCGGCGGCCTCGCGCACGGCGGCCGACGGACGGACCGGGCCGTCCTCGACAGCGGGATAGAGACCGGCAGCGACGTCGCGGGCGTCCTTCTCGAACGCCTCCAGATAGGCGCGGCGTAGGGAGCCCTTGGCGGCCGGCGTGGACTTGGGCGAGAAGCTGCGAGCCTGCTCGCCCCTGGTCGGCCGGGTCAGGGAGCGCGCCAGGCTGCCGGTCGCGGTCCACCAGGCGGCCTTGACCATCGCCCTGGCCCGCTGGCTGGCGGCGTCGACCGTGAAAGCTCCCCTCGACCTCTGCTCCCCCTTGGGCTCGTCCATGCCCGCTCCTAGCGCGTAAACACCCCGACCAGCTCAATATGCGGCGACCAGACGAACTGGTCCACGGGCAGCACCTTCTCCAGGCGGAAGCCGGCGTCGACCAGCACGCGGGCGTCCTTGGCGAAGGTCGCCGGATTGCACGAGACGCTGACCACCTTGGCGACCTTGGACTTGGCGATCTCGACCGTCTGCTCGGCGGCCCCGGCGCGCGGCGGGTCGATGACCACCACGTCGGTCTTGGCCAGTTCGGTGCTCAGCACCGGGCGTTTGACCAGATCGCGGGCCTCGGCGTTGATCGGCTTGAGGCCCGGCGCGGCGCCGATCGCGGATTTCAGGGCGGCGACGGCCTGCGGGCTCATCTCGGCGGCATGTACCGCCGCGACCTCGGCCAGTCGGAAGGTGAAGGTGCCGACACCGCAATAGAGGTCGGCGACGCGGCTGGCGCCTTGCGACTCCGCCACGGCGAACTCGACCATGGCCCGCTCGGCGGCCGGCACGGCCTGCAGGAAGCTGCCCGGCGGCAGGGCGACCACCGCGGGTCCCAGCTTCACCAGCGGCTGGCGCGCGCCATAGACGGTCTCGCCGGCCAGGGTGACGCGGGCGAAGTCGCCGTCGCTGGCCGCCATGGCCGCGCGCATGCGGGCGTCAGCGGACAGCCCGCCGCTCTTGCGCTCGACGCCGGTGACGTCGATGTCCAGGCCCGTGCCGGTCAGGGTGACGTGGAGGGTCGGCGCCGACTTGGGATGCTCCAGGAACGGCTCGGCCAACTTCGCCAGGGCGGGGAAAGCCGCCACCAGACGCGGATCGGTGACCGGGCATTCCTGGATCGACACCAGGCTCCAGGAGCGGCGCTCCTTGAAACCCAGCAGCGCCCCCTGCCCCTTGCTGCCCCGCCGGGCATGCAACGCCACGCGACGACGCGAGGCCGCCGGCGCGGCGAAGGTCGGCAGGATCTCGGTCTCCAGGCCTTCCATCGACAGCTGCACGCGGACCTGTTCGGCCTTCCAGCCGAGATAGGGCGCGGCCGCCCAGTGCTGCAGGGCGCAGCCGCCGCAATGGCCGAAATGCTTGCACGGCGGGGCGACGCGCTCGGCGCTGGCCGTCAGGATCTCGGCGATCTCGCCGCGCGCGCCTTCCATGCGGGCCAGGACCGTTTCTCCCGGCAGGGTCAGGGGCACGAAGGCCGGCTTGCCGTCGGCAAAGCGGGCGAGACCGTCACCCTGGGCGCCGATGGCGTTGATCAAAAGGTCTTGCATCTGCCGTCCATACCCCAAAACCGGGGCTTGAGCGCGGACTTCGGACGTTTTTCTGTTCCGTGAAGAAAGCTGTCAGCCACCATTCATCTTGGCCGGGGCATACCTAGATCAACGGATGGGCGTGGCGGTCACAAAAAGGCCGCCCCTTAAAAAGACAAGCTTCTCTCATGACCATGACCGCCTCCAAGAGCAGGACCTCCAAGATGAAGACCGTTCTGGGCGTCACCGCCGCCCTCGTCTGTGGCGTGCTGACGCCGACCCTGGCCTCGGCCCAGAGCTACGGCACGACGCCCTACGGCGGCGGCGCGTACAACCAAGGCTACTACGACCCCTGCCAGCGCTCGACGACGCAGCGCGGCACGGGCGGCGGCCTGGCCGGCGCCGCGATCGGCGCGGGCATCGGCGGCGGCGTCGCCGCGCGCGGCGCCAAGACCGAGGGCGCGGTCCTCGGCGGCCTGCTGGGCGCCGTGATCGGTTCGAACATCGGCAAGAACTCGGCCGCCTGCACCTCGGGTCGCGCGCCGCCCCCGCCGCCTCCCCCGCCGTCGGCCTATAACGACTCGTATGACTACGACCGCGGCTACCGCTCCAGCTCGTATGACGACGCCCGCCGCGACGCCGGCCGCGACAGCTACTACGAGCGTTCGTACGAGCGCCGCGAGGGCTACCAGGTCAACGACCGCGCCGGCCAAGCCGACGTCAACGGCTGCACCCTGGCCGAGAGCCCGATCTATCTGCCCGACGGCCGCACCCAGAAGCGCTTCGTGCGCGTCTGCCCGGACGCCAGCGGCAAGTACCAGGTCGTCGACTAAGTTTCACAGCACCTTGTGGTTAGACGATCGGCCGCCCTTCGGGGCGGCCGATTTCGTTTCAGGCCTTCACGGCCCAGACGAGGCGCTCGACCTGGCCGTCGCCACCGGTGATCGGGCTCTCGGTCAGGCCCTTCACCGACCAGCCCGCGCTTTCCAGGAACGCAACCACCTCACGCTCGACGCGGGCGATGATCTCGGGGTCCTTCACCAGGCCGCCCTTGCCGACGAAGTCGCGCCCGGCCTCGAACTGGGGCTTGATCAGGGCGATCAGGTCCGCGCCTCGCGCCGCCAGGTCCAGCGCCATCGGCAGGGCCTTGGTCATGGCGATGAAGCTGACGTCGCTGACGACCAGGGCCGGCGCCTCCGGGATCACGTCCGCGTCCAGCGCCCGGGCGTCGACGCCCGACAGATCCACGACGCGGGGATCGCCTTTCAGCGTGGCATGCAGCTGGTCCCGACCGACGTCGACCGCGAAGACCTTCTCGGCGCCGCGCGACAACAGCACCTCGGTGAAGCCGCCCGTGGAGGCCCCGACGTCGAGCGCCACGCGTCCCTCGACCATGACCGGCCACTGGTCCAGCGCGTGGACCAGCTTCAGCGCGCCGCGCCCGACCCAGGGATGGGCGGGCTCGGCGACGATCTCGACATCGTTCTCGAACGTATCGGCGGGTTTGGTGATGACCTTGCCATTGACGGTGACCAGCCCCGCCTCGACGGCCGCACGGGCCTTGGCGCGGCTGTCGACGACGCCCCGCTCGACGAGCAACATATCGATACGCTTGCGGGCCACGCGGTCTCCTTAAAACTTGAACCGCGCGTGTAGCACGGGCTTGCGGCCCAGGTCTCTTCAGGGTCAACTTAACAGTGATCACCGGCGCGTCAGACGCTGGTCCCATGGGGAGCGAATGCATGCGTTTTAGTCGCCGTGGCCTGATGGCCGCCTCCGCCGCGATCGCGGCCGCGCCATCGGCCTTCGCCAAGCCCAAGGGGGCGGCCCCTGCGCCCTGGACGCCCGACGCCACCGAGATCGCCGGCCAGATCCGCCGCAAGGAGATCAGCGCCGCCGAGGCTGTCGAGGCCGCCATCCAGCGCGCCGAGACGCTGCAGCCCAAGGTCCAGGCGATCGTCGATTCCGACTTCGAGCGCGCGCTGGACAGGGCCAAGGCCGGCCAACTGTCGGGTCCGTTCGCCGGCGTGCCGTTCCTGGTCAAGGACCTGGACCCCTACAAGGGCGTGCGCACGCGCTATGGCACCCGCGCCAGCATCGGCGCCCGGCCGGAAAAGGAACAGACCGCCTATATCGACGCCTTCGACGCCGCCGGCTTCGTGACGATCGGCAAGTCGGCGACGCCGGAATACGGGTTCCTGCCGACCACCGAGCCGATGGGCTTCCTGCCCACCCGCAATCCCTGGAACACCAACCGCTCGTCGGGCGGCTCGTCCGGCGGGGCGGCGGCGGCCGTGGCCTCGGGCATGGTGGCCATCGCCCACGCCAGCGACGGCGGCGGCTCGATCCGCATCCCGTCGGCCAATTGCGGTCTGTTTGGCCTCAAGCCCTCGCGCGGCCGGATGATCCAGAACCGGCCCAGCAGCCGGGGCATCGACCTGTCGGTCTCGCACTGCGTCAGCCACAGCGTCCGGGACTCGGCCATCCTGTTCGCCGCTACGGAACAGACCGGCGCGGGCGCGGCCTTCAAGCCGGTCGGCGTGGTCACCACCCCGCTGAAGCGCAAGCTGAAGGTCGGCCTGATCATGAACACCGGCACGGGCCTGGCGCCCGACGCCGAGGTCCAGACCGCCGTCAACAACGCCGCCAAGCTGCTGAAGGACCTGGGTCACAAGGTCGAGCCGACCAACTGGCCGATGGATGGCGGCCAGTTCGGCCAGGACTTCACCGTGCTGTGGGCCACCGGCGCGGCCGAGTTGGTCGCCGGCATCGGCAAGGCCATCGGCCGCAAGCCCGACGCCAGCGTGCTGGAGCCCTTCAGCCTGGGCATGGCCGAACTGGTCGGCAAGCTGCCGCCAGGCGCCCTGGAGGCCGCCCTGAAGCGCCTGAACGGCAATATCGGGGCCTATGACGCCTGGCTCTCCAAGTACGACGTCATCCTGTCGCCGGTGCTGGGCAAGCCGCCGGTCGAGCTGGGCTATGTCGCCGGCTGGGTGCCGTTCGAGGAGCTGCAGGGCCGCCTGCTGGCCTATGTCGGCTACACCCCGGTGCAGAACGTCGCCGGCGCGCCGGCCATGAGCGTGCCGCTGCACTGGACCGCCGACGGCCTGCCGGTCGGCGTCCAGATCGCCGGCCGTGCTGGCGACGAGGCGACGCTGCTGGGCCTGGCCTATCAGCTGGAAGAAGCCCAGCCCTGGGCCCATCGCAAGCCGCCGGTCAGCGCCTAGCCCTGCGTCCTGACGCGGACATGCTCCAGCATGTCCGCGATCAGCGCGAAGTCTATCTTCTCGGGTTTACGCCAGCGGATGCAGCCCTTGCCATGGTCGATCTCCGCCAGGCGTTCGGCGAAGGCGTCCATGGCCGTCTGGCCGACATAGAAGGCGATGTGCTGCTTCTGGCTGTTGAAGGCGATCCACGGCAGCTTCGGCGGGCCGTAGGCCGGCATGCCGAAGGCCATCAGTTCGCTCTCTGGTCCGAAGGACTGAAGGCAAAGCTCTCGGAGTTGGTCCAGCGCAGGGCGGCGGTCGGGCGCGACCTCCTGCATGAAGTCATCGACCGTCGCCGCCTTCGACTGGACCATAGCCCCTACCCCTCGACGAACACCTTCTTGAGTTCGTTCTTCATGATCTTGCCATTGGCGTTGCGCGGCAAGGTCTCGGGCCAGAACACCACCTTCACCGGCACCTTGAAGGCGGCCAGGCGGTCGGCGA
Organism: Caulobacter sp. GW821-FHT11E11; assembly: GCF_058808315.1. Taxonomy (NCBI): domain Bacteria; kingdom Pseudomonadati; phylum Pseudomonadota; class Alphaproteobacteria; order Caulobacterales; family Caulobacteraceae; genus Caulobacter; species Caulobacter sp. GW821-FHT11E11. Next base: position 131,616 of record NZ_JBXARO010000006.1, read on the forward strand.
CGAAGGCGCGCAGTTCGGCCTCTGTGGCTTCGGCGCCGGGCTTGAGGGTGACGACGGCCGCCGGCTCTTCGCCCAGCGTCTTGTGCGGGATCCCGACCAGGGCCGCGTCCATCACCGCCGGGTGGTCGTAGAGGCAGTTCTCGACCTCGATGCAGTAGATGTTCTCGCCGCCGCGGATCAGCATGTCCTTGGCGCGGTCGATGATGAAACAGAAGCCCTCGGCGTCCAGGCGGGCCAAGTCGCCCGTGCGCACCCAGCCGTCGACGAAGGTCTCAGCCGAGGCCTCGGGCTTGTTCCAATAGCCGCGCACGACCTGCGGACCCTTGCACCACAGCTCGCCGACGTCGCCGATCGGCAGTTCGCGGTATGGAGCCTCAACGGTCATGATCTTCAGGTCCGTAACCGGCACGGCGGGGCCGCAGCTGTCGGGACGGTTCTCATAGTCCTCGGCCGAGTTGCTGGTCGCCGTCGCCGAGGTCTCGGTCATGCCCCAGCCGTTGCCGGGCGAGGCCTTGGGCCAGATTTCCTTGATCTTGCGCACCAGCTCGGGCGCCGACGGCGCGCCGCCATAGGCCACGGCCTCGATCGAGGAGAGATCGTACTTCTCGCGGTTGGGATGCTCGATGATCTGCCAGGCGATGGTCGGCACGCCGCCCATCTGGGTCAGGCGCTCGTCCTGGATCAGCTGCATCGCCTTGTCCGGATCCCACTTGCGGATCATGGCGATCTTGGCGCCGCCGAACAGCGAGGGGTTCAGCACCGCGAAGCAGCCTGTGGCGTGGAAGAACGGCACCGAGATCAGCGAGCCGCGCTGGGGGCCGTTGGGATCGGCCTCGGGCGGCGCCTCGCCGCGGCGCAGGAAGCTGCGGGCCCCGGCGGCGGCGGCGGCGAAGATGTTGCTGTTGACGTTGCGATGGGTGCCGATGGCGCCCTTGGGCTTACCCGTGGTGCCCGACGTGTAGAAGATCGTCGCGTCGTCGTCCGGGCCGAGCGCCACGGTCGGCAGCGGCTTTTCGTCCAGCTTGGCCCAGTCGTTGGGGCAGCCGATCGCCTTCTCCAGGCGCCGCACATACGGGTGGGCGATCTCTTCCTTCGAGCGGCTGACATAGACGCGTTCCAGCGCCGGACAGTGGTCGAAGTGCTCGGCCAGGCGCTCGAAGCGCTCGACGTCGACGATGGCGACCTTGGCCCCGGAATCGATCAGGCCGTATTCCAGCTCCGCGCCGGTCCACCAGGCGTTCAGCGGCGTGACGATCGCGCCGATCGACAGCGCGCCATAGAAGGCCACCGGCCATTCGGGCAGGTTGCGCATGACGATGGCGACGCGGTCGCCCTTCTGGACGCCGGCGGCCTCCAGCTCGGCGGCCATGTGGGTCACGGCGCGATAGAAGGCCTCGAAGCTGACCCGCTCGTCCTCGTGCACCAGGAAGATCTTTTCGCCGTGCGAGCGGCCGAAGGCGACGGTGTCGCGCAAGGTGGGGGGAGCGTTCTTCCAGGTCCGAGTCTTCACGCCCCGGATCTCGACCTCTTCCATCTCGCCGGGCGTGCCGGGCGCGGTGATCAGCGCATAGGCCTGCTGGACGGACATCGCGGGCCACGGCGCGGGCTTGGAGGCGGCCTGGGTCATAAGAAAACTCCCTCGGTATCGGTGTCGCGCCCTGTTTGATCGAGCGCGTTCGATGACCAGAGAGCACAGCCGGAAGCGGGATGCAAACGCCCGTTTGACGCTAGGAGAACATTGATAAGTTACAACCCTAGCCGGGCTGTTTTTTCAGCCGCTCCAGCCACTGGATGGCGTTCTTGTTGGCCGGATCCAGGGCCAGCGATCGCTCATAGGCGGTGATCGCCGCGGCCGTGTCGCCATTGGCGGCATGGGCCTCGCCCAGGCTGTCGAAGGCGTTGCCGCTAGTCGGATAGAGCTCGGCCGTCAGCTTCAGCACCGCCAGTGCCGAACGCGGCTTGCCGAAGGCCATCAGGCGATAGCCCCAGTCGTTCAGTTCGTGCTCGTCGGCGGCGAAGCCTGGGTTGGCGGCGCGGAAGGTCGCCACCGTGGCGGCCGGGTCGGCCCTCTCCTGCCCGGTCAGCGCCACACGCAACGCGGCGACGCCCGTCAGGGTCATGCCGGGGATGAAGCCCTGGGCGATCTCGTCGACCAGGTCCTCCGGCGTCGAACTAGCCAGGTTGGTGAGAATGACGACGCCGACCTTGTCGTCGGGGTAGAGGTACATGGCCGAGCGACTGCCGCCCGTCATGCCGACCACTCGACGGTCCGGGCGGTCCATCACCAGCCAGCCCATGCCCCACTGGCCCTTCTTGCCATCGTTGAAGGCGACCGGGGTCCACATGGCCGCGCGGGTGGCGGGCTTGAGCAGCTTGCCGTCCTGCAGGGCGATCAGCCACTTGGCCATGTCGCCGGCGGTGCTGTTCATGCCCGCCGCGGCGCGGTGCAGCGGTGAAAAGATCTCGGTCCGCACGGTCGGCTGGTCGGGTGTGCCCTGACGATAGCCGTACGAGGTCACCTTATTGGGATCCTGGTCGCGGGTGTCGCCAAAGCCGCTGTGGGCCATGCCCGCCAGGGTGAACTGCTCGGCGGCCAGGGTCGTATCGCGCGGGCGCCCGCGCAGGCCGTTGATCGCCATCTGAACCAGGGCGTAGTTGGTCTGGTTGTACTCGAAGCGCTGCCCGGGCTGAAATCGGATCGGCTTGGCCAGCGTGGTCGACCAGGCAATATTGCCGTTGCCGTCCTCGTCCTTGAAGTCCGGCAGGCCGGAATTGTGGCTGAGCAGTCGCCGAACCTCGATAGCGCGCCAGGCCTCAGGCAGATCAGCGACATAGCTCCCGATCGGCTTGGTCAGGTCCAGCCGCCCGACCTCGACCTCGCGCATGGCGGCCACGCCGGTGAAGGCCTTGGTGATCGAGTTGATCGGGAAGACGGTCCCTGGCGTCACCGGCGTCTGCTTGGCCAGGTCGGCGACGCCATAGGCGCGGGACATCACGATCTTGCCGTCCTTGACGACGGCGATCTGCAGGCCGGGGATGTGCTGCTCGGCCATCGCGCGGCGAACGATCGTGTCGGCGCGCTCGACCGGATCCGGCGCGGCCTGGGCGGCTCCGGCCAAGCTCAGTATAAGCAGTCCCAGCCCTAGAGTTCTCATTGCCGCACTCCCTCGTCGAGGGCGGCAAGAGAGCAGCCTGGCCTGTCCCGGCCCAGTTAATCCTTGGTCATGTGAACCGGAGCGTAGCCTTGTCCGAAGCCCTGCTGTTCCCCGATAGTCAGTTCGCCGCCTTCCTGTTCGACATGGACGGCACGGTCCTGACCTCGATCGTCGCCAGCGAGCGGGTCTGGGGCGCCTGGGCGCAGCGGCATAGGCTGGACGTCGAGGCGGTGCTGAAGATCATCCATGGTCGCCGGGCGATCGAGACGGTGCGCAGCTTCAACATCCCCGACGTCGACGAGGACGCCGAGGTCCTGGCGCTGATGGAGGGCGAGATCGCCGACACCGGCGGGATCGACGCTATCGAAGGCGCCGCCGCCTTCCTGGCCGCCCTGCCCGCCGATCGCTGGGCCGTCGTCACCTCGGCGCCGCGCGAACTGGCCAAGGTGCGGCTGGCGGCCGCCGGCCTGCCCATCCCCGCCGTGCTGGTCACGGCCGACGACGTCGAGCGCGGCAAGCCGGCGCCGGACTGCTTCCTGCTGGCGGCGGAGCGCCTGGGCCACAGGATCGAGGATTGCCTGGTGTTCGAGGACGCCCCGGCGGGCATCGCGGCGGCCGAGGCCGCCGGCGCCAAGGTGGTGGTGATCACCGCCACCCACAGCCATCCGCTGGAGACGCCGCATCCGGGCGTCTCCAGCTATGGTTCGCTCAGGATCACGCCCGAAGGCGCGTTGAGCTTCTAGCCCACCGACTCCAGCCGGCTCAGCGCCGCCTCGAGCTTGGCCTTGGCGGCTTCGGCGTCGGCGAGGCGCTCGCGGTTCTCCTCGATGACCTCTTCCTTGGCGCGGGCCAGGAAGTCCGGGTTGCCGAGCTTCTTGCCGACCTTTTCGATCTCGCCGACGTGGCCGGCGATTTCCTTGGTCAGGCGGGCCTTCTCGGCGGTCAGGTCGATGAAGTCGGCGATGCCGAGCGCGCCGGTGGCTTCGCCCATCACGATCGGAACCGAACCAGCCGGGGCCGCATCGGCTTCACGCGCGCTGTCCAGGCGAGCCAGGGTCAGCAGCAGGTCGCGGTGGCGAGCCAGGCGAGCCTTGGTCTCCGCGCCCGCGCCGACGACGGTCAGCGCCGGCTTGGCCGACGGCGGCACGTTCATCTCGGCGCGGATCGAGCGGATCTCGCCGACCGTGCCGACCAGCCAGCCGATCTCGGCCTCGGCCTCGGCGTCGATCCAGCTTTCCGGCAGATCGGGCCACTGGGCCGAGATCAGCATGCTGTCGCGGGCCGGGCCGAACTCGGCGGTCTTCTCCCACAGCTCCTCGGTGATGAACGGCATCACCGGGTGCAGCAGCTTCAGGATCACGTCCAGCGCCCAGGCGGCGGTGGCGCGGGTCTCAGCCTTGGCCGCCGCGTCATCGCCGTTCAGGATCGGCTTGGCCAGCTCCAGGTACCAGTCGCAGAACACGTTCCACACGAAGCGGTACAGGGCGCCGGCGGCCTCGTCGAACGCCGGGCCTTCCAGGGCCTTGGTGACCTCGGCGACGGTCTTGACCGTCTCGCCGCGGATCCACTTGTTGATCGGCTGCTGCACGGTCGCGGGGTCGAAGCCCTCGACGCGGACGCACTCGTTCATCTGGGCGAAGCGCGAGGCGTTCCACAGCTTGGTGCCGAAGTTGCGATAGCCCTCGATGCGCTGCTTGCTGAGCTTGATGTCGCGCGCCTGGCCCGACATCGCCGTCATGGTGAAGCGCACCGCGTCGCAGCCCAGCTCGTCGATCAGGATCAGCGGATCCATCACGTTGCCCTTGGACTTGCTCATCTTGGCGCCCTTCTCGTCACGGACGAGGGCGTTGATGAACACCTGCTTGAACGGGGCCTCACCCATGAAGTGGATGCCCATCATCATCATCCGGGCGACCCAGAAGAAGATGATGTCGAAGCCGGTGACCAGGGTGCTGGTCGGGTAGAAGCGCGCCACGTCTGGTGTCTTCTCGGGCCAGCCCAGCGTCGAGAACGGCCACAGGGCCGAGCTGAACCAGGTGTCCAGGACGTCTTCATCACGCTTGATTAGGATCGGCTTGTCAGATCCGTAGACATACGAAGCCTTCCAAGCACGATAGTCCTCGTCACTCTGAGCGACGCGAACATCGATACCAACGTATAGCGCACGTGCTTCGACAAGCGCTTCCTCTTCAGTTTCGGCGACGAAGATTTGTGGGATCGTCGAGTCGTCCTGCGAACCGTACGGATGTTGCGGACCGAACCACGCCGGGATGCGGTGACCCCACCAGAGCTGGCGCGAGACACACCACGGCTCGATGTTGCGCAGCCATTCGAAGTAGGTCTTTTCCCAGTGCTTGGGTTCGAACACCGTCTCGCCGGTCTCGACGGCCTTCAGGGCCGGCTGGGCCAGGGTCTTGGCGTCGACGTACCACTGGTCGGTCAGGAAGGGCTCGATGACCACGCCCGAACGGTCGCCGTGCGGGACCATGTGCTTGGTCTTCTCGATCTCCTTCAGCCAGCCTTCCTCCTCGGCGCGGGCGACAATCTCCTTGCGCGCGACGAAGCGGTCCTTGCCGACATATTCGGCCGGCACGCTGTCGTTCAGCTTGGCTTCCGGCGTCAGGATGTTGATCGCTTCCAGGCCGGCGCGCTTGCCGACACCGAAGTCGTTGAAGTCGTGCGCCGGCGTGATCTTCACCGCGCCCGAGCCCTTGGTCGGGTCGGCGTAGTCGTCGGCGACGATCGGGATGCGACGGCCGACGATCGGCAGGGTCACGAACTTGCCGACCAGGCCCTTGTAGCGTTCGTCGTCGGGGTGAACCGCGACGCCGGTGTCGCCCAGCATGGTCTCGGGTCGCGTCGTCGCGACAACAATGTAGTCGCGGGTCTCGAACTCGACAGCCTTGCCGTCGTCGTCGAAGGCGATCGGGTGCTGGTAGGTGACGCCGTCGGCCAGCGGATAGGCGAAGTGCCAATAGGCGCCGTCGACTTCCTTCTGCTCAACCTCGAGGTCGGAGATGGCGGTCTGGAACTGCGGGTCCCAGTTGACCAGGCGCTTGTCGCGATAGAGCAGGTTCTGCTTGTAGAGCTGGACGAACACCTTGCGGACGGCAGCCGACAGGCCTTCGTCCAGGGTGAAGCGCTCGCGCGACCAGTCGCACGACGCGCCCAGGCGGCGCAGCTGGTTGGTGATGGTCCCGCCGCTCTCGGCCTTCCATTCCCAGACCTTGTCGACGAAGGCTTCGCGGCCCATGTCGCGACGGCCGATATTGCCGGCGGCGGCCAGCTGGCGCTCGACCACCATCTGGGTGGCGATGCCCGCGTGGTCGGTGCCCGGCAGCCACAGGGCGGCCTTGCCACGCATGCGGTGGAAGCGCGTCAGCACGTCCTGCAGGGTGTTGTTCAGCGCGTGGCCGATATGTAGCGAACCCGTGACGTTCGGCGGCGGGATCACGATGACGAACGGCTCGGCGTTCGGATCCTCGCTGGGCTTGAAGGCCCCGGAGGCCTCCCAGGCGGCGTACAGGCGGGGTTCGACGGATTTGGGATCGAAGGTTTTTTCGAGCATGGCGGAGCGGATATGCCATCTGCGGCCCGGCCGGGAAACCGGCGGCCCTGGGTTTTCTGACGGTTGGAAACGAAAAAAGGCGGCCGCCGCAGCGACCGCCTCGATTTTCCAGGTGCTGGAAGAGCTTAAACGCCGCGACCGCGGGCGATCCGTTGCACTTCTTCCTCGACCTTGGTCTCGACGATGCGCGGCAGGTTCTGGTCCAGCCACTCCTTGAGCAGCGGGCGCAGCAGCTCGCGTACGACGTCTTCCAGCGTCCGGGCGTCCTTGGGCATCAGCAGGGCCGAGCTCAGGCTGCCGAACGCCGAGGCGGCGGCCGACGAGGCGGTGGCGCCGACCAGGGTCTCGGCCACTTCGTCGCGATCGAAGACCGGCGTCGGGGCCGGGGGCGGCGTGTAGACCGGCTCCGGCTCGGGTTCCGGCGAATAGACGTCGATGTCGCCGACGGTCTCCAGCGGCTCGGGCTCAGGCTCCGGCGCGATGGGATCGGTCAGCTCGAGGATATCGTCCTCGGGTTCGGGCTCGGGTTCCGGCGGCGGAGGCGGGGCCGCCTCGGCCGCAGGCTCCGCCGGCGCGTCATCCTCCGAGATGATGCGTCGAATGGAGGCGAGGATCTCCTCCATCGTCGGTTCTTGAGAGCTCTGATCGGACATGTGCGACGCCGTCGTAAAGAGGTACGAATCCTTGCGCGCTCTAGGACGCGCTTCGCCGCGATGGTGCAGACTTACGCGTGTTAAGCAAGCGTAAGTCCGCGCCTGGGCGGAATCGACGCGGGCGCTAAACCTACTTAGAGGCAGCCTGCGACTTGGTCGAGGGCGCACCGACCTTATCGATCGCCTGGACCACCGGCTCCCACGGCACCCAGCCCGCGCTGTGGGTCACGCGGTCATAGGAAGCCTTGGGATCGTAGACGGTGGAGCCGGCGGCCAGCTTGGTCACGTCCAGTTGGCCCATGGCCTGCAGCAGCACGGCGCTGGCCACATATTCGTCGCGACGGGCGGCCACCAGGGCCAGTTCGGCGTTCGACAGTTCCAGCTGGGCGTTCAGCACGTCCAGGGTGGTGCGCAGACCGACCTGCTGCTCCTGGCGCACGCCTTCGAAGGCGATGCGGCTCGCCCGCACCTGCTCTTCGTTCGAGCCCAGGTTGGCGCGCGTGGCCAGCAAGGTGCTCCAGGCGGCCGAAACCTGCTGGATCACGGTGCGCTTGGCGCCTTCGACGGCGACCCGGGCGGCGTTCTCGCGCTCACGGGCGGCGCGGACGTTCGAGGCGTTCAGGCCGCCGGTGAACAGCGGCACGCGGGCGGTCACCGAACCGGCGATGGCGCGGTCGTACTCGCCGAACTGCTTGCCGTTGCCGTTCACTTCCGAGGCGTCATAGCCCAGGCTGGCGCCGGCCGAGACGGTCGGCAGATAGGCGGACTTGGCCAGGGCCACGCGGGCCGTCGCGGCCTGCTCGGCATAGCGCGCGGCCAGCACGGCCGGGTTGCTGCCCTCGGCGGCGTCGAAAGCCTGCTCGACCGAGGCCGGCAGCACGCTGACCAGCGACGGCTCGGGCGACAGGTCGGTCGGGTTCTGGCCGACGATCTGGGCGTAGGTGGCGCGGGCGATGGCCAGGTTGCCCTGGGCCGACGACTGGCTGGCCTTGGCGGCGGCCAGTCGCGCTTGGGATTGGGCGACGTCGGTGCGGGTGATCTCGCCGACCTCGAAGCGGGCGTTCGATTCGTCGAGCTGGCGCGACAGCACCGCGACGTTCTCGTTGGCGATCCGAAGGGTTTCCTGGTTACGGCGCACGTCGACATAGGCGGTGACGACGTTGGCCAGCACGCTCTGCTCGACGCGGCGCAGGTCTTCGCGGCCGGCCATGACGTCGGCCTCGGCGGCCGAGAGGTTGGCGCTGGCCTGGCCGCCCGTATAGAGCGGCTGGGACAGCTGGATCTGGGCGTTGCTGGTGCCGACCTTGTTGACGTCCGAGGCCGTGACCAGCACGCCGCCGACCACCGTGGTGGCCGGATGCGCCAGGTCGGTGCGCGAGTTGGTCAGGCCGGCCGTGGCGTTCACCGTCGGGCGGAAGCCGGTCCGGGCCCGGACCACGCCTTCGTCGGTGGCGCGCTGGACGGCGCGCTGCTGCTGCAGGGTCGGATTGGTCTGATAGGCCAGGGCTGCGGCGTCGGCCAGGGATTCGGCATGAGCCGCGGAAAACGCCCCAGCCACCAGGCCGGCGCTGCAAGCGGCGGCCAGCAATCCGGCCCGTCGACGGTTCGACATCAAGATTCTATCCCCAATCACGCGAAGCTCGCGCCTGCCACAATATGATCGCGTGTAAGTCGGACCGCCAGACGCCGCCAGTTAAGCTTTTTTCACGCGGACGTTGCGGCAAGCCTATGAGCCGTCGGCGTTTTAGAAGCTGAACCCGGCCTCGGCCTCGAAGCCCGCCAGGATCGGCGGCGAGGCGTCGAACGCCTGGCGATGACCCACGCCGTCCTCGGCGCGCAGATAGATGGCCGCGCGGCCCACCGGGCCGGTGCGCTCGATCACGCCCAGACGACCGCCGGCGGCCAGGGCGTCCTGCCAGGCCTTGGGCGCAACGGCGACGGCGCCTTCGCAGATGATCACGTCATAGGAACCGGCGGGAACGGCCTTCAGGTCGTCGCCTTCCAGGCGGGTGACCGCCAGGCCCATCTTTTCCAGCACGGCGGCCGCATAGGGCGCGGCGATGGCCAGGGCCTTCTCGCCTTCGCGGGGCTTGAGCACCTGCAGCAGCTTGCCCACTTCGCGCGGGCGCAGCAGCCAGCGGCCCGGCGCATATTCGATGTCGGCGTCGGCATAGGCCAGATAGGCCTTCGAAGCCGGCACGACCGACTCGCGCGCCACCACGCGCAACGCGTCCTGCAGCGGCAGGTCGGTGACGTCGGCGGTGCGAATTTGGCTCTCGACCATGTTCAGCCGCGCGGCGGTGAAGTCGGTGCTCATGGAATCCCTCGAAGGACTTGGACTTTCGAGCAGGCTTATAGGTCCGCGCCCGGCCGAAACGCAATGCGATCGGAGGCCGCGTTTGCCCGTCCATCGCCCTGTGACGGCCTTAAAAGCGTCATCGACTTACCGAGACATGCTCGAAAAGATCAAATGACGGTCATTAGAAGTAGTGACAGTCGATGTCACAGAACATCGATTGATCACGGCCGGTCTATGGTAAATAAGCAGCTATCGTCGGCGCGTCCGTCGGTGGGGGAGGAAGCCGAAACAGTAGGCTTCATGGGGAATTGCCATGTTGAGTGCGCCAGTCGTGATCGCGGCCGCGATCTGCGCCTTAGTGCTGATCTATTTCCTGCCCCGCCTCGATGGCGTGGCCCGTAAGGCCTATGGCCGTTACCGCCGTCGCCAGCGCAACGAGCGGCAGGAGCGCGAGCGCCAGGAACAGCTGGAACGCCGCACCCAGCAATAATTGGGGCCGCATAAAGGCCAGAGACGGAACCATTCGGGGGCGTCGGAACTGAACAGAAGCGGACCAGTGCCGCGTTCCAGTTCCTCCCGTCCCCAAGGTCCGTCCATGAAGATCGCTCAGGTCACTCCTCTCTACGAGGCCGTCCCACCGCGCCTGTATGGCGGCACAGAACGCGTCGTCGCCCACCTGACGGACGCTCTGGTCGACCTTGGCCATGAGGTCACGCTGTTCGCCAGCGCCGAAGCCCAGACCAAGGCCAAGCTCATCGCCGTCCGCGACCAGGCCATCCGGCTTGACCCCGCGCCCCTCAAGTCCGACCTCGCCGCGCACCTGGCTCAGATCGCCGAGGTCCGCGCCCTGGCCGACCAGTTCGACGTCGTCCACTTCCACACCGACATGGTGCAGTTCCCGTTCTTCGCCGATCGGGCCGAGCGCACCCTGACCACCCTGCACGGTCGCCTGGACCTGAAGGACCTGCCCGGCGTCTACAAGCGCTACCCGCAGTTCCCGCTGGTCTCGATCAGCGACGACCAGCGCCGCCCCCTGCCCTTCGCCAACTGGGCGGGCACGGTCCACCACGGCATGAACGCCGACCTCTACAAGTTCTCGGAAAAGAGCGAGGGCTACCTGGCGTTCCTGGGCCGCATATCGCCCGAGAAGCGTCCCGACCGCGCGATCATGCTGGCCAAGCGCCTGGGCAAGAAGCTGAAGATCGCCGCCAAGGTCGACAGCGCCGACCGCGCCTATTTCGAGGACAAGATCGAGCCGATGATCAACGGCGATCCGCTGATCGAATTCATCGGCGAGATCGGCGACCACCAGAAGTCGGCCTTCCTGGGCGGCGCGGACGCCCTGCTGTTCCCGATCGACTGGCCCGAGCCCTTCGGCCTGGTGATGATCGAGGCCATGGCCTGCGGCACGCCCGTCGTCGCCTATCGCTGCGGCTCGGTGCCGGAAGTGATCGACGACGGCGTGACCGGCTTCATCGTCGACAACGACGACCAGGCGGCCGACGCGATCATTCGTGCGTCGACCCTGGATCGGAACCTCGTACGTCGGCGTTTCGACACAAGGTTCTCGTCCGAGGCGATGGCTCGGCGCTACGTCACGCTTTACGAAAAGCTGTGCGGCGGCGCCGCCGTCTATCCATCCCTCGTCGACTTGGCCGCCACTGCGTAAAGCCGACCTAGGAGGGGCCTTTGGAGAATCTCGCACCGGCGTTGGACGCACCGGTCGACTACGGCGTGACGGCGGAGGTCCGCGCGCCGCAGAATCTCTTCGCCCTGAAGGACAAGGACACCTTCATCGTCGCCGACGAGTTCGGCGACATCGCGGGTCAGGGCGACGGTCTCTTCCACAACGACACCCGCATCCTGTCGTTCTATCGCCTGACCCTGGGCGGGCGCTCACCGTCGCTGCTGTCGGCGGCGGTGGCGCACGACAATGTCTTCTTCACCTGCAACAGCACCAACCAGGCCCTGCCCTATCCGGGCGAGCGGATGGGACCGCCGGGCGTCCTGCACATCGAGCGCAAGCGCTTCCTGTGGGGCGAGCGCCTGTTCGAGCGCATCCGCTGCGTCAACTACAGCCGTGACACCGTGCTGCTGCCGATGGCGATCGAATTCGACGCCGACTTCCGCGACATGTTCGAGGTGCGCGGCAGCCATCGCGCCAAGCGCGGCGTCAAGGGCCCGCCCCATGTCGACGGACGCCGCGTGGCCTACAGCTATCTCGGCCTGGACGGCGTCGAGCGCGCCTCGTTCATCACCTTCTCGGACGCGCCTTATCGCCTGAGTGCGCACAAGGCCGAGTTCATGTTCTCGCTGCATGCCGAGGGCGAGACCGAGCTCTATATCGAGATCGGCATCGTCGACGGCCACACGCCCAGCCGCGAGCGATTCCGTGACGCCGCCGCCCGGGCCCGCTGGGACATGCGCTCGCGCCGCCGGCATGGCGCGCGCCTGAGCAGTTCCGGCCGCCTGTTCAACGAGTGGCTGGGCAAGTCGCGCTCGGACCTGGCCCTGCTGACCACCAAGATGGAGACCGGCCCCTACCCCTATGCCGGCATCCCGTGGTTCTCGACCGCCTTCGGGCGCGACGCGATCATCACCGCCTGGCAGATCCTGTGGTTCGAGCCGTCGCTGGCCAAGGGCGTGCTGCGTTACCTGGCCGCCCACCAGGCCCAGGAGCGCTCGACCTTCCGCGACAGCGCCCCCGGCAAGATCATGCACGAGACCCGCAAGGGCGAGATGCCGGCCATGGGCGAGGTGCCGTTCGGCCGCTACTACGGCGGCGTCGACACCACGCCGCTGTTCGTAGCCCTGGCCGGCGCCTACCAGCAGCGCACCGGCGACGACAAGCTGATCGACGAGCTATGGCCCGCCCTGATCCGGGCCATGCACTGGATCGAGAACGACGGCGACAGCGATGGCGACGGCCTGATCGACTACGCCCGTGGCCAGGACAGCGGCCTCTCCAACCAGGGCTGGAAGGACAGCGAGGACAGCGTCTTCCACACTGACGGCCGCTACCCCTCCGGCCCGATCGCCCTGGTCGAGGTGCAGGGCTACGCCTTCGCCGCCTATCGCGGCATGGCCCGCTTGGCCGAGCGCCGGGGTGAGGCCGAGCTGGCCGCGACCTGGCAGCAGAAGGCCGAGACTCTTCGCCAGAAGGTGGAAGACCTGTTCTGGATGGAGGATCGCGGCTTCTACGGCATCGCGGTGGACGGCAAGGGCGACCTGTGCCGAACGCTGGCGTCCAATCCGGGGCACCTGTTGTTCTGTGGCCTGCCCTCGCCCGAACGCGCCCGCAAGGTCACCGATCAGCTGCTGTCGGCGAACTTCAACTCCGGCTGGGGCGTACGCACCCTGGCCACGGGCGAGGCGCGGTTCAACCCGATCAGCTACCACAATGGCTCGGTGTGGCCCCACGACACCGCCCTGTGCGTGATGGGTCTGTCGCGATACGGCGAGCGCGACGGCGTGGTCGACCTGACGGCGGATCTGTTCGAGACCGCCAGCCGCATGGGCATGCGCCTGCCCGAGCTGTTCTGCGGCTTCCCGCGCTCGCCCGGCGAACCGCCGGTGGCCTATCCGGTCGCCTGCCTGCCGCAGGCCTGGGCGGCCGGTTCGGTGTTCATGATGCTGCAGGCGTGCTTGGGGATCACGATCGACGCCAATCGCGAGGAGATCTCCCTGGTCGATCCGCGCCTGCCGATCGGCATCGACCATCTGCGCATCGAGCGCCTGCGCGTGGGCGCGGCGTCCGTGGACCTGATCTTCGAGCGCCAGGGCGCCCGCGTCTCCGTGCGCTCCGAGGGCGACGTGCCGCTGATCATCCGCGCCAAGCCATCCTGGGACTGACAAGACCAGCAAAGACACGCGCGGCCGAATGCGGTCGCGCGTCGTCATGGGCCTAAATCTGCGGAAGCTTTGGAAAGGTTCTGGAGTCTTCAGAGACTTGTGGTGACCAAAATTGCTGGTCGCAAGTCTTATGAGAGAGTGGCTCCGCG